>NZ_JAEKFF010000006.1:0-215000 GCF_016650715.1 Pseudomonas sp. TH39(2020) | reverse complement strand
CCATACACCGAAGCTACGGGTATCACTTAGGTGATGCGGTAGAGGAGCGTTCTGTAAGCCTGTGAAGGTGAGTTGAGAAGCTTGCTGGAGGTATCAGAAGTGCGAATGCTGACATGAGTAACGACAATGGGTGTGAAAAACACCCACGCCGAAAGACCAAGGTTTCCTGCGCAACGTTAATCGACGCAGGGTTAGTCGGTCCCTAAGGCGAGGCTGAAAAGCGTAGTCGATGGAAAACAGGTTAATATTCCTGTACTTCTGGTTATTGCGATGGAGGGACGGAGAAGGCTAGGCCAGCTTGGCGTTGGTTGTCCAAGTTTAAGGTGGTAGGCTGGAATCTTAGGTAAATCCGGGATTCTAAGGCCGAGAGCTGATGACGAGTGTTCTTTTAGAACACGAAGTGGTTGATGCCATGCTTCCAAGAAAAGCTTCTAAGCTTCAGGTAACCAGGAACCGTACCCCAAACCGACACAGGTGGTTGGGTAGAGAATACCAAGGCGCTTGAGAGAACTCGGGTGAAGGAACTAGGCAAAATGGCACCGTAACTTCGGGAGAAGGTGCGCCGGTGAGGGTGAAGCATTTACTGCGTAAGCCCATGCCGGTCGAAGATACCAGGCCGCTGCGACTGTTTATTAAAAACACAGCACTCTGCAAACACGAAAGTGGACGTATAGGGTGTGACGCCTGCCCGGTGCCGGAAGGTTAATTGATGGGGTTAGCTAACGCGAAGCTCTTGATCGAAGCCCCGGTAAACGGCGGCCGTAACTATAACGGTCCTAAGGTAGCGAAATTCCTTGTCGGGTAAGTTCCGACCTGCACGAATGGCGTAACGATGGCGGCGCTGTCTCCACCCGAGACTCAGTGAAATTGAAATCGCTGTGAAGATGCAGTGTATCCGCGGCTAGACGGAAAGACCCCGTGAACCTTTACTATAGCTTTGCACTGGACTTTGAATTTGCTTGTGTAGGATAGGTGGGAGGCTTTGAAGCGTGGACGCCAGTTCGCGTGGAGCCAACCTTGAAATACCACCCTGGCAACTTTGAGGTTCTAACTCAGGTCCGTTATCCGGATCGAGGACAGTGTATGGTGGGTAGTTTGACTGGGGCGGTCTCCTCCTAAAGAGTAACGGAGGAGTACGAAGGTGCGCTCAGACCGGTCGGAAATCGGTCGTAGAGTATAAAGGCAAAAGCGCGCTTGACTGCGAGACAGACACGTCGAGCAGGTACGAAAGTAGGTCTTAGTGATCCGGTGGTTCTGTATGGAAGGGCCATCGCTCAACGGATAAAAGGTACTCCGGGGATAACAGGCTGATACCGCCCAAGAGTTCATATCGACGGCGGTGTTTGGCACCTCGATGTCGGCTCATCACATCCTGGGGCTGAAGCCGGTCCCAAGGGTATGGCTGTTCGCCATTTAAAGTGGTACGCGAAGCTGGGTTTAGAACGTCGTGAGACAGTTCGGTCCCTATCTGCCGTGGACGTTTGAGATTTGAGAGGGGCTGCTCCTAGTACGAGAGGACCGGAGTGGACGAACCTCTGGTGTTCCGGTTGTCACGCCAGTGGCATTGCCGGGTAGCTATGTTCGGAATAGATAACCGCTGAAAGCATCTAAGCGGGAAACTAGCCTCAAGATGAGATCTCACTGGGACCTTGAGTCCCCTGAAGGGCCGTCGAAGACTACGACGTTGATAGGTTGGGTGTGTAAGCGCTGTGAGGCGTTGAGCTAACCAATACTAATTGCCCGTGAGGCTTGACCATATAACACCCAAGCAATTTGTGAACTCGAAAGAGGCCAGATTGCGGTGTGTGAAGACGATACAAGTCGAAAATTCGAAACGAAACACACAAATCTATCGCATACCCATTCGCTGGAGCGTGAACCTGAAAAGGCCCACGACCTGGCTACCGAATTTCTTGACGACCATAGAGCATTGGAACCACCTGATCCCATCCCGAACTCAGCAGTGAAACGATGCATCGCCGATGGTAGTGTGGGGTTTCCCCATGTGAGAGTAGGTCATCGTCAAGATTAAATTCCGAAACCCCTATCTGCGTATGCAGGTAGGGGTTTTGTTTTGTCCGCAGGAAAGTGGCGTGACGACAAGGGACAGCCCATCGACTATCCCTGGTCCCAGCAGCATCGTTAGTGAAACTTTGGCAGAACGTATTCAGCTATTTCTTGAATAACCTCGGCAACCGGTCGTTCGCTACGACGCAGATGCAAGCCAACGTGCTGCACACCGGCTTCACGCAAAGCCTGAAGCTCATCAATCAATGCCAGCCTCCCGCAGCTGCCGCCAAAACGTACGCGTCGCATCGGTGCATGAGGATTGGCCGCCAGATCCAGGTGAACGAAGCTGATGTAGGGTTTATCGCCACCGACCTCTCGCCACAGTCCCACTCGGCGCCGATGCTCATCCGGTGTGCCGGGGTAGGCGAGCCAGCCGTCCATGTGTTGACCGATCCACGCTGGGGATTGCTGACCAAGACCTGCGACCAACAATGGCACTGGCTGATCTCGCTCTGGTAACAGGCGAGCACCTTCCGGCAAGCGTCCTTCACCTTGGCTGCGTATCAACTCGACCGTATCGCGAAAGATCTCTCCCCGCTGATCGTAGTCCACACCAAACAACGGATACTCCATAGGTCGGTCGCCACTGGCCACACCCAGTAGTAGACGTCCATCACTCAGTTCATCAACACTGTTGGCTGCCTTGAGCGTTAACCAAGGTTGACGTAGCGGTAATACAACCGCCGCCGTACCCAGCATGATGTTGTCGGTGATCCCTGCCAGGTAGCCAAGGTAGGAAAAGGTTTCGAACACCTGTGCCGCATCACCAAAATTGGGATCATAAACCGGCACATCGCGTACCCACAGAGCGCCGAAACCAACCTTGTCGGCGAGGCGCGCCATAGCGGCGTGCTGCTTCAGGTCCGGAACACCAAAAGGCCGGTCTTCGGCAATCCGCAGTCGCTGCCCATCGCTGGACCAATCGTTATCCAGCGGCAGTTCCAGCCCAATGGAAAATCCAGTTGAGCCCAGTAAACGTTGAAATCGTGGATGCATGAAAGACTCCAAAAAACAAAACGGAATGACATGCACCCAGTATCTACAGGCCCTCCTTCAAGAAAAATGCACGAATTGGAATATCAATTTTGAGCTAAACGCACGAATCATAAAAAAACCGATCGTCGTTTTGGCCCTCAAGGACAACCGTTAGAGGAAATCGCACTAAAGTGACCGCCTGGTTTTTGGTATGGTGCAGCTCGTTTTTTAACGGACTGATTTCAAGCCTACGGATTGGCGCCCCCTTTACAGTCAAAGAGCTGCAGCAGAAATGCCCCAACCGATACCGATCAAGGACCACGAAAAAGAGACGCGCCTGGTCAACAAAAGACTGATGGCTTGCGCCCTGTTCGTTGTCACCATTACCTGCGCGTTGGTCGTGCGCATGTATGTCCTGCAGGTGGTCGAGTTTGACTATCACTCGACGATCTCAGAAAACAATCGCGTCCATGTCCTGCCGATCACCCCCACGCGCGGATTGATCTATGACCGCAACGGCGTGGTTCTGGCGGACAACCGTCCCAGCTTCAACCTGACCATCACCCGCGAACGCGCCTCCGATGTTAAAGAGGAACTGGATGAGGTGGTCAGCCTCCTGCACTTGCCGACCGAAGACCGCTCGTTGTTTGACAAGGCGATGAAGCAGGCGCGCCATCCATTCGTGCCGGTCACCTTGTTCTACGAGCTCAGCGAAGAACAGATCGCCGTGTTGGCGGTCAACGAGTTCCGTCTGCCGGGGATCGACGTAGAACCACAATTCGTTCGCCACTACCCGATGGGTGCGCACTTTGCGCATTCGATCGGCTATGTCGGCCGCATCAACGAGAAAGAGTCCAAAGCCCTGGACACGGTGGAATACCGTGGCACTCAATCCATCGGCAAGACAGGCATCGAAAAATTCTACGAGTCGCAGCTGCACGGCCAGGTGGGTTACGAAGAAGTCGAAACCAACGCTCAAGGTCGGGTCCTGCGAGTGCTCAAGCACACCGATCCGATCCCGGGCAAAAACATCGTACTGAGCCTCGACGTCAACCTTCAGAAAGCCGCCGAGGAAGCGTTGGGTGATCGTCGCGGTTCGGTGGTCGCACTTGATCCGTCGACCGGAGAAGTGCTCGCGATGGTCAGCAAGCCAAGCTTCGACCCGAACCTGTTCGTCACCGGAATCAGCTTCAAGGAATACGCAGCGCTCCACGACTCGATCGACCGACCGCTGTTCAACCGCGTACTGCGCGGCCTCTATGCACCAGGTTCGACCATCAAGCCGGAAGTGGCCATTGCCGGCCTCGACGCCGGCGTCGTTACCCCGCAGACCCGCGTCTTCGACCCCGGTTACTACCAACTCCCGGACTTCGATCACAAATACCGCAACTGGAACCACAGCGGCGATGGCTGGGTGGATATGGACGCGGCGATCATGCGCTCCAACGACACCTATTTCTACGACCTGGCCCACAAGCTGGGTATCGACCGACTGCATGACTACATGGCTATGTTCGGCCTCGGCGAGAAAGTCTCGCTGGACATGTTCGAAGAGTCTGCTGGCCTGATGCCGTCGCAAGCCTGGAAGCGTGCCACGCGCCGTCAGGCATGGTTCCCGGGTGAGACCGTGATCCTCGGCATCGGCCAGGGTTACATGCAGGTCACTCCATTGCAGCTCGCCCAGGCCACTGCACTGATCGCCAACAAAGGTGTCTGGAATCGCCCGCACCTGGCCAAAACCGTGGACGGTGTTGCGCCAGTGGATGAGCATCCAATGCCAAACATCCTGTTGAAAGACCCGCGTGACTGGGAGCAGGTCAACCACGGCATGCAAATGGTGATGCACGACGCTCGCGGGATTGCGCGGGCGGCAGCGCAGGGCGCTCAGTACCGCATCGCCGGCAAGAGTGGTACCGCGCAAGTGGTGGCGATCAAGCAAGGCGAGCGCTACAACCGGGCGAAAACCCTTGAACGCAACCGCGACAACGCCTTGTTCGTCGGTTTTGCCCCGGCCGAACATCCGAAGATTGTCATCTCGGTGATGATCGAAAACGGTGAGGCCGGCGGTCGCGTCGCAGGTCCGGTGGTACGGCAGATCATGGATGCCTGGCTACTCGATCAGGACGGTCACTTGAAGCCGCAATACGCTACACCGAGCAAAGCACCGGGCGACCCTCACGTCTAAGCGATCAAGGCTTCACAGCACAGGCTCACGAATACTGAGCATGTGCTGGAAGCTTTCGAGGAACACGGTTTCGGCCTGACTCATCTTCTGCTCGCGATTCCACAGCAGCTGGATATCGAAATCCACCACCCCATCTTCCGGCGGCAAACGCCAGAGCAAACCTTGCTCGACATCCCTTCGTACCAGGTGCGTCGGCAGACAGCCAATGCCGAACCCTGAACAGATCAAGCGATAAATCTCTTCGAAACTCGTCGATGAAGCGACGATCTTGCCGGTAAAGCCTTGCTGGTCGCGGAACAATGTCAGGGGTGAAAGATTGCCCCCGAGTTGGTCACTGGTGAAGCTGACAAAGTTCTCCGCCGCGAGCTGTTCCAGGGTCAGATTCTCTTGCCCGAACAGTCGATGACGCTGCCCACAAAAGTACGCATAAGTCTCACGAAACAGTACTCGCTGCTCCAATCGCGGCTGCGGTAAACGGCACAGGCCGACGCCAATGGTCGCGGTCTTTTGCAGCAGTGAACTGATGATGTTCGAGCTGCCCATCACTTCGACTTCAAACTCGATTTTCGGGTGCGTTTCGTGGAAATCGGCGAGAAATTCATCGTAATGCCGAGCTTGCACACCGCTGACGGTAAGGATGCGAATCTTGCCGACCACGTCGTCGTTACGACTCTCCACCACCGTGCCCAGTCGTGAAATATCGCCGTAAATGTCCGCCGCAATGCGCAGGACTTCCTCCCCGGTTTCCGTCAGATCAAACCGCCGTCCGCTACGGGCAATCAACACACATTCCAATTGTTCCTCCAGCCGTTTCAGTGCCTGGCTGACGGCTGACTGCGTGATGTGCAATCGTGCGGCGGCCCGGCTCATGCTGCCTTCCTGGCTGATCACCAAATAGGTGCGTAGCAGGTTCCAGTCGAGGCGGTCATTCAGAAAGCGGCGACCGACCCAAGGGTTAGAAGTGGAGGGCATAAAACTCCTGGTAGTAGCAAGGCTAATAGTAAAGATAAGAATTTGAAAATTGACTAATCCTGGCACGGAAGCGATAAAGCTAACAAGCGCCACAGAGTGCAACCCGTAAACAGCCTTCAGTACCTGCCCAAAACTATAAATACACAGGGTCCTTGCATGCACACTACCCCTCAACCGCGTCGAGCGGCGGCGGCAGCCTTCATTGGCACGACCATCGAGTTCTACGACTTCTACATCTATGCCACGGCGGCGGCGCTGGTGCTCGGGCAAGTGTTCTTTCCCAGCCACGACCCGGTGATGAGCACCCTGGCAGCGTTCGGCAGTTTCGCCGTCGGTTTCATCGCTCGCCCAATGGCCGGCATGGTTTTCGGTCATTTGGGTGATCGCCTCGGTCGCAAGAAAATGCTGCTGGTGACCATGGCCCTGATGGGTTTGGCGACCGCCGGCATCGGTCTGTTGCCCAGCTACGCCAGCGTCGGTATCTGGGCACCGGTCGGTCTGATTGTGCTGCGTTTGATCCAAGGCATTTCAGTCGGTGGCGAGTGGGGCGGGGCGGTGCTGATGGCCAGCGAGCATGCACCGGCCAAGCGCAAGACTTTCTATGCATCGTTCGCTCAACTCGGCAGCCCGGCCGGTTTACTGCTGGCGTTGATCGCCTTTCGTCTGGTCACCTCCCTCGAGTCTGAGGACTTCCTCGCCTGGGGCTGGCGTCTGCCATTTCTCGCCAGCGGTGTGCTGATGATGGTCGGCCTGATGATCCGTTCCGGCGTCCACGAGTCGCCGGAGTTCGCCAAGGCCCGGGACAACAACGAGACTTCCAAGTACCCGGTGAAGGACGTGATCCGCACCTGCTGGCGGCAGATCCTGTTTGCTTCCGCCGCCGTGACTATCGGTTCGGCCGGGTTCTTCTTTACCAACACGTTCATGATCACCTATGTCACCCAGTATCAGGGCATCGCACGTTCGACGATTCTCGATTGCCTGTTCCTGGTGACCGTCATTCAGTTGCTCTCGCAACCGCTCTCCGCGTTGCTCGCCGAGCGCATCGGCGAAGGCCGCTTCCTCAAACTCGTCGCGCTGCTGTGCATGGTCACGCCGTACCCGATGTTCATGCTAGTGGGCACACAGAACATTGTGTTGATGACCGTCGGCATCGCGCTGGCGGTGGTGATTCTCTCGGCGCTGTACGCGGTGATCGCCGGTTACATGACCCAGGCATTCCCGGTGCACCTGCGCTACTCGGGCATTTCTATCGCCTACCAACTCAGCTGCGCGCTGGCCGGCGGCACCACGCCGTTGATCGGCACGCTGCTGGCGAGCAAGTTTTCCGGACAATGGTTGCCGTTGGCGGTGTACTTCACCTTGCTCTCGGCCTTGTCCTTGATCGGTGTTTGCGGGCTGGCCCGCCTGCGCGCCAACCCGGTCGTCATCCACGCTGCTAAAGAGGTGTATTCGTGAGTAAACCTGAACACATCGGCCCGGTTGAATGGCAAGCCCGTTGCGAGTTGGCTGCCCTGTATCGCCTGGTCGCGCACTTTCGCATGACCGACCTGATCGATACCCACATCACCCTGCGTATTCCAGGGCCGGAGCACCATTTCCTGATCAACCGCTACGGGGTGATTTTCGACCGCATGCGTGCTTCGGACCTGGTGCGTATCGATCAGGACGGGCGAGTCGTTGACCCGGAATATGAAGGTCATCGGGTCAACGCCGCCGGCTTTGTCATTCACTCGGCGATCCACATGGCCCGCCCGGATCTCAACTGTGTGATTCACACCCACACGGCTGCCGGCATGGCGGTCGCCGCCCAGAAGCAAGGCTTGCTGCCGATCAGTCAACACGCGCTGAAGTTCTACGGCAAATTGGCGTATCACACCTATGAAGGCATCGCGCTGTCGCTGGATGAGCGCGAGCGTTTGATTGCCGATCTGGGCCCGCACCGGGCGATGATCCTGCGCAATCATGGACTGTTGGTCGGTGGTTCTGGTGTGGCCCAGGCGTTCCAGGAGATTCACTTCCTGGAGCGTGCCTGTCAGGCGCAAGTTGCGGCGTTGTCCGGTGGTTCGGCGTTGCATTACCCGTCCCCGGAAGTCTGTGCGCACACCGCCGAGCAGTTTGACCGCGATGAGCAGGACAACATCATCGACCTGGCCTGGGAGGCCGCCCTGACCCTGATCGAATCCCAGCGCGAGTCCTACTTATCGTGAAAACCGTCACCAACACCGTGGTTCTGCTGTCCCGCGACAGTCTTCTGCTCAAGCAATTGCAGGCTGCATTTGCCCGCAGTGCGTCGCAACTCACCACCGTGCTGGCGGATGATCCGTTGGCCAAGAATGCGCAGATTGCCGCGTGCTGGTTTCCCTTGCCAGGCAGCCTCGCTGCATTGCCGAACCTGCAAGTCATTCACTCGGTGGCCGCCGGCATCGATCACCTCGATCACGACCCGTCGTGCCCGGATCTGCCGATCTGCCGAGTGGTTGATCCCGGTCACCGCCAGGGCATGACCGAGTACGTGCGCTGGGCGGCGATTCACTATCACCGCGGCTTCGATCAAGTGCTGTTGCAGCAACAGGACCAGCGTTGGGAGCGGCCGCTGCAACGGGCGGCGGGGCAGTTCAAGGTCGGTGTGATGGGGCTGGGGTCGTTGGGCAGCGCCATTGCCCAGGACCTGGCCGCCGCCGGTTACGACGTTCGTGGTTGGGCACGTCGCAGCAAAGACTTGCCGGGCGTACAGACGTTCGCCGGTGCGGAAAAACTGAACCCGTTTCTCGATGGATTGGAGTTGTTGATCAACCTGTTGCCGCTGACCAGCGAAACCCGCGGCATCCTCGGCAGCGCAACGTTTGAGCGGCTCGCCAATGGCGCCGCGCTGGTCAATTGTGGTCGCGGCGGTCATCTGAATATCGATGACCTCGAACAGGCCCTGGCCCGAGGAAAGCTACGCGGCGCGTTGCTGGATGTTTTCGAACAAGAACCGCTGCCGGTCGATCACCGTCTCTGGGCAATGCCCGGCGTCACCATCACTCCGCACATGGCGTCCGCAGCCTCCCATGACTGTATCGCCGAACAAGTAGCAGAGAACTTTCGTCGTTTAAATACCGGTGAGCCGTTATTGAATTGTGCGGACCGAACACTCGGTTATTAATAAGAAAGCACCTTGCAAACTCGCCCATTGAATTGGGCGACTTATAACAATAATCCCTTATCTCGAACGTTTTACTGCCAGTTAAAACAATTAAATACGAGTTCTTGATGAACTCCTGGAGACAGTAATGAGCGATCTATCGCCTGTAGAAAAGTCCGGCGCACCTCCGGAAGTTGCAATCAGCATGAAGAAAGTGGCCGTGGCCAGTGTGATTGGCACTACTGTGGAATGGTACGACTTGTTTGTTTTCGCCACGGCTTCGGCGCTGGTGTTCAACAAAGTGTTCTTTCCGGATTTCGATCCGTTGATCGGGACATTACTGGCGTTCGGTACATTTGCTTCGGCCTACCTGGCCCGGATTGTCGGTGCGGCCCTGTTCGGTCATTTCGGTGACCGCTTGGGACGCAAGTCGATGTTGTTGATTTCGCTGTTGACCATGGGTGCCGCTACGTTCGCCATCGGGTTATTACCTAACTACGCGGCCATTGGTATCTGGGCGCCGATCCTGTTGTTGCTGCTGAGGGTGATTCAAGGCCTGGCGTTGGGTGGCGAGTGGGGCGGTGCGGTGCTGATGGCGGTGGAACACGCTCCCGCCAACAAACGCGGCTTGTACGGCTCGTGGGTACAGATCGGCGTCCCGGCCGGGACCATGATTGCCAACCTGGCCTTCTTGCTGATTGCCGCGTGGCTGTCCCCAGAAGACCTGTTGGCCTGGGGCTGGCGAATTCCGTTCCTGGCCAGCGTGCTGCTGATCGCCGTGGGCTTGTACATCCGCTTGAACATCGCGGAAACCCCGGCCTTCAACAAGGTCAAGGAAGCCGAGGTGCAGGTGAAAATGCCGCTGGCGGAAGTGTTTCGCAAGTACTGGAAACAAGTGGTGCTGGGCGGGATCGCCACCATGTCGACCGGGGCGTCGTTCAACATCATCGTTGCCTTCGGCCTGACGTATGGCACGCAGAATCTGGGGTTCAGCCGCAGCGTGATGCTCGGCGTGGTGTTGCTGTCCTGCGCCTGGTGCATCGTCATGTTGCCGGTGTTCGGCGCGTTGTCGGACCGCTACGGACGCAAGCCGATCATCGTCGCCGGCATCGTGGCCGAAGCGTTGGTGGCGTTCCCGTTGTTCTGGTTGATGGACACCAAAGAGTTGCCCTGTGTGATCTTCGGCTACCTGCTGTTGATGACTGCCTTCGCGGCCAATTACGGGCCGATCGCGACCTTCCTCGCCGAACTGTTCGGCACTCGGGTGCGCTATTCCGGGTTATCGATCAGCTACATGTTGTCCGGCCTGCTCGGCAGTGCGGCGACGCCCATCGTCACCACCGCATTGCTGGCGGCGACCGGCAAAGGCTCTTCAGTGGCCTGGTACATGATCGGTGCGGCGTTGATTTCGTTGGTGGCGCTGTTGTTGCTGACCGAGACCTTCAAGCGAGACATCAGTGAAGTCCCAGCAGCAGTGCCGGACAACGAGCCAGCCCTCGGCAAACCTGTCAAATCGGCCGTCGCCTGATTAATGGAGTTCAACAACATGCGCAGAATCCAATCAGCCCCAGGCTTCATCGGCCCGGTCGGCCCTTACTCCCAAGCAGTGGTCAGTGGCCACCTGGTGTTCACCGCCGGGCAGATTCCGGCCCAGAGCGGGCTCGATGACCAGCCCGCTCATTTCACCGAACAAGTGCGACAAACCTTGCGCAATATGGAGGCAATCCTGATTGAAGCCGGGTCCGACTTCAGCCATGTGATCAAGGTCAACGCGTACCTCACCGATCCCGCACAACTGGAGCCGTTCAATGCGGTGTATCGCGAGTTCCTCGGCCATGCGCCGCCGGCGCGCACCACGGTGTGCGTGGCGCTGTGGGGCGTGTCGCTGGAAATCGACTGTGTCGCCGAGTTGATCGCCAAGGAGGCGCAACATGGATGAATCGCAGCTGATCGAGCAGCTCAACGCAGTGAGTTTTCCGACCCTCGGGCATTTTCTCGAAGAGGGCTTTGCCGACTCGCAACTGCGGGCCATGGTGCCCAATGTGAAACTGGTCGGCCGGGCGCTGACCCTGAAACTGGTGGGCGCCGATGCCATCGCGGTCAACCAGGCCCTGGCGCTCATCCAGCCCGGCGATGTGCTGGTGATCGACACCGATGGGGACTGGCAACACGCACCTGTCGGCGCCGTCACCAGTTGCGCGGCACGTTGCGCGGGGGCGGTGGGCATTGTGGTGGACGGCGCAGTGACCGACTTGCTGGAACTGCGCGAGTCCGGGCTGCCGGTTTTCGCTCGCGGCACCAGCCTGTTGACCACCAAATTGCATGGCCGTGGCGACAGCCAGATCAATCAGCCGATTCACTGTGCCGGCGTCACGGTGCATCCCGGTGATTGGGTGCTGGCGGACGACAACGGTGTGCTGTTTCTCGATTGGCAAACCGCGGCCGGCGTCATCGAACAGGCCTTGGCTTCCGATAATGCCGAGCCGCGTTTGCTCGAGCGTTTGCATGCGGGCGAGCCGGTGGCGCAGGTGTTACGCGTTTAAGCCGTCAAACAGCGTTGCAGGCTTTCGATGAACATCGTCTCGGCCCGGCTCATGCGCTGCTCGCGGTTCCACAGCAAATGAATGTCCACATCGGCAATCCCTTCGTGGGGCGGCAGGCGCCAGAGCAATCCGGCGTCGACGTCCGCCGCCACCACGTGCTCGGGCAAACAGCCGATCCCGTACCCGGCGATCACCAGTCGCCGGACTTCTTCCAGGCTCGGTGACGAGGCGACGATCCGTCCGCTGAAGCCTTGCTGATCACGAAAAATCGTCAGCGGCGAGAGCATGCCGCCGATCTGGTCGCTGGTGAAACTGACGAAATTCTCCCGCTGCAAATCCCCTTCGGCGACATTCTGCTGGCCGAACAGCGCATGGTGCTTGCCGCAGAAAAACGCATAGCGTTGACGCAGGAACAGTCGTTGTTCCAGGCGCGGTTGCGGGCGGCGATTGAGGCTCAGGCCGAGGGTCGCGGTTTTTTCCTGGAGGGCGCTGACGATGTCGGAGCTGCGCATCACGTCGACTTCCAGATCCACTCGCGGGTGCTGGCGATGAAAGTCCGCGAGGAAGTCATCGAAGCGCTCCGAAAAGATCCGGCTGATGATCAGCAAGCGAACCTTGCCGATCACTTCGTCGGCCGGTTGCTCCAGCACGCTGCTGACCTGGGACATCTGCCCGTAGATTTCCCCGGCCAGTTCGAAGATCTGCTCGCCGACTTCGGTCAGGGCAAACCGTGGCCCGCGACGGGCGATCAATTGTCGGCCCAATTGCTCCTCCAGACGCTTGAGCGCCTGGCTCACCGCCGGTTGCGTCAGGTGCAGTCGAGCGGCGGCGCGGCTGATGCTCAGCTCCTGACCGATCACCCGGAAGGTGCGCAGCAGGTTCCAGTCCAGACGGTCATTGAGCAGGCGTTGTACATCGCGTTCGGCCATGGCGGCTCTCGATTATAAGCTGGCGTAATAGTCCGCATAATAAATAGAAAATTGACTAATCATAGCCCCGAGACGATAAATCATCCCCAGACAGGCGCCGTCAGAGCGCCTTGATTTTGCAGTTTCACTCCTGCCAAAAAAATAACCAAAGGAGCCTGACCATGAAGCCTAACGCTTCGCCCCAGCCTCGCCGTGCTGCGGCTGCCGCATTCATCGGCACCATGATCGAGTGGTACGACTTTTACATCTACGCGACCGCCGCCGCGCTGGTGTTCGGCGCGCTGTTCTTCCCCTCCGACGACAAACTGTTCAGCACCATGGCCGCCTTCGGCACCTTCGCCGTGGGCTTCTTTGCGCGGCCGTTGGGCGGGATTATCTTCGGCCATATTGGCGACCGCATCGGCCGCAAGAAGTCGCTGATCATCACGTTGCTGATGATGGGCGTGGTCACGGTCTGCATCGGCTTGCTGCCGACCTACGCACAAATCGGCGCAGCCGCGCCGGTGCTGCTGATTCTGTTGCGCATCGTCCAGGGCATCGCCGTCGGTGGCGAGTGGGGCGGGGCGGTGTTGATGGCCGGCGAGCATGCGCCGAAAGGTCGACGCAACTTCTTCGCCTCCTTTGCGCAACTGGGCAGCCCGGCGGGTTTGATCCTGTCGTTGCTGGCCTTCAGCGTAGTCACCCGTCTGCCGGAAGAAGACCTGATGAGCTGGGGCTGGCGTCTGCCGTTCCTCGCCAGTTCGCTGTTGCTGCTGGTGGGCCTGGCGATTCGCCTGGGCGTGAATGAGTCGCCGGAGTTCCTCGCCAGCCGCGAACTGGCGCGCAAAAGCACACGCAAGGAGCAGGCGCCGGTCATGGAAGTGCTGCGCACCGCGTGGCGTCCGCTGCTGCTGTGCATCGGCGCCAACACCCTCGGGATCGCCGGGGTGTATTTCACCAACACCTTCATGATCGCCTACACCACCCAGCAACTCGAACTGCCGCGCTCATTGATTCTCGAGTGCCTGTTTGTGGTGGCGATCATTCAGTTCTGCATTCAACCGTTGGCCGCGTGGGTCGCCGAGAAAATCGGCGCGACGCGATTCCTGTGCCTGATGTCGTTGCTGGCCATGGCCTCGCCGTACCCGATGTTCGTGCTGGTCAGCTCGGCCCAGGCGCCGCTGATCATCCTCGGCATCGCTCTGGCGGTGGTGTGCATGGCGTCGTTCTATGCGGTGATCGCCGGTTACGTCAGCGGCATGTTCGAGACCCGCGTGCGCTACACCGCGATCTCGTTGGCCTATCAGATTTGCGGCGCCGTGGCCGGTGGCCTGACGCCGCTGATCGGCACTTTGCTGGCGCACAAGTTCGCCGGCCAATGGTGGCCGCTGGCGGTGTTCTACAGCCTGATTGCCGCGACTTCG
Organism: Pseudomonas sp. TH39(2020); assembly: GCF_016650715.1. NCBI lineage: Bacteria > Pseudomonadati > Pseudomonadota > Gammaproteobacteria > Pseudomonadales > Pseudomonadaceae > Pseudomonas > Pseudomonas sp. TH39(2020). Next base: position 200,796 of record NZ_JAEKFF010000006.1, on the reverse strand, counting down.
CTGATCTGTGTCCTGTCCCTTGCCCGTCGCCATGCCAGCGCTGAACGCCTCGAAATGGCCAACGCTTAATCAACGTTTTTCAGGAGTAACTCATGTTGAAGATTAATGGCGAACGCCTCTGGGCGAGTCTGATGGCCATGGCCGAAATCGGCGCCACCGCCCGTGGCGGTAGCTGCCGTCTGGCCCTGAGCGATGAAGACAAGGCCGGCCGTGAATTGTTTTCCCACTGGTGTCGCGAAGCCGGCATGACCCTGAGCGTGGACGCCATCGGCAACCTGTTCGCCCGCCGCGCCGGCACCGACCCCGATGCCGCGCCCGTGATGATGGGCAGTCACCTCGACACCCAGCCTGAAGGCGGGCGTTTCGATGGCGTCTACGGCGTACTCGCCGGCCTGGAAGTGGTCCGTTGTCTCAACGACCTCGACATCCTGACCCGCAAACCACTGGAAGTGGCGGTCTGGACCAACGAAGAAGGCGCACGCTTCACCCCGGCGATGTTCGGCTCGGCGGTGTTCACCGGGATCATGCCACTGGACGCAGCGCTGGCGGTGCGTGACATCGACGGCATCAGCGTTGCCGAGGCGTTGCAGCGCACCGGTTACGCCGGCGAGCGCCCGTTTGGCGGCGCGGTGGATGCGTACTTTGAAGCGCACATCGAGCAAGGTCCGATCCTCGAAGACAACGCCAAAAGCATCGGCGTGGTCAGCGGCGGCCAGGCGATTCGCTGGCTCGACGTGCGGGTTGAAGGCATGGCCGCCCACGCCGGCACCACGCCGATGCCGCTGCGCAAAGACGCTTTGTATGGCGTGGCGCGAATGATCCAGGCCATTGAAGGGTTGGCCACCGATTTTGCCCCCGAAGGCCTGACCACCGTCGGCGAGTTGAGCATCAACAAATCGTCGCGCAACACCATTCCGGGGCTGGTGAATTTCACCGTCGACCTGCGTCATCACCGCGACGAAGCGATTGAGGCCATGGAGCAGCAAGTCCGCGAGCGGCTTCAGGCGATTGCCGATAGCCGAGGCTTGAACCTGACGATTACACCTCACTGGATCAGCCCGGCAACCCCGTTCGATGCCGATTGCGTGGCGGCCGTGCAGCAGGCGGTGGACGCGCTGGGCTACGCTCAGCAATCGATTGTCAGCGGTGCCGGGCATGATGCAATTCATCTGGAGCGGTACTGCCCGACGGCCATGGTGTTCATTCCATGCGTCGGCGGCTTGAGCCATAACGAAGCCGAAGATGTGTTGCCTGAAGACGTGCGTCAGGGCACCGATGTGCTGCTAAACGCCGTGCTGTCCCGCGCCGGCAAAGTCGAATAAAACGCAATCCCTGTGGGAGCGAGCCTGCTCGCGAAGAGGGAGTGTCAGTCGACATCATTGTTGAATGACACATCGCTTTCGCGAGCAGGCTCGCTCCCACTCTGACAGGTGATAATCCATGCGCAGTTTTTTCCACCCTGAACAATTGCTTCACCATCCACGCAGCTACTACTCCCGTGGGCAGATGCGCACACCACAAGAAGTGCCGGAGCGCGCTCAGCGGTTGGTCCAGGCGTCGCACTCGCTGGGCTTTAACGTCGAGCAGCCGGTCGATGCCGGGCTCGATCCGCTGCTGGCGGTCCACGGCGCGCCGTACCTGACGTTTTTGCAGGAAGCGCATCAGCGTTGGAAAGAGATCCCCGAGGATTGGGGTGACGAGGTGATGTCGAACATCTTCGTGCGCGAGCCCAATGCCCTGCGCGGGATTCTCGCCCAGGCCGCCCGCTATCTGGCGGATGGCAGTTGCCCGGTGGGTGAGCAGACCTGGCGTTCGGCCTATTGGTCGGCGCAAAGCGCCATTGCCGGCGCTCAGGCGTTGCTCGATGGCGAGCCGGCCGCTTACGCCTTGTGCCGTCCACCGGGACACCATGCCCGGGCCGAAGCGGCGGGTGGTTTCTGTTATGTGAACAATGCAGCGGTGGCGGCGCAGGTTCTGCGTGCCGGTTATGAGCGCGTCGCGGTGCTCGACACCGACATGCACCACGGTCAGGGGATTCAGGAGATTTTCTACGACCGCGATGACGTGCTCTACGTCTCGGTGCATGGCGATCCGACCAACTTCTATCCGGGGGTTGCCGGGTTCGCTGACGAGCGTGGTGTCGGGAGGGGCGAGGGCTTCAACCTCAATTTGCCGATGGCGCATGGTGCCAGTGAGGCGGATTTCCTGGGGCAATTGGACGTGGCATTGGCGGCGGTGAAAGACTTCGGCGCCGAGGTGCTGGTGTTGTCTTTGGGGTTCGATATTTTCGAGCTTGATCCGCAGAGCAAAGTGGCGGTGACCCGTGAAGGGTTTGCGCGGCTTGGGGAGCGGATTCGCAGCCTTGGGTTGCCGTGTCTGATTGTGCAGGAGGGCGGGTATCACCTGGAGAGTCTTGAGGATAATGCCCGGGCGTTTTTTGTGAACGCCGAGGTGTGGCAGCTCTGAGATCTTTGGTGTCTGGTAGATCGCTATCGCGAGCAGGCTCGCTCCCACAGTTGACTGAGTTGAACCGCAGATTTTTGGACGACGCAGAACTTGTGGGAGCGAGCCTGCTCGCGATGAACGATAACTCGGTCCACCTGATGAAACACAAGCGCCGTAAGGCACTTGCCATCGCCCTGACGTTAACGTAAAGATTGCGGCAGGGCGCTGATCTTAAAAAAGCGCAAAGCGGACCGATCCGGAGCGCTTGATGACGCTAATAAAAACAACACCTCCCAAACTGCACCGCGAAGCCCGGCTGGCCCGGGAAAAGCTCCATCTCGAGGGCGAAGTCCCCGATGGCGTGTTGCGGGCGGAAATCGATGCGTCGTGGCGGCGTAGCCTGAGCCATGGCGTGCATTTCAATGCCAAGCACGAGTTGGCGCTGGAATCGAGCGCGAGCCTCGACGTGCTGTTGGCGAGCAATCGGCTGCTGATTGACGCGGCATTGCCGGCCATCGATTACCTGGCCGAACGTCAGGGCAAGGAAGGGCTGATCATCCTCGCCAATTCCGACGCCACCATTCTCGCCGTCGAAGGCCGCGCCGATCGCCTCAAGGGCAGCGGCCTGCAGGACATCACCCTCGGCGCCTGCTGGAGCGAAGCCGCTCGCGGCACCAACGCGCTGGGCACCGCACTGGTGGAAGCCCGGCCAACGATGATCGATTGCGGTGAACATTACCTCGATCGTTTGACCGATTTCTCCTGCACCTCGGTGCCGATCCATTGCCCCCAAGGCGACATCCTCGGCGTACTCGACCTGACCCGCGAAGGCCCGCTCGGTCGTGTCCACGACAGCACTGCGTTGCTGGCGATGGCCGTCAGCCAGATCGAAAGCCGAGTGTTCAACGCCAGTTATCCGGACGAGATCGTCCTGGCCTTCCACAGCCGTCGGCAATACCTCGAATCCCCTTGGCAAGGCCTGTTGGCGGTGAGCCTCGGCGGGCAGATTCTCGCCGTCAGCGCCCAAGCCTGTCAGTTGCTCCACGCCGAGCGCTCGGCGCTGGTCGGTCGACGCTGTGAAGAGTTTCTGGGCGTCGATGGCCTGCAACTTCTATCGCGTCTGCATCAGGGCGGTGTTGGCAGTCTGCAAACGGCCAAAGGCGAGTTCTTCTACAAAACCCTGCGTGCGCCGCAGCGTTCGATCAACGTCAGCACGCCGCCGCGCAGCACAGCGAAAACCGCCAAAGCACAACCGGATCTCGAATCCCTGGCCGGCAGCAATGTCCGTTATGCCCGAGCCTTGCGCATGGCCCGTCAAGGCCTGGCCAATGAGCTGCCGGTGTTGCTGCTGGGCGAAACCGGCACCGGTAAGGAAGTCATCGCCCGCGCCCTGCACATGGCCGGCACCCGCTGCGACAAACCCTTCGTCGCCGTGAACTGCGCGGCAATCCCCGAAGGCCTGATCGAGTCGGAATTGTTCGGCTACCGCGAAGGCGCCTTCACCGGTTCCCGTCGCGGCGGCATGATCGGTCGTCTGCAACAGGCCCATGGCGGCACCTTGTTTCTCGATGAAATCGGCGACATGCCATTGGCCTTGCAGGCCCGTCTGTTGCGGGTGTTGCAGGACCGTAAAGTGGCACCGTTAGGCGCCGGCGAAGAGCAAGACATCGACGTCGCACTGATCTGCGCTACGCATCGCGACCTCAAGCGACTGGTCGAAGAAAAACACTTCCGGGAGGATCTGTTTTATCGGGTCAACGGCATCAGCGTGATGCTCCCGGCCTTGCGCGAACGTGAGGATTTCAGCGGTCTGGTCGCTCGCCTGCTGGCCAAACTGGATGCGCCGGCGATGGTCCTGCATGACGATTTGAACCGCTTGCTCAGCGGCTATCACTGGCCGGGCAACATTCGCCAACTGGAAATGGTTTTACGCACGGCGCTGGCCATGCGCGAGCCGGGGGACACCGTACTCACCCTCGACCACTTGCCCGACAGCATGCTCGACGAGTTGAGCGCGACCGAGCGCCCTCAGTCAGGCAGCATCCGTGAGAATGAACTGGAGCTGATTCGCCAGTCCCTGGACACTCACCAGGGCAACGTCTCGGCCGCCGCCGACGCCTTGGGCATCAGCCGCGCGACCTTGTATCGCAAGCTCAAACAGTTGCGCTCGTGATGCAGCGCTTGATCGTTCGGCTGATCGACAGCCAAAACCCCGAAGCCCTGCAAGCGGCCTTGCGCTGGCTCTACAGCTTCGTGCGGCCCCATCGTCTGGCGATTGCCGGGTTGCTCGGGTTATCGGTCTGCGCCTCGTTGCTGGTGTTGGTCCAGCCTTGGCTGACCAAACTACTGATCGACGATGGTTTGCTCGCACGCAACTTTCCGATGCTGGTGCTGATTGCCGGGTTGATGATCGTGGCCGGCCTGCTCGGAACGGGGTTGTCGGGGATCAACCGTTACCTGCACACGCGGCTATCCGGGCGGATTCTGTTTGCCCTGCGCGATGACCTTTATCGACATCTGCAAACCCTCTCGCCGAGTTTCTACGGACAGCGCCGAATCGGTGACCTGATGTCGCGCCTCGATGGCGACGTCGCGGAGATCCAGCGCTTTGCCGTGGACTCGTTGTTCTCGGCGGTATCGAGCGTGATCGGTCTGGTCTGCGCCGTGGCGATGCTGCTGACCCTGTCGTGGAAACTCTCGTTGCTGGCGCTGGTGCTGATTCCCCTCGACGTGCTTTGGCTGCGCTGGATGCGGCGCAAGGTCGAGCGCGATGTGCGGCAATTGCGCGAGCGCTCGGCGGACATGTCCTCATTCATGGTCGAGACCTTGCCGGTGATGAAATTCATCCAGTCTGCCGGCCAGCAACAGCGTGAATCGCGGCGCCTGGAGACGCTGGGCCAAGGCTACATGAGCCAGCTGCTGCGCCTGCAAGTCACCGAGTTTTTCACCCAGGCGGTACCGGGCACACTGACGTCCCTGTCCCGCGCCTGCGCATTCCTGATCGGCGGATATTGGGTGGTGCAGGGGACCTGGCAACTGGGCGCGCTGATCGCGTTTTCCACCTACCTGGGCATGGCCGTCGGACCGGTTCAGAGCCTGCTGGGTCTCTATGTCGCGGTCCAACGAATGACCGTCAGCCTCGGGCGCGTGATGGAGTTGCGCGGCGAAGAGCCGACCGTTCTCACCCCGGTCACGCCGCAGCCTATGCCGACTTCCGGTGAACTGCGTTTCGACAATGTGCACTTCAGCCATCCCGGTCGCCCGACGACTTTGCGCGGGATCGAAGCGCGAATTCCCTACGGTTTGAAAGTCGCCCTGAGCGGCGGCTCCGGGGTCGGTAAATCGACCCTGATCGACCTGCTGCAACGGCACCACGACCCACAATCCGGCCGGGTGTTGCTGGGAGAGGTCGATCTGCGCGAACTGGACCTGTTCCAGCTGCGTCGGCGGATTGCCGTGGTCAGTCAGGACATCGTGCTGTTTCGCGGCAGCCTCGCCGACAACCTCGCCTACGCGGTGCCGGACGCCAGCCGTGAAGCGATTGCCGAAGTGGCGCGGCTGGCGCAACTCGACAGCCTGATCGAGTCTTTGCCCGAAGGCCTCGACAGCCCATTGGGCGAACGTGGTCAGCAGTTGTCCGGCGGGCAGAAACAGCGCATCGCCATTGCCCGGGCGCTGTTGCAGGATCCATTGATTCTGGTGCTGGACGAAGCGACCTCGGCGGTGGATGAAGCCACCGAGCGCGAAGTCATCGAAGCCATCGATCGACTGTTTGCCGGGCGTACGCGGATCCTCATCAGCCACCGTCCTTCGACCTTGGCCGATGCCGATTTGCGCTTTGAATTGCTTGACGGCGTACTCACTTCAAAAACGGTGCTGCATGAAGCCTGAGCTGCGGATTGGTGTGGTGGACAGCGGTCACTCGGCGGCGCAACGAGTGCAGGTTATCGCCGGGCGGCGCTTCTCGTTGCTGGCGGATGGATTGGCCGAAAGCGACTTGCGCGACGATCCGCTGGGCCACGGCAGCGCGGTGATCGAGGCCATCGGTCGGCGGGCGCCTTCGGCGGTATTTTGCGTGGCTCAGGTGTTCGATCAGCGTGGGGTCACCAGCGCGTTGCAGATCGCCACGGCGATTGACTGGCTGGTGGCGCAGGACGTTCGGCTGATCAATTTGAGCCTCGGTCTGCGTCAGGATCGCAGCCTGTTGCGTGAAGCCTGTGCCGCGGCGGTAGCGCGCGGTGTTTTGCTCTGTGCATCCAGTCCGGCGCAGGGTGAGGGCGTGTTTCCGGCGAATTATCCACAGGTGCTGCGAGTCACTGGTGATGCGCGTTGTGCCGAACAGGAATGGTCGTGGCTCAACAGCGCTCAAGCGGATTTCGCCGCGTGTGTGCATGGCACCTATCCGGGGCAGTCCGGCGCCAGTCTCGGCTGTGCGGCGTTGAGCGGGCACATCGCGGGTTTCCTGGTGGCGCATCCCGAGGCGAGCAACGAACACATCATCGAATGGCTTCGGGAGAATGCCCGCTATCGCGGCCCTGAACGGCGCTTCGGAGCATGATTTTGATTCTTGGCGCAGGGCCAGCGGGAGCGGCGGTTGCCTTGGGTTTGCGTCGGCTCGGTTATCCCGTGACGCTGGTCAGCGAATGGCGGCGGTTTGCGGCGCTGGAAGGTGTTTCCATTCGGGTGCTGGAGGCCTTGCGTGGTGCCGGGCTTCATCAGGCACAGGCGGATGCGGCGCTGCCGTCCCAAAGACAGGTGTCATGGAACGGTCAGCAGCATGCGCAGAACATCGAATTTTTACTGGACCGCCCAAGCTTTGATCGAGGCTTGCGCGAGGACCTGCGCCTGGCTGGCGTTGAGCTGATCGAAGGCCGAGTGCTGACGGTGCAGTCATCGGTTTCGGGGCATCGGATCGAAATCTCAGGGCGCGAGGCGCTGCTGGCGGATTTTCTGGTTGAGGCACGTGGGCGTCAGGCACCTGCGCTCGGCAAAGGCCTGCGCGGGCCGGAGACGGTCAGCCTGCTCAATCGCTGGCAAGGCACGCCGGGCAACACCGCCAGCGCCGTGGAAAGTCTTGAGGACGGCTGGGCGTGGATGGCTCGGCGAGCCGACGGTCAGTGTTACTGGCAGTGGACGGTGGACGTGGCCAGTGCTGAATTGCCGGGCAAGGCGCAGTTGCTCGACTACTGTCGTCAACGACGCCAAGGTTCGGCGTTAGCCCGGGCGTTTTTCGGTGAAGAACCTGAGGTCGATCTACAGCTGCATGCCCGCAGCAGTACGGCGATTTTGTGCCCGCAGGTGTGTGGCGATAACTGGATTCGGGTCGGCGATGCGGCGATGGCGGTGGATCCGCTGTCGGGCAATGGGATTTTTCAGTCATTGTCCTCGGCGTTACAGGCGCCGACGGTGATTAACACGTTGTTGCGTAAACCCGAGCGAGCGGCGCTGGCTCAGCGCTTTCATCAGCAACGGGTGGAGCAGTTGTTTTTGCGTTTTGCGCGGATCGGGCGGGATTTTTATGCCGATGAGCAGCGTTGGTTGCAGCAGCCATTCTGGCTTGCACGGCGGCAGTGGCCGGATGCTGAAGTGGCGCATGCCGAGGCGGATTTTTCCTCGTTGAGGATTGAGCGCGCGCCGGTGCTGCGCGATGGATTTGTGGATGAGGCCGAGGTGGTGATCACGGCGGATCAGCCGCTGGGGATCTGGCATGTGCAAGGGGTTGAGCTGGCGCCGTTGGTGCGGCGGTTGCGGACCGAGCCGGCCGAGCAGGCGTTGGCCGGGTTGACGGTGGAGCAGGGAAGGTTGGTCAGGAGTTGGTTGTTGAGTCAGGGATATCGCCCCCTCACCCTAACCCTCTCCCCAGAGGGTAGAGGGGACTGACCGTGGGTTTCTTTTGAAGTACTGCGACCTGAAAGTCCGAGTCGAGCTCAGGCTTTGAACAGCATGAAGATCGACTCCCTTTCCCCCTCTCCCCATTTGGGAGAGGGCTGGGGTGAGGGGGGTGGATCTTGAGTCCGACACCGATCCATCTCCCTCCAAAAAAACCTACAGTTTGATCAACACCGACTTCAACTCGGTGTAATGCTCAATCGCCGCATACCCCATCTCACGTCCAACCCCGGACATCTTGTACCCACCAAACGGCAACGCCGGGTCCAGCGCGCTGTGGCAATTGACCCACACCGAACCCGACTTGATCCGCGGAATCATCCGGTGCACCGCCGCCAAATCGTTCGACCAGATACTCGCCCCAAGCCCATATGGACTGTCATTGGCCATGCGCAACGCATCGGCTTCATCATCGAACGGAATCGCCACCAGCACCGGCCCGAAGATCTCCTCCTGCACCAGCGAATGTTTCTGATCGACATCGACGATCACCGTCGGTTTGACGAAAAACCCTGGCCCGAACTGTTCGCCACCACAGGCGATCGTCGCGCCACTTTCCCGGCCCTTTTCGATGTAACCGTAAACCCGTTCCTGTTGGCGTGCGGAGATCAGCGGGCCCATGTCGACACTCGGGTCCATGCCGTTGCCGAGCTTCATGGCGTTGGCGATGTCGGCGATGTCCGCCACCACATTGTCGAAATGCTTACGCTGCACATACAGCCTGGAGCCTGCGCAGCACACCTGCCCCTGATTAAAGAAAATCGCGCTGGCGGCGCCGGCTGCGGCGGTCTTCAGGTCGGCGTCGGCCATGACGATGGTCGGCGATTTGCCGCCCAGTTCCAGGGTCACCCGGGTCATGGAATCCATGGCGATCTTGCCGATCTGCTTGCCCACGGCGGTGGAGCCGGTGAAGGTCAGCTTGTCCACCAGCGGATTGTGGGTCAGGGCGGAACCTGCCGTGATGCCGGTGCCCGTGACCACGTTGAACACACCTTCGGGGTAACCGGCTTCCAGCACCAGTTCGGCGAGTTTCAGTGCGGTCAGCGGGGTTTCGTCGGCGGGTTTGAGCACCACGGTGCAACCGGTGGCCAGGGCCGGGCCGAGTTTCCAGCAGGCCAGCAGCAGCGGGAAGTTCCAGGCGACGATGGCGCCGACCACGCCCACCGCTTCGCGACGGATGAAACTGTGGAATTGATCGTTGGGCATCAACGGCAACGACACTTCAACGCTGGAACCTTCGATCTTGGTCGCCCAACCGGCCATGTAGCGCAGGAAGTCGATGGACAGTTGCACGTCCATCACCTGGGCCACCGCCGCACTTTTGCCGTTGTTCAGGCATTCCAGTTGCGCCAGCAGTTCGGCGTCGCGTTCCATCAGGCCGGCGAGTTTCCACAGCAGGTTCTGCCGCTCCCGAGGCCGGGTGCGGGTCCAGGCCGAATCATCGAAGGCCTGGCGGGCGGCGAGCACGGCGCGGTCGACATCCTCTGGCGTGGCCCGTGGCACGACGCACAGCACTTCACCGGTGGCCGGGTTGTGCAGGGGCATGGTCTGGCCGTCGGCGGCCTCGACCCAGTCGCCGCCGATGAGCATGCGTGGGGCGCGCTGGATGAACGCCGAGGTGGCGGGAAGCAAATAAGGGAGGGGCATGACGAAACCTCTTGTTGTTCGTGAGAACAGGGCTTTCGCAATGGGTGTGCCAAGTGCCCGCAAAGGCAGAGCCGCCCTTGGCTGGCGGGGTTTTGTGGCACTCAAGGGCATCGCGGACGCTGTGAGGTTGTTGCAAATTGCGACAGCTGTGAGACGACGAGCAACCGAGTTGCGACCTTGAGGTAGCCAGTATTGAGGACTAGAATTTTTTGGGATCGGTGGGTGAAATCACGGACCGTTCATCCGGCAATACATCTGGCGTGAGGGAGGTAACGATGTTCCTTTCAACCCTGGAAATTCAAAACATCATTGAACACAGTTTTCTGCCGTCCGTTTGCACCTGCACCATGGCGGCGGACCAGTCCCTGACGATTCGGGTCTGCGACTGCATGACCGGCAAAGTGGATATAGTGGCCACCCACGTTCCCCTGTGGACACTGGACAGTCCCCATGCGATCGCGTCGCTGGTGGCGGACATGCAGCACGAGATCGACGTACACAAAAGCGTTCCCCCCACCTATGACATCTGAACCGGCGTCACGCCGCACCGTGGGAACGCGGTGCGGCCTGCGCCGATTACTCAGGCTGCAAATTCCCGGGAAATTTCTTCGAACGTGTTGCCATCCACGGCGGCCAACAGCTTTCTGTCGTCCTTGAGTGTCGCCAGGAAGGTCACTTCGGTTTCCTTGCCGGCCAGCATGAACCCGGCAATTGCGCCGATGGGCCCCAACAGCATGGCCCCGGCCACGCCAAAGCCGATGGCATCCTTGATGTTGTTGATCGAATCCTCGTTGGCCACTTCCACGCACTTGAACGATGAGAGCGGCAGGGTAATGCCGGGCCATGGGTGAAGCGACGTTCTGAGGGTGAAAACGCCGTCTCTGTACTCTCCATCACCCTGCAGAAAGTCCCCCGCCAGGACAGTGATGCTTGCCATTTTTTTATCCCCTGGTGGCAATCGGTGAACAACCATTTCGCGCTTGCAGAGGATGGGCGTCAATCGTCGGCCGATGAGCTGTTCCGGTCAGGCCATCTATGCTGTCTCAGACTGCAACACGTGTCGCGTTATTAGACGCAGGCGATCTTGTTCAGCGATGCCGAAAAGCAGTCATCGTCACGCAACTTATTGATTTAAAAGGTAATTGGTAAGCTGGCACGCTCCGTGTATTGCTCATTGCAGACGTTTCTCTTGCCTCCGTCAGCGGTGCGCCGCCGACGGCAGAAACCATAAAAACGATAAGCCACAAAAATAAGAAAGCACTGTGCGAGGTTCGACGTTGATGAAGAGAAAACTCCGATCAGGCCTGAGTGCCAGTCTGCTGGCCGTGGCCGCTTGTGTGGCGCTGCATTCGCCTTACAGCCTGGCAGCCCGCGACGCTCAGACCATCCTCAAGGAAACCTGTCAGGGCTGTCATACCCCTGAAGCCAATAATGCCCTGAGCCGCATCAGCCTCCAGCGCAAAACCCCTGAAGGCTGGCTGATGAGCATCGCCCGCATGCAAACCATGCACGGTTTGCAGATCAGCGATGACGACCGTCGCACCCTGGTCAAATACCTGGCCGACACCCAGGGCCTGGCCCCAAGCGAGACCGACGGCGTGCGTTATGCGCTGGAGCGTCGACTCAATACCGTCGAGAAGTTCGACGACCAGACCAGCCAGATGTGCGGCCGCTGCCATTCCGGTGCGCGGGTCGCCCTGCAACGGCGTCCGGCCCAGGAATGGGAGCGTCTGGTGAACTTCCACCTCGGCCATTGGCCGTCCCTGGAATACCAGGCTCTGGCGCGTGATCGCGACTGGTTCGACATTGCCCGCAAAGACATGGTGCCGCTGCTGGCCAAGCGTTATCCGCTGGACAACCCGGCCTGGAAAAAATGGCTGAGCACCGCACCGAAAGCTGAAGCGCTGGTCGGTGACTGGAGCTTCAGCGGCCACTTGCCGGGCAAGGGGGAAGTGGCCGGTGTGATGAGCGTCACGACCGATGGCAGCGACACGTTCAAGGTCAGCGTCAAAGGCCAATACGCCGACGGCAGCCCGTTCAATGGCGACGGCAGCGCGATTCTCTACACCGGTTACGAATGGCGCGGCAACGTGACCATCGATGGCGTGACCATGCGTCAGGTATTCGCCGCCCAAGGCAACGCGATGCAAGGCCGGATGTTCGAGGCCGAGCACGATGAGCGGGGTCTGGACTTCGTCGCCGCCAAACAGGGCAGCAGTCGTTTGCTGGCGGTGCAGCCGGGTTACCTGAAGGCCGGCAGCGAAACTGAAGTAACCCTTGTCGGCAGCGGTCTCACCGGCAAACCGAACTTCGGCAAAGGCGTGGAAGTGGTCGAAGTACTGGAGCAAAGCCCGGAGCGCATGCGCGTCAAGCTCAAGGCTGCCGCCAATGCTCAACCGGGTTTGCGCAACGTTACTGTCGGCACGCTGAAAGGCCCGACCCTGTCGGTCTACAGCAAAATCGCCGAAGTCAAAGTCGTGCCCGAGTTCTCGGTGGCGCGGATTGGCGAGGGCGGTGGTTCGACGCCGAAAGTCCAGGGCCGTTTTGATGCCGAAGCCTGGGGCAAGGGCGCTGACGGCAAGCCTTATCGCATCGGCGTGTTCCCGGCGCAGTGGTCGGTCGAAGCGTTCGACGACCGCGCCAAGGAAGACGAGGACGTCAAGTTCGCCGGCACCATGCAGGCTGACAGCGGCGTGTTTACACCGGGCGATGCCGGGCCAAACCCACAGCGCAAAATGTCCACCAACAATGCCGGCAATCTCAAGGTGATCGCCGCCGTCGACGACGCAGGGAAATCCCTGACCGGCGAAGGCCACATGATCGTCACTGTGCAACGCTGGAACAATCCACCCATTCCATGATTTTGAAAACGTGAGCTGGCTGACTTCAACGGCTTCAGACATTTTTTTGGAATGACCGTGAGCCCCGTAGAACGGGGTTTGCACAGGAGGTTGCAATGGGCGCTATTTTGAATCTGGTCGAGCGGAATCTGCACGAAGTGCACGTCGATGCCGACCGCATGCTGTTTCACATCCCCAGCAGTTCGCTGTTCGCCAGCGATGAGCTGACCGGCACCATCATCGATACCTTGCGCGGTCCCGGCTGTTCGTCGGACGACCTGATCCAGCGCCTGGCCGCTCGCTTCAACGGCGAAGAAATCACCGAGACCCTGCGTGAGCTGATGGCCCTGGAACTGGTCAGCGACGGCTCGCCGTTGACCCCGGACATCGGCACCAAACGGGTCGAGCGCACGGCGATCAATACCGTGGTACTCAACGTCAACACCGGCTGCAATTTGAGCTGCACCTATTGCTACAAGGAAGACCTGGACAAGCCGTCGGCCGGCAAGAAAATGGACGTCGAAACGGCGGTCGCCTCGGTGGAAATGCTGCTGCGTGAATCACCGGATGAAGAGCGTTTCACCGTGGTGTTTTTCGGCGGTGAGCCGCTGAGCAATCGCAAGCTGATCGAGTACATGGTCGACTATTGCGAAAAGCGTTTCCGCGAGGCGGGCAAGTTTGTCGAGTTCGTCATGACCACCAACGCGACGCTGCTCACCGAAGAGACCGTGGACTACCTCAACGCCCACCGATTCGGCCTGTCAGTCAGTATCGACGGACCGAAAACCGTGCACGACCGCAACCGCATCACCGTGGGCGGGCAGGGCACTTACGACGTGGTGCGGCGCAAGGCTGAAATGCTGCTGTCGCGCTACAACAGCCGTCCGGTCGGTGCCCGCGTGACCCTGACCACCGGCGTCACCGACGTCGAAACCATCTGGGATCACCTGTTCAACGAACTGGGTTTTGCCGAAGTCGGGTTTGCCCCGGTGACCTCCGGTGACATCAGCACCTTCAACCTGTCCAGCGACGAGCTGATCGAAGTCTTCGCCAACATGAAGAAGCTGGGTCGGCGTTATCTGGAAGCGGCGCTGGAGCACCGCAATATCGGCTTCTCCAACCTGCACCAGTTGATCACCGACATCCACGAAGGCCACAAAAAAGCCCTGCCCTGCGGCGCGGGCCTGAAGATGCTGGCGGTGGATCACAAGGGCGAACTGAACCTGTGCCATCGCTTTACCGGTTCGTCATTGCCGACCTTCGGCAACGTCCACAGCGGTGTGAAGCAGGTTGAGTTGAACGACTTCCTGTCCCAGCGCCTGGACCGTACCAACACCGGTTGCGAGGACTGCCAGATCCGCAACCTCTGCTCCGGCGGCTGCTATCACGAGAGCTACGCCCGTTACGGCGACCCGACCCACCCGACCTATCACTACTGCGAACTGATGCGTGACTGGGTCGACTTCGGCATCGAGGTCTACACCCGGATCATGGCCCACAACCCTGCGTTTATCAGCAGCTACATCACTCCGCGCAAGGCTCACTGATATGAAACATCTCAAGGCAATCAATAATAAAGCGCTGAAACTGGATGAGGCCGCGGCCGAAAACCGCATCGAAGAAGTGGTGGCGATGAGTTCCGTCGCCGGCTGTGCCTCGACCACCGACCCGGGTTGGGAAATCGATGCATTTGGCGGTGTGTCGTCGCTGTGCCAGCCGATGGAAGCTGACCTTTACGGTTGTTCCGACCCTTGCTGGTGGCCGGCCCAGGTGCCCGACATGATGAGCACCTACCCGGACTGGAACAAGGATGCCCAGGCGTCCAACGAAAACTGGCGCAACCTCGGCACGGTCTTCCCTAAAGACAAGTAATCGGACAGAGAAGAAGGATTCCAGCATGCATTGCATCAAAGCCTGCGGCGTGGCCGCATTCGCCGTCCTGAGCGTCTGTTCGCTCACTGTTCTGGCCGATGAAAATACAGCACTGCAAGACGGTCACGAGTACATGTTGACCACCAACTACCCGAACAACCTGCACGTCATCGACGTGGTTACCGACACCTTGTTCAAGACCTGCAAAATGCCGGATGCGTTCGGTCCCGGCACCGTTCAGTTGTCGCCGGACCGCAAGACCGCTTACGTGCTGAACAACCACTACGCGGATGTCTACGGCGTTGAACTCGACAGCTGCAAGCAGGTGTTCCACGCCAGCATCACCCAGAAGCCGGGTGAGAAAGCGAAGTCGATGTTCGCCTTCACCCTCAGCCACGACGGCAAGGAATTGTTCACCATTGCCAACCCGACGCTGATGCTCAGCGACCGCTACGAAGTGCAGCAACCGCGGCTCGACGTGTACGCCACCGACGCCGGCATGGACGCCAAACCCGTGCGCAGTTTCCCGGCGCCACGGCAGTTGACCATCATGCAGAGTGGTGACGACGGCACGCTGTACGTGGCCGGGGCGGATGTCTACAAGGTCGATGTGAAGACCGGCAAGTTCGACGTGCTGATCCCCAGCCGCCACTGGAAGCGCCCGAACTATAGCGCGCCGGACGTGCTCTACGTGTGGAACCAGCAGACCTATCGCCATGACTTTTCGCTGCTCTACACCGCCGCGAAATTCAAGGACAAGAAGCAGGATCCGTTGACCGCCGAATACCTTTACGGGCTGTTCAGCATCGACCTGAAAACCGGCAAGAGCGAAACCACCGACTTCGGCCCTCTGACGGAAATCTACTTCAGCGGCATGCGCTCGCCGAAGGATCCGAACCTGATGTTTGGGGTGCTCAACCGTTTGGCGAAGTACGACATCAAGGAGAAGAAAATGCTCCAGGCAGCGACGCTGGATCATTCCTACTACTGCATTTCGTTCAACAAGGACGGTAGCAAGATCTACCTGGCGGGGACGTTTAACGATGTGGCGATCTTTGATCCCGAGAGCATGAAGCAGATTGGCAGCATCAAGTTGCCGGGCGGGGATATGGCGATCACGACCGCGCAGATATTTATTCGGTAACGGCGCAGTCTGAGCTGGCGCTTTCGCGAGCAGGCTCGCTCCCACAGTGGATCTCAGTGTGATCACTATTGTGTGAAGATCATTGAGCCCTGTGGGAGCGAGCCTGCTCGCGAAGAGGCCCTCGAAGAAACCGAAGCATCAAGCCCCCGGCACCGGGCAACTCAAATCCCCCTCCTGACACTTCAGATAATTCTTGAAAGTCTCAACCCGCGCCTTGGTCAACTCAGTGATGCAGTTGCTGTAGATCAGCGGATACACACTCCCACCTTCCACGGCAGACGCCGAAAACGTGCACTCGGCATCCCGAAACGCAATCCACGCACGCTGCGCACTGACCATGAGTTTTTTGCTGTCCGGGTTACTCTTCAAACGCTCATTGATCTGCTGGTAAAGCGCATTCAACTCCTTGTCCGCCGTCTTGTGCTGCTGCGCCGCGCACTCATTCATCGTGGCCTGATCGGTGGCGTTGTCGCAGTCCACAGCATAAGCAGCGGCGGTAAACAGCAGAGGCGTCAGAGCCAGGAGAAAGCGTGGGTGCATGGGGATTCTCTCTTTGACGTGGAAAATTGGGGGGCCGTGTAGCGCTACGTATTGGCCTGCTATGCCTGCCATTCAAGGTGTTTTTCGATCGACTCATCGTTGAGCCACGGCACATCATGTGATGTCCAGATATGCACCTGAGGCGTCATTTTCGGATCATCGTCCAGTGTCGCCACACGAACAATGACGTGGGGCTGGGCCAAGCGTTCGGCCATCAAATGTGAACCGCAGACCGAACAGAAATGCCGCAGCTTACCCGGCGACGATTCGTAGCTGCTCAGGTGGTCCTGGCCTTTGGTCCAGCGAAAATGTTCGCGCATGACCCCGGCTGTCGAGGCAAACGCCGCCGCGTGTGCCTTGCGACAGGTTTGACAGTGGCAATGGCTGATGGGCATGTCGAGGCTATCGACGTGGTACTCGACGGCTTTGCACAAGCAACTGCCTTGCAGGCTATTCATCGCGTGCTCCTGTTTGCGTGAGGGTGGCTGCCCGCAGCAAAGCGTCAGCCGTGGCTTCGATGTCTTCACGCAAATGTAACTTCTCCAGCCAACGGTCGGGAATGGCCTGCACGCCGTAATGAGCCCCGGCCAACTGGCCAACAATGGCGGCGGTGGTATCGGCGTCATCGCCCAGGTTGGCGGCTTTCAGGATGGCGGCTTCAAAGCTGTCAGTCTGATGAAAGCACCACAGGGCCGCTTCCAGTGAAGCAACGCAGTAACCGCTACCATGGATTTCGCGTTCAGGTTTGCCGAAATAATCGCCTCGCGCGATGGCGGCCACTTTGGGTTCCAGGCATGTCGTTTCTGACAAGCCGAGCACTTCTGCCTTGGGCGCGCCTTGTAACGCTCGGTGGATCAGCTCGGCGAACAACTGACAGCATTCGATCGCTTCCGGTGCGGCATGGGTGGTTCGCGAGCTGTTGGCGGAAAATGCCAGGATCCGGTCGCGATCGGGAAAGTAATACAGCGCCACTGGCACCAGGCGCATCAGCGAGCCGTTCCCGGCCGTGCGGGGATCGGTGGAGCCGGCGAACGGTTCACCGGTTTGCTGATAACGCGTCAGGGCGTCGCGTACGGTCATGCCAATGTCGAAGCATTCACCCGTTGAGCTCAGATAACCCCATTTCCACCAATTCAAGTAACGACCCATCTGATCGGCCGCCTCGAAGCCGTTTTTTTTCAGCAAGCTTTCGGCCAGGCACAGCGCCATCGAGGTGTCATCGGTCCATTGCCCGGCTTTCAGATTGAAAGGGCCGCCACCCACCATGTCGGTCAGGGGCTTGAACGAGCCGCGTGGCTGGAATTCGACGCTGGTGCCAACGGCATCACCGCAGGCCAGGCCCAGCAGGGCCCCGCGATAACGTTCCGTAAGTGAAGGCTGCATGAATCGTCCTTGTCTGAGTCAATTTCGCGTTTAACGTTAGCAGTTTCGGTCTACTCGTTTTGTCTTCAAATCAGCAGTTACACTTGGACATGCAGCTGAATATTTCGTCAGGGTTGATTGCGATGCCCGATTGATACAACTTTAGGGTTGGTCTTGTGGTCTTACAGGCCTACTGTTCAGTACAGGAGGTGACTTATGAATCCAGCATCAGATCGCATCGAAAGGAAGATCCTGCTCAAAACGCCGCGCTCGCAGGTCTGGCGTGTGCTGGCCAATGCCGAAGCTTTCGGACAGTGGTTTGGCGTGGCGCTGGAAGGCAAGCGTTTTGTTGCCGGTGAGTGGACCCAGGGGCAGATTACGTACCCGGGTTATGAGCACTTGCTGTGGAACGTATTGGTGGAGCGGGTCGAGCCGGAACGGGTGTTTTCGTTTCGCTGGCACCCTTATGCCGTGGAGCCGGAGCTCGATTACTCCCAGGAACCCACCACGCTGGTGAAGTTCGAGCTTGAAGACATGGATGAAGGCACGTTACTCAAGGTCACCGAGTCCGGTTTCGATCACATCCCTCAGACGCGCCGGCTCAAGGCGTTCCGCATGGACAGCCGCGGTTGGGATGAACAGATGAACAACATCGAAGAATTTCTCAAAGTCAGTGCCAAGGAACGCGAGCGCCAGGAATAGTGATGGCCGCCTGTTTGAACCTGGGCTGAAACGCTGGGCGTTTCTCGAGGACGGCGATCTGAGGGCCGAAGGTCAGCTGCAGTCCGCTAAATTAGCGGCCTCAATGCTTGAAACCTTACCTGTCTAAGGGTTTTCGGAAGGGCGGCTATAGCGAATGTCCTACACGCGATGGTAGCTATGTCGTCTATTGCACATTGGATCCGAAGCGTAATCTAGCTTCATCAACCGAAGCACAGGAAGTGCTCGGGATCACGGATGATCGACCATAAGCAAGGAATCGCTGCCGACAGGGAGTCGTAATGGTCTTGGGAAAAAACCCGCTTCGGCGGGTTTTTTTGGTCTGTCGAAAAGACCCTGGCAGATGAGTTTCGTGTAGCAGGAGAGGGCTTCATGGCTGAATGGCCAATGGCTTACACCAGAGCGCTGGTATGTCCTCTGTTTACGCTTCACCGATGTGTTTAATCTCGGTCCATCAACTGAGTCGCAGGAAGCGCTCAGGATCAAGGATGATCGACCATTGGCCAGGATGGCTGCCGACAGGATGTCGAAATGGTCTTGAGAAACCCGCTTAGGCGGGTTTTTTTATGGGCGATGGAAAATCCTCGGCGGATCATTTTGGCCGGGGGAGCGGCAGCCTGGCACTGGCTGCCGATCGGGATGGATCAGCTAGCTGACAACTGATCGAGTTTCGCCGCTACACGCTCAGTGATTTCCGAGCGCAGTTTCAATGACCCGGCAGCGCGTTTGCGGGCCTCCTCCAGCACACTGACCGGAGCCGTCTCAGGGCTGCCCGATGCAAACGGAGGTGCCGGGGCGTATTCGAGCTGCAACTGCACCAGCTCTGCCGTGTCCTTATCGAACAACTCCGCGGCCAGGGTCAGGGCAAAATCGATGCCCGCCGTGATCCCGCCACCGGTCAGCAGATTACCGTCGCGCACCACCCGATCCTTCACCGGGATCGCCCCCAAAGGCACCAGCAATTCGTGATAAGCCCAGTGAGTGGTGGCGCGTTTGCCCTTCAGCAGACCCGCCGCGCCAAGCACCAGCGCGCCGGTACACACCGACGTGACGTAACGCGCGTTGGCGGCTTGCGCCTGGATGAAGGCCAGCGTCTGTTCATCCTCCATCAACGGCCCGACGCCACTGCCGCCGGGAATGCAGATCACATCCAGCGGTGGGCAGTCGTCGAACGTGGTGGTCGGTTTCAGCACCAGGCCCGTGCTTGCGGTAACGGGCATCAGGTCCTTCCAGATCAAATGCACCTTCACGTCCGGCAGCGAGGCCAGTACGTCGTAAGGGCCTGTGAGGTCCAGTTGCTGAACCTGTGGAAACAACAGAAAACCGATCTGCAACGTCATGGCATTTTTCTCATGAAGTGGGTGGACGGCTTCACTTTAGGCTCGTAGGATTTGGCGTATACGCCAATCACCCCACGAATTACGCCAATCATGCCGAAAACCATTCACGTGCTCGCCTTTGCCAATGTGCAATTGCTCGACGTCACCGGGCCGTTGCAAGTGTTCGCCTCGGCCAACGATATTTCCCGCGAGCAAGGTTTTCCGCCACCTTATGCGCCGTCGGTGATTGCCAGCGGCGGCGGGGCGGTGATGTCCTCGGCGGGGCTGGCGCTGTTGGCCGAGCCGTTACCCGAAGAGGGCAGTGACACATTGATCATTGCCGGTGGCTGGGGCGTTTACGACGCGGCGCGAGATGAACCGCTGGTGACCTGGGTCCGTGAACACGCGACGGGGTGTCGGCGGGTATCGTCGGTGTGCACCGGGGCATTTTTGCTGGCGGCCAGCGGCTGGCTCGATGGCCGGCGGGTGGTCACTCACTGGACCCGTTGCGAGCAGTTGGCGCAGCAGCATCCGCGGCTGCAGGTTGAACCCAATCCGATTTTCATCAATGACGGCCCGGTCTGGACCTCGGCCGGGGTCACCGCCGGTATCGATCTGGCGCTGGCCATGGTCGAAGAGGACCTCGGCCGCACGATGGCCCTGGACGTCGCCCGGCAACTGGTGGTGTTCCTGAAACGTCCCGGCGGCCAGTCGCAGTTCAGCGTGACCCTCTCTTTGCAAAAGGAAGGTAACCGTTTCGACGAACTTCATGCCTGGATCAGTGAAAACCTCACCAAGGATTTGGGCATCCCGACCCTGGCCTTGCAGGCCGGCATGAGCGAACGCAGCTTCGTCCGCCATTACCGCGCCGACACCGGCCAGACTCCGGCCCGGGCCATTGAACTAATTCGGGTCGAGACCGCCCGACGTTTGCTCAGCGATACCGGCGTGCCGATCAAACGGGTGGCGGTGCAATGCGGTTTTGGCAGCGAAGAGACGCTTCGACGCAGTTTTCTGCGGGCCATGGGCGTGACCCCGCAGGCTTATCGCGAGCGTTTCAGCGTCAGCCTTCCAGCAGATCCAGTAACGCTCTGACCGTTGCCTCGGGCGCTTCTTCGGGAATGTTGTGCCCGACGCCCGCCAACACTCGCCGCTCATAACGTCCGGTGAAATGGGCGATGTCTTCGTCTATTTCCGGTGCCGGTCCGACGCCATCGTCGGCTCCGCACAGGGAAATCGTCGGTACGCTGATCGGCGGCTGTCGGGTCAGTGCTTCTTCGATCCACTCCAGCGCCGGGTCGCCGGGCGCGTACATGAACCGGTGGCGGTAGGAGTGAATCACCACCTCGACGAAATCCGGGTTGTCGAAAGCCGGGGCGCTGAGGGGATACCGCTCAGGGCCTTTGGTCCAGGTCGGTGACCACAACGTCCAGAGTAATTCACACAAGGCTCGATGATTTTTCGTCAGGCCTTCGACCCCGCGTGGCGTGTGGAAGTAGTACTGATACCAGAGGCGGTGCTCGGTTTCCGGGTCCAACGGTTCGGTGGAGAGGGGAATGTTCTGTAGGTTGTAACCGTCGCCGGTCACCAGGCAACGAACCCGCTCGGGCCATAGCGCCGCCACAATACACGCCGCCCGACCGCCCCAGTCGTAGCCGCACAGGGCGGCTTGTTGAATGGCCAGCGCGTCCATCAGATCCAGCAAGTCCTGAGCGAGGGCGGCTTGTTGTCCGGAGCGCAGGGTGTCGGGGTGGTTGAAACGGGTCGGGCCGTAACCGCGCAGGTACGGGACGATGACGCGGTAGCCCTTGGCGGCGAGGACTGGGGCAATTTCGTCATAGGCGCGCGGGGAATAGGGGAAACCGTGGAGGAGGAGGATCGGGTCGCCGGTGGTGGGGCCGTGTTCTTCGTAGGCGATCGACAACCCTGGCGTTTGGGTGAAGTGGATCAGCGCTTGATTGTTCATTCGACACTCCAGACAGGGTTGTTTTTCGCCTGGTTCCTAGACTTCGATTTCTGCCACCTGATTAAAGTATTTCGACCGATCCGGCGTGAACGTCACCACCATGTTGGTCCGCGAACAGGTCAAGGCCCGTTCTTCACTCAAATCAATATCCAGATCTTCCCCGCGCATCCCCTGCCACTCGGCGAGGTATTTGAGGGATCCGTATTTTTCGAGTTTCTTCAGGCTGCGGCTGACGCCACCTTTCCAGCCCAGCACCGGCAGTTCGCCGGCAAGGCAGCGTTGCGCGAGTTCGGGGAAACGGGCGGCGCGTTGGCGGCCGATTTCCCAGCATTTGATCAGGCCCTTGTCGTGGGCTTCCCACAATTCGTCGCGGTTCAGTCCGGACCGGAGTGGGGTATCGATGCTGCGGTGGATGCGTTGGGTCATTCTGGTTCCTTGAATTCGGGTTTTGTTGGACAGCTCCGCTGTACCCGTTGAGGGGGGATGGTAGGTGGGGATGTAACGGCTGGCAACAAACGTTTTCAGGCTATAGAAATCAGGTGCTTCGTGCGATTGAACAGCTCTGTTTAGCAGTTGTAGGAGCTTGGCCTATACCGGCCACCGTTTCTTTCGCCGGTGTTCAGTCGGCCTTGTGTTGTGGCTGATGGCCCTATCGCGAGCAGGCTCGCTCCCACATTTAATCTCGGTCGAATACAAATTTCCTGGCCACTAAAGATCCAATGTGGGAGCGAGCCTGCTCGCGAAAGGGGCTACGCGGTTTCACGGCTGCCAGAAACTCTTCTCCCTACTCAATTTCCGATCCAGAAAACTGGCCGCACTGATCAGTGCCAAATGCGTCAGCGCTTGCGGCGTATTGCCCAGATGCCGCGCATGGCTGTCGAACTCTTCGGCGTACAACCCCAGCGGGTTGGCGTACCTCAGCAGCTGTTCAAACTCCAGATGTGCCTTTTCCACCCGTCCGGCGCGGGCCAGGCATTCGACGTACCAGAATGAGCACGCGGCGAAGGCGCCTTCGGTGCCGTCGAGGCCGTCGATTCGGGTGTCGTCATTGCGATAGCGGTAAACCATGCCGTCGCGCACGAGGTTTTTTTCGATCGCGTCGAGGGTCGCGAGCCAGCGCGGGTCTTTGGCGCTGACGAAGCGCACCAGCGGCATCAGCAGCATCGAGCCATCGAGCGCGGTACCGCCGATGTACTGGACGAAGTGCCCGCATTCTTCGTTCCAGAAGTTTTCCCAGATGTCAGCGTAGATCGCTTGTCGGGTCTGGTCCCAGCGGGCGAACGGGGCGGGCAGTGAGCGTTTTGAGGCGAGGCGAATGGCTCGATCCAGTGCGACCCAGCACATCAGCCGGGAGTGCAGAAAGTGATGCTGCTCGCCGCGCATTTCCCAGATGCCGACGTCCTCTTGCTCCCAGGTTTCGCAGACCTGATCGACCACTTCCACGGTATGTTTCCAGCCTTCATGGGAGATGGCGTCGCCGTATTTGTTGACCAGGTACACCGCGTCCATCAGCTCGCCGAAAATGTCGAGCTGGACCTGGCCGTAAGCCTGATTGCCGATCCGTACCGGTGTTGCGCCACCATGACCGGAGAGGTGCGAGAGTTCGGTTTCCGGCAGTTCCTGGCGACCATCGATGGCGTAGAGGATGTTGAGCTTCATCGATTTTCCGTGGCAATCACTGACCCGCCCGCGCAGCCAGCGCATGTAATCGTTGGCCTCCTGGACGAAGCCCAGGCGCATGAATGCGTAGACGGTGAACGAGGCGTCGCGGATCCACGTGTAGCGATAATCCCAGTTGCGCTCGCCGCCAGGTGTTTCCGGCAGGCCGAAGGTCGCGGCGGCGAGGATTGCGCCGTGTTTGCGCGAGGTCAGCAGCTTCAATGCCAAGGCCGAGCGATTGACCATTTCCCGCCAGCGACCGCGATAGTTGGACTGGCCGATCCAGTCGCGCCAGAACTTCAGGGTCCGCTCCAGGCAGATCGCGGCGGCGCCTTCCTTGAATCGCGGATCGTCGATACCACCCAGCATGAATTCGGCGGTCTGGTCCTGTTCGAGGGTGAATTCGGCGACTGCCGCATGGCCGTCTATGCGTAAAACCTGGTCCGAAAACAAGCGCAGGGAAGGCTGGTCGGCGGCCTCGAAGGTCACGTCTTCTTCATCCATGCGCGCGCGGGTCTTGGCGCGCGCATAGTCATGGCGCACGGCGCAGCGCATGTGAAACGTTGCCTGACCACTGACCACACGAACCCGGCGCATCAGCACCGACGTGTCATCTTCGCTGTCGCCGATGGGCAGCAGGTCGGTGACTTCGACGACTGCGCGATCGCTCAGCCAACGGGTTTGCAGCACATTGGTGTCGGGCAGGTAAATCTGCTCGCGGCGAGCGTCGGGTAAATCCGGGGACAGTTGGAAAATCCCGGCCTCAGGGGTGTCCAGCAGCGAGCAGAAGATCGACGGGCTGTCGAATTCCGGCCAACAGAAAAAATCCACACTGCCCTTGTCATTGACCAGTGCCGCGCTGCGCATGTCGCCGATGATGCCATGGGCATCGATAGCGCTTTGTCGTTCGGGATGATGATCAGCCATTGCCGCGAAACTCCGGATAAAGGCTCATGCCGCCGTCGATGAACAGGGTGGTGCCAACGATATAGTCGGACGCATCGGAGGCGAGGAAGACCACCGCGTTGGCGATGTCCTCGACTTCGCCGAGCCGGCCGTAAGGAATGAGTTTGAGCAGTTCCTGCTCGGCGGCGCCTTCGGTGTCGGCGCGATTGATCGCCGTGCGAATGGCGCCCGGCGCGATGCCGTTGATGCGGATGCGCTGGTGACTGACTTCCTGGGCGAGGGTTTGCATCAGCATGTCGACGCCACCCTTGGACGCGGCGTAATTGACGTGACCGGCCCAGGGAATGCGCTGGTGCACCGAACTCATGTGGATGATCTTGCCCGCGGCCCGCGAGACTCCATCGCGAATGCCTTGCCGGTTGAAAATTCGCAGGGCGGCGCGGGCGCAGAGGAACTGGCCGGTGAGGTTGACGCCAATCACCTGGTTCCAGTCGGCGAGGCTCATGTCCACCGTGGCTGCGTCTTTTTGCATGCCGGAGTTGGCGACCAGAATGTCCAGAAAACCGAAGGCTTCGAGGGTTTGTGCGAATAACCGTTCGACGTCTGCTTCTTTGGAGACGTCGGCGCCAATGGCGATGGCGCGACCGCCTTCAGCATTGATCGTCCGGGCCAGCTCCTCGGCGGGGGCGGCCTGGGAATTGTAGTTGATCACCACGGCGGCACCGGCGGCGGCCAGGGCCTTGGCCGCGCCGGCACCGATGCCGGAACTGGCACCGGTGATCAGGGCGACTTGTTGGTCGAGGGAAATCTGCATGAACGTCAGCGCCTTGAGTTGAGGGCTTAATTAGCTGACTGGTTTGAGTTGCAGAGAGTTCAGCTGCAAGATCAAAAGATCGCAGCCTTCGGCAGCTCCTACAGTGGAATGCGATCTTCTGTAGGAGCTGCCGAAGGTTCGGGCCGCGTTCGGACGATCTTTTGATCTTCAAGGCCTTCACATTCAACCAACAATTGCCTGCTTTCCCCTCAATCAGGCTTATGGCAACTTGCAGGCCCTTGTTGAGACCGGCACCCATGGCAAACCCTTACCGCGAGCTGTTCAAAGCCCCAGGCAGCAGTGCTTTTGTGCTGGCCGGGATGATCGCGCGCATGCCGATTTCCATGACCGGCATCGGCCTGATCACCATGCTCTCGCAGTTGCAGGGCGGTTATGGACTGGCCGGTGCGGTGGCAGCGACGTTTGCCTTGGCCACGGCGTTTTGTGCGCCGCAGGTTTCGCGGCTGGTGGACCGCTTCGGCCAGCGTCGGATCTTGCCAGTCTCGGCGCTGATCGGTGGCGGGGCGTTGTTGCTGGTGTTGCTCTGCACTCGCTTGCAGGCGCCGCACTGGACGTTGTTTGTGTTCGCAGCGTTAGCCGGTTGCATGCCGAGCATGTCGGCGATGGTGCGGGCGCGCTGGACCGAGTTGTATCGCGGCCAGCCTGAGCTGCAAACGGCTTATGCGCTGGAGTCGGTGCTGGATGAAGTCTGCTTTATTGTCGGGCCGCCGCTGTCGGTTGGGTTGTGCGTGGTGGCGTTCCCCGAGGCCGGGCCGTTGGCGGCGTTGCTGATGCTGGCGATCGGGGTGACGGCGTTTGTGCTCCAACGTGACACCGAGCCGGCGATTCATCCCCATGAAGACCATCATCAGGGCTCGATTATTCGCTCCAGCGAGATTCAGTTGCTGATGCTGTTGATGGTCGCCATGGGCACCATCGTCGGTGTGGTGGACGTGGTCAGCGTGGCGTTCGCCCAGCAGCAGGGCCAGCCGGCAGCGGCGAGTATTGTGTTGTCGGTGTATGCCATCGGCTCGTGCCTGACCGGTTTGGCGTTCGGGGCGTTGCGCTCGAAACTGCCGTTGCCGCGACTGTTCCTGTACGGCGGAGTGGCGACGGCGGTGACTACGTTGCCGTTGCTGCTGGCGACGAACATTCTCGGGCTGTCGCTGGCGGTGTTTGTCGCCGGGTTGTTTTTTGCGCCGACCCTGATTGTGGCGATGGCGTTGGTGGAGCGCATCGTGCCGCCGGCCAAACTCACCGAAGGCCTGACCTGGCTGGTGACCGGATTGAGCATTGGCGTGGCGATGGGTGCGGCCAGTTCGGGTTGGCTTATCGATGCATTTGGAGCCCAGAGCGGATTCTGGGTCGCCGTCGCCGCTGGCGCCGTGGTCCTCGGTTCCGCAGTGCAAAGCTTCCGCCACTTGAAATGATGACTAAATGTGGGAGCGAGCTTGCTCGCGATAGCGGTCTGGCAGCCACATTCATGTTGACTGATACACCGCTATCGCGAGCAAGCTCGCTCCCACAGGGTTATCTGTACGACTAATTCTCGTCGGCGCTCATCCGTTCTCTTGATAGACAACTTTTTGAGGTAAACCCGGTGACCCAGCTGACATTGCTCTGCCTGCCCTATTCGGGCGCGAGTGCCATGGTCTACAGCCGCTGGCGGCGCAAACTGCCGGAGTGGCTCAAGCTGCAACCCGTGGAATTGCCGGGGCGTGGTGCGCGGTTTGGCGAACCCTTGCACACCGACATGCGACGCCTGGCGCTGCAACTCGCGCAGGAACAAAAAGCCACGCTCAAGGCGCCGTACGCGCTGTTCGGTCATAGCCTTGGCGCGTTGCTGGCCTGTGAGATGGCCCATGCGTTTCGCTCGCTGGGCTGCCCGGAACCGGTGGCGCTGTTCGCTTCAGGTACCGCCGCACCCACAATGCGGGCCGACTACGACAGGGGGTTCGCCGAGCCCAAAACCGATGCCGAATTGATCGAGCAATTGCGCACCCTCAACGGCACCAGTGAAGAGGTGCTGGCCAACGCAGAGCTGATGAGCCTGACGCTGCCGGTCCTGCGCGCGGACTTTCTATTGTGCGGACGTTTCGAACCGCAACAGCGCCCGTTGCTCAAGTGCCCGATCCATGTGCTTGGCGGCACGGCTGATCGCGCCACCACCGAGCAGCTGATCGGTTGGCGCAAGGAAACCCACGGCAGTTTCTCGGTGGACATACTCGCTGGCGGACACTTTTTTATCCACGAGCACGAAGCCAAGGTGTTGCGGGTGATCAAGGATCAGCTGGGCGTTCATCATCGGCGGCATGCCATGGCCGTCAGCGCCTGACCCAGTCTCAACATCACTCAACACCTGTGGGACGAGCTTGCTCGCTCCCACATTTTTTCCTGTGAACGCAGGCCCATTGTGGGAGCGAGCCTGCTCGCGAAGAGGCCCTGAAGAACAGCACAAATCCAAAATCCTGAACCCTTCCTGAAGAACCCCGCGATTCCCCCTCCACACGGCTTTGCATCGTTTACTCTCCAGAAATCGGGGCGTAAGCTTCGCGCGTTTTCAATCAATAGCGGAGACCCACAGTGGGTACTTGTTCGAGTGACAGTAGTCGGCCGGTTTCGATAACCGGCACCTTCCCGGCAAGATAACGCGCCACTTTTTTGTGCCGTTGTCTCGCCGAAAAGCGAGCAGCGGCATCCCGATCGCGGCCGGTCCTGGTCCGTGTCCCGACGTCCCTCTCATCGACGCTGAACCGTGCGTGATGTTCGACTTGTTGTCGTCATCGCGGCGCATCGACACGCCTGCTCGACGGTTTCCCGGCTGACCCTGGGGGAACTGCCATGAACCTGACCCTGCTCAAAGAATTCTTCGCCGGATTCCTGCGCACCCGCCACATCGCCCGACACTTCCGTCGCCTGGCGCTGCTGGAAAACTTCACCGACACCACGGTCAGCCGCGAGGTGCCGCCCACCCTGGCGCAAACCCTGGTGAGCGCTGCCAACAGCGACACCGGCCAACTGCTGAACAACCTTGGCAGCCACACCGATGGCCTGAGTGAACTCGAAGCCGATGCACTGCGCGTGCAATACGGCCTTAACGAAGTCGAGCACGAACAGCCGCTGCCGTGGTGGACCCACTTGTGGCACTGCTACAAAAACCCGTTCAACTTGCTGCTGACGTTGCTCGCGGTCATCTCCTGGCTGACCGAGGACATGAAAGCCGCCATCGTGATTTTCTCCATGGTGGTGCTCTCGACCTTGCTGCGCTTCTGGCAGGAAACCAAATCCAACCAGGCCGCCGACGCGCTCAAGGCGATGGTCAGCAACACCGCTACGGTGTTGCGTCGGGATGCGCAACGTACCGAGCTGCCGATCAAACAACTGGTGCCAGGCGACCTGATCGTGCTCTCGGCCGGTGACATGATTCCCGCCGATTGCCGGGTGATCGGCGCCAAGGACTTGTTCGTCAGCCAGGCCGCGATGACCGGCGAATCGATGCCGGTGGAAAAATTCCCCCGTCAGCAGGACAGTGACACCCGCAACCCGCTGGACCTCGACAACATCCTGTTCATGGGCACCAACGTGGTGTCCGGCACGGCCATGGCGGTGATCCTGACTACCGGCAACAACACTTATTTCGGTGCACTGGCCCAGCGGGTCGGCGCCACCGATCGCGCACCCACTTCATTCCAGACTGGCGTCAACAAAGTCAGTTGGCTGCTGATCCGCTTCATGTTCGTCATGGCGCCGCTGGTACTGTTCATCAACGGCTTCACCAAGGGCGACTGGACCCAGGCGCTGCTGTTCGCGCTGTCGATTGCCGTGGGCCTGACCCCGGAAATGTTGCCGATGATCGTCACCTCGACCCTGGCCAAGGGCGCGGTGTTCCTGTCGCGTAAAAAAGTCATCGTCAAACGCCTCGATGCGATCCAGAACTTCGGCGCCATGGACGTGCTGTGCACCGACAAGACCGGCACCCTGACTCAGGACAAGATCTTCCTGGCGCGTAACGTCGATGTCTGGGGCAACGATTCCGATGACGTATTGGAAATGGCCTACCTCAACAGCTACTACCAGACGGGCCTGAAAAACCTGCTGGACGTGGCGGTGCTCGAACACGTGGAAATCCACCGTGAACTGAAAGTCGGCACGGCGTTTCGCAAGGTCGACGAGATCCCGTTCGACTTCACTCGCCGTCGGATGTCAGTGGTGGTCGCCGAGCGCGATCATTCGCACCTGCTGATCTGCAAGGGCGCGGTGGAAGAAGTGCTGGCGGTGTGCACTCGGGTGCGTCACGGCGAGGTCGATGAAGCACTGAGCGATGAATTGCTGGCGCGGATTCGTCAGGTCACCGCATCGTTCAATGCCGAAGGCTTGCGCGTGGTGGCGGTTGCAGCGCGGCCGATGATTGAAGGGCGCGATACCTACAGCCTGGCGGATGAACAGGCGCTGACGCTGATCGGTTACGTGGCGTTTCTCGATCCACCCAAGGAAAGCACCGCGCCGGCCCTCAAAGCCCTTGCCGCTCACGGCGTGGCCGTGAAAGTGCTGACCGGCGACAACGAACTGGTGACCGCGAAGATTTGCCGCGAAGTCGGCCTGGAGCAACAAGGCCTGCTGATGGGCAGCGACATCGAGCGCATGAGCGACGCCGAACTGGCGGTGGCGGTGGAGAGCACCAACGTCTTCGCCAAACTCACCCCGTCGCACAAGGAACGCATCGTGCGTTTGCTCAAGGGCAACGGTCATGTGGTCGGCTTCATGGGCGACGGTATCAACGACGCGCCAGCGCTGCGCACCGCTGACATCGGCATTTCGGTGGACAGCGCCGTGGACATCGCCAAGGAAGCGGCGGACATCATCCTGCTGGAGAAAAGCCTGATGGTGCTGGAGGAGGGCGTGCTGGAAGGGCGTCGGACCTTCGCCAACATGCTCAAGTACATCAAAATGACCGCCAGCTCGAACTTCGGCAACGTGTTCTCGGTGCTGGTGGCCAGTGCCTTCATTCCGTTCCTGCCGATGCTGCCGATGCACCTCTTGGTGCAGAACCTGCTCTATGACATTTCGCAGATCGCCATTCCGTTCGATAACGTCGATGAAGAAATGCTGAGCAAACCGCAGCGGTGGCAGCCAGCGGATGTTGGCCGGTTCATGCTGTTTTTCGGACCGATCAGCTCGATCTTCGACATCACTACGTTTGCCTTGATGTGGTACGTCTTCGACGCCAATACCCCGGATCATCAAACCCTGTTCCAGTCCGGCTGGTTCGTGGTCGGGCTGCTGACCCAGACGCTGATCGTGCACATGATCCGCACACCGAAAATCCCGTTCCTGCAAAGCCGCGCAGCGATGCCACTGATGGTAATGACTGGAATCATCATGGCCGTCGGCATCTTCCTGCCGATGGGGCCGCTGGCGCACTACTTCAAATTACAGGCGCTGCCGTCGCTGTACTTCGTGTTCCTGCCGGTGATTCTGCTGGCCTATATGGCGCTGACCCAGGCCGTGAAGGGATTCTATGTTCGCCGGTTTGGCTGGCAGTAATGCTGCCAGAAGTACCGTGTTCGGACGGTTTTTTGACTTTAACTTCCCAGGTCACCGGACGAGGGTTGCAGTTTTTAGGAAAAGTCCTACAGAAAGATCGACGGGTCTTCCGTAGCCTTGCGCCCTCACGAATTCGATACCCTCCTGGGGGCCCACGTTGTCGAACAAAGCCTTACGTATCCTGATCGCCGACGAGTTGCATTTTCACCGCATGAAGGTCGAGCGACTGTTCAATCAACTCGACTACTACCGGATAGCACCGGTGCACAGCCTTGAAGAGCTGTTGACCCTGGTCGAATACGGTTGCGAGCCTTTTGATCTGGTGGTCATCAATGCCTCGCTGGCGGGCGGGGCTTTGAACCTGTTCGATTTTTTCCTTGATAACCAACAGGTTCATCACGCCTTGATCTATGACGGTCAGCAGGCGCAACTGCCGCCCATTCCTGCCTGCGTTCAACAGACCGTTGAGGTGAGCCACGCAATGCTGCCTGATCTGGCGTCCATTGCGCGGCTGATGGCGATCATCGACCCTCGTCTACCGTTCGTCGGCACTGTCATTTCTGTCAGGTAGTTGCGCCCGGTTTTCCATGCAAAAGTCTTTGCGCAGCCGGCGCGTTCAACCGGGCCGGGCTCATGGGCATTGATTGTTCAATCGTCGTTTTTGTTGCACAGGAGTTGCCATGAAGTCAGTGCTGATTGTGGACGATCATCCGGTGGTTCGCGCCGCAGTCAAAATCGTACTGGCGCAGGAGGGTTTCAAGCAGATATACGAAGCGGCGAGTGGTAATGAAGTCTTGCCGATGATCCGCGAACACAAGCCTGATCTGGTGGTACTGGATCTGGTGATGCCCTCGCTCGACGGGCTGGATGTACTGGCGCGGATCAAGACCAGTGGGGTGCCCTGTCGAGTACTGGTCTTCACGTCCCAGGAACCCATGTTTTATCAGGATCGTTGCATGCACGCCGGCGCCGCGGGCTATGTTGCCAAGTCCAATGACTTGCAGCACTTGCACAGAGCCGTGCACGCCGTGATGGGCGGTTACACCTATTTCGCCCAGCTACCCTCGGCGTCGGTGTCGCTGAACTCGATACAACTGAGTGAAAAACAGATGATCGATCAACTCTCCGACCGGGAACTGACGATCTTTCAGCATCTGGCCCGGGGCATCAGTAACAAGGCGATCGCTGAAATCATGCACTTGAGTCACAAGACCGTCAGCACCTACAAGACCCGTCTGGTTGGAAAACTCAACGTGGATTCGTCGGTACACCTGAGGGACTTTGCCAAGCGTAATCATCTGATCTGAGTGAGCCCGATCATGCGCGATTGTTTGTGGGCCCTGTTGCTGTTCTGTGGACTGGCAGCACCGGTGACGGCGGCCGATGAGCCAAAGCTTTTGCATGTGCTGGGGCGTTCCGCGGTGGAGGGTTATCAGGTCCAGCTGGATGAAAAAGACTGGCAGTGGTTGCGTGGCAAACGAGTCTTGCGCCTCGGGGTGTCGGGGCCGGACTACCCGCCGTTCGAGATCACGCGAAACGTTGATGAGCTGGAAGGCATCACCGCGGACTATGCCGCGCTGTTGGGGCAACTGCTGCATGTAAAAATCGACGTGCTTCGTTATCGCACGCGCGAGGCGGCCATGGATGCCCTCAAACACGATGATCTGGACCTGCTCGGCACGTCCAACAACTTTGAGGCGGCTGACCCGCAGCTGACCCGATCCACTGCTTATGCTGAAGATCAGCCTATGCTGGTCACGCGGCTGGACGAACAGGTGCCCGCCGATCTTGCGGGCAAACGCATCGCCATGGTCGATGACTATCTGCAGGCGCAGACTGTCGAAGCCTTCTATCCCGATGCGAGCTTGCAACGCTACCCCTCGGCACTCGACGCGATCGGGGCGGTGGCGTTCGGGCAGGATGATGTGTACCTCGGGGACTTCATCAGCGCCAATTACCTCATCAATAACAACTACCTCAGTAACGTACGCCTGGTAGGGCCTTCCGGCCTGGACGCCAATCCGTTCGGCTTTGCCTTCAGCCGGGGCAACCCTCGTCTGAAGAGCATTGTCGATAAGGCTCTGGCGGCGATTCCCATGGATCAGCGCACGGCCATCGAGCAGCGCTGGAGTGCCGGAAGAGCCAACATGGCGGGTCAAGAACGAGTACGTTTGAGCGCCAGTGAACAACGTTGGCTGGATCAACATCCGACGGTGGAAGTGGCTGCCGTCGAGAGCTTTGCACCGCTGACTTTTTACGATGCACAGGGACAACTCAGCGGGTTGACCGCGCAATTGCTGACGCTGATCAGCCAGCGCAGCGGCTTGACCTTCAAGGTGCAGCGGGGTAACTCCCTCGATCAGCAGATCCAGCAACTCAAGGACGGCAAGATCGACGTGTTACCTGTGGTCACGCCCGGTATCGAACGCGAAGTCGAAATGCGTTTCACTCGGGCCTACTTGAACAATCCGTTTGTACTGGTCAGTGCGACGACCCCGGGAAGCCCCAGGACCCTGGATGACATGGCCGGTAAACGCCTGGCAATTTATCGCGGTCATCCGTTGCTCGGGTTCATCCGAGCTCGGGCGCCCAATGTACGTCTGGTCGAAGTGCAGAGTCCGGCGCAGGGTATGGAATGGGTGATCAAGGGCCAGGCCGACGGGGCGGTCAGCTCATTGATCGTGGCTCGGTATCTGATCACCCGGCAATACCGCGAGCGTCTGCGGATCAGCAGCACCGTGGGTGATGAACCGGCGCGTATCGCTCTGGCCACCAGCCGTGGTGCGCTGGAGTTGCACTCGATTCTGAACAAGGCACTGCTGAGCATTTCGCCCCAGGAGATGGATGAGCTGTTAGCCCGCTGGAGCAATGATGTGGTAGTCGATGACAGCTACTGGCTGCGTCATCGCCAAGGCATTCTCCAGGCGTTTGCCGCTGCGGGCGCCTTGCTGTTGCTCGCACTGGCCTGGATTGCCTGGCAGCGTCGGCAGATAACTCAACGCCAACAGCTGCTCGGGCAATTGCAGGATGCCAAGAACGCCGCCGACGATGCCAACCGCGCCAAAACCACCTTTCTGGCGACCATGAGTCATGAAATCCGCACACCGATGAATGCCCTGATCGGCATGCTCGAACTGGCGCTGAAGCGAGCGGAAGAGGGCTTCACTGATCGCTCCGCCATCGAAGTGGCATCCAATGCCGCGCAGCAATTGCTGGCGTTGATCGGCGATATCCTGGACATCGCCCGGATCGAGTCCGGGCATTTGTCGCTGACCCCTGAGCGGGCCAATCTACGCACGCTGGTGGAGTCGGTGTGTCGGGTTTTCGAAGGCCTGGCACGGCAGAAAAACTTGCAGTGGCGGGTCGAATTGGCCGAACACAGCGATCGTGACGTGTTAGTCGACCCCACGCGCTTCAAGCAGGTGCTGTCCAATCTGCTGAGCAATGCGATCAAGTTCACCCGTGAGGGTGAGGTGAGTCTGACACTGCGAGTAGAGCCCGGTGTGTCGGGGCATCTGGCCGTCAGTGTGCGTATTGAGGACAGCGGCATCGGTGTCAGTGTGGTCGATCAGCAACGACTGTTCAGCCCGTTCGTGCAGGCCGGCAACAGCCAGCAGTCAGGCCGAACTGGCTCCGGTCTGGGACTGGTGATCAGCCGCACTCTGTGCGAAATGATGGGCGGCCGATTGCAGCTCGACAGCGTCCTCGGACTGGGTACGCAGGTCGACATCAGCTTTGATCTGATTGCGTTGCAACCGTTGACCAGCAGCGAGTGGGCCGATAGCGGATTGCAGGTGGCCACTCGGCTGCTGACGATTCTGGTGGTCGACGATTACCCGGCCAATCGATTGTTGCTCTCACGGCAATTGAGCTACCTGGGGCATCGGGTGCTGGAGGTTGAGGATGGCGAACGTGGTCTTGCGCAGTGGCGCGAGCATGAGCTCGATCTGGTCATCACCGATTGCAACATGCCGGTGGTCAATGGTTATGAATTGGCGGGTGCGATACGCGATGAAGAGCGCGCTAATGGCTTGCCACCCACGCTGATTCTTGGGTTTAGCGCCAATGCGCAGCCGGAGGAAAAGATCCGCTGCCTTGAAGCGGGCATGGACGACTGTCTGTTCAAACCAATCCGGCTGGCCGATTTGAGTGCCTGGCTGGCGTCCCGATTTGTGAATGAGCCGCCAGCGCCGGTTGAAGAGCAAGCAACGTCCGAGATCGACTTGACCGGCCTGGATCTCTACGTCGGTGAAGACCGGACGCTGATCGATCAGTTGTTGCGCGAACTGGCCGAGACCAATCGCTACGATCGCGATGATCTGCTTGCAGCGCACGTCAGTGGCAATCGTCACCGGCTGCAAGACCTGGCGCACCGCATCAAAGGTGGTGCGCGGATGGTTCGTGCAAAACGTTTGATCGAGTGCTGCGAACATCTGGAGCGTGCCTGCGCCGAAGGGCGCGCGACGTTGATCGACGAGGCCGTCGATCAATTGCAACACGCCATGGCACGCCTGGATCAGGGCCTCAAGCGAGACTGACGCTTAATCCCACTGGGGCGCGATGCCTTGGGGGCTGGTCAGTCGATGGTCACGATCCAGGCCCGCGATCAGCGCCATGTCGGCGTCGCTCAAGGTCAGTGTGCGAGCGTGCAGGTTACTTTGCAGGTTGGCGCGTTTGGTCGACGAGGGGATCACTGCGTAACCCAATTGCATGGCCCAGGCCAGGGTGACTTGTGCCGGCGTCGCCTGCAGGCGATCGGCGATCTGCTGGATCACCGGGTCTTTCAGCACTTCGCCGTAAGCGAGGGTCATGTACGAGGTGATCTGGATGCCCTGGCTTTGCGCGAATTCGACGACCTTGCGGTTTTGCAGGTAGGGATGCAATTCGATCTGGTTGGTCGCGATGTGTTCGGCACCGACCGCGGCGATCGCCTGTTTCATCAGGTCGACGGTGAAGTTGGACACACCGATCTGCCGGGTCAGGCCCAGTTTTTTGGCTTCGAGCAGGGCGCCCATGAATTCCTCGACCGGCACCTGATCTTCCGGGGACGGCCAATGGATGAGGGTCAGGTCCAGGTAGTCGGTTTGCAGCTTTTGCAGGCTTTCCTTGAGGCTGTCGATCAGGCGATCCCTGGCGAAGTTGGCAACCCAGATCTTGCTGGTGATGAACAACTCGTCACGGGCGATGCCGCTGGCGGCAATGGCCTCGCCGACCTCGGCTTCGTTCTCGTAGATTTGCGCGGTATCGATGACTCGATAGCCCAGTTCCAGGCCGGTGCTCACCGAATCGATGACCACCTGGCCTTGCAAGCGAAAAGTACCAAGGCCGAATGCGGGAATAGACATCAATGACTCCAGGGTTGCAGTGGGAATGGGCACGAGTATCCGCGTCCGCACCCATGGGAAAAACCGCTGGTGGGGCAAAGCAATGTTTACCGCAAGTCATGAATCGAAAGATCGCAGCCTCGTTTCACTCGACAGCTCCTACAGAGTACGCAATCCCTTGTAGGAGCTGTCGAGTGAAACGAGGCTGCGATCTTTTGATCTTAAGCTCTATCCCCGATTCTCAAGAATCATGCAGGTGGTCGACCCCGTCGCATACAACCGCCCATCCACGTCATAAATCCGCCCCTCGGCCAACGCCGTCGAGCGCCCCAGATGAACAATTTTGCCCTCGGCCCGCACCGGTCCGCTGGCACCGTTCAGCGCACGAACATAGCTGATTCGCAAATCCAGCGTCGTATAACCCTGACCCTTCTTCAGCTGCGTATGAATTGCACAGCCCATGCACGAATCCAGCAACGTCGCGGCATAGCCGCCATGCACGCTGCCCAACGGGTTGTAATGCCGTGAATCCGGCGTGCCCTGAAAGATGAACATTCCGGCGGACCATTCGATCGGTATGAAGTCCATCAGCGTGCCGATGGGTGGCGAGGGCAGTTCACCGTTGCCGATGCCTTCGAAAAACTCGGCGGGTGACAGGGCGCTGACCTCGGCCATGGACAAACTGCCGGGGCCGGCGAGACGGGCGCGCATGGCCTGTTCCTGGGCGATCCATTGGGCGAGCGTGGCTTCGCGGTTCGGGCTTTGCATGGGAATGTCCTCGGGCGGGAGTGAATATTATGTTTGTAATCTCGATCGATATTATGTCCGAAATAAAAACTCCGCCAGCCCTCTGTCGTTACGCAACCTGTAGCAGCTGGCGAAGCCTGCGTTCGGCTGCGCAGCAGTCGTGAATCCTGAGCACTAGGTTTTCCTGACACACCCCGTTGTCTGGTTTCACGACTGCTTCGCAGCCGAACGCAGGCTTCGCCAGCTGCTACATGGAGTGTGTACGGGCTTCTAGGCAATATCGCTGTGGCTGAATTCCTCTCCCAGAAAGTCGATCAATGCACGCACCGACGGCAGCAGCCCACGGCGTGACGGGAAGATGGCATGCACGATCCCGCACTTGGGGGCCCAGCCCGGTACCAGTTCCACCAGGCGTCCTGCGGTAATGTCATCGCGCACCACCACGCTGGGCAGGTGAGCGATGCCGATCCCGGCCACCACGGCATGCCGTAGCGCCAACAGGTCATCGGTGACCATTCGTGGGGCATGCCGGATCACCGCGCTGGCGCCGTTCGCCCCAAACAATTCCCACTGATATTCACGCTGCGCCGCACCCCAGTGCAGGCTCGGCAACCCGCTGAGGTCAGCCGGGGAGGCCGGTGATGACAGGCGCGGCACGAAGGCCGGACTGCCCACCAGGCATTGGGTGCTGTTGCCGAGCACCTTCATCACCATGTCGGTGTTTTCCAGCGGCGGAAAGCGCACCCGCAGGGCGATGTCGAAACCCTCGTGGATCAGGTCGACCCGGCGGTTGGTACTCTCGATGAACAATTCCACCAGCGGGTACTTGAGCATGTAGCGGGTCAACATCGGTCCGACCCAGGAGTTGAGCAGCGCGGTCGGGCAACTGATGCGCACCAGGCCCTGGGGTTCGGAGCGGTTGCGTTCGATCAGTTCGGCAGCGCTTTCCGCTTCCACGCGCATCGCCAGGCAACGCTGGTAATAGGCCTGACCGATTTCCGTCAGTGAACAATGCCGGCTGGTGCGATGTAGCAGGCGTACGCCGAGGCGCTCTTCGAGCTCGGCAATGCGCCGGCTCAGCTTCGACTTGGGCATGTCCAGCGCCCGACCGGCCGGGGCGAAACCGTGGTGTTCCACCACTTGGGTGAAGTAGTAGAGGGTGTTGAGGTCTTCCACCATCGTTCTCCATATAGAACGCTAAGGCTGATTTTTGCAGTCTAGTGCATCAAAGGGTTCAGTTTTAAGCTTTGTCCATCGCGTCACACACCAGATTCGGAGGCGGAATGAAAAACATCATCGGTATCTACACCAGCCCACGGACCCATTGGGTCGGCGACGGTTTTCCGGTTCGCACGCTGTTTTCCTACGACAACCTGGGCAAACACATCAGCCCGTTTTTGCTGCTCGATCACGCCGGTCCCGCTGAATTCACCCCGACCACCGAGCGTCGTGGCGTTGGCCAGCATCCACACCGCGGTTTCGAGACGGTGACCATCGTCTACAAGGGCGAGCTGGAACACCGCGACTCCACCGGCAGCGGCGGCAAGATCGGGCCGGGCGACGTGCAATGGATGACCGCAGCCTCGGGGATCCTCCACGAAGAGTTCCACTCCGAAGGTTTCGCCAAAACCGGCGGCACCCTGGAAATGGTTCAGTTGTGGGTCAACCTGCCGGCCAAAGACAAGATGGCCGACGCCGGTTACCAGACGATTCTCGATGGCGACATCCCGAGCATCGCGCTCAAGGAGCAGGCCGGCAGCCTGCGCTTGATCGCCGGTGAGTTCGACGGCCACACCGGCCCGGCGCACACGTTTACCCCGATTGACGTCTGGGACCTGCGCCTCAACGGCGGCAAGTTGCTGACCCTGGACCTGCACGAAGGTCGTAACACGGCACTTGTAGTGTTGCGTGGCACGGTTCAGGTCAACGGTGTGGAACTGGTGCGCGAAGGGCAGTTGGCGTTGTTCGAACGCAATGGCCAGCAGCTCAGCCTGGAAGCCAATAACGATGCCGTCGTATTACTGCTCAGCGGCGAGCCGATCGACGAGCCGATCGTCGGCCATGGCCCGTTCGTGATGAACAGCGAGCAGGAAATCCACCAGGCCTTTGCTGACTTCCAGTCAGGCCGGTTCGGTCGGATGAGCGGTTGAGCTCATTGTTGTATCGCTGTGGCGTGCCGGACGAGGGCGACTACCCTTGCTTGGTCGCGTTTTAACGAACTATCAGGTTTCTCTAACGCCGGCCCGTTCGGCATCGATAAAAAGCGAGGATTACTCCCATGACTACCTCTTACAAACGTCTCGACAAGGATAACGCCGCCGTTCTGTTGGTCGATCACCAGGCGGGTCTGCTTTCTCTGGTGCGCGATATCGAGCCGGACCGTTTCAAGAACAACGTGTTGGCCCTGGCTGACCTGGCCAAGTACTTCAAGTTGCCGACCATCCTCACCACCAGTTTCGAAACCGGCCCCAACGGCCCGCTGGTGCCCGAGCTCAAGGCGCTGTTCCCCGACGCGCCGTACATCGCCCGTCCTGGCCAGATCAATGCCTGGGACAACGAAGACTTCGTCAAGGCGATCAAGGCCACCGGCAAGAAACAACTGATCATCGCCGGCGTGGTGACCGAAGTGTGCGTGGCGTTCCCGGCGCTGTCGGCACTGGCTGAAGGCTTCGAGGTGTTCGTGGTGACAGACGCCTCTGGCACCTTCAATGAACTGACCCGTCAATCGGCCTGGGACCGCATGTCGGCCTCCGGCGCGCAATTGATGACCTGGTTCGGCCTGGCCTGTGAACTGCATCGCGACTGGCGCAACGACGTGGAAGGCTTGGGTACCTTGTTCTCCAACCACATCCCGGATTACCGCAACCTGTTTACCAGCTACAACGCGCTGACCAACAGCAAGTAACCCATCCCCCTGTGGGAGCGAGCCTGCTCGCGAAAGCGGTCTGACAGTCACTGCATGAGTGTCTGTTCTTCCGTCTTCGCGAGCAGGCTCGCTCCCACATTTGTTTTGCGTTAAATCCTCCTACACTGTGCCCAATCTGTGCGATCTTCGCGCCACTGGTCCTTGCTGGAGTTGCTTGATGCTGTCACTGCTCACCGATCACCCGTTGTTCTGCGCGATGGCTTTGATCCTTATCGATCTGGGGCTGTGGCGCCTGCTCAGTGCCAATGGCAGCCAGTGGAAACTGGCCATACGACTGGTGATTTACTCGCTGTTCAGCGTGCTGCTGTTCAACGAGGGCATGAATCCCATGGAGCCGGCGCCTTGGGCCGACAATATCCCGCTGCATCTGGCGGCCACCGGTTTGCAGATCGGCTGGTGGCTGTTCGGCGCACGAACC
The DNA here is from genome assembly GCF_016650715.1 of Pseudomonas sp. TH39(2020). Lineage (NCBI taxonomy): Bacteria > Pseudomonadati > Pseudomonadota > Gammaproteobacteria > Pseudomonadales > Pseudomonadaceae > Pseudomonas > Pseudomonas sp. TH39(2020). Next base: position 160,714 of record NZ_JAEKFF010000006.1, on the reverse strand, counting down.
CTGACGGTGCTGATCGGCGCGGTGATGATGCAACGGGTCGGGCACACCGGGCGCTTGTTGCAGGATTTGCTCGGCGCAGTGATTTTCCTGATCGCGATCATCGCGGCTCTGGCGTATGTCCTCGATCTGCCGGTCAAAGGCGTGCTGGCGACCTCTGGCGCATTGGCGATCATCGTCGGCCTGGCCTTGCAAAGTACTCTCAGCGACGTGTTCTCCGGGATCGTCCTCAACACCACCAAACCCTATCAGCTGGATGACTGGATCTCCATCGACGGCACCGAAGGCCGGGTCATTGACATCGACTGGCGCGCGACGCGCCTGCAAACGTCCCAAGGCAGCATGGCGGTGATCCCCAACTCCCTGGCGGCCAAGGCCAAGATCATCAACTTCAGCCGGCCCAGTGACATTTTCGGCGTATCCATCAGCCTGCAACTGAGCCCGCACGCTCGTCCGCAAACGGTGATCGACGCGCTGGAACGGGCGATGCAAGGGTGCCGCTATCTGTTGAACAAACCGGCGCCATGTGTCGCGTTGAAAGGCTCCAGCGCCACCGGCGTGGAATACGAAATCAGTGGTTTCGTGGTCTCCATGGACCAGAAACGCATGGTCCGTAATCTGCTGTTCGACCTGGCGTTCCGGCACTTGCAGGCCAGCGGCGTCAGCCTGTTGTCGAACGTCGAACCTAACGCACCTGCCAACCTGTCGCGGCCACGGGCGTTGCTGGATGCGTCGAATATTTTCTCGACCCTGCGTCAGGAAGAGAAAGAAACCTTCAGCCAGAACATGACCCTGCAAAATTTCCGCGCCGGTGAAATGATCCTGCCGGCGGGGGAGGTCAGCGATCATTTGTTCATCATCGAATCCGGTGTCGTGTCGGTGGAGCTGAGCCGTGGCGGGGTCAAGTTCGAGTCCGGACGCATGGGGCCGGGTGAGGTGATCGGCGAGGGCGGGATTTTATCCGATACAGCGATGCCGGCGGACTTCAGCGCCAAGACGTTCTGCAGCTTGTACCGGATCGAGAAGGAATACCTCAAACCGTGTCTGGATGCGCGACATGACATCAGCGAAGCGATGAAGGCGTTGCTGGATTTCCGCTTGAACAAGGCTCAGACGTTGACTCAGGAAGCGCCTAGGGTTGTGCAGAAGAAGGGGTTTTTGCAGTGGCTGCGCAATCGAGCGTAGGGGCTCGGAGATCACGGGAACGGGTGCAATCGAGTGCGCCGTCAGCAGGCGTCCCATTGGCATCCTCAACTTCCCAATAATTGGCTATTTTCTGCCGGTCAGTGCGCGATTAACGTAGCTCCACATCCCTTGTGACTGGAGCCCACCATGCAACCGCGTATTGATTTCTACACCGCTTCCCCTGATGCACTCAAAGCCATGATCGCGCTGGAAACCGCTGTTTCGAAGTTGCCGCTGGAAAAGACCTTGATCGAACTGGTCAAGCTGCGTACCTCGCAAATCAACGGCTGCGCCTTCTGCCTGGATATGCACAGCGCCGATGCCCGCAAGGGCGGTGAGGACGAGCGCCGCCTGTACACACTGTCGGCCTGGCGTGAAACGCCGTTTTTTACCCCACGTGAACGTGCTGCGCTGGCCTGGACCGAATCCCTGACGCTGCTGAGCCAGACCCATGCCCCGGACGAAGACTACGAGCTGGCCACCGCGCAGTTCACCCCCAAGGAAATGGTCGACCTGACCGTGGCCATTACCACGATCAACGCCTGGAACCGTCTGGCGGTTGGTTTCCGCAAAATGCCTCAAGCCTGATCAGTGAGCGTCTGCTGACGGCGCGGCCGGTGGTTGCACCTTGCGCATCAAGGGCACCATCGCCGTGGCGATGATGAAGCAGACCATGATCATCAGGAACGTATCGCCATAGGTTTGTGTCTGCGCTTCGCGGTAGGTCAGCAGCCATAGCTGATGCAGGCTGGCGGTGACACCCACGTCACCGCTTTGGCCGAGGGCGGCGAAGTTGTTGCCGACCTGGGACAGCCACTGATTCAGTGCTTCGTTGGTGCTGTTGAGGTTTTCCGCCAACCGGGTGAAGTGCAGGTTGGTGCGGTCATTCAGAATGGTCGCGCACGCGGCAATGCCGATGGCACCCCCCAGGTTTCGCATCAAATTGAACAATCCCGACGCATGTTTAAGCCGCGCTGGCGCCAGTCCGCCGAGGGTCAGGGTGACCGCGGGCGGCACCGCCAGTTGCTGGGCAATCCCGCGCAGCGCTTGCGGCAGCATCAATTCCTTAGCCCCCCAGTCATGGGTGATCGGGCTGAAATCCCACATCGACAACGCGAACAACCCCAGGCCGAACATCATGATCCAGCGCAGATCGATGCGGTTGGCCAGAAAGGCGTACAGCGGAATCGCCATGATCTGGAACACCCCGGTGGAGAAAACCGCCAGACCAATGTCCAGTGCGCCATAGCCACGCACCCGGCCGAGAAACAGCGGCGTCAGGTAAATGGTGGCGAACAGGCCGATCCCGGTAACGAACGAAAAGAAGCAGCCAAGGGCGAAGTTACGGTCTTTCAAGGCGCGCAAATCGACGATCGGGTTGGCGACGTGCAAGGTTCGACCGATGAACGCCAGGCCGGCCAGTCCGCTGATCCAAGCCGTGGTCAGAATCGTGCTGTCGCTGAACCAGTTCCAGCGCGGGCCTTCCTCGAGGGTGTATTCCAGGCAACCGAGAAACAGCGCCATGAACACCATGCTCACGTAGTCGGCCCCTTTGAGCAGCGACAATTCCGGCTGGTCGATTTTCACCAGCATCGGCACCGCCACCGCGACGAAAATTCCCGGCACCAGGTTGATGTAGAACAGCCAGTGCCAGGATGAAATGTCGGTAATCCAGCCACCGATCACCGGCCCCAGGGTCGGTGCCAACGAGGCCACCGCGCCGATGGTTGCAGCAGCGATCACCCGTTGCTTGCCAGTGAAGAAAAAGAACGCGGTGGTGAACACCAGCGGGATCATCGAACCACCGAGAAACCCTTGCAGGGCGCGGAAGGCGATCATGCTCTGAATGTTCCAGGCTGCGCCGCAGAGCAGGCTGGCCAGGGTGAAACCCACCGCCGAAGCGCAGAACAGCCAGCGTGTCGAGAACACTCGGGAGAGCCAGCCGGACAGCGGGATCACGATGATTTCGGCAATCAGGTAACTGGTTTGTACCCACGCCGTTTCGTCGGTGCCCGCCGAGAGCCCGCCGCCGATGTCACGCAGCGAGGCCGAGACGATCTGGATATCCAGCAGCGCGATGAACATGCCGATGCACATGGTGGCGAACGCGAACACCTTGGTCGCCGTCGCCATGTCGGCGGCATTGAACGGTTGCGCGGGGGCGGCGAGGGCGCGGCTCATGGCGCGCTGGCCACGGCCGGGGTTGCAGGTTCCTTGCGAGTGTCCACTTCAGCGGTGACCGACAGGCCCGGACGCAGATGGCCGAGCACGCCATCGGCCGGATCAAGCACGATGCGCACCGGCACCCGCTGAACGATTTTAGTGAAGTTGCCGGTGGCGTTTTCCGGCGGCAGCACGCTGAACTGCGAACCACTGGCCGGCGCGAGGCTGTCCAGATGACCGTGGAATTCCTGCCCCGAGAGCACGTCGGCATGAATGATCACCCGTTGCCCCGGTGTCATTCGCGATAGCTGATCTTCCTTGAAATTGGCATCGACCCACAGCCCACTGGCCGGTACCACCGACAGCTGTTGCGAACCGGCCTGGGCATAAGCGCCGACCCGCGCCCGGCGATTGCCGATCACGCCGTCCACCGGGGCCTTCAGTTCGGTGTAACCCACGTTCAATTGCGCCAGATCACGTTCGGCACGAGCCTGCATCAATGCGGCGCGGGCTTGCTGCTTCTGGGTTTCGATCACATTCAACTGACGTTGTGCGGCGAGCAATTCAGCCTGGGCCCGGGCGCTGAGGGCTTGGGCGGTCTTGAAGGTGGCGTTGGCGCGTTGGGCGCTTTCCACCGAGACGGCGTTGCTGCCGACCAGTTTTGTATAGCGAGCATCGTCATCCCGTGAGCGGGCGGTTTCGGCACCGGCGGCATCGATCCCCGCGCGGGCCTGGCCGATCACCGCGTGTTGCAATTGTTCGGTGGCATCGAGATTGGCGAGCAGCGCTTCTTCGGCGGCCACCGCACCTTCGGCCTTGGCCAGATTGGCGCGGTAGTCGCGGGAGTCGAGACGAATCAACACATCACCGGCCTTGACCTTCTGGTTGTCGGTGACCAGCACCTCTTCGATGTAACCCGCCACCTTCGGCCCGATCACCGTTACATCGCCGCCGATGTAGGCGTCGTCGGTTTCTTCGATGAAACGGCCCGCGGTCCACCAGTGAGTCGCGTACAGCCCGGCGAACACCAGGGCAGCGATGACCGCCGTCAGCAAGATCAACCGTTTGAGCAGGGGAGGCTTGGGTGTGCTCACCGGGACAGCAAGGTCGTGTTCAAGGCTGGGCATGCTGGTCATGGAGATTACCTGTGGGAAACGGGTCTTTATTACGCGTGTAATATGACGTAGGTAATATTTAGTGGCAATTGATTTCTGTTGCCGGTCGTCAGGTGCTAGCGGAGGAGGGCTGGTTGTTGAGGCTCGGGTATCAACAAAGAAATGACACAAACGGAAATCGGATACGGTCATTTCGGAATCCTCCCACACCCAGAGTTTGAGCTTCCCGGTAGGGTCAACGGCCCCGGCACCCTGCCGAGACACCCCAAGGAAGAACGAACCATGACCAGAAAGGCCGTTATCGTTTTCAGCGGCGGACAAGACTCAACCACCTGCTTGATCCATGCATTGCCGATGTACGAGGAAATCCACTGCATTACCTTTGATTATGGCCAGCGCCATCGTGCGGAAATCGAAGTGGCGCAACAGCTTTCAAAACAACTCGGCGTGAAGGTGCACAAAGTATTAGACACTTCATTGTTGAGCGAACTGGCCATTAGCAGTTTGACGCGCGACCACATTCCAATTGCAAGGAGTACGGGGGATGGCGTGCCTGATACGTTCGTGCCGGGCAGGAATATTCTGTTTTTAACGTTGGCTTCTATTTATGCCTATCAGGTAGACGCTGAAGCTGTCATTACAGGTGTTTGTGAAACAGAGAGCTCTGGTTATCCGGATTGTGGTGATGAGTTTGTTAAGGTATTGAACAGCGCCATTCACTTGGGCATGGACTATAAGGTACGAATCGAGACGCCGCTTATGCGGTTGAATAAGGCAGAGGCTTGGGCCTTGGCCGATTACCATGAGCAACTGGATTTGGTTCGTTACCATACATTGACTTGCTATAACGGGATAATGGGGAGTGGATGCGGCGACTGTGATGCTTGTATTCTTCGTTCAAAAGGATTGAGTGAGTTTTTGGAGGGCAGAGAAGAAGTTTCGAATAGTCTAAAGATAAAAATAGGATTGTAGTGCTACGGGGAGAGTGCGTAACTTGCAATGACCGCGCTCTCCCTTGATTTAATTTGATTTGGCTCCTGCGATATAGTTTTTAAATAATGATCTTGCTCCGTATGCTGGAAAAACATTGAATACAGCGAAACACATCTTTATAGCTATCTGCGCATAAATCATATGGAGTATGTCGCTATTTTGCATTGTGCCGTAAAATGCAATGTAGCAAAAAAGGATGCTGTCTATTATCACGGCGAAGAAAGTGCTAAGAAATACACGCAGAAAAAGAAATCGTGAGTTTGTTAGTTCTTTTATCTTGCAAAGTAAATACGAATTCACGTATTCAGAAAAAAGAAATGAAACTGATGATGCTACTAGAACTGACGACACATGAGTCACGACTTCTGCATACGGAGCATCAAGCTTCCATCCGGGTAGTCCAGGGAGATAAATGACAGCGTTCATTAGTAAAACAATTAGTGCGTTACTTGAAAAAGCAAATAGAAGGGCTTTCCTTGCCAGTTTAAGTCCGTAAGTCTCGTTCAATAAATCAACGACTAAAAATGTTAGAGGGTAAAGAAAAACAGCAGGGGGAATGACAAGATCAAACCATTCCAGGTAAATAAGTCTGGTCGCGGCGATGTTTGTGAAGATGTAAAGTGAAAGCAGGAGTACATTTAGCGCGACATAGATCATCCAAGATCGTTCATTGCGATCATTCATTTCGTATGTGGTTAGCGCAGTCCCGCCAGAGTAATATTTGCGGTATATGTCCTTGATTTCCACCTTGCTTAGGTTATCTATTATTTCGCTTCTTAACACCTCGTCTAGCGTAACTTTTATAATTTTCCCTGTGGGAATCACCATGATAATGGCGCGTTTTTTGTTTCTTTCAAATCCTAGTAATTTGTATTTGCTGTTTTCGTCTTCATTGTTGCTTGCCATTAAATCTCTCCTCGATTACATCTCCAATAATGCAAAAAGTATCGCTGCAAAAATCACGGCCTACTACAGTAAGTTTTTTTGTTGTTTTCTCGTATGCCAACTTCTCTCCGTTGTCACTCGATAAGCCCTTCTTGACTATCAAGAGATCTCCTGACTCATTCATCCCACTAATTTCGTTCTCCAGAAGCACACCTATTACATTGCAGGCCGCACCGAAGTAATACGTCAACGGATGCGTGATGGACAACTCGCCAATCCTTTTGTCCAGGCTCTGAATCAGCAGGCTCTCTCTAATAATCGGAACCGCTGCCGGATTCATGTTTCCGAGGGGAGAGGCGCTACTCTCTATTGTTTCTTTTTCTTCAAAATCAATCGTCTCTATTTCCGTATAAGAAACGCCAAAAAAATCCGATATTTTTCGAATCGTTGATTGTTGTACATGGACAACCCTTCCTTCCAAAATGTTATAGATGGTCGTTCTGGTCAGTCCGCTAGCATTGCACAAGGAAAGCCGAGTCTCTCCACGGCTCTTTATCAGGTACTTGATGTTGTTTTTTAATTTCTCTGTTCTGTCTTTCTTGTGCATTCAATGTCTGCCATTTGCTGTTGTTGCAATAGATTGCGCGTACAGGGGTAATTCTCTTTGGATGCAGCATCCTACACATCTGTGGCCCGGACAAAAATGATAATTTTCAAGTCGGTCACGTAACGGTGAGATGGTTTGCCATTGCGCGACTGGGTGCTATCACTGCATGTAAGACGCTGCCTACTCTGTTTAAAGAATAGTCTTACAGTAATTAGGAAGTGTCAGAAATTTGTGGGGTTACGCAATCATGGTGGTTAAGTTATGGAACTATTTGAATATCCAAATGATTGGTTGGGGAAGAATCATTTAATTACACAGATGTTAATTTATTTGATTAATTAAATGGAATTTTCTGGTAATAAATCTACCGGTCCACCCTGTATAGCCGTCACCCAATCCTGGTTGAGGGCAAGAGACGGGCGCTTTCTTACCCTCGCAAGGAGCACCAGCATGAAAAAGATCACCTCAATCGCAATCGAACCGTCAGGCCTTCCGGCCGACGACACCGTCGATTCATCCAGTCCCGCCAAAGTCACCGAACAACTCGTCAGCGTGCCCCTGCGCACTCACACACGTCCCGCATCTGCCAGCTATTTCTTCGCCGTCGTTCCGGATGTCGACACGGAATCCCTGCTCTGTCACGCCTCTGAAACCCTCGCTTCGCTCAGTGTCATGGCCACCGATCTCGCCCGTGAACTGGAAGGCCCTCGTCGCCATGTCATTGTGGGTATTCAGCAACTGTCCGCGCTGGGCGAGTTACTGGTCAATCGAGCGCTGGACAACCTGGAGCCGCCCCGGGGATCGTCTGAAGGTCGTCCAACTGCCAACGTTGAATAATCGTGTGCCTTTACCCAATGGAGGTTTTTCATCATGGATCGATACATGCCTATCACTGGCATCGACTGCAACATCCCATCATTGCTGATCGACACTGAAGCACCCCTGGACGTGTTGCATGAAACCGCGGCCTACCGCATTCGTACCGCAACGCAACTGCTGGAGAGCATTGCGTTTGGCGAAGGTGTCCACAGTGAGCTGGCGCGGGTGTTGGTGACTTCACTGCGCGATGGCTGTGATTTGATGGATGTCGTCGGACGACGATTGCAGGGGCAGGTTTCAGCGTAGAAAAAAGGGCGCCTTTCGGCGCCCCGTTACAAACAGGTCGGCTGGTCGTTGTCCAGCTACCCATGCACAGGGTCACCAGCGGGCGCGCTGTTTGGTTTGTTCTATTACTTGCTGATTGGCGGTGGGCCGATGCTGGCAGCCTGGGGACAGGCGTTGGGCGAAACCCTGATGCAGTGCGGCGCGTTGATGTTGCTGTTGGCGAGTTCAGGCTGCAAACGTTGGCCGCCGTCCAGTTAAGAGAAATGTCGCCAGACACCGCCGTCGCGAGTTAGTCCGCTTGTATGGTGGGACTCGAAAGGAGGAGAACATTCTATGCTGCAACGCAACCTTGCCTTCAGGTGCCGTTCTTGAGCAACTGGCTGAGCGCCTCCAGCTCACTTTTTTCCAGATCGGAAACCAGCACAAATCGCATGTGGTTTTCTTGCCAGAACACGACGTTAAAGCCGCGTACCGTCTGACTCTGTCGCGGCTTGTCCGCCTCCTGCGTGGGCAGGATAAACACATTGATAATGTGCTTGGCGCGCCCATAGCTTAGGGCCGCCGTGGTCTGATGTTGCAGGTAATCCAGCCGCCCACCCAACAACGGAAAACCCTGTGCCGAGTAATCGAATACGGGCGGCGAGAAGTCGAGCTTGCCGGTGAACCAAGGTTTCACGGTATGGCGGTCGGACGAAACCACATCGTTCAAATGCTCGCCCATCAACGAGCGGACATGGCTGGAGACCGCCTCATCCATCAACGGCTGTTCACCGCCCGGGGTGACGACATACAGCATCACAGCCAAGGCCAGCGCTGTCGCTGAAAAAACAGGCGCGAACCACTTCCGCCAACGTTCCACGGCCCGGGGTTGAGGTGCAACAGGGGCGAATAGGTTGGCGGTCAACGACGCCGGTGCCGAGTAATACGGCGCATGTCGCTTCACGCTGACCTGTAATAGCCGCGCCTGATCATGCAACCGCGCGCACTCGGCACATTCGGCCAAATGCCCGGCGACCCGGGCAGCCATCACCGTATCCAGTTCCTTGTCCAGATAGCCATGAACCAGCGTCTGGCAAGCCGTGCAGTCGAGTTCATTCATGATCATGTAACTTCAGTAGTTCGAGTTTGAGCATGGCGCGAGCCCGGGCCAGTCTCGACATGACGGTGCCGATGGGGATGTCGGCCACCAAGGCGATGTCCTTGTAGGGCATGTCTTCGAGCTCCTTGAGAATAATCACCTCGCGAAATACTGGCGGCAGGGCGCACAGGGCCTGTTGGACAAGCGCCGCGTTTTCCGTGTGAATGGCCAGCAACTCCGGGGTTTGGCCGTGACTCAACGCGGCATCGTCTTCGGGCAGTTCATCGCCGATGGCTACCCAGTGGTGGCCGGCCGAGGCCTTGAGCCAGGTGTAGCTTTCGTTACGCACGATGGTCAGAAACCAGGCCTTGGCATTGCCGTCGGCGAAACGGTGCAAGAATCTGAAGGCCCGCAGGGCGCTTTCCTGCACGACGTCGCGCGCGGCGCTGTCGTTACCGGTGAGCCAGCGCGCGAGGTTGTAGGCGGCGTCCATGTGGGGCGCAAACAACTCCTCAAATCGCTTCATAGTGATTCCCGTAACGTCCCACCCCTATAACTGTCATTCGCTGTGTTTTATTCCCGAGGAAAAAATAATTTTCCGACGTGGAATAAAGACTCGTCCCGCAAGGTTGTATCTCGTGTCAGCTACATCACTGTAGTCCGCTAGCGAGGGCACACCGATGGACATACATACGAAATACGAACGACGCACCGACGGTCCGCTGAACCCCGACCGCCGGACACTGCTCAAGTGCTCCGCGTGGGCCGGAGCCGGCGTGATCTGGGCCTTGAGCGGCGGCATTCCACGGGCCTTTGCGCTGGACGATTCCGGCAACGTCTCCGACCCCAAAGCGCTGGCCAGCACCTTCCACTTTGTGCAGATCAGCGACTCGCACATCGGTTTCAACAAGGAGGCCAACCCGGAACCGTTGAAGACCTTGCAGGTGGCCATCGACAAGGTCATCGCATTGCCGAAACGGCCATCGTTGATCCTGCATACCGGCGATATCACCCACCTGTCGAAACCGGAAGAATTCGATACGGCCGCGCAACTGCTCAAGGGCCTTCCGTCCAACGTGCACTACGTGCCGGGCGAGCACGACACCCTCGACGAGGGCGGCGGAAAACTCTATCTGGAGCGTTACGGCAAGGGCACCAAAGGCAATGGCTGGTACAGCTTCGATGACCATGGCGTGCATTTCATCGGGCTGGTGAATGTCTTCAACTTCCAGGCTGGCCATGAAGCGACGCTTGGCGCCGATCAACTGGCCTGGCTGGCCGATGACTTGCGCGCCGTGACGAGCAGCACGCCAATCGTTGTGTTTACCCATATTCCGTTGTGGACGATTTATCAGCCGTGGGGTTGGGGCACCGAGGATGGCGATCAGGCGATTGCGATGCTGCGCAAGTACGGTTCGGTGACGGTGTTGAACGGGCATATCCATCAGGTCATCCAGAAGGTGGAAGGCAATATCACCTTCCACACCGCCCGCGGCACGGCTTATCCACAACCTGCACCGGGTACGGCGCCGGCACCGGGACCGATGACGGTGGCGGCTGATCAACTGCGCAATTATTTAGGGCTCACCGATGTGCGAGCGACGCAGGGCGAGCATCCGCTGGCGCTGATCGATTCGACACTGGTTTAGCGGAGGAACTGGGATGAAAACGCGACTGTTGGCTGTTGTCTGCCTGATGCTGTCGATGCCGGTGTGGGCTCAGGAGGTGAAAATCGATATCAAGGAGTTCATGTTCGGGCCCAAGGATTTGAACGTGGCCGTGGGCACCAAAGTGACGTGGGTGAACGACGACCAGATTCCGCATACGGTGGCGGAAACCCACAAGGTGTTTCGCTCTGGGGCGTTGGATACGAATGACAGCTTTTCCTGGGTATTCAACACGCCGGGGGAGTTTGAGTATTTTTGTGCGCTGCACCCGCAGATGATCGGGAAGATTGTGGTCAGCCAGTGATGCCGCAAGAAACTTGCGATAGATCCAGCTGAAGAAACCCTAACCCCCTGGGAGTAGGCTCGCTCTCACATTTGATCCATGTCGTTCACACATTTTGTGTTCACTGAAGATCCCTTGTGGGAGCGAGCCAGCTCCGGGCGGCGATCCGACGAAGCTTTCAGACCTTCAACACCTTCCCGCCAATGGCCACCGCCACCAGCAACACCGCCATCAGCCCGAAGGCAAAACTCAAACTGCTGCCATGGGCGATAAACCCGATCAACGCAGGCCCCGCAAGAATCCCGGCATAACCCAGTGTGGTAATCGCCGGCACAGCGACGCTTTCGGGCATCACCGTCTGTTTGCCCACCGCGGTGTACAACACCGGCACAATGTTCGAACAACCCACCCCCAACAATGCATAACCCATCAGCGCCGCTTCCCAACTAGGGGCGAAGGTCGCCACAAACAGGCCCGCTGCGGCCGTCAACCCACCGAACACAATCACCCGGGTTGCGCCGAGACGACGCACGATCGAATCACCGGTCAAACGGCCGACGGTCATGGTCAACGCAAACGCCGCGTAACCCAGCCCCGCATAAGCGGTGTCGATCCCGCGCTCCTGCGCCAGGAACACCGCGCTCCAGTCGAGCGCCGCGCCTTCGGCGAGGAACACGATGAAACACATTCCGCCGATGAACAGCACGATGCCATGGGGAACGGCAAACGCCGGCCCCGAACTTTCGCTGCCGTAAGGCAAGAGGTGCGGCGCGGCCTTGGCCAGGGCGATCAGCAGCATCACGATCACCACCAGCGTTGCTCCCAGCGGTGAAACCCCGAAGCCGAGCAGGGCGCTGACACCCGCCGCACCGACAATCCCGCCCAGGCTGAACAACCCATGGAAACCCGACATCATGGTCTTGCCGCTGGCCCGTTCGACGATCACCGCTTGCAGGTTCACCGTCGAATCCACCGTGCCCAACCCCGCGCCGAACATGAACAACGCAGCAATCAACGCCGGAATCGACGACACCGTTGCCAACAGCGGCAGGGCCGCACAGATCAGCAACACCCCGGCGCTCACCACCCGGCGACAGCCAAAACGCGTGGCCAGAAGCCCCGCCATCGGCATCGCCAGAATCGACCCCACCCCCAGGCACAACAGCAGCAAACCGAGCGTCCCTTCATCCAGCCCGGCCCGAGCCTTGGCGTAGGGCACCAGCGGCGCCCACGCGGCGATGCCGAAGCCGGCAATGAAAAAGGCGATGCGCGTGGACATCTGCTCCAGGCGTCCGGGAACAAATGCGGTTTGGGTGTTGAGGTTGGTCATATCAATCCTTGGCAAAAAACGTCGCGTATCCAAGGGACAGTGATCGACCTGCGAGGGTTCGATCAGCGTACGCTCAAGTTCGCGGTCAGGCAGGGTGACATCCTTGCACAGCCTGACCCTCCATCGCGAGTGCGGCTGTCAGTGCCCTTCGCACAATCCGCGCAGGTGTTCGTCGCGCACTTGCAGAATCTCGAACAAACCCAGCGCTCTTAGTGCCGGCAAAACCTCGATGATGTCCTGCTCGGCCAGACGCCGTTGTTCTTCGCTGGCACCCGGATCGGCCAGCCTGCGCGCATTGATCAGAAAAGCCCCGACCGTGCCTTTGCGCACAGCGATGCCATTGAATTGGCCTTGGTCGAGATGGTCGGGAAGCAGGTCTTCAGCGCGCATAAGGGTGTCCCTCTGTTGAATGAGTGTTCAGCCTAAAGCGATGTTCATGGCTAAACTGCGTCATCCAGGTCATTCGATAACGTAGAACTGCCAATGGTTAAACCGCTGATATCCACCGAGCTGGCGCAGTCTTCCACGGCGGCGCGGGTGATCGCCGTCACTCAGGACAGCCCGGTCGAGCGCCAAAGTGCCTTGCACCAGCATGCCCGCGGCCAATTGCTGGGGGCACGGCGCGGTTTGTTGTCCGTAGATGCGGCAGATCATCATTGGGTGGTGCCGGCCACCCACGCGGTGTGGATTCCGCCGGACTGCCTGCACGGCCTGCGCTCCCACGGCCCGTTCCATGGCTGGAGCGTTTATGTGGCGACGCCGGCCTGTGCCGAGTTACCGGAGCAGCCGTGCATCATCGCCACCTCGGGCCTGCTCCGAGAGGCCGTCGACCGGGCTGCGACTTGGAGGGAGGGCGCACTTGATGAGCGACAGGAACGGATCGCCCAACTCATTCTCGATGAAATCGCCGCGTTGCCCGCCGAGCCTTTCGGCCTGCCGCTGCCCCACGATCCGCGATTGCGCCGGATCACCCAGGCGCTGGTCGATGACCTGGCAGACAACCGCTCACTGGAGCAATGGGCGCAGTGGGGGGGTGTGTCGGCGCGAACCCTGGCCAGACGCTTCGTTAGCGAAACCGGCTTCACCTTCAGCCAATGGCGCCAGCGCGCTCGGTTGTTGCGCGCGCTGGAGCTTTTGGCGGCAGCGGTGCCGGTGACGACCATTGCGCTGGAACTGGGTTATGAAAATGTCAGCGCGTTTATTGCGATGTTTCGACGAACGTTCGGGGTGACGCCGGGGCGGTATTTCATCGCCGGACATTGACGCCTAAAGTACAGGCACTTTCTGGCTGACTTCAGGACCGATCCATGACGCCGTTCTACGATGCTCGAGGCAATATCTATGCGGTTGTGGCGCCTGACGCCGTGCGCCGGGGAGGTATCGATCTACCCGAGCAGGCCAGTCGCGCTGCGCAAATCCGTGCGGCATGGACGGTTTCGGCTATCGAGGCCTTCTGTGGCTGGGCACCCGGTACACAACCGCCAGGCAGCAAGGATCATCGCTGCGACGGTTTATTGGTCGGGCCGTTTCAAGCCTCGCCACCGTTTGACCTGCTGATCGTCAACACCGACGGCACGCTCGCCGAGCGCAGTGGCAACGGGTTGACGATTTTCTCTCAGGCCCTGAGTGAGCAAGGGCTGCTGCCGAGGGACGAGGTTTGTTTGCTCAGGGTTCATCACGATAAGGCTGATGCGGTTTCGCCTGTGGACACTTCGGTGAAACCGGTCGAGATCGAGGGTGTGAAAGGGTTCTGGCTGGATCTGGGCAAACCCTCGTTCGGGCCTGACGCTGTGGGGGCTGAAGGGGTTGAAAGCGTGCGGCTGAACGGTCGCGACGTCAGCCATGTGCAGCCGTTATCGGGGCTTGATCCTGCCTGGTCTCGAAGCCAGTTCGTGCGCATCGGCAATCCACATTGTGTGACGCTTTTAGAGAACGCCGATGCATTGCCGAGCAATGAGCAGATGCGCGAACCGCGGTTGTCCGAAGGGCTGACGCGTATCGCTTACGCCATGCCGGCCGGGGCGGGGGAGCCGTGTGCTGCTGGCGTGAATCTGCAATGGGCGATGCTTGAGTCTGAAGGGCGAGTCGTCGCACGGGTATTCGAGCGCGGAGAGGGGCCGACGGCGTCGTCGGGCACCAGCGCCAGTGCGGTGGCTTGCGCGGCGTGGCGGGTGGGGTGGGTCAGTGTAGGGGAGGTAAAAGTCGTCATGCCCGGCGGTACTGCACCGATTCTTCTGGAGGAAGAGCAGGGTGAGTTGAGTCGGGTCAGGTTGTTCGGTACGGCGCGGTTGATGGGGTGAGTTCAAGATTGCCTTCGCGAGCAGGCTCGCTCCCACAGTGGATCTGAGGTGTACTCAGCGTTTGTGTCCACTGGAGATCCAATGTGGGAGCGAGCCTGCTCGCGAAGACGTCAGCCCAATCAACGCAAATCTCAGCTCTGATCGCCGAAGAACTCGACCACCGGCATCTGCCGCTTCATCAACACCTTGCCATCGCGCACCGAATACAGCGGCAGGCCCTGACTGCGGATCACCTCATAATCGCTGTCCGCCGACAGAATCAGCAAATTCGCTGGCCGCCCGCGTTCCAGTCCATAACGGTCACCCAGGTTCATGGCCTTGGCGCTGTTGTCGGTGACCAGGTCTAGCGCGCTTTGCAGGTTGCGGTAACCGAGCATGTGGCAGATGTGCAGGCCGGCTTCGAGCACCCGCAAGATATTGCCGTTGCCCAGCGGATACCACGGGTCGACGATCGAATCCTGGCCGAAACACACGTTCATCCCGGCTTCGAGCAGCTCGTTGACACGGGTCACGCCACGGCGTTTCGGGAAGTTGTCGAAGCGCCCTTGCAGGTGAATGCTTTCGGTGGGGCAGGAGACAAAACTGATCCCCGAATGCCCGAGCAGACGGAACAATTTGGCGCAGTAAGCGTTGTCGTAGGAGCCCATGGCGGTGGTGTGACTGGCGGTCACCCGCGAGCCCATGTCGCGGCTGCGGGCTTCTTCGGCCAGCACCTCTAGAAAGCGTGAGTGCGGGTCGTCGGTTTCATCGCAGTGCACGTCCACCAGGCAACCGGTGCGCTCGGCGAGGTCCATCAGGAATTTCACTGAACTCACGCCTTGATCGCGGGTGTACTCGAAATGCGGAATGCCGCCGACCACATCGGCCCCCATGCGGATCGCTTCTTCCATCAGCTCGCGACCGTTGCGGTACGACTCGATGCCTTCCTGCGGGAACGCAACAATCTGCATGTCGATCAGGTGACGGCTTTCCTCGCGCACTTCAAGCATCGCCTTGAGCGCGGTGAGCTGCGGGTCGGTGACGTCGACGTGGGTACGCACATGCTGGATGCCGTGTGCGGCGAGGGTCTGGATGGTTTTCTTGGCGCGGGTTTTGGTGTCCTCTTCGGTGATCGTCACCTTGCGCTCGCCCCAGCACTCGATGCCTTCGAACAGCGTGCCGCTCATGTTCCAGCGCGGCTCGCCGGCGGTGAGCGTGGCGTCGAGGTGGATGTGTGGCTCGACGAAGGGTGGCACCACCAGGTTGCCGCCGGCGTCCAGATCATCGGGCCCCAGGGTCGGCGCTTCGGTCTGTCGGGCGATGTTGCTGATCAGGCCGTTTTCCAGGTGCAACTCATGCAGGCCATCTTGGTTGCGCAGGCGGGCGTTGATGATGTGCATCAGGCGAATCCTTTTATAGATCTTGTAATGGTGCGTTGGCAGTACGGGCACCCAGCACGCCGGTCAGTAACACATACGTTAACGCGGCAGCGGCAATCCCTACCAGCGGCGCGACCCACGGTGAACTGAACGCAGCAACGGTGCCGACCGCGTAGGCGCCCAGGCCAGACCAATTGAACGCCGGCAAGCGGGCATCGGCCAGACGTGGATATTGACCACGATAGCGGTAGAAGAAGTCCGCCATGATCACGCCGCCAATCGGCGGGATCACGGTGCCCAGCAGAATCAGATAGGGCACCAGCATGTCGTACATACCCAGCAGCGCCAGCAGGGTGCCGATCACCGCGCCCGCCAGGGTCACGGTCTTGCGACGGCCGGTGCGCAGCAGGTTGCAACCGGCGACGGCGAAGTTGTAGATGGTGTTGTCCTGGGTGCTCCAGATATTGAGTAGCAACATCGCCATCGCCGCCATGGCGAAGCCTTGCAACAGCAACACTTCGACCACGTCCGGTTGCTGGTAGACGATTGCGCCATAGGCACCGATCAACACCATCAGGCCGTTGCCGATGAAGAAGCCGATCAGGCTCGCCAGCACCGCCACGCGTGCCGAACGGGAGAAACGCGTCCAGTTGGTTGCCTGGGTCGCACCACTGACGAAGGTGCCGAACACCAGGGTAATCGCGGTCGACCAATCCAGTGTTCCCGTCGGGACTACTGCGAGCAAACCCTCGAGCCCGCCGATCTTCACTGTGGAGACCCACATCGACAGCATCAGCAGCAACATCATCGCCGGCACGGCGATGTACGACAGAATCTCCAACCCGCGATAACCGACGTACGCAGTCGCGCAAAACATCAGGCCGAACAGCACCATCAACCCGAGAACGGTGCCCTCGCTCAATTCGAAATACTTGCCCAGCACCACGGCGGCAGTGGCCGTGCCCCAGGCGTACCAGCCGATCTGGGTAAAACCGAGGATCAGGTCGCTGAGCTTGCTGCCCACTTCACCGAAGCAAAAGCGTCCCATCAAAACCGAATTCAGGCCGCTCTTGAAGGCGATGTAACCCAGGCCGGCGGCGTAGATCCCCAGCAGCAGATTGCCGACGACAATCACCGCCATCATCTCGCCGAAACTGAACGCCACACCCAGCTTGCCGCCGGCAAACATGGTCGCGGTAAAAAAGGTGAAACCCAGCAGCACCATGGCCGTTGAGGCCAGGCCTTTGCGGGCATGCATCGGGACTTCGCTGAGGGGGTAATCGTTGCCGGGATCGTTCTGCGTCATGGGGCGTTCCTTGCTGAATGAGTGACGCGGGGGCATGTTGCAGTGGTCGTGCCAAGCGTGGGGTGGTGGAGTTATTTATAGCCGAGCGGGGGGATTTGGCTCGGGGAGGGCTCGAAAGCGGTGCACCTGAAGGATCACAGAACCCATGTGGGAGCGAGCCTGCTCGCGAAAGCGGTTAAACATTCAACACTGAGGTCGACTGACCCGGCGCTTTCGCGAGCAGGCTCGCTCCCACAGGGGTGTTGGTTTCTTCAGGGGGATTTGTGTTGCGGCAGAAACCGCAGTAGCGCCGCGACAATCGCTTCCGGCGCATCTTCCTGAACCAGATGCCCGGCATTCGGAATCGCCTGAAACCGCGACCCCGGAATCATCTGATGCAACGCCTGCCCACGTTCAATGGGAATCCACTGATCGTCTTCCCCCCACAGAATCTGCACCGGACAACGAATCGTCGGGTACAGCCCTTCGGCCTCACGGGTATAGCGCTCGTCCATCTGCGCGATCTGCCGATAGAACGCCGCTTGCCCCGGATCGCCGAGCCACGGCTGCACGTAAGGCGCGAGTTCATGATCAGGAATCTCGCGCTTGATCGCCCCCCGAATATAGGTCGGCACAATCGCCCGCTGAATGTAATCGGGCAGGCCACTGAATGCCGCCTCATGCTGACGTACATGCTGCACAAACGGCGAACCCCAAGGCGTCAGCGCCACCGGGTCAATCAGTGTCAGGCTGCGGTAGTCCTTGCCGTTCAGCAGATGGGCCCGCAACGCGGTGGCGCCGCCGAAGTCGTGAGCGACGACGTCTGGTCGCTGCAGGCCCCAGTGATCAAGCAAGTGAGCCAACAGGTCGTTCTGCACACCCAGTGACACATCGCCCTCGATTTTCTCCGATAGCCCATAACCCAGCAGGTCAAAGTAATGCACCCGATGGGTGGTGATGAAGTGCGGCGCAATCCGATGCCACACGTAGGAAGAGAAGGGCGTGCCATGCACGAACACCAACGGCGGACCGTCGCCCCGCACGGCGTAGCGAACGGAGTGCCCGTTGAAGCGATAGGTCTGAGGCAGCGGCCAGTCAGTCATTGGGGGTGTCCTCTTGGCGTGGGGGAGCCAAAAAGCATAGGCATAAAAAAACAGCCATTGAAGGCTGTTTTTATATTCACTGACGAAACGCAGTTCACTGTGGGAGCGAGCCTGCTCGCGAAAGCGGTGTGTCAGTCATGCATTTGGCGACTGATAGATGGCTTTCGCGAGCAGGCTCGCTCCCACAGGAATTTTCATCGGCGTTTAGATCGGCTTACTCGCCGTGATAGATGCAGCCGCTGGTGCACGTCTCGTGAATGCGGATCGCGCTGAGCTCCGGCAGCAGAGGCTTCAATTCCTTCCAGATGAATTTGGCCAGCACTTCACTGGTCGGGTTTTCCAGACCGGGAATGTCGTTCAGGTAGTTATGGTCCAGGCGTTCATAGAGCGGCTTGAAGATCGCCTTGATTTCCGAGAAATCGCGGATCCAGCCCGTGTGCGGATCGAGGTCGCCGCTCAGGTGGATCGCCACTTTGAACGAGTGACCGTGCAGACGACCGCACTTGTGGCCTTCCGGCACGTGGGGCAGGCGGTGGGCAGATTCGAAGGTAAATTCTTTGAAAATTTCCAAGTGGTTTCAGCTCTGTCAGGTGGCGATCGCCGCGGCGATATGGGCAGGCGGCGAGTTTAACAGTTTGCGTTTGGCGTTGCGGGAAAACACTGACTAAAGGGTCAGCAAGCGCTCCCCGAGGCGACCGCTGGCAGCCAGTTCGAGGAACTCATCGCCCATACGACGGCTTTCATCCATCGTCGCGCGCCAGTATTTCTGCCGGCTCGGGGCATCGCCCATGAAGCGTTTGAAGTCGTTGCGGTCCGGGAGTTTGCCGTAGGGCAGGCGCGCCAGGTAATGCTTCGACGGCGCCAGCAACAGGACATCCTGCAAGCGCGCAGGACACGCGCGGCGCCATGGCAGGGTCTTGTCGAACCAGCCGGGAATCACCCGGTCTGTGAAATGCGGATAGAGCACGATGTCGTTGCCGCTGTAGGGCAGGTCGAGGTGATAGTCCAGCAGACCGCCATCGCGAAACGTCCCGGCCCCGGCCCCCGGCAAATCACGCACGCCTTCCATCACCATCGGGATCGAGCCCGACGCAAGCAAGGCCTGGCGCAGGTTGCCGGCCTCCAGCGCAACGAAGCGCGAGGGGAAATCGTTGAGTGCATTGACCGGCGGTGCCAGGCGCGGATCGTGAATGATCAGCCGTTCGAAATGTCGCGACAGCCGCGCGCGGCCCCGCAGGTTGTCGGCGATCACCGATGACAGGCCCAGCCCCAGTCGGCCGCGATGATCGTCCGCCAGCAGGCCGTGGCTTTTGACCACCATGATGTTCAGTCGGTAATGAGCGTTGTCCAGAATCGAGGCATCGCGGCCATCAAGCAGCTCATCGAGCATGCGCCGGGAGCTCTGGCTGATCTGCGCCATGGTCACGCCCTTGGCGAAGTTCTGTTCGGTGTAGAGGTGACCGAGGCGGCGGATACCTTCGGCGGCATCCGGCAGACACGCGCTGGCAAAGCGCCAGGAACCCACCGAGGCACCGATCAACGAGCGCTCCCGCGGTGCCGCCGGCAGCCATTCACCGAACAACGCCAGGTCCAGACCTTGAATCCCCAACGCCTTGGGACCACCGGCGGCACCCGGCAGTGTGCCGACATCGGCCGCGCTCAAACCGTTTTCACGGATGCGCGCCAAGGCGCGAGGGCCGGCCTTGAGGATTAAGGAGGGGAACTTGATGTGGATAGCGGTCATACCGGTCTCGATGTCTGGCAAGCGGGGGATTATAGACATGCACAATCAATGTGGGAGCGAGCCTGCTCGCGATTGCGGTAGGTCAGCCAGCATTAATACCGACTGATACACCGCAATCGCGAGCAGGCTCGCTCCCACAGGTTTTGCGTATGCCTGCGATGTCGTGTTGCCATCCCCAATGATGGCAATTCAGTTTCAATTAAGTTCGCCCCGTTAAGGTGCACTCCTTAGGCAACACATAAAAAAATACGGAGACACCCCATGAAAATCCTGACTGCCCTGTTCACCGCGTCCATCATCGGCATGACCGCCAGTATCGCCCACGCTCGCGACCTCGGTCCCGACGAAGCCCTGAGGCTGCGCGACGCTGGTACCATTGTGTCTTTCGAGAAGCTCAACGCCACCGCTCTGGCCAAACATCCCGGCGCCAAGATCACCGAAACCGAGCTGGAAGAAGAGTACGGCAAGTACATCTATCAGGTGGAATTGCGCGACCCTCAGGGCATTGAGTGGGACCTGGAATTGGACGCCGTCAGCGGGCAGGTTCTCAAGGATCATCAGGATACGTAATGAAGGTGTTTTCTTTTTCACAGCGGTGCACGAGAGGTCGAATGGCTCTGGTGCTTCTGGCTTTTTGCTCGGTGGCCATGGCCCGCGACCTGGACCAGGACGAAGCCCTGCGCCTGCGTCAACAGGGTGTGATCCTGCCGCTGGAGCAGATGTTGCAGCAGGCGCTGGACCGCTATCCCGGGGCCAAATTGCTGGAAGCCGAGCTTGAAGAGAAACATGACGTCTATGTTTATGAAGTCGAGTTGCTGACCACCGAAGGCGTGGTCCGCGAACTGGACCTCGACGCCACCACCGGCCAGTTACTGAAAGACAAGGAAGATTGATCGATGCGTTTGCTTCTGGTGGAAGACCATGTGCCGCTGGCCGACGAACTGATGGCCGGCCTCAACCGTCAGGGTTACGCCGTGGACTGGCTGGCCGACGGTCGCGACGCGGTGTATCAGGGCAGCAGCGAGCCTTATGACCTGATCATCCTCGACCTCGGCCTGCCGGGTTTGCCAGGGCTCGACGTGCTGACGCAATGGCGGGCCGCTAACCTGTCGACGCCAGTGCTGATCCTCACCGCCCGTGATTCCTGGGCCGAACGGATCGAAGGTCTCAAGGCCGGCGCCGACGATTACCTGACCAAGCCCTTCCACCCCGAAGAGCTGCACTTGCGCGTCCAGGCGCTGTTGCGCCGTTCCCATGGTCATGCCAACCAGCCGACGCTCAAGGCTGCCGGACTGCACCTGGACGAAGGCCGCCAATGCGTGACCCGCGACGGCGCCGACATCCAGCTCACCGCCGCTGAATTTCGCCTGTTGCGTTATTTCATGCTGCACCCCGAGCAGATTCTGTCCAAAAGCCACCTCGCCGAACACCTCTACGACGGTGAAACCGAGCGCGATTCCAACGTGCTCGAAGTCCACGTCAACCACCTGCGGCGCAAACTCGGGCGCAGCGTCATCGAAACCCGTCGCGGCCAGGGTTACCTGTTCGGCGGGCAAGCCCAGTGAGGTCGATCCAGCGCCGCTTGAGTCTGGGGCTGATCAGCGTGATGGTGATCGTCGGCCTGGTGCTGGCGCAGACCAGCCTGTGGCTGTTCGAAATGGGTTTGCAGCGCTACCTCGAAGCCGGGCTGCGCGACGACAGCGAAAACCTGTTGGTGGCGTTGGTGCGTGGGCCGCAGGGTTTGCAGCTGGATGAGCGGCACCTGTCTCCGGCCTATCAGCGACCGTTTTCCGGGCATTACTTCCGCATCGATTTTGCCGACAGCCATTGGCGCTCCCGTTCGCTGTGGGATCAGGAACTGCCGCGTCTCGACCATGCCGGCCTGCACAGCAACCTGCAGTTGGGGCCGGAAGGCCAGCAATTACTGGTGCTGCGTTCAGACTATCGACGGCTCGGCCAATCGATTTCCATCAGCGTGGCCCAGGATTACACGCCGGTGCGCGAGAGTTTCCGGCGTATGCAGCAAGTCGGTCTGGGGCTTGGTTTGACGGGGCTGCTGCTGATTCTGCTGCTGCAACGGATTACGGTTCGCCGAGCCTTGCGCCCGCTGGAAAAGGCGCGTGAGCAGATCGCCCAGTTGCAGCAGGGCCAGCGCTCGCAACTCGATGATCAGGTGCCGGTAGAGCTTGAACCGCTGGTGGCGCAGATCAACCATTTGCTGGCGCACACCGAAGACAGCCTCAAGCGTTCGCGCAATGCGCTGGGCAACCTCGGTCACGCCTTGAAAACCCCGCTGGCGGTGTTGTTGAGCCTGGCCTCAAGCGAGAAGCTCGATGCGCATCCGGAGTTGCGCAAGGTAATTCAGGCGCAGCTGGAACAGGTCCAGCAGCGACTCAATCGCGAGCTCAATCGCGCACGGTTATCCGGCGATGCGTTGCCGGGGGCGTTGTTTGATTGCGATGCTGAATTGCCGGGGTTACTGGCGACGTTGAACATGATTCATGGTGAGCATCTGGGCCTCCGCTACGGTGCACCGGCCGGTTTACAACTGCCTTGGGATCGCGAGGACTTGCTCGAACTGCTCGGAAACCTGCTGGACAACGCTTGCAAGTGGGCGGACGCCGAGGTTCGGTTGAGCGTGGTCGAGACCGCCGAAGGGTTTGAGTTAAGCGTGGAAGACGATGGACCGGGGATTCCTGAAAACCAGCGCGATCAGGTGTTCAGCCGGGGTACGCGACTGGATGAACAAACTGAAGGACATGGGTTGGGATTGGGGATTGTGCGGGACATCGTCGATACGTGGGGCGGGGTGTTGCGGTTGGAGGAGAGTGAGTGGGGTGGGTTGAAAGTGGTGATTGAGTTGCCTAAGCGATAGAACTTGATATCCCCCCCTCACCCTAACCCTCTCCCCGGGGGGTAGAGGGGACTGACCGAGTTGTTTTTTAGATACTCAGCGACCGAGGAAATAAAGTCGAACTCAGGTTTGGAAGCCAATGGAGATCGGCACCCTTTCCCCCTCTCCCACTGGGGAGAGGGCTGGGGTGAGGGGTGGCTCTATATGACACCCCACAAAGGTCAGACGCGGAATTGATCCATCAAACTCTGCTGCTGATTCGCCAGGCTATTGAGCGACTGACTCACCCGCGCCGATTCATTCGCCTGCCCCGACAGCGACTCCGTCACATCCCGAATCGTCGCCACGTTGTTGTTGATCTCCTCGGCCACGGCGCTTTGCTCTTCCGCAGCACTGGCGATCTGCAGGTTCATGTCGCTGATTACCGTCACCGCCTCACCAATCTGCCGCAGAGCCGTCACCGCCTGACCCACCTGTTCGACACTGCCCTGAGCCTGACGATGGCTATTGTTCATCGAACCGACCACGTCCTGAGTGCCGCTCTGCAACTGCTCAATCACCAGACGGGTTTCTTCGACAGACTCCTGGGTCCGGCGTGCGAGGTTGCGCACTTCATCGGCCACCACGGCAAAACCGCGCCCGGCTTCACCGGCACGAGCAGCCTCGATGGCGGCGTTGAGCGCCAACAGGTTGGTCTGTTCGGCGATGGCCCGAATGACTTCCAGCACCGAACCGATCTTCTCGCTATTGGCCGCCAGGCCTTCGACCTGGACCATCGCCGCGCTCATGTCGGCGGCGAGGTTGTCGATGCTGGCGGTGGTGCGGTCGATCACGGTCAAACCGCGACGGGTGGCCTGATCGGCATCCCGCGCCGCCTGTGCCGCTTGTGCTGCACTGCGCGCGACGTCTTGAGCGGTGGCGCTCATTTCGTGGGAAGCGGTAGCGACCTGATCCACCTGACGGTATTGCTGCTCCATGCCGGCGCTGGTCTGGGTGGCGATGGCGGACGACTGATCCGCCGTGCTGCGCGCGTCCTGCACCGAGCGTTTGACCTCGGCAATGATCGGTTGCAGCTTGTCGAGGAAGCGGTTGAACCAGCCGGCCAATTGGCCGAGTTCGTCCTTTTTGTCGTAGGCCAGGCGGCGGGTCAGATCGCCTTCGCCGCTGGCAATGTCTTCGAGCATGTGCGCCACACCCAGGATCGGCCTGGTCACGCTGCGGGCCATCAGCCACACCAGCAACAGGCCAATCAACGCGGCCAGCACACCCAGGCCGAGTTCGACCAGGGTGTCGGCGGTGTTGCTTTCATCGAGTTGCTTTTTCAACGCATCGGCGGGGCCGACCAAGACTTTCTCCGGCACCTCGAGCAACACGCCCCAGGACTTGCCACCGGGAATCGGCTGGAACGGCGACAGCACTTTGAGCTGTTGATTGTTGTGCAGGCTTTCGGTCTTGCTGCTGGCGGCGAGCATGCGGATCAGCTCGGCACCGTTGGTTTTGTCCACAGTGTCCAGGCGCTGGCTGAGTTTGCTGGCGTCCGGGCTGTAACCGGCCAGCAAACCGACCGGGCTGATGATGCTGACGTTGGTCTGGCCGTCATAGAGCTTCTTGCTCGCACCCTGGCTGACGGCTTGCAGGCTGTTGAGGTTGATGTCCACCGACAGCGAAGCGATGACCTTGCCGTTGACCATCAGCGGGAAAACGATGCTGGTCATCAGCACGTTCTGGCCGTCGATCACGTAGAAGTAGGGTTCGATCACGCAGGGCTTGAGGGTCGTGCGCGGGCAGGTGAACCAGGCGTTGGCCGGTTCGCCGCTGGGGCCGGTGCTGGTGTCGGCCATGTCGCTTTCCGGTAGCGCCATCGACGTCACCTTGCCAGGCACAGGTTGCGACCAGTACAGGGCAAAACGGCCCTTGTCGTTGCTGCCCAGTTCGGCCTGGCCGGCGAACAGATCGTCCTTGCCGTCCAGCGCGTTGGCTTCGAACACCAGCGAGAGGCCGAGCAGTTCCGGGTTGGCTTGCAGGGCCGACTTGACCTGACGCGTCAGGTCCTCACGCAGGTCAAAGGCATCGAGGAAGCGCTTCTCGGCCTGGTCGCGCAGGAACAGCACCTGACGCGAAAAGCCGTGGCCATATTGATAGGCATCCATGAACTGCTGGCGAATCCCCAGCGCCTGGTTTTCACCCTGGGATTCGATCCGGGCCTGGGCCGCTTCGGTGAGCATCTCCATGCTGGAGGCTTTCACCATCTCGGAGCTGTGCTCCATGCGATACAGCGAAAGACCCACCAGCAGGGTCACGATGCCGGCCAGGCACAGCCCGGCCAGCAGGGTGATTTTCCATTGAATGGAAAGTTGTCTGAGCGACATGGAGACGTCCTTTATTCGATAAATATCTGAGACTTTGCACTGTAACGGCCGCGATTCGGCTTTCTTTATCCGCGCGATTAAATAAGCCATCACACAAAACCTGTAGCAGCTGGCGAAGCCTGCGTTCGGTTCGGGCCGCGTTCGGACGCAGCAGTCGTCAAGCCTGCGCATACGGTACTTCTGGTACAACCCGTCGCCTGATTTCACGACTGCTGCGCAGCCGAACGCAGGCTTCGCCAGCTGCTACAAGGGATCGTGGTCGCTTTGACAAGGCGTTAATGGTCCGGCACAGTGCGCGCCCTCTAATAAAACCCTCTCATTTAATCCGCTGGCGGCTCTTTGCAGACTGCCGGCCGGACTCTTTCCGTTTGCCTTGAGGTAACGATGATTAATGCTGTAATTGCCGCGGTCGGCGTCATGCTGATCCTTAGCCTGTCCCGCGTGCACGTCGTAATCGCGCTGATCGTGGGTGCCCTGGTGGGTGGTTTGACCGGTGGCCTGGGCATCGACGCGACACTCAAAGCCTTCAACAGTGGCCTCGGTGGCGGCGCGACGGTCGCGTTGTCCTACGCATTGCTCGGCGCTTTCGCGGTGGCCATTGCCAAGTCCGGCCTGGCACACGCCCTGGCAGACAAAGCCTTGCTGATGGTCGACCGCCAGCACGCCAGCGGCGGCGGCCAGGTCAAATGGTTGTTGATCGGTTTGCTGTGGGTGGTGGCCATCGCGTCCCAGAACATCTTGCCGATACATATCGCCTTTATTCCGCTGCTGGTGCCGCCACTGTTATATGTGCTGACCAAGTTGCAGCTGGACCGCCGACTGATTGCCTGCGTCATGACCTTCGGCCTGATTACGCCGTACATGTTCTTGCCCGTGGGCTTCGGCAACATCTTCCTGAATGAAATCCTGCTGGCCAACGTTGCCCGTAGCGGGGTGGACATCAGCGGCATCAACGTCACCCATGCCATGGGGATTCCGGCCTTGGGCATGGTCGTCGGGCTCGTGGCAGCGTTCGTCAGCTACCGCAAGAAGCGGGTTTACGATCTGGAAAAGATCGAGCAAGTCGAACAGGTCGCGGTGCAGTACAATCCGCTGAGCCTGATGGTCGCCGGTCTGGCCATCGCGGTGGCGTTCATCATTCAGCTGTTGCTGGATTCGATGATCATTGGTGCGCTGTCAGGCTTTCTGATTTTTTCGGTGTCGGGGATCGTGAAGTGGCGTGAAACCGACGACCTGTTCACCGAAGGCATGAAGATGATGGCGATGATCGGTTTCATCATGATCGCCGCGTCCGGTTTTGCCGAGGTGATGAAAGCCACCGGCGAGGTGCAGACACTGGTCGAAGCCTCGGCTTCGTGGATCGGCCACAGCAAAGGCATTGGCGCGTTGCTGATGTTGTTGGTCGGCCTGTTGGTGACCATGGGCATCGGTTCGTCGTTTTCCACTGTACCGATACTCGCCGCGATTTTTGTGCCGTTGTGCGTGCAACTGGGCTTCAGCCCGATCGCGATCGTGTGCATCGTCGGGACTGCCGGCGCGCTGGGCGATGCCGGTTCGCCGGCGTCGGACTCGACCCTCGGCCCGACTTCGGGCCTGAACATCGACGGCCAGCATCACCACATCTGGGACACCGTGGTCCCGACCTTCCTGCACTACAACATTCCGTTGCTGGCGTTCGGCTGGGTGGCAGCGATGGTCCTCTAAACCGGCCCACCTATGATCGTTCCCACGCTCTGCGTGGGAATGCCTCAACGGACGCTCCGCGTTCGGCTCTTGATGGGACGCGGAGCGTCCCGGGCTGCATTCCCACGCAGAGCGTGGGAACGATCAAACATTGACCGCATTCAACTTTTGATCCGGCGTGCCGTTAAAGCCTATAACCACGCCAATAAAATCAAAAGAGTGAACCGTCATGCGCATGAGCCTGAAGGCTAAAGTCCTGTCCCTTGCCGTTCTCCCGGTGTTGCTCTTTGCGCTGGTCATCAGCCTGACCACGTTGTTCATTCTGCAGGAGCAGGCCCGCAAGGAAGTCGAGGAAACCCGCCAGCGCCTGCTCAGCGATGCCAAGGCAACGCTGCAAAGCTACGTCGCCGTGGCCATGACCACGATCAAACCTCTTTACGATGCGGCCGCCCCCGGTGATGACGCGGCGCGAGCCCAGGTGGTCAAGTTGCTGTCGAGCATCACCTACGGCAAGGAGGGCTACTTCTTCGGCTACGACTCCAACACCGTGCGCCTGTTCAAGGCCAACAGCCCTGAAGGCGTGGGCCAGAGCTTCAAGGACAACCGCGATCCGAATGGCGTCTACGTCAACCGCGACCTGGTGAAAGTCGCCAAGGACGGCACCCACTACCTGCAATACAGCTCGCCGCTGCCCGGCAACACCCAAGTGCTGGTGCCGAAACTGGGCTACACCGAATACCTGCCGAAGTGGGACATGGCGGTCGGTACTTCCGTGAACCTCGACGGTATCGAAGCGCAAGTCGCGCTGGTTCAAGCCAAAGTTCAGGAGCGCATGGAAGGCGTGGTGCTGAGCATCGTCGGGATTGCCGCCGTGGTGCTGTTGGTGATTGCCGCTGCCGGGATGCTGCTGGCCAACACCATCTTGCGTCCGCTGAACCTGATGAAAGCCAATCTCGATGACATCGCGGCGGGCGAGGGTGACCTGACGCGTCGCCTCACCATCACCAGCCAGGATGAACTTGGCGAACTGGCCGGCTCGTTCAACCGCTTCGTCGACAAGATCCACGGCCTGGTGCGCCAGATCACCGAAATGACTTCACAACTGACCGGGCTGGTGAATCAGGTCTCCGACCAGGCGCAGCGCTCGGATCAGGCCATGGAGCGTCAGCGTCACGAGACCGATCAGGTCGCCACGGCGATCAACCAAATGTCCGCTGCTGCTCAGGAAGTGGCGAAAAGCGCGCAAAACGCCGCGGTGGCTGCCCAGCAGACCGACGAAGAAGGCCAGGCTGCCAAGCGAGTGGTGGCCGGCAGCATTGTGAAGATTCATGCGTTGGTGGACGACATTCGCAGCAGCGGCGTGTCTCTGGACAGCCTGCAAAAAGACGTCTCGTCGATTGTCAGCGTGCTTGGGGTAATCCGTTCGATTGCCGAGCAGACCAACCTGCTGGCACTCAACGCCGCCATCGAAGCCGCCCGTGCCGGTGAAGCCGGTCGTGGTTTTGCCGTGGTGGCCGACGAGGTTCGAGCGCTGGCCAGTCGCACGCAAATCAGCACCCAGGAAATCCAGGGCATGATCGATCGCTTGCAGGCCGGCACTCAGTCGGCGGTGGAAGCAATGCGCCGTTCCAGCGAGGCCGGCGATGGCACGTCGGCGCAGGCCAACGAAGCGGGTGCATCGCTGGACACCATGGCCCAGCTGATCGGCACCATCAACTCGATGAACGCGCAGATCGCCAGCGCCGCCGAAGAGCAGACCGCCGTGGCCGAAGAGATCAACCGCAGCGTGCATCAGATCGCTGTGGCCGTAGACAGTGTCGCCGACGAAACCCAACTCGGTGCCCAGACGTCCCGCAGCCTGGCCGACCTCGGT
This sequence comes from Pseudomonas sp. TH39(2020), assembly GCF_016650715.1. NCBI lineage: Bacteria > Pseudomonadati > Pseudomonadota > Gammaproteobacteria > Pseudomonadales > Pseudomonadaceae > Pseudomonas > Pseudomonas sp. TH39(2020). The sequence goes on along the minus strand of NZ_JAEKFF010000006.1, from coordinate 131,738 downwards.
CAGCGCCTGGGCAAGCTAGTCGGGCAGTTCCGTATCTGACACCCCGAAGAACCTGTGGGAGCGAGCCTGCTCGCGAAAGCGGTCTGTCAGTCACACAGATGTGGCCTGTACCGCCGCTTTCGCGAGCAGGCTCGCTCCCACAAGGATTGCGGTTACGGTCTGTCCCAGTAGGGCACGGTCCCGAAACACTCGACAAAGAAATCAATCACCGTCCGCACCTTCACCGACAACCGTCGGCTGCCGGGCCACAGCACCGCAATCTGCTGCGGCTCAAGGCTGTTGGACACTTGATACGCCCCGAGCACCGGCACCAGCGTGCCGTTGCGCACCGCCTCACCAATCAACCACGACGGAAACATCACCAGCCCCAAGCCTTGTTCGGCGGCTTGGGTCAGGGTGTCGGCGTGGTTGCCGGTGATCGGTCCCTTCACCGACCAGGGCGTCCAGTCCTGCTGATCCTTGCGGAAAAACCAGCGTTGCTGGCCGGTCACGCCCTTGTAGGCCAGGCACTGATGCGCGGCCAGTTCTTCGGGATGTTGCGGCGTACCGTGACGTTCCAAATAGACCGGGCTCGCGGCGACTTGAAAACGCTGGGGCGCCAGAATCCGCGCCTGCATGCTCGAATCGTGCAGCGGGCCGATGCGAAACAGCAGGTCGGCGCCTTCCTGCAGCGGGTCGACGTAGCTGTCGGTTTGCTGGATATCCAGTTGCAGTTTCGGGTAGCGCTCGCAGAGCCGCCCCAGCCACGGTGTCAGGTGCCGCTGACCGAACACCACTGGCGCATTGATCCGCACCAGTCCGCTCGGTTCGCTTTGCTGTTCCTGCAGGGCCTGTTCGGCCTCTTCGAGTTGCACCAGCACCAGCCGCGCGTGATGACCGAGCATGCGCCCGGCTTCGGTGGGCGAGACGGCGCGGGTGTGGCGATACAGCAATTGCTGGCTCAGGGCTTGTTCCATTAATTGGATCTGCCGCGAAATCGAAGAGGGTGCCAGGCCCTCGCGGCGAGCGACTTCGGAAAAACTGCCGTGATCCAGCACCGCTACAAACAACCGAAGCGCCTTGAATCCCAGTTCGTTCAGGCCATGCATGAGGAATCCTGCTGTGCGAGTTACGCAAAAGTGTTGTCAGGATGCTCCCATTTATCGCAAAGGATCGCCAGCCGATAATGCGCGCCATTGTTCACTTCAGGCAGGTTTTCTCTATGCACACTTCTTCAATCGACGACGTGGACGTTGTCGCCACGCCGACCACTCAACCGGGGCTGCGACTGTTGCTGCTGCCACTGGTGATTCTGGCCGGCATGGGCCTGTCCGTGGAGGCCGGTTTGCTCGGGCCGCTCGGGGTTCAGGTCGGGCACTTGTGGGCGACCTTGAGCATCTTCGGTGTCGGCTCGGCGATTCTGTTTTTGCTGTTGCTGTTCAGCGGTCCGCAACAAGGGCCCGCTTTGAATGAGCTGCCGCGCTGGCAGTTGATCGGCGGGTTCCTGGGGCCGATGTACGTGATCGTGCTGACCTTGGCCACGCCGCACATCGGCATTGCCATGACGATGATCGCGATTCTCTCCGGGCAGGTCGGCAAAAGCGTGTTGATCGACCACTTCGGCTGGTTCGGTGCCACCCGCAAGAAGGTCAACGGTGAACGTTGGCTGGCCTTGCTGCTGATTGTCGCGGCACTTGTTCTGATCGCTCGGGGTTGATGATGAATCTGATTATTTTGTTGGCGGTGGTCGTGGCGGCCGGAGCGGTGCTGAGTGTTCAGGCGGCGATCAATGGCCGGTTGGGCGAAACGGTGGGCGTGTTGCGCAGCAGTTTGTTGACCTTCGTGGTCGGTGCCGTGACCACCGGGCTGCTGATCCTGTTTTTCGAGCCGGCCCATGCCGTGAGTTTGCTGGACGTGCCGAAATGGCAGCTCAGCGGTGCACTGTTCGGGGTGGTGTACATGATAGTGATGGTTGGCGCGGTGCCGCGGGTCGGCACGGCGGTGGCGACGGTGGCGGTGATCGTCGGGCAACTGGGGATGGGGATGTTGATCGATAACTTCGGCTGGCTGGGCAACCCGGCGATCGAGTTGTCCAGCAGCCGGATACTGGCGATGGTGTGTCTCGCGTTGGCGTTGCTGTTCATGTACCGCAGCAGTACGAGAAGCGAGTGACACCGAAAACTCATGTCGAACACGTACGTGTAGCAGCTGCCGAGTCTGCGAGGCTGCGTTCGGTCGCGCAGCGATCGTAAAATCAGACACTACGGAGATTCAGGTAGACCGCGTGCGCAGGATTTACGAGGACAAGTCCTCGAACGCAGCCTCGCAGGCTCGACAGCTGCTACAAGCTCCTACACTGGTGGTACGGGTCGCATTTGCCAGACCCGGACGACCACAACCAATGGAGTCAGACACATGATCAGCAGTGACAGTAAATGCGACTGCCCCAAATGCTCCTGCAAACTGGGCGAACATCCGATCGCGCGCCACGGCAAGCATTATTGCTGTGAAGCCTGCGCCAAGCACCATGAGCACGGCGAAGAATGCGCCAGCAAAGGTTGCAAGTGCGCCAAGGGGTGACACCCGTCACGCACAGAACGTGGAGCCTATTCGGGCTCCACTTCCAGTTTCAGGCTTTGATCTTCCAGCCGTTCGGTATGGCGGATGATGCCATTGAGTCGTCGCCCATCCACCCTTACCAACACCGTATTTGCCTGTTCCAGATCTTGCGGTATAGGTGAGTGGACGCGTAGCGCGAAGCGGGTCGGGTCATGCTCGACTTGCTCAAGTCCGACCTGACACTCGGCGCTTTTGGTGATTCGACCGAACAGCGTATCGATACCGTAGTCGAGGTGTGCCGTGCTGGTAAGTTGCGTCGTTGTCATGCGCCGTTCCCTCCAAAGGTCCAAAGCTGCGCCATCCGTTAATTCGCCGGCCGCCACTTGACGTTTTCCACGCCGAATTTCTCCGCCATCGGCTTGCTGGTTTTTTGCACCTTCTCTCGGCCGAAGCGAGGGATTCTTCCGACCCCCGCGTCGCAACTTGCCCAATGCCATGCCTCCGCGTTATCCATCTTGTCCAGGCGGATGATGAAAGACTTGGGCGCGCCATGAAGGGTGTATTCAATGACGAAAAGTTTTGCGTTGTTCATAGAGCCCGTATTCCTCCCTGTGGTAATACAAAGATCGTTGGGGTTACGGAAAATTCAGTCGAATTGTCAGATGGATGCCGCCCGTAGCGACAACCCCCGTGGCTCGTTACCATGCAATCTCTGAAACGCTCAATGATTGCTGCCCATGGCCCTTGCCACCCCTCCAGACCTGAGTGACACCGATGTGCCCGTGCAACCACTGGCGCGCACCTATCCGCGCGGCTTGTATATCGAGCCGCATGAACATGTCTGGGGGCAGTTGCTGTATGCAATGAGCGGGGTGATGTGGGTCGAGACGCCCCATGAAGCGCTGGTGGTGCCGCCGCAACGAGCGGTGTGGCTGCCGCCAGGTGTGCCCCACGGGATTCGTGTGGTTTCGGATTTACAGATGCGCAACATCTACTTGCGGCCCTCATTGGCGGCGACGCTGGACGACACGGTTCAGGTGATCGAAGTCGGCGGACTGCTGCGTGAGCTGATCGTCGGGTTGGTGGAGCAGGGCGACGATGGCGCGCCCGAGTATTACGAAGCGCTGGTCGGCCTGGCGCTGCTGGAGCTTAGGCGAGCCAGGCGCTCGCTGCTGAAAATCCCCTTGCCGGATGATTCCGACCGACGCCTGATGAACCTGTGCCAGGCGGTCATGGCCGCGCCATCGCTGGACATTGCCTTCGAACAACACGCCGAAAACGCCGGTGCCAGCGTGCGTACGCTGGCGCGGCTGTTCAAGGACGGTTTGGGCATGGGCTTCGCCGAATGGCGGCGCCAGGTGCAATTGGCGACGGCGGTGGCGGAGTTGATCCAGGGCGTGCCGGTCAGTGCGATTGCCCGGGAGCTGGGTTATTCACCGAGCAGCTTCAGCGACATGTTCCGGCGGGAACTGGGTGTCGCGCCTTCGCAGTTTTCGGCGAGCCAGCGCAAAGCCGAGGCATAACAAAACTTGCCTTGGATCCGGCATTAGCGCTTTGGCCGATATTCAGAAGCACTTGGCCGGTGCTCGTCGCTACCGATCTTTAGACTCCGGACATACCCTAACTAGCCACGGAGTCTGCCATGAGCTACCTCATCTCATTGGTCATCGGTCTGGGCGTCGGTTTGCTCTACGGCGCTCTGGATTTTCGTTCCCCCGCACCGCCAGCCATCGCGCTGGTAGGGCTGCTCGGCATGTTGGCCGGTGAGAAGTTGTGGCCAATGGGCCGGCAACTGGTGGCTGGCTGGATCTCCTGAACCGTTTATTCATTCGAGGAAAACGCTCATGAAAGCACTGCAATTCGACAAGACCGGTGACCTCTCGGCCCTGCGCTACGTTGAGGTTCCCACCCCTGTCCCCGGCGCCGATGAAGTGTTGGTCCAGATCAAAGCCGCCGGCCTCAACCCCAGCGATGTGAAGAACGTGCTGGGGCGCTTTCCCTACACCACACTGCCGCGGATTCCCGGTCGTGATTTCGCCGGTGTGGTTGTTGAAGGCCCGCAGGCACTGATCGGCCAGGAAGTCTGGGGCACCGGCCGTGAGTTGGGTTTTTTCGCCGATGGCTCGCACGCGCAATTCGTCAAACTGCCGGCCAATGGTGTAGCGAATAAGCCGACCCATCTGAGTTTTGCCCAGGCTGCAAGCCTCGGCGTGCCGTACACCACGGCGTGGGATGCGTTGGAACGCAGTCTGGTGACGGCCCAAACCCGTTTGCTGGTGATCGGCGGCGGGGCGGTGGGCAGCGCGGCGTTGGCGTTGGCCAAGGTGCGTGGCGCTCAAGTACTGGCCGCGGCGCGGCGGCCGGAGCAGGTCAAGGATTTACAGGCCCAGGGGTATCAGACGCTGCAACTGGATAAGCCCGAGGATCTCGGTGCACAGGTGAATGCCGTGTATGCCGGCGGCGCCGATGTGATTTTCGACACCACCGGTTTCTGGCTCCCAGCCTCGGTTCCGGCGCTGGCCGCGTTCGGTCGCATCGCGATCATCGCCGCGCCGGTGGACGGCCTGGTGCAGTTGCCGGCCCTGGCGCTGTATCGCAAGGGCGGTTCGGTGGTGGGGATCAATTCGTTGTTGTATGGCGTCCAGGCGTGTGCGGCGATGCTTGATCAGTTCGGCACGTTCTTCGATCAGGGCTTGTTGCCGTTGCCCGAGGGTCTGTTTGAATCGCCGCTGGATGAAGGGCTGGCGCGGTATGCCGAGGTGAGTCAAGGCAGTGGTGACAAAGTAATTTTGTTGCCATAACCGGCATTGATGTTGGATGTTCTGGCCCCTTCGTCGGAACGCCGCCCGGAGCCGGCTCGCTCCCACAAGGATTGCGCTGAACCTGTGGGAGCGAGCCTGCTCCGGGCGGCGTTCCGACGAAGGGGGCCTCAAGCCGAACTCAAGCCTCGGGAACGCCGTTCTCCCACGCCGACCAGTTCTTCAAAATCTCCTGCACCAACGGATTCCCCGTCCGGTACAGGTTCTCCAGCGCCGGCACAAACCCGCCCTGATCCGCATACTTGAGCAGGTTATCCACCTCACTCTGGCCCGGCGCCGGCCGGTCAAAATCGGAACCGGCCCGCACCACCGCCAGCCGCTGGACATCGACCAAACCTTCACGACTCGCCCGCAGCAGCGCTTCGTAAGTGGAGTTGTCTTCCTGCTGCGTCGTGCAGTACTCACCTTTGTTTTCGGTCAGCAGTTTGGTCCAGACCTCGGCGCGCTCACTCAACCGCGTCCCGGAATACCAGGTATTGCCCGCGAGCGTGTCGCACTGAGTCACCACCGGCGGCTGATTGGCCGGGGCCGACGGATACTTCATGCGCCACGCGGCCGATTCCTTGCTCTCGCTCAGCTCGACTTTGTGGCTGAGAGCAAAGGCCTTGGCCTGCAACTTCGGGTTGAGTTCGAAGACTTCGGTCTTGTAATCCAGTGGCGGCTTTTCATTCGGGCCTTTGGTGTTGATGCCGATATAACCGGTCGGCCAGTCTGTCGGCGCGTCCCGGGAATCCAGCTCCCATTGGGTGCCGAATTCCACCAGATAATGCGCCCACGCGGTGGTGCCAATGGTCCCGTGTTTCGGGCTGATACCGGCAATCCCGGCGATCAGAAAGTAACTTTTACGCAGGTCGAATTTCGACGACAACGCCAGGGCCAGCGTCGACGCCGCGGCGTTGGTCTGACCCATGCCGGTGACCATCAGGCATACCTGCTGACTGTTGCAGCGAACGGTCGGGTACTCGGCGGACAGCCCCGGCACCCGCACTTCCTGTTTGAGTTCCAGTCGATCAATCCAGTTTTGCGCCTCGGGGGCGAACATGGTGATCAACATCACTTTCGGCTGGATCGGCGCTTCAGTCGCCCAGGCCGTTGAGGAGAGCAGGGCGGCACAGGCCAGGGAAAGACGCGTCATTGCATGCATAACCTCCTGATTCAAACAAGACTTAAAATTGATAACCGACGCCGGCGTAGTAACCCCAGCCGTCGGAACGGGCGCGGAAGTTACCGTCGCCGAAATTCAATTCGCTGCCATCCTCCCAGTTGCCGCCGTTGTGGAAATACCGGCCGACCAGGGTGAAACGCAAGTGGGTGAACGAGTACAGCAACACGTTGGTGGCGACGGTGGCGTTGGCGGTGCGAGCCGGGTTGTCCTTGTGCAGGTCCGAGCCGAAGTCGAAGTTGGTGAACCCGATGTAGGTCAGTGACGCGCCGTTGCTGAAGCTGCTGATCGGCACGATGTATTTGAGTTGGGCGCGATAGCCATCCCACGAGTACTCGTTGCTGGCGCCGTAGTTTTCCCACTGGTAGCGCCCATAGAAGTTGGCCGACAGGTTGACCCGCGAATGGGTGTCGATGTCGGTGCCCAAACCGCTGTACAGCGTATTGGCGCGGTTGGCACTGTTACTGCCGTGGTCGTAGATCCAGTCGAAGGCGACGTACCATTCCTTGAACGGCCCGATGGCCAGGCTGCGGCCGGCGAGGTAATCGATGGAGATCCGCGGTTCGTGCTCCATGAACACCGGCGAGCCGTGGTCCCACACGCCTTTGTCATGGCTGTTGCCGATGTCGAAGATCTTCGGGATGTCGATGTAGCCGTACAACTCGAATGGCCCCTTGCGCCCGAAGTACTCGTATTCCAGGTAGATATCGTCGGCCGGTTGCGGGCCGAAACTGATGTCTTTGCTGCCGATGACGGTCAGGTCCTGATTGAACCAGTCCGAGAGGTACACGCCTTTTTTCGGTGGGCTCGCTTCGGGGCTGAGGCTTTCGCCTTGGGCGGATTCTTCGGCGGGGGCGGGTTGCGCCAAAACGGTGCTGCTGAGTAGTCCTGTAACGCTGGCCAGCAGCAAGGAAACAGCAAAAGTGCGCGAGCAAGTCACGCGGCTGGACGTGCGGTGCATTAAAAGTCCCTTTTCGTGCGGATCGAAGGCCCGCTTCTGCGGGCGTGCGCGGTTATGTAGCGAAAACGTCTGCATTAGCGACACGCAAACGTTTGCACAACGCATACCAATTTTGCTCAAGGCACGGAAAAGGCTAGTGAATTGATGGTTTAACTGTCCTTTCGGTCAAGGATTCGCGGGGCCTCGGCGACGATGACGTTGATGTAGACTCTCGGGCAATGACTTCACAAGGTGTGTCCCCATGAGCGAACCGATTCGTTTGACCCAATACAGCCACGGTGCTGGATGTGGCTGCAAGATTTCTCCCCAAGTGCTGGAGGTGATTCTGGCCGGCAGCGGGGCGCAGAACCTTGACCCGAAACTCTGGGTCGGCAATGCCTCGCGCGATGACGCGGCGGTGTACGCCATCGATGAAGAACGCGGCGTGGTGTCGACCACTGACTTCTTTATGCCGATCGTCGACGACCCGTTCGATTTCGGCCGCATCGCCGCCACCAACGCCATCAGCGACATCTACGCCATGGGCGGCGATCCGTTGATGGCGATTGCGATTCTCGGCTGGCCGGTCAACGTACTGGCGCCAGAGATTGCCCGGGAAGTGATTCGCGGCGGGCGTTCGGTCTGCGACGAAGCCGGAATTCCTTTGGCCGGTGGACATTCCATCGACGCGCCGGAGCCGATCTTCGGCCTCGCCGTGACCGGTCTGGTGGAAAAGCGCCACATGAAGCGCAACGACACCGCCACCGCCGGTTGCCTGCTCTACCTCACCAAACCGCTGGGCATCGGCATCCTCACCACCGCCGAGAAGAAGGGTAAATTGCGCCATGCCGACATCGGCCTGGCCCGCGACTGGATGTGCACCCTGAACAAACCCGGCAGCCGCTTCGGCAAACTCGAGTGCGTCACCGCGATGACCGACGTCACCGGTTTCGGCCTGCTGGGGCATTTGGTAGAAATGGCCGACGGCAGCAACGTGACCGCTCGCATCGAGTACGACCGCGTACCGCGTCTGCCGGGTGTCGAGTATTACCTCGACCAAGGCTGCGTGCCGGGCGGGACGCTGCGCAACTTCGACAGCTACGCCAGCAAACTTGGGCGTCTTCAGGAAATGCACAAACGCGTGCTCTGCGATCCGCAGACCAGCGGTGGCCTGCTGGTTGCGGTCACCCCCGAAGGCAACGAACACTTCCTCAAAGTAGCCGCTGAGCTGGGCCTGACCCTTGAGCCGATCGGCGAACTGATCGAGCGACAGACGAACGCGGTTGAGGTGTTTTGATGTCCATCGACTTCACCGATTACCGCGACATCTTCCTCAACGACCGGCCGATGATGGATACCCGTGCTCCGGTCGAATTTCTCAAAGGCTCATTCCCCGGCGTGGTTAACCTGCCGCTGATGAATGACCACGAGCGGCAACGGGTCGGCACTTGTTACAAGCAACACGGCCAGCAAGCGGCCATTACGCTGGGACACCAGTTGGTGTCCGGCGAGATAAAGGCCGAGCGTATCCAGGCCTGGGCCGATTTTGCCCGGGCTCATCCTGATGGGTATTTGTATTGTTTTCGCGGCGGTTTACGTTCGCAGATCGTCCAGCAATGGCTCAAGGACGAGGCGGGCATCGACTATCCGCGAGTGGGTGGCGGCTACAAGGCCATGCGAACCTTCTTGCTCGACACGCTCGATCAGGCGGTTGCCCAGTGCGATTTCGTCTTGCTGGGCGGCATGACCGGCACCGGCAAAACCGAAGTGCTCACGCAGTTGCGCAACGGCCTGGACCTTGAAGGTCACGCCCATCATCGCGGCTCCAGTTTCGGTAAACGCGCGACCGGCCAACCCTCCAACATCGATTTTGAAAACCGCTTGGCGGTGGACGTGCTGAAGAAGCGCGCCCACGGCATTGAGCAGTTTGTGCTGGAAGACGAGAGCCGTGCGATTGGCTGTTGTGCGCTGCCGTTGCCGCTGTTTCAGGGCATGCAACAGTTCCCGATGGTCTGGCTGGAAGACAGCCTGGAAGGGCGGGTCGAACGGATCCTGCGCGATTACGTGGTGGACTTGTGTGCGGAGTTCATCGGCGTGCATGGCGATGAAGGCTTCGCGCTGTTTTCCGAGCGCTTGCTGGAGAGCCTGAACAATGTGCAGAAACGTCTGGGCGGTGAGCGTCATCGGCGGATGTTGATCTTGATGGAAGACGCGCTGGCGGAGCAGGCGAGCAGCGGGGCAGTGGACTTGCACCGTGGCTGGATCGAAGCGTTGCTTCGCGAGTATTACGACCCGATGTATGCGTTTCAGCGGGAGAAGAAAGGGGCGCGGATTGAGTTTGTGGGGGAACGGGCTGCCGTCCTTGAGTATCTGCGAGGGCGCGTTTCCCAGCGAGGATGATGTCGTATTTGCCGACGAAGAGGCCCTTGCAGACGCTATATAACTTAAAGCACAGCCGTCCCTTTATGTCGGACAGGTCTGCGAACCGTTATTCAGACCTTGCTTGTAGCTGTGGCTCACCAGGCTGGCCTTGCCGTTGTGCCAGGTCAGGGTGAGCACGTAAAGCGAGTCGTAGTCGCTGGATTCCCAGTCATCGGTGATGGTTTGTTTCTTGCCGACGGCATCCTCGGCAACCTTGTTGATCAGTTCGGGCAGGTAGCCGTGGGACCAGGCGGTGTAGATGACCGAGTTGTGGTACTTGTCTTGCAGCAATTCATCCGCGAGGTCGCTGGTGTCATTGGCCGAGAAGTTGATGTTCACCGGTAAACCGAGCTTGATCGCGCTGGGGCTGATGGTCATCAGGGGGCGGATGTAACTGTAGGAATTGTCCTGTTCGCCTTCTTCGACATTGCGCGTCGGGTTGGCGGCAAACACGTAGTTGGCCTTGCCGAATTTTTCCGGCAGCAAGGTGGCCAGGTCGATGGCACGGTTCAGGCCCTGGCAGTTGAGCTGGCCGAGGCCGCCTTCGGGTTTTTCCGCGTGGCGCAGGAACACCAGCGTCTGAGTGCCGTCCGCCGGTTGGGCGCGGCTTTCGCGGGACTCCAGCACCAGAAACAACGCACCAGCCGCCAGCAGGGCGGGCAGTAACAAATAAGCGCGATGTTTGAAGCGGTTGGCGAATTTCAGAGGGTTCATCATGGAATTAAGGGTTCTTCAGCGCATTCGGTTAAGGCTGACAAACCTTTACACCGCGAAATTCCTGCGTCGGGCGTTTTCCATGTCGTTAAGCCGGTCAGTTTCATAGGCGGCAGAGCTCAGAGTCCCCTAATAACCATTTGGTTCGATTCCGGCGGGTGCGCAGCAATGTACCGGTAACCTTGAACGGTTTGGAGCTTAGGTTATCAACAGGATGTTGCGAATTTGTGGACACGTTACACGTAGTGGGGTGGACGCAGGCTGCAATCTTTTGATCATGTTCATCAGCGATATCAATAACGCTAAAGGGTCGCCGTTCTTCGGCCGCTCACATTATGATCGTCACTCTCAATTTTCTCGTGGATCCTTTCCCATGACCGATCTGTCCGCGTTCCCGATTACCCAAAAATGGCCGGCTCACTATCCCGAGTGGATTCAGCTTTACTCCTTGCCGACACCCAACGGCGTCAAGGTGTCGATCATGCTCGAAGAGATCGGACTGCCCTACGAACCTCATCGTGTGGGCTTCGACACCAACGATCAGATGTCCCCCGAATTCCTGTCGCTGAACCCCAACAACAAGATTCCGGCGATCCTCGACCCCCACGGTCCAGGGGACCAACCCCTGGCGCTGTTCGAGTCCGGGGCGATTCTGATTTACCTGGCGGACAAGAGCGGGCAACTGCTGGCCCAGGAATCGGCGGCCCGATACGAGACCCTTCAGTGGCTGATGTTTCAGATGGGCGGTATCGGGCCGATGTTTGGCCAGCTCGGCTTTTTCAACAAATTTGCCGGCAAAGACTATGAGGACAAGCGTCCCCGCGACCGCTACGTCGATGAAAGCAAGCGCCTGCTTAATGTGCTCAATAACCGCCTGGAAGGGCGCGACTGGATCATGGGCGAGCGCTACACCATCGCGGACATCGCGACCTTCCCCTGGGTGCGCAACCTGATCGGCTTCTATGAGGCCGGCGAGCTGGTGGGCATAAAGGACTTCACCAACGTCACGCGGGTGCTGGAGCGCTTTCTGGCGCGGCCGGCGGTGATGCGAGGGCTGGAAATCCCCAAGTAAACGCTTCGATTTGATCAAGACCAGGGCAGGCCATGCACTCATTCGATTTCAAGCAAGTAGATGTCTTCAGTCGTGTTGCGCTCAAGGGCAATCCGTTGGCGGTGGTGTTCGGCGCCGATGAACTCAGTGATGAGCGCATGGCGGCGTTCGCCAGCTGGACCAACCTCAGCGAAACCACATTCATACTCGAACCGCGCGATTCTCGCGCCGATTATCGCGTGCGGATCTTCACCACCCTGAAGGAATTGCCGTTCGCCGGCCATCCGACATTGGGCACCTGCCATGCGTGGCTGGAGGCCGGTGGCGTGCCCAAGGGTGAAGAGATTATTCAGGAGTGCGGCGTGGGGCTGGTGCGGGTTCGTCGACAAGGGGCAGAGCTGGCCTTTCTCGCGCCGCCATTGCTCAAAACCGGGCCAGTGGAGGCGGATGTGGTGGAGCGGGTGCGGCGGGGGCTCGGGCTGGAATCGGGGGCGATTGTGCGCACTCAGTGGGTCGACAACGGTGCCGGATGGCTGGCTGTGATGGTCGAGGATCGCCAGCAGGTGCTGGACCTGCAACCGGATCATTCGCAAATGCTCGGCCTGGCCGTCGGTGTCATCGCACCATGGCATCCCGAGCGCGATGGCGATGACGCACAGTTCGAAGTGCGGGCGTTCATCTCCGGTGACGGTATGCCGGAAGACCCCGCCACCGGTAGCCTGAACGCCGGAATTGCCCAATGGTTGCTCAGCGAAGGACTGGCGCCGGCGTCCTATGTGGTCAGCCAGGGCCTGACCATGGGCCGCGCCGGACGCATTCAGGTCGAGCAAGTGGGCGACGAGATCTGGATCGGCGGTGCGGTCGTGACCTGCATCAGCGGAACCTTGACGCTCTAGCAGAACTTGCCGCAAAACCCTGTAGCAGCTGCCGAGCCTGCGAGGCTGCGTTCGGCCGCGAAGCGGTCGTAAAACCTGCAACTGTGTTCTTTCAGGTAGATTGCGTTCACCGAACTACGACCGCTTCGCGGCCGAACGCAGCCTCGCAGGCTCGGCAGCTGCTACAACGGCTTGTATCGCGGTGATTATTGCCGAACCGGTAAGGGCTTATTCCGCGATCGAGGTTTGTGCCCCGCGCCTTGCAAGGCATAAGCTTTGGCCCCTTCGACTTTCGTCTTGTCCTCCGTTTTCAGGAACCCCTCATGTCCAGTCAGTTCCCCGAAGCACGTCCACGCCGTCTGCGCCGCACTGCGAGCCTGCGCAGCCTGTTCCAGGAGACCGAGTTCAGCTTGAACGATCTGGTGCTGCCGATTTTCGTCGAGGAAGAGATCGACGACTTCGTACCGATCAAAAGCATGCCCGGCGTGATGCGTATTCCAGAGTCGAAACTGGCGGGTGAGATCGAGCGTTATGCCCGGGCCGGGATCAAGTCGGTGATGACGTTCGGCGTATCGCACCATTTGGACGGCAACGGCAGCGACACCTGGAGCGACAACGGTCTGGTGTCGCGCATGTCGCGCATCGCCAAGGACGCCGTGCCAGACATGATTGTGATGTCCGACACCTGCTTCTGTGAATACACCGACCACGGCCATTGTGGCGTGCTACACAACCATGAGGTCGACAACGATCAGACCCTGATCAACCTCGGCAAACAAGCGGTGGCTGCGGCCCGTGCCGGTGCCGATGTGATCGCCCCGTCGGCCGCCATGGACGGGCAGGTTCAGGCCATTCGCCGGGCGCTCGATGAAGCGGGTTTCAACCAGACCGCGATCATGGCCTATTCGACCAAGTTTGCCTCGGCGCTCTATGGACCGTTCCGTGAAGCCGGCGGCAGCGCACTCAAGGGCGACCGCAAAAGCTATCAGATGAACCCGATGAACCGCCGCGAAGCCGTGCGCGAATCACTGATGGATGAGCAGGAAGGTGCCGACGCGCTGATGGTCAAACCGGCCGGCGCCTACCTGGACATCATCCGCGATATCCGTGAAGCCTCGCGTTTGCCGCTGTCGGCGTATCAGGTGAGCGGCGAGTACGCGATGATCAAATTCGCCGCCCAGGCCGGGGCGATCGATGAGGCTCGCGTGGTGCGTGAGAGTCTTGGCGCGATCAAGCGGGCAGGGGCGGATCTGATCTTCACTTACTTCGCGATGGACCTGGCGCTGGCCGGGATCTGAGGTCTTGACGTGATCGTTCCCACGCAGAGCGTGGGAACGATCATCAGCGGGCACCAAAAAACGGCCGAATCCCGTGGTCCCGGAAGTACCGCTCGATCACCTTGGGATCGGCAGAGTTGTCGGCAATCGCCACATACGTATCCGGCCGCAACAGGTAAAACCCGTTACGCCCCAGGCCAGCCGCTTCAAACGCCGGCCGCCAGTCAAACACATGCAACGGCAAATGATGTTCGTGGCACCAGGCGATCATTTCGTCGCTGGTATCGCCGTACACATGCACCTGCCAGGTCGGACACTTCAGCGATTCGAAATTGTCCCCCTCACCATCGTGAGCCCAAGGCAGGCGGTCGCCACCGTGAACATGACCGGCAACGCCCGTGCTCAACGGCATTGCGCGATAATTCAGGGTGATCTGCGACACCGTGCGAAACAGGAACTCGCGGGACGCCTCAAACGATGCCATTTTCGGAATCACGAACGGCGCCAGACGCGTGCGCAGCAAATCGGCCATGCGCCCTTCGGCCGTGACGAAACTGAACACCCGATCGGTGGTGGCGACCAGTTTGCGAGCAAACGCGATGCGCTCGGTTTCGTAAGTGTCGAGGAGTTTGGCCTCAGCGCCGCCGCTCAACACCGCCGCGAGTTTCCAGGCGAGGTTGATGGCATCGCCAATGCCGGTGTTCATGCCTTGGCCACCGGCGGGGCTGTGGACGTGGGCGGCATCACCCAATAGAAACGCACGCCCGGTGCTAAAATGATCCGCCACACGATGATGCACGCGGTAGGTCGAGAACCAGTTCAGTTGCTCGATCTTTACTTTCATATGCTCGATGGCCCGGCTGCTGACGTCTTCAAATTGCAGGGTGTCGGCCTGGTCGGCGCGTTCGTCGCGCACGGTGCCGATCAGACGGGCGCGGCCTTCACCGGCCAAGGGAAACACCGCGAGAAAATCCGCTTCATCGAGATCCACGTGCAGTTCGCCGTTAAATGTCGGCCCGCTGGCCTGCACGTCGGCGACGTAGAAAATCTGCTGGTAGGTGCCACCGGGAAATCCGGTGTCCAGGGTCTTGCGCACGATCGACCGGGCACCGTCGCAACCCGCCAGATAGCAGGCCTGGCAGGTTTCCTCCTGACCATCGGCCAAGCGCAGATAGGCGGTGATGCCGTCACCGGTTTCCATGAAACTCTCCAGCGTCGTGTTGCGCTCGACCTTGATGCCAAAGGCTTCGAGGCGGTCGATCAGCAGCCGTTCGTGTTCATCCTGAGGAAAGATTTCGAGGAACGCATAGGGCGTCAGGCCTTCGCCGATGCGGGTCAACGGCAAGCGCGCCACGGGTTCGCCCTTGACCCAGAAGTTCGCCGCGGCCACTCGATGACCGTTCTGCACAACGGCGTTGCTGAGGTCGAGCTGGCGATACAGCTCCAGCGTCCGGGCCTGGACGGCCAGCGCCCGCGACGTGGTTCCGGGTGCCGACGTCTTGTCGATGATGCGCACTTGCACGCCAAGCTTGCTCAGCCACAGCGCCAACACCAGTCCGGTCGGGCCGGCGCCGATGATCAGTACGTCGCTACGGTTCATGAACTGTCCTCCTCGGTGTGTGGCTCAAGTATGGTTCAGCCGCGACAGACGGGCAGGTTGTCTGCCAAACGGAAAAAGGCCCCGCAGCCCTGCGTTATTTCAGGTAAACCGCATTCATCGAACTACGACTGCGACGTCCGAACGCAGCCTCGCAGGCTCGGCAGCTGCTACGGAACAGTTGGGGGCGGCGAGAGTCATAGCCTGCGCCATGCCATTGATCGTATGGTTACCCCGGCTCAACGGATTTGATGGAGCAACATGCAAGCCAATCGATTGATGATGAGCGTCGCCGCGCTGCTGTTGCTGGCAGGTTGCGGCACTCAGCGCACGCAAGAGCTCCCTGTGCGCAAGCCTGCCGAGGTCAAGGCTGAGATCGTGAGCCTGCTGCCGGCCAAAACCGCCGATCGCCAGGGCTGGGCTACCGATATTTACGCAGCATTTGCTGCCCAGAACATTTATCCATCCACCCAAAACCTGTGCTCGGTACTGGCGGTCACCGAGCAGGAGTCGACTTTTCAGGTGGACCCGCCGGTACCGGGCCTGGGCAAAATCGCCCGCGAGGAGATCGACCGCCGTGCCGACAAAGCCCACATTCCCGGCTTGCTGGTGAGCGGTGCGCTGCAGGTGAGTTCATCCAACGGCAAAAGCTATCGCGACCGACTCAATGCGGCGCGTAGCGAAAAAGAGCTCAGCGCGATCTTCGATGATTTCATCGGCATGGTGCCCATGGGCCGGACGCTGTTTGGTGGGTTCAACCCGGTGCACACCGGTGGGCCGATGCAGGTCAGCATCGATTTCGCCGAGCAACAGGCGAAGGCGTATCCGTACCCGGTGGACGGCTCGATCCGTCATGAAGTGTTCAGTCGTCGCGGCGGCCTGTACTTCGGTATCGCCCACTTGCTCGGTTATCCGGTGAGCTACAAACAACCGCTGTATCGCTTTGCCGATTTCAATGCCGGTTGGTACGCCAGTCGCAATGCTGCGTTTCAGAACGCGGTGAGTCGCGCGTCGGGCATACCGCTGGCGCTGGATGGTGACCTGGTCCGCTACGATTCGATCATGCCTGGCACTACGGAATTGGCGGTGCGCACCCTCGGCAAGCAACTGGGCATGCGCAATCCGACCATTCGGGACCAATTGGAGGAGGGCAAAAACTTCGAATTCGAGGACACCCAGCTCTATGCACGGGTTTTCGCCCTGGCCGAAAAGGCGGAAGGTCGGCCATTACCGCGTGCGGTGTTGCCGGGGATCGTGCTGCAAAGCCCGAAAATCACCCGCAAACTCACCACGGCGTGGTTTGCCAAGCGGGTCGATGAGCGTTATCAGCGTTGCATGGCGCGGGCCGGCAAGTGACCGACCACAAAAAACAGGCGTAAAAAAACCCGGCTGATGAGGCCGGGTTTTTCATTGAGTACTGCGGTAAAACCATTCATTTATGCAGCGCGGCTTTCGATCAAACGATCCGAACCACCTTCAGCGACACGGTTTTCGATCAGGCGATCAGAACCACCTTCAGCAACGCGTTTCTCGATCAGACGATCTGAACCACCTTCAGCGACGCGGTTTTCGATCAGGCGATCGGAACCACCTTCGGCAACGCGTTTCTCGATCAGACGATCTGAACCACCTTCAGCGACGCGTTTCTCGATCAGACGATCCGAACCACCTTCAGCGACGCGGTTTTCGATCAGGCGATCGGAACCACCTTCAGCAACGCGTTTCTCGATCAGACGATCCGAACCACCTTCAGCGACGCGGTTTTCGATCAGACGATCGGAACCACCTTCGGCAACGCGTTTCTCGATCAAACGGTCGGAACCACCTTCAGCCACACGACTTTCAATCAGACGATCCGAGCCGCCTTCAGCGACAACCGGGTGAACAGAGGTAGCGGCGAAAGCGTTAACTGCAAAAACCGAGAAAGCGATGCTGAGGATAGTTTGGCGTTTCATGATGGTGTGCTCCGGGGTGTAGTTGTTGGGTCTGGAGCCGATGTTACGCCGCGGATTTTTTATGAGAACTTCATTGCCGTGATGGTGAACATCGACGGCAATGATAGGAAGGACGACGCACCCCACGCGAGCGTGATGTTTCAGTTCAACGACTGAGGCTTGTTCACCGGCTAGACTGGCCGATGACGAGTGTTCGCTCGGCGAGCAGCCACTCAAGGCCAGGCCTGCCAGTAGAAACCCATAGAGACGAAGAAACGGGGCGAGACCGCCATCCTGTTGGCGCATGTTCTTTCCTTGAAGTGTGCAGTAGAGCTTGAGCCGCGACGGGTAGTCATGAGTGCGGTCCGGGAGGCGTATCTTACCTGTATCGCCCGGCCCAATGGCAGGGAACGTACCTCGTGCCCACTCGTCTGCTGACTCAATTTTCGTTTCGCCAGGAGCGTGCGATATGTACCAGCTATACGGACACCAGAACTCCGGCGCTGCCGCGATAGAAGCGGCACTGGAGCTTTGCGAAATTCCTTACCGCTTCATCGACGTTGAATCCTCTCCCGAGGCGACCCACGCGCTGGAGAAACTCAATCCGCTCAAGCAGATCCCGACCCTGCAATTGCCCGATGGCAGCGTTCTCACCGAGAGCGCGGCGATTCTGATTCACCTGGGGCTCACGTTCCCCAAATCAAACCTGCTGCCGACAAACACCGCCGCGCGGGATCAGGCCATTCGCGGCCTGGTGTACATCGTCAGCAATTGCTATTCGGCGATTGGCATCATCGATTACCCCGAGCGTTGGTTGGCCGAGGCGGATGAATCGTCCAGGCAAAACCTCATGGCCGGCGCCCGCGTGCGACTGCACAGGAGTTGGGAGGTGTTTGCCGATCAGTTTTCGGGCGATTTGTATCTGGGCGATGAGACGCCGGGGGCGCTGGATGTGCTGGCGGCGGTGGTTTCCAGATGGGCGGGCAGCCGGGAGTATTTACGCAGTGCAAGACCCGGGTTTTTCGCGTGGCTTACGCGCATCGACCGGCACCCGACATTGGCACCGGTCTTCGCGCGGCATTGGCCGGATTGATCTATTCGCCGCGGATGTACTGCTCCAACTGGCGAATCAGCTCAGCCTGTTCGGCGATGGCCTCCTTGACCAGGTCGCCGATCGACAGCAAGCCGATCAACTGGCCGTTTTCCACCACCGGCAAGTGGCGCAGGCGTTTGTCGGACATGATGCCCATGCAGGTTTCGACGGTTTGATGGGTGTCCACGGTGATCACCGGCGACACCATGATGTCTTCGACCGGTGTACCGACGGAGGAGCGGCCCTTGAGCACGAGTTTGCGCGCATAGTCACGCTCGCTGATGATGCCCACGACCTCGCCATTCTTCAGGACCGGCAAGGCGCCGACGTTTTTGGCGGCCATGACCATTAGCGCTTCCAGCACCATTTGATGCGGTGCAATGGTGTGGACTTCATGATTCTGTTCAGCCTTTAACTTCAGCAGTTGGGCGACGGTTTTCATGGCAGTTTCTCAGGTGTTGTCGTTGTCCTTGAAGAATCGTAGACACAGGCGCTGAGGGCAAGGCAGAAAGCGGCAGATAACGCGCAAAAAACGCCATTCAGCGGTTTTTCTTTCGAATATCTCCGTACCAGGTCGATAAACACCTGCAATCTGGCAGCGACTTCAAGAGCCACCCCTCACCCCAGCCCTCTCCCCACAGGGGAGAGGGGAAAGGGAGCCGATCTTCATGGTTTTCGAACTTGAGTTCGACTCAATTTTCTCGGTCGCAATATCTCTTGAAAACAACTCGGTCAGTCCCCTCTACCCCGTGGGGAGAGGGTTAGGGTGAGGGGTCGATCCAAAGGCTGCCAAATCCATAAGCCACCACGCTCTCCCTCCCGATCCCGCGTAGAATCTCCCTCTGAATCAGATTCGAGGTTGCAGTGGTGGATTTACAGCGGGGCTTCGTCCTGACCCGGCATTGGCGCGATACCCCGGCCGGTACGGAAGTCGAGTTCTGGCTGGCGACCGACACCGGTCCCCAGCGGATCCGTCTGCCTCATCAACCGTCGGTGGCGTTCATCCCCGCAGCCCAGCGCGAGCAGGCCGAAGTGCTGCTGCGCGGCGAAAAGAACGTCGAGCTGCGGCCGTTGGCGTTGCTGGATTTCGAGCACCGTCCGGTGCTCGGTCTGTATTGCCAGCAGCACGGTCAGCTTATGCGTCTGGAAACCGCGCTGCGCAAGGCCGGCGTCGACATGTTCGAAGCCGATGTGCGTCCGCCGGAACGCTACATGATGGAGCGTTTCATCACCGCTCCGGTCCGGTTCAGTGGCACGCCGAACACCGAGGGCCTGCTGCTCGATGCGCAGATGAAACCCGACCCCGACTATCGCCCGAGCCTCAGGCTGGTCTCCCTGGACATCGAAACCACCGCTCAGGGCGAGCTGTACTCCATCGCCCTGGAAGGCTGCGGCGAGCGCCAGGTCTACATGCTCGGCCCGCCCAATGGCGACGACAGCGAGGTGGATTTTCAGCTCGAATACTGCGATTCCCGAACCCTGCTACTGAAAAAACTCAACGAATGGTTCGCCCGCCATGACCCCGACGCCATCATCGGCTGGAACGTGGTGCAATTCGACCTGCGCGTACTGCACGAACACGCCCGGCGCCTGGCGGTGCCGCTGAAACTGGGGCGTGGCGGTGAAGAAATGCAGTGGCGCGAACACGGTAGCCGAAACCATTACTTCGCCTCGGCCACCGGCCGGCTGATCATCGACGGCATCGAATCCCTGCGCTCGGCGACCTGGAGTTTCCCCTCGTTCAGCCTGGAAAACGTCGCACAAACCCTGCTTGGCGAGGGCAAGTCGATCGACAATCCGTACCAGCGCATGGACGAAATCAACCGCATGTTCGCCGAGGACAAACCGGCCCTGGCCAAGTACAACCTCAAGGACTGCGAGCTGGTGACGCGGATTTTCGCCAAGACCGAGCTGCTGACCTTTCTGCTGGAACGGGCCAGCGTCACCGGTTTGCCGGCGGATCGCAGCGGTGGCTCGGTGGCGGCGTTCACGCACCTTTACATGCCGCTGATGCACCGCCAGGGTTTCGTTGCGCCCAATCTCGGCGGCAAGCCCGCTGAAGCCAGCCCCGGCGGTTTTGTCATGGACTCGCAACCGGGCCTGTACGAGTCGGTGCTGGTGCTCGATTACAAAAGCCTCTATCCATCGATCATCCGAACCTTCCTCATCGACCCGGTGGGTTTGATCGAGGGGCTTAAACATCCCGATGACAGCGAGTCGGTGCCAGGCTTTCGTGGTGCGCGTTTTTCCAGAACCCGGCATTGCCTGCCCGCCATCGTCGCCCGGGTCGCCGAAGGTCGCGAAACCGCCAAACGCGAACACAATGCACCGCTATCCCAGGCCCTGAAGATCATCATGAACGCCTTTTACGGCGTGCTCGGTTCCAGCGGTTGCCGCTTCTTCGACACACGCCTGGCGTCGTCCATCACGCTGCGCGGTCACGAGATCATGCTGCGTACGCGACAGCTGATCGAAGCCCAGGGCCACACGGTGATTTACGGCGACACCGACTCAACCTTCGTCTGGCTGCGCCGGGCCCATGGTCAGCAAGAAGCCGCGCAGATTGGCGGCGCGCTGGTGGATCACGTCAACCAGTGGTGGCGCGAGCATGTGCAGCAGCAATACGGTCTGGAAAGTGCGTTGGAGTTGCAGTTCGAAACCCACTACAAACGCTTTCTGATGCCGACCATTCGCGGCGCCGAGGAGGGCAGCAAGAAGCGCTATGCGGGGCTTGTGACTCGCGCCGATGGCACCGACGAAATGGTCTACAAAGGCCTGGAAACCGTGCGCACCGACTGGTCGCCGCTGGCCCGGCAATTCCAGCAGGAGTTGTACCTGCGCATCTTCAATCGCAAACCCTATCAGGAGTATGTGCGCGACTACGTGCGCAAGACGTTGGCGGGGGAGTTCGACGATCGCCTGATCTACCGCAAGCGCCTGCGCCGCACCCTCGATGACTATCAGCGCAACGTGCCACCCCACGTGCGGGCCGCGCGAATGGCCGATGATTACAACGACCAGCAGGGCCGTCCACGGCAATACCAGAACGGTGGCTGGATCAGTTACGTGATCACCGTCGCCGGGCCCGAGCCGCTGGAAATCCGCAGCGCGCCCATCGACTACGACCACTACGTCACCCGGCAACTGCAACCGGTGGCGGATGCCATTCTGCCCTTCGTGGACGATGACTTTTCAACCTTGATGGGTGGGCAGTTGGGCCTGTTTTGAGTCCAGCAGCAACAACGTCCAGTCATCCAGGATGCCGTGGAAATACTGGTCCAGTGCTTGATGAAAGTCGCTGTTAGCGCCGGCAACCTGGGCGAACAGCGTCATGGAAGAGTGAAACTTGAGATTGTCGGGGTGACCGAAGATGGCCGCAATTGAGCTGTTTTCGATGTTCAGCACCAATTGCGTGCAGGTACGCAACCGTGAACCCAGCAGCGGATGATTGAGGTACGCCGCGGCTTCCTCTTTGGAACGTATGGCAAAGTGGCGGGACATCTCGCTGCCGCCCAATCCTGAGAGTTGCGGAAAGATGAACCACATCCAGTGACTGCGCTTGTGGCCGGCGTTCAGCTCGGCCTGGACCCGTTTGAACACCGGGTCCTGTGCCTGGATAAAGCGTTGCAGATTAAAGGAATCGTCCTGATCAGTGCTTCTCATGCCGAAGCCCTCTGACAGACTGCGATGGCTCAGACCATGGCCAACCGCTGTTTGCGTTGTGGCGCGCGAAACGCCTGGTCCAGCGCCTCCAGATCCCCAGCCTCCAATTGCAATTGCGCGGCTTGCGCGTTGAGTTGCACGTGCTCGGGTCGGACCGCTTTGGGGATGGCGATCACACCTTCCTTACGCAGCATCCATGCCAGCGCTACCTGGGCCGGCGTCACACGGTGACGGGCGGCTATTTGCTTGAGCGTTGTATGGTTCAGCATAGGCCCACCCTGACCGATCGGACAGTAGGCCATGACCGGCATTTGATGCTGATGGCTCCAGGGCAACAGATCAAACTCGATGCCGCGCTCTTCCAGGTTGTAGAGCACCTGATTGGTGGCACAGGCGGGTGAGGCCAGTTCTTCCAGGTCGTCGACATCAAAATTGGAGACGCCCCAGCGACCGATCTTGCCTTCTTCGCGCAGGCGTTCGAAGGCTTCGACTGTTTCTTCGAGGGGGTACTGGCCGCGCCAGTGCAGCAGGTAGAGATCGATGTAATCGGTATCCAGCCTCCGCAGACTGCGTTCGCACGCCTGGGGGATGCCTTTGCGGCTGGCGTTGTGCGGGTACACCTTGCTGACCAGAAACACTTCGTCTCGTCTGCCAGCGATGGCTTCACCGACCACTTCCTCAGCGCCGCCCTCGCCGTACATTTCAGCGGTGTCGATGAGGGTCATGCCCAATTCGATGCCCAGGCGCAATGCCGCCACTTCCTGGGTGTGCCGGGAACGGTCTTCTCCCATGTGCCAGGTGCCTTGACCGATGACCGGTACGTTGACGCCGGCCAGTTCGAGGGTCCGCATTCAAACCTCCATATTTTGAATCGATAAGTACTCATCGGTTGGCAACAGAATACCCCGGTGGTTCCATCGACCTGTAGCAGCTGCCGAGCCTGCGAGGCTGCGTTCGGCTGCGAAGCAGTCGCCGACTCAAACAATGAAGTGTTTCAGGAACACCGCGTGCGCAGGAATTGCGAGGACTTCGGTCGAGCGCAACCCCGGCTCGGACGCAGCCTCGCGGGCTCGGCAGCTGCTACATAGATGGCGTTGGGCCGGAATGTTTAATTGGCAGAAAACTTCATCACCGTGCTCTGGGTATAGGTCTTGCCCGGGCCCAGGCGCGTGGACGGAAAGGTCGGCTGATTCGGCGAATCCGGATAGTGCTGAGTCTCCAGCGTGAACGCGCCCCAGTGCGGATAGACCTTGCCAGCCTTGCCCTTGACCGAACCGTCGAGGAAGTTGCTGGTGTAGAACTGCACACCGGGCTCGGTGGTGTAGAGCTGCAAGCGACGACCGGATTGCGGATCGCTGACCTCGGCGGCGAGTTGACCCACATCACCCATGGCGTTCAGCACCCAGTTGAAATCGAAGCCGCCCTGTTTCGGTTCGGCAAATTTCAACTGTGGGTGATCGGCTTTGATGTTCTTGCCAATGGCGGTCGGTTGGGTGAAGTCCATCGGTGTGCCGGCCACCGGGGCCAGTTCGCCGGTCGGGATCAATTTGCCGGTGACCGGCGTGTAATGGCTGGCGTGCAGGGTGGCAAGCTGTTTCAGCACATCACCGTTACCGGCGCCGGCCAGGTTGAAATAGCTGTGATTGGTCAGGTTCAACACCGTGGCTTTGTCGGTGGAAGCCTTGTAGTCGATGCGCAACTCGTTTTGCTCATTGAGGCTGTAGGTGACCTCGGTTTTCAGGTTGCCGGGGAAGCCCATTTCACCGTCCGCCGACAGGTACGTCAGGGTCACGCCGACCGAATCCTTGCCATTGCTTGGTTGGGCTTTCCAGACGTCTTTGTCAAAACCCTGAGGGCCGCCGTGCAGCGAATTGGAACCGTCGTTGAGCGGTACCTGATAGCGCTTGCCGTCCAGTTCGAAAGCACCGTTGGCCAGGCGATTGCCGAAGCGCCCGATGGTCGCACCGAAATACGCCGTGCCGCTCTGATAGCCCTGCACGTTATCGAAACCGAGCACCACATCGTCGAACTTGCCGTGTTTGTCCGGCACTTTCAGCGACTGCAAAATGCCGCCGTAGGTAATGACCGTGGCGGTCAGGCCATGGCTGTTGCGCAAGATGTATTGCTCGACGGGCGTGCCGTCATTGGTTTTGCCGAAGGCCTTGTGTTCGCTGGACAGGCTGGCGGCCTGTGCGGAGAGGGTGGCAATCATCAGGGACAGTCCGAGGCCGCAGAGTAGGTGTCGGGATTGAAGCATGGTTGACCTTCCTTTTTGTTGTTTTTGTAAAAGTAGTCATACTAATAATCGGGTTTAAATGCGATCAAGGAAGGATTTATAGCTTATGTAGGCGATGTTGCAATTATAAAGTATGACTAATGTGGTGGCGCCTCTTAACCGGTGCCGACGCTTACGGACCGTCGGCACTGCACTTTTTCAGGATTCACGGCTCTATCCTTGGCCAGCCTGCGGCGAATCCCCACCGCCGGCCCATGCCCAAGTTCAATAACCCATGGCTCGAGTTTTACCCCGCACCACCCCGCCAATCCGCCGCCGTTGCCTGCTGTTGGCCTGCTTGTCGATGCTCGCAGCCTCCGGGTGCAGCCAGCAGCAGGGCAGCGACATCGTCAGCCAGTTCCGCGAAGGCAAACCCCAGGAATTCCTCCAGACCAGCGTCGATCGCATGGCGACCCTGACGATGCGCGACAACCTCGACAGCCTCTACCTGCTGATGAGCAAGCTCTACCTGCGCAACCCGGACGAGTTGAAAAAATCCGGCTTCCTCGACGCCCGCACCGCTGGCAAGCAAGTGCGCATGGCCATCGAACAGCAACAACCGCTGCCAACCCTGGGAGGCAAAAAAGACCTGGCAGCGCTCAGTTATGCCATGAGCCCGGAGTTTCTCGGCGACCGGGTCGGTGCTTTCATCTATGCCATTGGCAGCATGCTCGTCACCGCCCAGGGCAATCGGCTCGAGTTCTACATGACGGATGCGATCAATCCGACGTTCGTCAGCAACGCTGCCCGCAACATCGAGAAAGCCACCTGGATACTCAGCCAGCGGCAAAACAGGAACGGCGAGCCTTTACTGTTCTCCAACGAAATCTCGGAGGAGGGCAGCAACCTGAGTTTTGCCGTGGAGTTCGGCAAGATCGTCGCGCGGCTGGACCTGCTGACGCAGATGCTGGACGAACGCTACCGTCGAATCGGCTTGAATTACGCGCAGAGTTTGCTGTTCCTGAATTTCCTGCCCGTGCAGTGAACCCACCTTGTGGGAGCGAGCCTGCTCGCGAAGAGGCCGGACCGACAGCTTTGCAGTGTCTGCCAAACCGCCTTCGCGAGCAGGCTCGCTCCCACAAGGAACTGTCTGCACAGGAGATACTGCGTACTTCAGGCATAACGATAGTTCGCATCGATATAACTGGTTATAAGAAAAATCGCTATGCTGCGGGGCAGATTTTTCATGCGTTTTTTGTGGGCGTGTTAATGGAATTCGGTAATTTCGGTTTAGTCGTAGCAGGTCTGGTCGTCGGCTTTATTGTCGGGATGACTGGGGTTGGTGGCGGTTCGTTGATGACCCCCATTCTGTTGTGGTTCGGTGTCAATCCGGCCACCGCAGTGGGGACGGATTTGCTGTACGCGGCGATTACCAAGTCCAGTGGTGTGCTGGTTCATAGAAAGAACCAGAACATCGACTGGGCCATTACCGGTTGGCTGACCCTCGGCAGTGTGCCGGCAGTGGCGCTGACGTTGTGGTTCCTGAGCACCTTGCAAACGTCGCCCGAGGCGATGAACGCGGTCATCAAGCAGGCCTTGGGCTTTGTTCTGTTTGCCACGGCGCTGGCAATTTTCTTCAAGAAACGCCTGCTCGATTTCGCCCACAAGCGTGCGGGCGGTCATTACAACCCTAGCGGCAAGCGCTTGAATGTACTGACCGTGATCACTGGCCTGGTCCTCGGCACCATGGTTGCCCTGACCTCCATCGGCGCTGGTGCCCTGGGCACCGTCGCATTGTTCATTCTCTATCCGCTGCTGCCTACCCGCCGCCTGGTGGGCACGGAAATCGCGCACGCCGTACCGCTGACCCTGGTGGCAGGCCTCGGCCATGCGAGCATGGGCAACATGGACTGGCACGTGCTGGGTTATTTGCTGGTCGGTTCGCTGCCGGGGATTTACCTGGGCAGCCACCTGACTGGCCGCATCTCCGATGAAGTGCTGCGTCCTTGCCTGGCCACGATGCTGGTGCTGATCGGGTACAAACTGGCGTTCTGATTCCGCCCGTTGCAGAAACAAACCCAAAAACCCGCCGCTGATTCTCAGTGAGCTACGTACCGCCACGAAGGTTGGCTCGAGCACTGCGAGCGAGGGGCGGACGCGGCTTAGGGCCGGGTCAGAATTTCCAGCAGGTGCCCGTCCGGGTCATCGAAATAAACCCGCCGGCCACCGCCGTAATCGTTGATCTCGTTTGGTCGTTGTTTGCCGGGGTCGGCCCACCAGGGTTGCTGTCGGGCTTGCAGGCGGGCGAAGGCCGCATCGAAATCGTCGTCACCGATCAAAAACGCGTAGTGCTGGGAGGCTATCGGCGGGTCATTGTCGTAGAAGTCCAGCGACACACCGTTGTCGAACTTGACGATCAGCATCGGGCCGAAGGGTTCGGGGCTGGGCAGGCCGAGGATATCTGCCAGATAGTTGGCTGATATTTGCTTGTTGCGGCACCAGACAATGGTGTGGTTCAACTGAGCGCTCATGCAGCGGTCCTCACGGCGGATCAGGGCGTTGTTGTTCAGCGATGAGATTAGCTCAGGCTGTTGCGCAATGACCGCCCTGACCTAAGCTTGGGGCAAGGCGAGACATAATTGCGGTGCGTCACCCGGAACGAACGCCGCGATGCGCAATCATTAGAGCGTGGATATCAAAAGGAGATGCGCATGCTCATCAGGTCATTGACCCTGACTACCTTGCTGGCTTTCGCCGGCCCCTTGTTCGCTGCCGATGACGGCTCACCGCTGGATATAGACAAGGGCAGGGCCCGGCCACTGATTGTCATTGCTCCCAGCACCGCAGACCCGGTTTGGGTGGGCCTGAAAAAGTCGCTGGGCGATCCGGCCAACAAGGAAGGTATCGCCCAGCGCAATATCAGGGTGTACAGCGTGCTCAACATGTTCGGTCAGCTCGACGGCAAGGATCTCGGCCAACAGGACACGATGGCACTCATCCGCTCGCTGAAACTCGGTGCGGGGGCGTTGCCCAAAGTCATCCTGGTGGGCAAGGACGGCGAGAAGAAGTTTGAGAGTTCGGGGGATGAATCAAAATCGGTCGATTTGAAGAAAATTTTCGACACGATCGACGCCCTGCCAGCGACCGAGAAAGAAGCCGCAGCGCCGACGGTCGCGGCGCCTGTTGAAGCGGCTGAACCGGTCAAAGGGGCGAAGGGCGCCAAGGGTGCAAAACCAGGCAAACCGGCGAAGCCCGCCAAGCCGCCTGAAATGCCCGACGATTAAACGCAGTTTTTGTAGAGCAGGCTGCGCCAGCTGCTACAAGTCAGTGTTGCGCCGCATAGGCCTGGCTTTTCAGCCCCGTATGCACCAGCACCCGAGCCGGACTGCCACCGATGCGCAACCGGTCGATGACGGCCATGCCATCGAGCTGCGGAATGTCCAGGTCGAGCACGATGGCGTCAGGCTTGAGCTCGAACGCCTTGCTGAGGGCGTCCACGCCGTTGTCGCACTCGCCGACGATCTCATGGCCTTTACGGGCCAGAATCATCCCGATCGCCATGCGCACCACCGCGTGATCATCGACCAACAGCACTCTCATCGATCAGCCCTCATGCCCTGATTGAGCATAGTCCCTGAGCCAAAAGCGGTTTGGAGGGGCGGATGCGTGGCGGGGTGGGTTAAAAAGGGCGCGATCGTACGCGGTTTGTGCAGCGATGTAATGGTATCCACTGGTTACCCCATTGAAATCGACATCCAACGTAGCAGCTGCCGAGCCTGCGAGGCTGCGTTCGGCTGCGCAGCAGTCGTAAAACCTGTATCTGCGGTCTACCTGAAGCACCGCATAGTCTGATCTCACGACTGCTCCGCAGCCGAACGCAGCCTCGCAGGCTCGGCAGCTGCTACAAAAAAAACGGGGGTTCCGGGGGGAGATGTATCGGCTTCTATTGGTCTCGGAAGTTTCCTGCAAGTCCTGTCGGTTTTTATGAACTGGTTTCTGTCAGAGCGCACCGCTAGCCTTCGTCAGCCACCGCGAAATCGCGGTCGGACGTGGGAATCCGCGACACTGAGGGATCCAGGGACGAAAACACCAATGGCACAAAAAGGAGCCTCGTCTGTGAAAAAGTTCAGCAAGCATCAACCGCAAACCCTGACCGACGCCGATCATCTCGATCCCGCGAAGCCGTGTGAAACCGCAAAAGGCGCAGTCACCCCAAGCCCCAGGCGTACCGCCACAACCCAGCGGATTTTCACGGTTGCTCCTGGTGTCGACACACTAACCCTGCTAAATCAGGCCTGCGAAAACCTTGCCTCCCTGAATGTCCTGATTGCGAATTTTGCCGGGAAACTGGAAGGCTCGAACCGCGATGTGCTGCTGTCGATTCAGCAGTTGGCGACGGTCACCGAGTTGTTGGTGAATCAGGCACGGGAAAATCTTTATCCGAGAAGCGATGCACCTGACGCTCAGCCGCCGACTCGGCATTGAGCTGACGCAGTAACGACAATGGGCGACCTCAAAGGGGTCGCCCATTTTGTTTGCCCGCTAGAGATCTGTAGCAGCTGTCGAGCTTGCGAGGCTGCGTTCGGCGGCGAAGCCGTCGTAAAACCTGCAACCGCGGTCTTTCAGGAAAACCGCACTTGCCAGATCACGACCGCTGCGTCCGAACGCGGCCCGAGCCGAACGCAGCCTCGCAAGCTCGACAGCTGCTACGAAAAATCGTGTTTCTCAGCTACTTGGCCAGTGCACTCAATATCGTATGAGCAATCTTGATCCGCTCAGGGTTCGGGTAGTTTTTGTTGGCCAGGATCACGATGCCGATGTCTTTCGACGGCACGTACGCCACGTAGGCACCGAAGCCGCCCGTTGAACCGGTTTTATTGATCAGCACGTTGTCTGGTTGAGGTTGCGGCGGGGTCAGCAACTGGACTTCGTGAGCCTCCATCGTCATCTGTGTCGAATTGCCAGCAAGCAACTTATCGAGGCTGACCGGATAGTGGTAGAACTCCCAACCCAGCCCCTGAGTCATCTCGCCCACCTTGTAGTAACCGGTATGCGTCGCGGCGATTGCCCGTTGCATCGGATCTTCCAGGCGGGTCGGTTTCATGTTCGCTTCAACATAACGAATCAGGTCTGCGGCGCTGGTTTTCACCCCATAGGCCTCCGAATCCAGCGCCCCCGGCCCAACCCGTACAGGCTTGTCTTCCTTGTTGTAACCCTGAGCGTAAAGCTCCATTTGAGCTTGCGGCACCTTGAGGTAAGTGTGTTTCAGCCCGAGTTTCGGCAGCAGCGTCTTTTCCATCACCTCATCAAACGGTGCGCCCATGCTTTTGGCTGCCAGGTAACCGAACAACCCCAGGCTCGGGTTCGAATACAGCCGATGGGTGCCCGCGGCATAAGTCGGTTTCCACTGCTGGAAATAGCCGAGCATCTTGTCCGGTGCATCGGCATCGTCGGGGAATTGCAGCGGCAGGCCGCCGGCGCTGTAGGTGCCCAGTTGCAGCACGCTGATGTTATCAAACGCGCTGCCACGCAGTTCCGGCAGCACGCTACTGGCCTTGTCCGACAGGGACAGTTTGCCGGTGGCCTGAGCATAGGCGGCGAGGGTGGCGGTGAAGGTTTTGCTCACCGAGCCGATTTCGAACAAGGTGTTTTCAGTGACGGGTTGTGCGCTCTCTTTCGACGCTACCCCGTAGTTGAAGTAATACGGCTTTCCGTTGACGGTCACGGCCACGGCGATTCCAGGAACAGCCTGGGCTTGCATGACCGGTCGTACGGCAGCATTCACCACCGTCTCGATTTGATCCTGTGCGACGCATTGGCCGGTGGCGAGCAGCGCCACGCAAACGGCGAGAGTTTTCAGCCTATCCATGTTGGTTTGGTCCGTCATTGATTCGATTGCGCGCCATTTTAGAGTGTTAACCGCTACACTCCGAGCGGTTTTTAAACCCGGCCCCCTATAGGCGGGCCGGGCTGATGGTTAACAGGTCAGGCGCGACCGCTGAATCAGCGCACCAGACACGGCCGCTTGTTATCGAACTTCCAACCCAGAATCAGAAACTGCATGGCCCCGCTGTCATCCCGCGCGCCCAGTCCCATGCCTTTATACAACTCATGAGCCTTGGCCAGCTGATCCATGTCCAATTCGACGCCCAACCCAGCCTTCTTCGGCACCTGCACGCAGCCACCAACGATTTGCAACGGCGCTTGGGTCAGGCGCTGACCGTCCTGCCAGATCCAGTGGGTGTCGATGGCGGTGATTTCACCCGGAGCGGCGGCCGCGACGTGGGTGAACATCGCCAGGGAAATATCGAAGTGGTTGTTGGAGTGCGAACCCCAGGTCAGGCCCCACTCATGGCACATCTGCGCCACGCGGACCGAGCCCTGCATCGTCCAGAAGTGCGGGTCGGCCAGCGGAATGTCCACTGATTGCAACTGGATCGCGTGGCCCATTTCCCGCCAGTCGGTGGCGATCATGTTGGTGGCGGTTTTCAGACCCGTGGCACGACGGAATTCAGCCATGACTTCACGTCCGGAATAACCGTTTTCCGCGCCGCACGGGTCTTCGGCGTAAGCCAGTACGTGATGCTGATCCCGGCACAGGCGAATGGCTTCCTTGAGTGACCATGCGCCATTCGGATCAAGGGTAATGCGCGCGTCGGGGAAGCGTTCGGCCAGGGCGGTGACGGCTTCGATTTCTTCATCGCCACTGAGCACGCCGCCCTTGAGTTTGAAGTCCTTGAAACCGTAGCGGGCGTGGGCGGCTTCGGCAAGGCGGACCACGGCGTCGGCGGTCATGGCTTTTTCGTGACGTACGCGGAACCAGTCGTTGTCGGCGTCCGGTTCGCTGCGGTAGGCCAGATCGGTTTCGTTGCGATCACCGACATAAAACAGATAACCGAGCATCTTCACTTCATCGCGTTGCTGGCCTTCGCCGAGCAGGGCGGCCACCGGCACGTCAAGGTGCTGACCCAGGAGATCAAGCAGGGCGGCTTCCAGGCCGGTGACGGCGTGGATGGTGATGCGCAAATCGAATGTCTGTAACCCACGACCGCCGGCATCGCGATCGGCGAAGGTCTGGCGCACTTGATTGAGGATCTTCTGATAGGTGCCGATCGGACTGCCAACCACCAACGAGCGAGCGTCTTCGAGGGTCTGGCGAATGCGCTCGCCGCCCGGTACTTCACCGACGCCGGTGTGACCGGCGTTGTCCTTGAGGATCACGATGTTGCGGGTGAAAAACGGCCCGTGAGCGCCACTCAGGTTGAGCAACATGCCATCGTGGCCGGCCACCGGAACAACCTGCATGCTGGTGATGATCGGGGCTTTGGCGGTTTCTTGTGTGTTCATTGTTGTGTCCTTCAAAACAGATGTTCAGGCGTGGTTGGACGCTGGTTTGGCCAGTGCAACGGCAGGTGCGGATTTCGGTTTATTGCGTGCGGCGAAGACGATGATTGCGGCAATGATCGAGGTCGCGGCCAGGCCGTACAGCCCGCCCTGAATCGAGCCGGTGCGTTCTTCCAGCAGGCCGAACGTGGTCGGCGCGACAAAGCCGCCGAGGTTGCCCACCGAGTTGATCAGCGCGATTACGCCTGCCGCGATCCGTGCGTCCAGATAGGCCTGAGGAATCGGCCAGAACAGTGACGACGCCGATTTGAATCCCAGCGCAGCAAAGCAGATAGCAACGAAAGCGAAGATCGGCCCGCCGGTGGTGGACATGAACATCCCGGCTGCTGCGATCAGCAGGGCAGCGGCGACCCAGGCTTGTTGATGCTTCCATTTGGCCGACAGCGAAGCAAAGGCGTACATGCCGACGATCGACAGCAACCACGGAATCGAGTTGAACAGCCCGACTTGAATATCGCTGAGGTCGCCCATCTTTTTGATGATGCTCGGCAGCCAGAAGGTCGCGGCATAGATGGTCAATTGGATGAAGAAATAGATCAGGCAGAACAGGATGATCTGGCGGTCCTTGAGCAGCTTGCCCAACGACGGTTTGATCGGTGTTGCGGCTTCGCGGGCCAGTTGTTCGTCGTCGATGGCCTTGACCAGCGCGTCCTGTTCTTCTCGGCTCAGCCATTTGGCGTCGTGGGGTTTGGAGTCCAGCCAGAACCAGACAAACACGCACAGCCCGACCGAGAACATCCCTTCAATGAAGTACATCCATTGCCAGCCGTGCATCCCGAAACCGCTGATTTGCAGCAGTAACCCGGACAGCGGGCCGGAGATCAGCGAAGCAATCGCCGAACCGCTGAGGAAGATGGCAATCGCCTTGCCGCGTTCAACGCCAGGCAACCAGCGGGTGAAGTAATAAATCACCCCGGGAAAGAACCCGGCTTCGGCCACGCCCAGCAGGAATCGCAGGATGTAGAAGTGGGTTTCGTTCTGGATGAAGGCCATGCAAGCGGCGACCAGGCCCCAGGTCAGCATGATGCGGGTCAGCCAGATTCGCGCGCCGACTTTTTGCAGGAGGATGTTGGAGGGGACTTCAAACAGCGCGTAACCGATGAAGAACAGACCGGCGCCGAGGCCGTAGGCGGCTGCACCGATGCCCAAGTCATGTTCCATGTGGGCGCGGACGAAGCCGATGTTCACGCGGTCGATGTAGTTGACGATGAACATGATCACGAACAGCGGCAGAACATGGCGTTTCACTTTCGAGATGGCGGACTTCAGGACCGAATCGGCGCCATCGTTCATCCCGGATATGGATGTATTCACTGCGTTATCTCCCACTGATTATTTTTATGCGGGGTGTGACGGGGTGTTGCGATGTTGATAGACATCATACAACTACGTTTTTTCGTACTGCAAGAGTCTTCGCCCAACAAAATGGCGCTTGATGGCGGGTTTGTTATTCATTTTGCATTAATGGATGACCTTCGCGGAGTCTCGTCTGCCCGGTTTGTTGAGTGTTGTCATACAAGTTGATCGGCGTTTTCCTGAGATTCCCGTCCAGCGCAGTGCTACGATTCCGGTAGCCCTGCTCCGGATGATCGCCATGCAAGAAGACCTCGACGCGCCTGCCCGCAAGCGCACCCACAACCTGGCCCATGACCTGGTCGCCAAGCTGACCCAGAGCATCTTGCTCGGCCAGATGCTGCCCGGCGACAAGCTGCCGTCCGAGAACACGATTGTTCAGGAGCACGGTGTCAGTCGCACGGTGGTGCGCGAGGCGATCTCGAAATTGCAGGCGTCTGGTCTCGTGGAAACCCGCCATGGCATCGGCACCTTTGTTATCGAGCGAGCACCGGAGCAGGGTCTGCGGTTGAACGTCGATACCGCGCTGGGGGTGCGCAGCATTCTGGAGTTGCGCATGGGCCTGGAAACCCAGGCGGCCGCACTCGCTGCAACCCGTCGCACGGATCATCAATTGGTGCAGATGCGCGAAGCGCTGGACGACTATCAAAGCCTGCTGGCCAACAACGACAGCTGCGTCGAAGCCGACAAGCGCTTCCACTTGCTGATCGCCGAAGCCACCGGCAACGTGTGCTTCACCGAAATCATGCAGCACCTGGGCAGCGCCATGATCCCACGCACCCGCGTCAATGCCGCCGAGCGCGGCGCAGTGGACTTGAGCAAGCTCGGGCAACTGGCCAACCTGGAGCACGAGGCGATTCTCAATGCGATCAAACGCCAGGACCCGGATGCGGCGCGGGCGGCCATGTGGCTGCACCTGACCAACAGTCGCGACCGATTTTCGGCGGATGGCTGACCATCCATTTTGTGGGCGGCAGTTCTACCGCGTCATCGTTCTTCGTCGGAACGCCGTCCGGAGCAGGCTCGCTCCCACACTGATCTGATGAACACTGGAAATCCCCTGTGGGAGCGAGCCTGCTCGCGAAGGCGTCAGTCGCATTGGCGCTAGTCCGGATCAGGCACTGGTGACTCGAGCAACCATCGGCCTGCGCTCCAGGTTCAAGGCCAACACGCTGACCAGCACCACCAGTGCGCCCCCAACGATCATCAACGTCGGCCGCTCGCCCAGCGCAAAAGAGGCAATCGCCATGGCGGTCGGTGGAATCAGATACAGCGTCATCGTTGCACGGCTCAGATCCACATGAGTCAGCACATAGGCCCAGGCGAGATACGCAAGGGCACTTGGAAAAACGCCCAGCCCGATGACCGCAAACTGCACTTCAACCGGAGCGGTGATGACCTGGCTCACCAGCCCCGGGAGATAAACCAATAGCAGCAGCGTCCCGAACCAAACCGTGTAACACACCAGCGTCAGCCCGTCGTAGCGCCGCGAGTGATGCTTCTGCAAGGCAAAGTAGAAACTCCATGACACCGCCGCCAGCAGGATCAACAAACCATGGGCGTCGATGCTCCCCAGTCCGTGATCCCCGGCCACCACAATCACCACACCGATCAATCCCAGAAAAACGCAGCACCAGCGCCACACGCTCACCCGGTCCTTGAACACGAAACGCGCCAGCAGCGTGCTGAACAACGGCGTCGATTGCGCCAACACACTGGAGGCTCCGGCGCTGACACTTTGCTGGCCGAAATTCAGCGCGACATGGTGCAGGCTCACGGCAAAGAAACCGAGTGCGAACAGCAGCGGCAGGTCACGGCTGTTCGGCAGGCTGATGCCTCGGAACACCGCGATCACCGCCATGAATGCCGACGCGAGCAGAAACCGCAGCAAGGCCAGATGACCAGGATCATAGGCCTGCAAACCGATGTGAATGCCGGTCGGCGAGTAACCCCAGCAGGCGACAACAAATGCCATGGCCAGGATGAGTTTGACGGGAGAGCCGGGGGAGGGCGTGAGTGGCTTCATGATCGGGCACCTGTAGGCGGATGCACCCAGTATCAGAAGCCTGACTGTTCTCCACAACTGACTTATAGTGCCTCAACTCTTCACTTTTGGTGATGTATGGAGCTGGCACAGATACGCATGTTCAAGACCGTCGCCGAGGTCGGCAGCATCGCCCGGGCGGCAGAGATGTTGCATTGCGTGCCGTCGAACATCACGGCACGGATCAAGTCTCTGGAAGCGGAGCTGGGTGTCGCGCTGTTTCTGCGCGAAGGCCGAGGGCTGCGAATCAGCCCGGCGGGGCAAACCTTTCTGGCTTATGCCTCGAAAATTCTCGCCCTGACGGCTGAAGCCAAACGCGCGGTGGACCCTTCGGCCGAGCCGTCCGGGCCGTTGCGCATTGGCGCCATCGAGTCGTCGGCGACCGGTCGATTGCCGCGGTTGCTGGCGAAATTCCACAAACGTTTCCCGGCGGTGGCGCTGGAGCTGACCACTGGCGCCTGGGGCCAATTGCTCGACGACACCCTCAACCACCGGCTCGACGGCGCGATCGTCGCGGTGGATGTCGAGCGCTCACACCTCAAACGCACGCCGATGTACCGCGAGGAGCTGCTGCTGATTGCCTCGACGTCCCTGGGGCCGGTACGAAACATCGCGGACTTGCAGGACAAGACCGTGTTCATGTGGCCTCAGGGCTGTCCCTATCGGGCGGCGCTGGAGCATTGGTTGCTGCGGCAGGGGCAGGCGTTGCCGATTGTCAGCCTGGCCAGTTACGGGGCGATTGTCGGCTGCGTCAGTGCCGGGGCGGGTGTCGCGCTGGTGCCAAAAGGCGTGTTTGATCAGTACGCCAAAGGGGCGGGTTGCGCGGGGTATGAGTTCCCCGAGCTGACGGCGATCGACAACCTGTTTTACTGGCATGAAAACGCCGGGGTTCACCCGGCGCGGGAGGCGTTTGTGGCGATGTTGCGAGAAGAGTTCGCCTGAGTTCCTGTGGGAGCGAGCCTGCTCGCGAAAGCGGTTCAATATTCAACAATGATGTTGGCCGAAAGTCCGTCTTCGCGAGCAGGCTCGCTCCCACAGGTTTTGTGTCGCTTGATGATATTCAGCTCACGCTGACATCCCGCATCAACAACCCAAACTGCAAATCCACCGCATCCGGAATCGGCAAATACACCGTATGCCCATCCCCCGGTGCCACTTCGATCGGCTCGCCTTTGGCGTTTTGCAGTTGCTGCAAGTCGAATTGGAAGTTGCCCTTGGGCGTCATCAGTTCCATGTGGTCGCCCAGGCCAAATCGGTTCTTTACCTTGATTTCCGCCATCCGGTCACGCCGCTCACCGGTCAACTCGCCAACAAACTGCTGCCGTTCCGACACCGAGCTGCCGTGCTGGTAGTTCTGGTATTCGTCATGCACATGCCGCCGCAGAAAACCTTCGGTGTAGCCGCGCTGGGCGAGGGATTCCAGATCCGTCATCAGGTTGCGGTCGAACTCGCGACCGGCCACCGCGTCGTCGATCGCCCGGCGGTAAACCTGAGTGGTGCGTGCGCAATAAAAATGGGATTTGGTCCGACCCTCTATTTTCAGTGAGTGCACGCCCATCTGCGTCAGGCGCTCGACATGCTGCACCGCGCGCAGGTCCTTGGCGTTCATGATGTAAGTGCCGTGCTCGTCTTCGAAGGCCGGCATCAGTTCGTCGGGCCGATTGGCTTCCTGCAACAGAAACACCTGATCGGTCGGGGCGCCGATGCCCAGGGTCGGTTCGGGCTGGAAGGTCTGCACGATTTCGCCGAGCTGGTTTTCCGTGGCCTGCTGCGCCGAGTACTTCCAGCGACAGGCATTGGTGCAACTGCCCTGATTGGCGTCGCGCTTGTTCATGTAACCCGACAACAGGCAGCGACCGGAATAGGCCATGCACAACGCGCCGTGGACGAACACTTCCAGTTCCATGGCCGGCACCTGTTCGCGGATTTCGGCGATTTCTTCCAGGGACAGTTCCCGCGACAGGATGATCCGGCTCAAGCCTTGTTGCTGCCAGAACTCGACACTGGCCCAATTCACTGTGTTGGCCTGTACCGAAAGGTGAATCGGCATCTGCGGATAATGCCGGCGGACCAGCATGATAAGGCCTGGATCGGACATGATCAGCGCGTCCGGCGCCATAGCAATGATCGGCGCCAGGTCTTTGAGGAAGGTTTTTAGCTTGGCGTTGTGCGGGGCGATGTTCACCACCACATAGAAGCGTTTGCCTTGAGCCTGGGCCTCGTGAATGCCGAGGGCCAGATTGGCGTGATCGAATTCGTTATTGCGCACCCGCAGGCTGTAGCGCGGTTGACCGGCGTACACCGCATCGGCGCCGTAGGCGAAGGCATAACGCATGTTTTTCAGGGTGCCGGCGGGGGCGAGCAGTTCTGGAGGCAGGAGAGTCATGGCAGAGTCGGTCACAAAAGCCGCCGAGAGTAAGCGGCTTGCCCGCGGGGTTCATTGATCTGGATCTATGCTTGATGAACAAACGGATGGCACTCGCGCGAACCGTGGCGGACTAAGCATCAGGACGCGACATTGTGTCCTTGCG
The DNA here is from genome assembly GCF_016650715.1 of Pseudomonas sp. TH39(2020). Lineage (NCBI taxonomy): Bacteria > Pseudomonadati > Pseudomonadota > Gammaproteobacteria > Pseudomonadales > Pseudomonadaceae > Pseudomonas > Pseudomonas sp. TH39(2020). Next base: position 94,107 of record NZ_JAEKFF010000006.1, on the reverse strand, counting down.
GACTGACATGGATCGGACATGAACGAAGAGAAGCTACAAGACAAATCACTGGTGATCTTGCTGGGGCTGGTCACCGCCGCTTTCGTCTGGATTTTGCTGCCGTTTTATGGCGCGGTGTTCTGGGCGGTGATCCTCGGCATTCTCTTCGCGCCCCTGCAGCGACGACTGCAACTGAAGTTCGGCTGGGAGCGCAATCTGACGTCGCTGCTCACCCTGAGCATCTGCCTGGTGATCGCGATTCTGCCGGTGATTGTCCTCAGTATCCTGCTGGTTCAAGAAGGGGCCGCGCTGTACAAGAGTATCGAAAGCGGCGAACTGGACATCGCCGGGTATGTGACGCATTTCAAACACAGCCTGCCGCCGTACTTCCAGCACTTGCTCGACCGGTTCGGGGTCGGCGAGCTGGACGGGCTGCGGGAGAAAATCATCAAGAGTGCGGTGACAGGCAATGAGTTTATCGCCACGCAGGTTTTCAGTGTGGGGCAGGGCACGTTCGATTTTGTGGTGAGTTTTTTCATCATGCTCTATCTGCTGTACTTCTTTCTGCGGGACGGCGCCGAACTGGCCCGTAAAGTTCGCGCTGCCGTGCCGCTGCAGGATCACCAGAAACGTCGCTTGCAGCTCAAGTTCAATCGCGTGGTGCGGGCGACAGTGAAGGGCAACCTGCTGGTGGCGATCACTCAGGGCGCATTGGGCGGGTTGATTTTCTGGTTTCTGGATATCCCGAGCGCGTTGCTCTGGGCGGTGCTGATGGCGTTTCTGTCGCTGTTGCCAGCGGTGGGGGCGGGGATCGTCTGGGCGCCGGTGGCGGCGTTTTTCCTGTTCGCCGGGGCAATCTGGCAGGGCGTGGTGCTGGGGCTGTTCGGGATTTTTGTGATCGGCCTGGTGGATAACGTGCTGCGACCGATCCTGGTGGGCAAGGATACCAAGATGCCGGACTATCTGATCCTGATCTCGACCTTGGGCGGTCTGGCGATCTTCGGCCTCAATGGCTTTGTGATCGGACCGCTGATCGCCGCGCTGTTCATGTCGAGCTGGGCAATCTTCATTGAAACCAAGCCGCGGGTGCAGCTGCCTTAAGCGCCGATCTGGCCTTGGCCGATGCGTTGCGACAGTGCGTGGGCGGCCGGCAGCGAGGTGAGCGGACCGCTGATCGGTTCGCCGTCCTGCACCAGGTACCAACAGGCGAGCAATCCTAGCTCTCTGAGCGGTGCGGGAACGGCGCTGCCGATAACGGACATAATCTGAACCTGGGACATAAGTACCTCCATCAATCTGTGGAGCTACCTTACGGACTGGACACTTGAACGGACAATCAACGCTTTCGATAGTCGTCATTGATGCCAATGAGTCATCGGTTCAGTCGACCACCAGATCCAGCATATGAACCACTTCCTGCTCGTTGAGCAGGCCTTTTCGCACCAGGTTTTCTGCCAGCAGCGAAAGAAACTTGGCGCTGCGATGGCCTTCCAGGTGCTTGAGTTCGGTCAGTGCGTTGTACACCTTGCTGGAAGTGCACAAGCCGACAATGCGGTGCGGGTTTTGCGTGGGCATGAGGTCGTCCTTGTTTTTATCAACCTGTTGTTAACGGACAGATCCAAGAGTGCGGACCCGACATGACATAAATATGACCGTTTTCCCCAACGCGGGGGAAGGATGGCGAGTCAATCTTGCCAACTTGCGCCGCAAAGACTGTCCCGACAGCGACCTTGGCGAGATTTATCCAGACCTCTGCCGACGGACGGTCACAAAAAGGCCCCGCTGTTGAGGCAGGGCCTGATGAATCCGTTACCAGCGGCCATAACCGTGGGGAGGGCCGTAGTAACCGCGCGGTGGACCGTAATAACCACGTGGCGGGCCGTAGTAAACCGGTGGCGGGCCGTAATAGACCGGTTGTTGCACGTAGACCGGTGCCGGCTGGTAATAAACCGGTGGCGGTTGCACATAAACCGGTTGTGGCTGAGCGTAAACCGGTTGCTGTACATAGACCGGGCGGTTGCTATTGATGATGGCCGAACCGACGATGGCCGAGCCAACGATCGCGCCAAATACCGCCGGCCCTTCCCAACCGTGACCGCCGTGACCGCCGCCAGCCTCTGCCTGCCCTGCGATAGCAAGAGCACCGATCAGCAAGGCTACTGTGGGGATTTTACGGATCATGATAGTTCCTCGGTTCTTCGCCCCGACGCTTGTGTCTGCAATAGACCCAAGGATTGTCGCGGGGATACTTCTAAGACAGCGTTTTTTTCAAAATCAGCACAGCCGTTGGGTAAATTTTGTGTAAGGTCTGTACTCGTTTCTTTACGGTTCAGTGAGGCCGCGCGCAGACACACCGTTATGATCGATCAGACCCGATGGATTGGCTAATCCCGTCCATCTGAAAGTGTTATTCGAGGAGATTTTTCATGCAGATGAACCCCAACAGAGACACCCAGCTGTGCATGTCGCTTTCCGCACGTCCGGGGAACTTCGGTCTGCGGTTTCACAATCATCTGTATGAGCAACTGGGCCTGAATTTCTACTACAAGGCCTTCAGCAGCCAGGATCTGCCAGGCGCCGTTGGCGGCATTCGCGCCCTGGGCATTCGTGGTTGTGGTGTGTCGATGCCCTTTAAAGAGGCCTGCATTGCCCTGGTCGATGAACTGGACGCCTCCGCAGCGGCCATTCAATCGATCAACACCATCGTCAACACCAATGGTCATCTCAAGGCTTACAACACCGACTACATCGCTATCGCCCAGTTGCTTGAAACCCATCAGGTACCGAAGGACTCGACCTTTGCCCTGCGCGGCAGCGGCGGCATGGCTAAAGCGGTGGCCAGTGCCTTGCGCGATGGTGGCTACAAAAATGGCCTGATCGTCGCCCGTAACGAGCGTGCCGGCCGGGCGCTGGCCGAATCGCTGGGCTATCGATGGCAAGCGGAGCTGGGCTCGGAGCTGGGCTCGGAGCGGCCGAAAATGCTGATCAACGTCACCCCGATTGGCATGGCCGGCGGCCCCGAGGCCGAACAGCTGGCGTTCGAGGCTGAAACCATTGCGGCGGCCGAGACTGTCTTCGATGTGGTGGCGATCCCCTCGGAAACACCGTTGATTGTGCGCGGTCGTGCCGAAGGCAAACGCGTGATTACCGGGCTGGAAGTGATCGCGATCCAGGCGCTTGAGCAGTTTGTGCTGTACACCGGCGTGCGCCCGACCGATGAGCAGTTTCACCAGGCCGTGGAATTTGCCCGCCGTTAGCCTTGCCTATACGTGCCGCCAGCCCGCGAAGACGTGCCGCCCCATCAAATCGTGACTGAGGTGACTCATGCATCCTGCCATTCTTAATCTGGATCAGGCCGCGCTTGAACCGCTGCCCGAAGCGTTTGCCCCGACGGGAGACACCGCCGACCGCTATCAGCAACGGCAGGCGCGCATCGGCCAGCAACTCGGCGCGCAGAAGCTCGGTTATCGCCTTTACGCACTGGAGCCGGGGATGCGTGGCAGCCCGTTTCACAGTCATCGGGTCAACGAGGAGATGTTTTACATCGTGGCCGGGGAAGGGGAGATTCGCTTGGGTGCCGAGCGCTTTCCCGTTCGCGCCGGTGATGTCATTGCCTGCCCGCCGGGCGGCCCTGAAGCCGCGCACCAGATCATCAACACCAGCGATGCTGAACTGCGCTACCTGGCGGTCAGCACCCAGCAATCACCCGAGATTTGCGAGTACCCGGATTCTGGCAAGTATGCGGTGATGGACGACTTCAAGGTCGATGCCGAGGGCAATACCTCGGGCTTCGTCGCCGTCGCCAGGCCGGCCGACGGCGTGGATTATTGGGACGGCGAGTAACGCAGGGTTATTCGAGGCGGGCCAGGCGCTCTTCCAGCGCCGCAATTCGCGCCTCAAGCTCTTCGATCCGCTCAACCGATACACCGCCACCCGTACCACGTTCGATCGGGTTCTGCCGTGCTGCCAGGATCACTTCGATGTCCGCCGGGTCACCCAAGGCGTGCATATAGCGGTCTTCACGCTGACCGGCCTGGCGCGGGATCAACAGCGCCAGACCTCGAGCAATCAAGCGTTCCAGCTGATGCACCACCTGCTCGGCATCTTCAAAATCGTGCATGCGGCCGCTGCGGGTCAGCAGTTCATTGACCGTTTGCGGACCGCGCAGGAACAGCAGCCCCGCAAGAATGACCTGAGCGGGCACCAGTTCCAGTGCCTTGTCGACTTTGTGTTCCCAGCGATCCGCCCGACTGCCCATCACCAGTTTGGTAAAGCCGCGTCCTTCGAGGGCGCGCAGACTCTGGCCGACCTGACCCTGGGTGAGGTTCATCACCGGTTCACGGCTGGTTTTCTGGTTGCAGGCAATCACCAGCGCATTGAGGGTCAGCGGATAGGTTTCCGGGCTGGTGGCCTGTTTTTCGATCAACGAACCCAAAATGCGGATTTCCGTGCTGTTAAGCCGCGGCTCGTCGAACGTTGTCTCTTGCTCAGTACTCATCGTTCTGCATCCTTCCCGGGGTCAATTTTTTCTCCTGCTGGCATGCACTTTAGATTGACGTGCGTCAATGGCAACTGAATTCGTCACGCCATATTGGCAATTGTCACAAAACCTAAATGAATTATTAACGCTATTTTGACAATCCGACGAGCAACGTATGCATGGCTGAGAAATGCCGGGACTCCTTGTGGGCATCTGGTAGCTCTGCCATCGACGATACTAGCCTTATTGACTGGACTATGGAGCAAAGCATGAAGCTGACGTGGGTATGGGCCAAGAACAGTGCGCTGACCGGCGCGAACTCCCTATGACTGTTCTGGTCACTGGCGCTGCCGGTTTCATCGGGTATCACACTGTCAAGCGTTTGTGCCTGGAAGGTCTTGACGTCATCGGTATCGACAACCTCAACGACTATTACAGCGTTGAGCTTAAACGCGCACGGCTCGACGAGCTTGCATCCTTGCCAGGCTTTCGTTTTCAGACCCTGGATATCGTCGACAAACCGGCACTGATGGCGTTGTTCAAAGAGCATCGCTTTACCGAGGTTGTGCATCTGGCGGCCCAGGCGGGTGTTCGCTATTCACTGGACAACCCGGACGTCTATGCGCAATCGAACATGGTGGGTTTTCTGAATGTGCTGGAAGCGTGCCGTCACTATCGCCCCAAGCACCTGATCTATGCATCAAGCAGCTCGGTGTACGGTACCAACAGCAAAATGCCGTTCAGTGTCGAAGACGCTGTCGATCACCCCATTTCACTGTACGCGGCCAGCAAACGTGCCAATGAGTTGATGGCGCACAGCTACTGTCATTTGTTTGGCCTGAGGGCCAGCGGCCTACGCTTTTTTACCGTTTACGGACCTTGGGGGCGCCCCGATATGGCGCTGTTCAAGTTTACCGAAGCGATCCTCAACGGTTTGCCGATCGATATCTATAATCACGGCCAGATGGCGCGCGACTTCACTTATATCGACGACATTGTCGAAAGTGTCGCCCGTTTGCGCCTTCGGCCGCCGATCCCGGACGGGGAGGGCGACGGCGTTAACCGGATTTTCAATATCGGGCGTGGCAAGCCGGTAGCACTGCTGGAGTTCGTCGATTGTCTGGAATCGACACTGGGGATCAAAGCGCAACGCAACTTTCTACCACTACAGCCTGGCGATGTGGTCAAGACCTGGGCTGACGTGTCGGCATTGACCCAATGGGTCGACTTCCATCCTCAGGTGACGGTGGAAGCGGGTGTAGCGGAATTTGTGAAGTGGTATCGCCACTTTTATCAGAGATGAAATGTTCGCCCTTGATAATAAGAAACCAAGGATTAAAGGGGGGACCCTATGAGTCATGAAATATTTGTATCTGTACTGATTCCGGCAAAAAACGAAGCGAACAACCTGAAGCCCTTGATTGAAGAAGTTCGCGCGGCCTTGGCCGACGAGGCGTACGAAATCATTGTTGTGGACGATGGCAGTACCGATGCCACCTTGCACGAACTGCGGCAGATCAAAAACAGTGGCCTGAGCACGCTGCGTATCCTGCGTCATGAGCGTTCGCTTGGGCAAAGCACCTCGCTTTACCATGCGGCACTGGCTGCCAAGGGGCAGTGGCTGGCCACGCTCGATGGCGATGGCCAGAACGATCCTGCGGACATCCCCGGGATGTTGGCGTTGGTGCGCGGCGAGCAGGGGCAGGCCGGCATTCAGTTGGTGGCCGGGCACCGGGTCAACCGCCGCGACAACGCGAGCAAGCGCTGGGCTTCGCGGTTCGCCAATGGTTTGCGCAGCCGTATGCTCAAGGACCTGACACCGGACACCGGTTGCGGATTGAAATTGATCGAGCGGGCGGCGTTTCTGCGCCTGCCGTACTTCGATCATATGCATCGGTTTATTCCTGCACTGATCCAGCGCCATAACGGCCGAATGATCACTCATCCGGTCAACCACCGTCACCGCACATCCGGGGTCTCCAAATACGGCAACCTCGACCGTGCCTTGGTGGGCATTCTCGACCTGATCGGCGTCTGGTGGCTGATCCGGCGCACGCGCCTGAACGCCAATGCGCAGGAAATCGAAGGATGAATCTTTCCCGTGAAACCCTGTGGCTGGTGGTCGGCTTCGCCGGCCAGATAGCCTTTACCGGTCGCTTCGTCTTGCAGTGGCTTTACAGCGAATACAAGAAACGCAGCGTGATTCCAGTGAGTTTCTGGTACCTGAGCATCGTCGGTAGCGCACTGCTGCTCGCTTATGCCATTTACCGGGAGGACCCGGTATTCATTGCCGGTCAAGCCTTCGGTTCGATCGTTTATCTGCGCAATTTGCAGTTGATTGCTCGCAGCAAACACTTAAAGGACTGAGTCATGCGCAGAACGTTATCACCCCGGGTCGAATGCCTGGGTTTGATGTTGCTCGCCCTGGTTTTGATCGGTGCCGGGCTGGGGCTACGTCAGCCGCAGAATGTCGACGAGGAGCGATTCCTTGGCGTTGCGCTCGAGATGTTGCAGCACGGCTCGTGGCTTATTCCGCACCGTGCGGCCGAGATCTACGGTGACAAGCCGCCGATTTTCATGTGGACGGTGGCGTTCTTCGCCTGGCTCACCGGGAAACCCTCCATCGCTCTGTATCTGCCGGGTCTTCTATCGGCCGTGACGGTCACCGCCGTGGTCTATGACCTGGCGCGCAGGTTATGGCATCAACGTGCCGGTCGGATGGCGGCGCTCTTGTACCTGGCGACGTATCAGACGTACAGCATCCTGCAGACCGGCCAGATCGACAGCTTTTTGATTCTGTTCACCTCCGTGGGTATGTACGGTCTGGCGCGGCACCTGTTGCTCGGGCCGGCCTGGCGCTGGTTTTACCTGGGCTGCGCCGCCATGGGCATTGGTGTGATCACCAAAGGGGTTGGCTTCGTCCCGGCCCTGATGCTGATTCCGTATGCCTACGCGGTGCGCAAAGGTTGGCCCGGTGTGGTGGCCATGCCGGGCGAGGCGCGCAAGTGGCTGCTGGGACTGTTGGTCATGCTGGGCGCCATCGCGATCTGGTTACTGCCCTTGGCCTTATCCATCGCGCTCAATGGCACTGCTGACGAGATCGCCTATGCGCGAGAGATTCTGCTGCGCCAGACCGCGGGACGTTATGCCGCCGCCTGGGACCATCGCGAGCCGTTCTGGTATTTCTTCGTTCACGTGATCCCGCAATATTGGCTGCCGCTGGTGCTCGTGTTGCCGTGGCTGGTGCCCGCTTGGCGCCGACAACTGCGCAAGCACGACGGCCGAGTGCTGGTGCTGCTGGGTTGGGTCGTGCTGGTAGTACTGTTTTTCTGTATCAGCAGCGGCAAGCGCAAGTTGTACATCTACCCGGCGTTGCCCGGGCTGGTGCTGGTGGCTGCGCCGCTGATTCCCTGGTTGCTCAAGCGCTGGTTCAGTCAGCGTCCGCGGGGTCGGCGAGTATTCCAGGCGCTGGTCGTGACCTGGTTTGCGCTTTGGATTGCCCGCGGTTTCATCGAACCGATCAAGGACGGTCCCAACCCTCATGAGGCGATCATGGCGCAGGCGGCGACCATGACCCAAGGTGCCGACCTGGTGTTGGTCAATTGGCGCGAGGGCCATTGGCTGTTCGCACGACAACCGATCGTGCACTTCGGGATGGTCGGCTCCACAGTCGAGCAGGCGGCACTGTGGTTGCGCGAACACCCTCAGGCGTACGCCTTGGTCCCCGACGAACTGTTGAGCCAGTGTTTCAATCCTCAGGCCGCGCGTGAGTTGGGCGAAACCTCCCGAGCGCACTGGTCGATCGTCGGCGCCGATGCCGATAACGGCCAATGTCATCCGGGGCAACCCGTCAATGTCTATCGATTTACTTGGGACCGAGAAAAAGTATGAGCAAGGCAAGGAAGGCTGGAATTGTTCTGATCGCGGCGCTGGTCGGCGTTAGTGGGGTTTTCGTTCATTTTGGCTGGCCCGGGCAGTTGTACGCGCACTGGCATAACAGTTGGTATGGCAATCAGGCGCCAGGCAAAAATATCTGGCTGCCAGACTACAAGGTCATGGTCGAAGCCAAGCCGATCCCGGGCATCACCGATTTGTCCGGTATCGCCTATGACCCTGATCACGACCGCATGTTGGGTATCACCAATGGTGCGCCGATGGAAATTCTGGCGCTGACCCGTGACGGCGATTTGATCGAACGCTACCCATTGATCGGTTTCGAGGACACCGAAGGCATTGCTTACCTGGGCAAAGGGCGAGTGGCCATCGTCGATGAAAGGTTGCAGCGGCTGCACATTTTCACCCTGCCGGACACCGCTGGCCCCATCCGTGCGGAGCAAACCGAGTCACTCGCCATTGAGATCAACCTGAGCGAGCATAACAAGGGGTTTGAAGGTGTGACCTATGACCCGGCCAATGACCGCATCTTCGCCATCAAGGAGCGTGATCCGCGGCAACTGTACTCAATCACCGGCATGCTCGACTCCATTGGCAACCGAATGCAGATCCGTATCAAGGACTTGACGGCCTGGGTCGACCGCGGCGTTTTCAGCAAAGACCTTTCCGAGGGTTACTACGATCCTCGGACCGGCCACTTACTGTTGCTAAGCGAACAGTCCAGCAACCTGACCGAACTGGACCAGCAGGGTAAGTTCGTCAGTATTCTCTCCCTGCGCGCCTTGGCGGGTGACCTCAAGCATACGCTGCCGCAAGCCGAAGGCATGACCATGGACAATAAAGGCGAGCTTTACATTGTGAGCGAGCCCAACCTGTTTTACCGGTTCAGCCAAACGAAGGCCGGTCTCTCGGCGAGCGCAGAAAATCACTGATAACGTTGAAGTTTTCATGCCAGCGGGGGACTCACTTACGCAGATCGTTCAGAGCTTGCGCTGCGTTCCCCCTACCGGATAAAAGACCCGCCGCAGGGGGCTGAGCATGGCTATAATCGCCCCACGTTTCCCTCCTGTCACAACACGAGACTGCCATGACTATTTCCCTGTACGCCGCTTCCGTCCCGGTTTTCAAACAAATGCTCAACGCCCTGAGCGACGTTTTGAACAAGGCCGAAGCCCACGCCACTGCCAAGAACATCGACCCAAATGCTTTCCTGCAAGCCCGTCTGTACCCGGACATGTTCCCGCTGGTCCGTCAGGTGCAGATCGCCGTTGATTTCGCCAAGGGCGTTTCCGCGCGTCTGGCCGAAGTTGAACTGCCAAAATACGACGACACCGAAACCACCTTCGCCGAGCTGCAAGCGCTGATCGCCAAAGTGCTGGCCTTCATCGGCGAGATCAAACCGGAACAGATCGACGGCAAGGAAGGCATCGAAATCATCACCCGTCAGGGCACGCCGAAAGAGAAGCGCTTCACCGGCCAGGCTTACCTGCTGAGCTACGGTCTGCCGCAATTCTTCTTCCACGTCACCACCACCTACGCACTGCTGCGTCACAACGGTGTGGAAGTAGGCAAGCGCGATTACATGGGCGCGTTCTAAACCTTCCGGATATACAAAAGCCCGCCAAGGTTCGCACCTTGGCGGGCTTTTTTTTATGAATCAAAAGATCTTTGTTACGCCAGACGCTGAGCTTTTTCGTCTTCCCCCAGGCAAGCGGCGGCAGTGAACAGCACGTCGGTGGAGGAGTTCAGCGCGGTTTCCGCCGAGTCCTGCAGCACACCGATGATGAACCCGACGGCCACCACCTGCATGGCGATTTCACTGGGGATGCCGAACAGGCTGCAGGCCAGTGGAATCAGCAGCAACGAGCCGCCCGCCACGCCCGAAGCGCCACAGGCACAGATCGCGGCGACGATGCTCAGCAGGATGGCGGTCGGAATGTCCACGGCGACGCCCAGCGTATGCACGGCCGCCAGGGTCAGCACGGTAATGGTGATCGCCGCGCCGGCCATGTTGATGGTCGCGCCCAACGGGATCGAGACCGAGTAGGTGTCTTCGTGCAGGCCCAGGCGCTTGCTCAATTCCAGATTGACCGGAATGTTCGCCGCCGAGCTGCGGGTGAAAAACGCCGTGATGCCGCTTTCCCGCAGGCACATCAGCACCAGCGGATAAGGGTTGCGACGCAGTTTCCAGAACACAATGACCGGGTTCATCACCAGCGCTACAAACAGCATGCAGCCCAGCAAAACCGCCAGCAGATGCACATAGCCGATCAAGGCACCGAAACCGGAGGTGGCGAGGGTCGAAGCCACCAGGCCAAAAATACCCAGCGGCGCAAAACGGATCACCAGGCGCACGATCAGGGTCACGCCGTTAGACAAGTCGCCGAGCACCTCGCGAGTGGTGTCACCGGCATGGCGAATGGCAACGCCCATGCCAATCGCCCACGCCAGAATACCGATGAAGTTGGCATTCATCAGCGCACTGACCGGGTTGTCGACCACACTCAACAGCAGACTTTGCAGTACTTCACTGATACCGCCCGGCGCGGTGACCGCAACGTCGTGAGTTGCCAACACCAGGCTCGACGGGAACAACGTACTGGCGACAACGGCCACCACCGCCGCCGCGAAAGTCCCCAGCAGATAGAGAAACAGAATCGGCCGGATGTGGGTTTCCTGGCCGTGCTTATGGTTGGCGATCGACGCCATGACCAGCACGAACACCAGAATCGGCGCGACAGCTTTAAGCGCCGATACGAAGACTTTGCCGATGAACGCTGTGGACTTCGCCAGCTCCGGCGCGAACAGCGCGAGGGCAATCCCGGCGATCAGGCCGATGATGATTTGTGTGACCAGGCTTGAGCGTTTCAGGCGTAACCATAGGGAAGGGGATGAAGCAGTCATAAAACGGCATCTCTGATTTTATTAGGTGCGGGGTATCGCGACATCAATGCCAATCAATGGCCGATGAACAGGGTGTACGTATCGCAGGGCGCGGACTTTATCACAGCGTAGTCTTCATCCTTCAGACCTGTGACGATCTGCCGCCTGCGGAGGCAACGAGATCGGCAGGTTCGTGCAACCCTGATCGGAAACACTCTGTTAAGATTCGCCATCCTCATTTTCAAGTCATGCCAGTGGGCCTTCGGGCTATCGCTGGTGTCGTCGTTTTCTGGAGTTCTGCATGCTGTTGCCCATCCTTCTGTTGTCTGCCGCCGGTTTCACGGTGCTGACCACGGAATTCATCATCGTCGGCCTGTTGCCGGCGATCGCTCGAGACCTTGAAGTCAGCGTCCCTCAGGCGGGGTTGCTGGTGACCTTGTTCGCCTTCACGGTCGCCGCATTCGGGCCGTTCCTGACCGCCTATTTCGCCCGGTTCGAGCGCCGCAAATTGTTCATCTCGGTGCTGATCATGTTCGGCCTGGCCAACACCCTCGCGGCGTTTGCGCCGAACATCGGGGTGATGGCCATTGCCCGGCTGATCCCCGCGTTGGGGTTGCCGGTGTTCTGGGCGCTGGCCAGTGAAACCGCGGTGGACATCGTCGGCCCGGACTATGCCGGTCGCGCCATCGCCAAGATCGGTTTCGGCATTGTCTGCGCCACCGTGTTCGGCATTCCGGTGGGCACACTGATCTCCGATGCGTTCGGCTGGCGCAGTGCCTTCGGCATTCTGGCGGTGATCGCGTTTGCCAAGGCGTTGCTGCTGTTTATCTACCTGCCGAAAACCAATCTGCATCAGCATCAGGTGAGCTTTCGCTCGCAGTTCAGAATCCTGCGCAGCCCGCTGATGGTGGGGCATGTGCTGCTGTCGATCCTGGTGTTCAGCGGCATGTTCACCGCTTATACCTACCTGGCGGACATTCTTGAGCGACTGGCCGGTTTCAACGGCACGGTGGTCGGCTGGTGCCTGATGGGCTTCGGCGCGGTGGGATTGATCGGTAACTCACTGGGCGGTCGCGCGGTGGATCGTCATCCGTTGATCGCTTCGATGATGTTCTGCGCGTTCATGATCGCCGGCCTGGTGGCGTTGGTGCCGAACATTCATTCGCCGCTGGGTCTGGCAGCGGCGATGGGGATCTGGGGCGTGACTCAGGCGGCGTTGTTCCTGGTCAGCCATGTGCGATTGATGAAGGCTGCACCCGAAGCGCCGGCGTTCGCGGCATCGCTGAACATTGCCGGAGCTAACCTCGGGATCGGCCTGGGCGCCATGATCGGCGGTAGGGTCATCGACGGTGTAGGCCTGCAAGGTCTTGGTTTTGCGGCGGCCGCTTTTATCCTCGCCTCGATCCTCCTGGCCATCGCGCTGATGACCTTCAAGCCTCGCGAAGTCTGCGCCTGACACCTCACATCTCGGTGAACAGCTCGCGTCGGGCACCTTCGGTAATGGCGACAATGCCGGGGTGCTTGACCTTGCGTTCCACCGAAATGGCGTAGAACGACTCGGTCACCGCGTCGGTCTGGCCGATCAATTCCACGCCGTATTGGCGTATTACTTCATCGGCAATCACGCTCGGGCCGATGAAGATCCCGCTGCCGGATTGGCCGAAAGCCTGCATCAAGGCGCTGTCGTCGAACTCGCCGACGATGCGCGGCTGGATCTGCTGCTCGGCAAACCAGCGCTGCAAGCGACTGCGCACCACGGTCTCCGGCCCTGGAATCAGCAGCGGTGCGCCGTGCAGGCTGCGGGGGAAATCCTGACCGTATTGCGCCGCCAGTTCAGCAGTGGCGAAGAAGCTGATCCCGCATTCCCCGAGTTTCTGGCTGTAGCCCTTGATGTCCAGGTGCGAGGGCATCGGGCTGTCGGAAATCACCAGGTCGAGCCGCTGGATCGCCAGGTCGGCGAGCAGGCGTTCGAGTTTGTCTTCGCGACAGGTGATGCGCAGCGGCTCGCTCAATTCCATGGTCGGCGCGATCAGGCGATAGACGATGGATTTGGGCACCACGTCTGCCACACCTACCCGAAACAGAATCTGCTGTTCGTTGGGCTGTGCTCGCAGCATCAGCTCCAGTTCGCCGCCCAGCTGAAACATTTGCTCGGCGTAGGGCAGGGTCTGGCGGCCGGCCTCAGTGAGTTCCAGTTGTCGGCCGACCCGGCGAAACAGCTCGATGCCATAGGTTTGTTCGAGCAGGGAAATCTGCCCGCTGATGGTCTGCGGCGTCAGGTTCAGTTGCTCGCAAGCGCGCACGATGCTGCCGGTCTTGGCCACCACCCAGAAGTAATGCAGCTGTCGATAGTTGAGCATGGCGACCTACAGTTCGTTAAAACCGAAGTATAACCGCTAAAAATACGAATTTTCCTGAAGTGTTTGCCTCCTTAGAATGCCCCGCTATCGACGGGTGGCCTTTTCGGCCCTGTCTGTTCTATCGAGGAAAGCATCATGAAGCTTAAAACCACGGCACTGCTGATCACGTCTTTACTGGTATTGGCCGGTTGTGACCAGGCCGAAAAAAGCGCTCAGCAACTGATGGGCAAGGCTGCCGAAACCGCCAAACAAGCGATTGACGACACCCACAAAGCCGCAGAGCAGGCAATCAGTGACGCCACTGGCGGGCTGATCAGCAAGAAAGAACAACCGGCCAAAGAAACGGACAAAACCGAATCTACGTCCCAGGAAATCTAAACCGTCTTAAAAGAGTCAGGACTGACCCATGGAATACCTTTTAGAACTTGCTGCAAGCCCTACCGCCTGGGTCGCCCTGGCTACGTTGATCGTCATGGAAATCGTACTCGGCATCGATAACCTGATCTTCATTTCGATCTTGACCAATAAACTGCCTGAGCAGCACCGGCAGAAGGCGCGGCGCATTGGTATCGGCATGGCGCTGATCCTGCGATTGGCGCTGCTGAGCACCATCGCGTTCATTGTCCAGTTGACTGAGCCTGTGATCGATATCTTCGGCCAGACGTTCTCCTGGAAGGACATGATCCTGATTGCCGGCGGCCTGTTCCTGTTGTGGAAGGCGACCACCGAAATCCATCACAGCATGGACCCGGCGCCGGATGATCCGACGTCGGCCACCTCGACCGTGACCCTGGGCTTTGCCGCCGCGATCGGTCAGATCCTGCTGCTGGACATGGTGTTCTCCATCGACAGCATCATTACCGCTGTCGGCATGACCGAGCATTTGCCGATCATGATCATCGCGGTGGTGGTGTCGGTACTGGTGATGTTGCTGGCGGCTGATCCCCTGGCCAAGTTCATCAACGACAACCCGACGGTGGTGATGCTGGCGCTGGGCTTCCTGATCATGATCGGCATGACGCTGATCGCCGAAGGCTTCGGTGCCCACGTACCGAAAGGCTACGTGTATGCGGCCATGGCGTTCTCGGCGACGATCGAGGGTTTGAACATGATGTCGCGACGGGCGAAGCAGAAGCGTTTAGCCGCTGAAGCTTAATCTGCGTTAAACGAAACGGCCGCCTGAGCTCGAAAGAGCCCAGGCGGCCGTTTTTTGTTTGTATACAGAAGGGTGTCGGTCAGTGCGCGGTAGCGTGCTGTTCAGCGGTTGTATCGGGTTTTGCCACTGGCGCCGACTGAGCCGGATGATGGTGCCGGCGGGTAATGCGCAGGACCCCCCATAGCATGGCGGCGGCAACGGCCAGCCAGCCAGAAATCAACATCACAATGGTCATTGTCAGGCTCATCAGTGCCTCCTCTTCGCCCTGCTGCGGGCACATACTCTTTGCACATGACAGTCTAGTCGCTGCTGTGTTTCAGACTATGGACCAAAGGTCGGCTGTCACCAATCAGTTCGCTCTATCGAATGCCATCATCTGCCGGTTAAGGCTATACCGCTGCCGCGCGGCGTCCTATGATCGACGGCCAAGCCGGGAGCGTGAATGCCTGGCGTCTAAATCAAGTGAGTGATGATGGTGCGGGTATTTTCTCGAGTTCGATCTTTTGTGCTGGTCGTTGGCTGCGTTGCTGGTCTGGCTGGCTGCGCGGGGAGTGTGGCACCTGAAATCAAGCGCCTGCCGGAGCGAGTCGAGCTCAGTGGTACGTTCTACCGTGGCGTGGCGAATCAGAGTGGGCCGCAAGTGCTGGCCAGCATGTTGTCCCAGCAAGGCATTGTGATTACGCCAGGTTTGCTCGAAAAGCCGTTGCATTTGCCGGGTGCCGAAGCCCAGTTGCAGCAGAACATGCAGAACCTCGCTCGCGAGTACGGCATGGTCGTCTATCCCCTCGACAGCAATTTGCCTGCACTGTTGACCCAGGTTGCGGCCGGTTACCCGGTAATGGTGCGTTTCACCGAAGGCTCGGCGTTCTGGGCTGAACCGCGTTACGCCATTCTTGCCGGGTACAACCGTCAGAAGCAGACAGTGCTGCTGCGCTCGGGCATGAATCGACGGGAGTTGATGGGCTTCGGTTCGTTTGAATCGGCGCTCAAGGATGCCGGTGGCTGGGCCGTGCTGATTCAGAAACCGAATCAACTGCCGGCCAATGTCGATCAGCAGCGATGGCTCAAGGCAGCGAGCGACCTTGCCCAGGCAGGTCAAGAACAGGCGGCCGCCAGAGCGAAGAAAGCGCTGAACGCGCAATAAGTCCGTTCGTCATCTGTCGGGCACCCTTGCACGTTGCCGACCTCTAACAAAGTAGGGCCCGGATTTCTCCGGGCCAGACTCAAAGGAGGCGTCCATGGCTCATTCCACTACCCCCGTCGGCCCGCACTCGTCTGAGCATTCTTCGGGTGATGAGTTGGGCTTCGATCCCGATTCGCCGGACCTCGCCGATCCTCAGGTCGACCCCATCGGACCTGCCAAGGCGCCCAGGGATGTGAAGCCGGGCGACAATCCCAAGGCTCCCGCGAAGCCTTATGATCCACTCGCCGATCTGAAACCCTAAGCCTGAGTGAGGTGCGTATGTCTACCGATTCGAGTTTCAACGACAAACGTCCGGACAGCGTTCCAACCACGCCGGAAGAGGGTATTGACCCCGTGATGGATCCGAACGATCCGTTAAGGGATCCCTTGGCGCGTCCGATGGTAGTGCCAACGGAACATCCCCACGGCACGAGAGATCCGAGTGCCGGGGACGGTATTCCAGATGACGACCAGATGCCGCTGCCCAATGACTGACGCTGGACGAAAAAAAGCCCCGAATAGTCGGGGCTTTCTTTTATCTGTAGTTAATTATTTCGACGCTTCAACCACGCCGCTTTGACGATGCTTGAGATTCTTGTCGGATTTGTACTGCAAGGCTACAGACGGCACGTCCGCGCCTCTGCCGGTTTCAACCCAGCTGCGGATGCGAGTGGCATCGGCAAAGTGTGTGTACTTGCCAAAGGCATCGAGGATGACCAGCGCAACGGGGCGATTGCCCATGCTGGTGACCAGCACCAGGCAGTGACCTGCCTCGTTGGTGAAGCCGGTTTTCGTCAGCCTGATGTCCCAGTTCGGCTTGTTGATCAAATGGTCGGTATTACGAAAACCCAGGCTGTAGTTGGGTTTACGGAACGAGACGGTTTTTTCCTTGGTGGTACTCAGCTCGGTCAACAATGGGTATTTGTGCGCAGCGATCAGCAGTTTGCTCAGGTCGCGGGCTGTGGACACGTTGCGAGGGGAGAGACCGGTGGGTTCGACGAAGTGCGTGCTGGTCATGCCCAGTGCTTTAGCTTTGGCATTCATTGCGGCAATGAACGCGACGTAGCCACCCGGATAATGATGGGCCAGGCTCGCGGCAGCGCGGTTTTCAGAGGACATCAGGGCAATCAGCAGCATTTCCTTGCGCGGCATTTCGCTGTTGAGTTTCACCCGGGAAAACACACCTTTCATTTCCGGGGTGTCGCTGATGTTGATGTTGATGTATTCGTCCATGTTCTGCCTGGCTTCAACCACGACCAGGCCGGTCATCAGTTTGCTGACGGACGCGATCGGCACAACCACGTCAGGATTGCTGGCAAAGATGACTTTGTTGGTCTGCAGATCCATCAGCAATGCGCTGCCGGAAGCGATTTTCAGTGTTGACGTATCTCGCGGCGCCGAAGTGGTGTCGGCAGCGTTGACCATTGGCGTGGTGAAAGTCCCTGTAAATGCAAAAAATAGGCTCAGGATGGAAAGACGGATTTTCACGCTGGCGAACTCATAAGGGTGGATATGCCGTTTTGTTACGGGCTGTTTCTTAAAAACGACGCATTTTAGGAGTATGAGCTACGAAAGCGCTAGGCGCCTGTATGGCGAGAGCATTATATGAAAAAAAATTTACGGTTTTTGATGCCTGCCCTCGGTGAGCAGGCGCCGGATTGACTTACTTTTGATCGTTGCGCCGTGGGTCGGGTTTACGTTTGGTCAGAGGCACCAGCATTGCGACGTTCTGCTGATAGCGTCGGTATTGCTCCCCAAACAGATCCACCAGATCTTTCTCTTCAAAATGCACCCCAATCAGGATGTAGAGAGTGTTGAGTAGCGCAAAAAGTAGATGTCCGGCTGTCATGTCGGGTGTCGCCCAGAACACCATCACAAACCCCAAGTACATCGGGTGGCGAACCAGCTTGTAGAGTAAAGGGGTTTTAAAGGCAGGGTTCTCGGGTCTGGCGGGGTAAAAGGCGTTGAGTGCCTGCTTTATGCCGAACAGTTCGAAATGGCTGATCAGGAACGTCGCGAGCACGACCAGGCCCAGGCCCAGCCAGAATAAAGCCATGAGTAATCCGTGGCCCCATACAGACGTTACGCGCCAGATGGACGTTTCCATGGGTTGCCACAGCCAGAACAGCAGCGCGAGCGGCAGGCACGTGGACAATACGTAGGTCGCGCGCTCGATGGGGGGCGGGACGAACCGGGTCCACCAGCGCTTGAAGCGCTTTCGCGCCATGCCGCTGTGCTGTACGGCAAACAGCGTAATCAGCAAGGTGTCGACGAGGATCGCCACGGGCCAGTCGAGGCTGGAGCCGGAGTTAATGTCTTTGGGCACTCCGATGCCTGAGAGAAAACCTGTCAGGTAAAGCGCGGTGAGCAGAAAACACAGGTAACAGAAGAGGCTGTAAAGCAGGCCAGCGAGTTTTCCAGTGAAAACGAAAAAGCGATGTTGAGTCAGGCCGCGGGGGCTCATAAATGATGCCTTTTCAGCGTCGCGCGTACTTCCCGATTCGCGTCTACGGTTTATGGGATGTTTCGATAATCAGTCTAGGACGATTTAAGGTTTTCGCCGTTGCTCTGTCCGGCAGTCCTTCAGGGGTATTACTTCTTCCATGGCTGAAAACAAGAAACCCCACCAGAGGCGGGGTTTCTTGTTTGTTCGGCGTGGTGTGGAATCAGCTGTGCAGTGTTTCGGCCGCATACAGCGTGTTTTCCAGCAGGCAAGCGCGGGTCATCGGGCCAACGCCACCCGGGACTGGAGTGATCCAGCCGGCGCGGGGCAGGGCGGTGTCGTAGATCACGTCACCGACCAGTTTACCGTCTTCCTGGCGGTTGATGCCGACGTCGATCACGATCGCGCCTTCCTTGATCCACTCGCCTTTGACGAGGCCCGGCTTGCCGGCAGCGACGACAACCAGATCGGCACGACCGACGTGGCCTGCCAGATCCTTGGTGAAGCGGTGGGTGACAGTCACGGTGCAGCCGGCCAGCAGCAATTCCATTGCCATCGGGCGGCCAACAATGTTGGAGGCCCCGACAATCACTGCGTCCATCCCGTAGAGATCGACACCGGTGCTTTCCAGCAACGTCATGATGCCTTTCGGGGTGCACGGACGCAGCAGCGGAATACGCTGTGCGAGACGGCCGACGTTATAAGGGTGGAAACCGTCGACGTCCTTGTCTGGACGAATGCGTTCCAGCAATTTGGAGGCGTCCAGGTGTTCAGGTAAAGGAAGCTGAAGCAAAACGCCATCAATCGCCGGGTCGTCGTTCAGGCGATCGATCAGATCGGTCAGCACTTCTTGAGTGGTTTCGGAAGGCAGGTCGTAGGCTTGGGAAATGAAGCCGACCTCTTCACAGTCTTTACGCTTGTGCGAGACATAAACCTGAGAGGCGGGATCGCTGCCGACCAGGATCACCGCGAGACCGGGCGTGCGCAGACCTTGCTGGCGACGCTCGTTGACGCGTTTGGCGATCTGCTGGCGCAGGCTGGCGGCGATCGATTTGCCGTCGATTAGTTGTGCAGTCATTGCGCGTGATTAACCATCGAGAGGGGAAAAAAAGAGAACGCATTCTCGCATGTCATGAGGTGAGGGCAAAGGCGCTTGGTCTGCAAATTCCCCTAACCCCTTTAATTAAATGAATTTTTTTTAAAAAAGAGTTGACGACCTTCAGGGTCACCTATAACATTCGTCGCACTTGTCGGGCACAGCCTAGCACTGGTTAAGAAGGTCGAGCAGAGTTGATGTTTAATTCGGTGAGACTGAAAGCACTTAGTTTGTAATCGTCCAAGAATACAGATTAACAAGGCGCCCGTAGCTCAGCTGGATAGAGCATCCGCCTTCTAAGCGGATGGTCGCAGGTTCGAGTCCTGCCGGGTGCGCCATTAGGCAGCTTTGGCACAAGTAGCAACATGGCAATATGGTGGGCGTAGCTCAGTTGGTAGAGCACGGGATTGTGACTCCCGTTGTCGAGGGTTCGATCCCCTTCGTCCACCCCATATTTAGAAAGGCGCCAGATTAACAGTCTGGCGCCTTTGCTTTAAAAGCTTGATGCGGATGTGGTGGAATTGGTAGACACACTGGATTTAGGTTCCAGCGCCGCAAGGTGTGAGAGTTCGAGTCTCTCCGTCCGCACCATTACAAGTAGCTATTTAATAGCAGAAAACGGCGCAGCACCTGAAAAGGGCTGCGCCGTTTTTGTTTTAGAAGTCTGAATTTTCAAAGCGGCCGCAGGTTCTGGGTCGAGAGGGCGGCTCGGATCGTCGGATTTATGTTTCTCGATGATGCTGATTCGTCCGTTGGTCCCCTTGTGGGGTCGACTGTCAGGGATGGATTGCCGATGCCTTCTATATATAGAAGGATTGGTACAGAGCCTTGGCATGATTGGCTGTATTTGCTAACAGGGCGAGGCACAACCGTTTGTCCCCGCCTATAAATTGCCTGCTGCTTTTTTACCCGTTTTCAGTAGGGTGACTTCTTGAGTTTGACCCACTAGAATGCATGCCCTTGATTCTGGGGTCGGAAACGGCCGGCTAACGTCTGTGCAACGAGGAATATCCATGCAAGTTTCTGTTGAAAATACTTCTGCTCTTGAGCGCCGCATGAGCATCACCGTGCCGGCTGAGCGCATCGAGACTCAGGTCAACAAGCGTCTGCAGCAGACTGCCCAAAAGGCCAAGATTGCTGGCTTCCGTCCAGGCAAAGTGCCAATGAGTGAAATCAAGCGCCGTTTTGGTGCTGATGCACGTCAGGAAGCGGTCGGCGACGTGATCCAGTCCTCTTTCTACGAAGCTGTCGTTGAGCAGAAGCTGAACCCGGCTGGCGCTCCTTCGATCGAGCCGAAATCGCTGGAAGCAGGCAAAGATCTGGAATACGTCGCGATTTTCGAAGTGTTCCCTGAGTTCACCGTTGCCGGTTTCGAAGGCATCGCGGTTGAGCGCCTGAGCGCTGACGTGGCTGATGCCGATCTGGACAAAATGCTGGAAGTGCTGCGCAAGCAGAACACCCGTTTCGAAGTGGCCGATCGTGCTGCTCAAAACGAAGACCAGCTGAACATCGATTTCGTTGGCAAGGTCGACGGTGAAGTGTTCGCTGGCGGTTCCGCCAAAGGTACTCAGCTGGTTCTGGGTTCCGGCCGCATGATCCCTGGTTTTGAAGACGGTCTGGTTGGCGCTAAAGCCGGCGAAGAGCGCGTTCTGAACCTGACCTTCCCAGAGGACTATCAGAACCTCGACCTGGCAGGCAAAACCGCTGAGTTCACCGTAACCGTGAACACTGTTTCCGAGCCAAAACTGCCAGAACTGACCGAAGAATTCTTCGCTCAATTCGGCATCAAGGAAACTGGTCTAGAAGGCTTCCGCACCGAAGTTCGCAAGAACATGGAGCGTGAACTGC
Source organism: Pseudomonas sp. TH39(2020) (assembly GCF_016650715.1). NCBI lineage: Bacteria > Pseudomonadati > Pseudomonadota > Gammaproteobacteria > Pseudomonadales > Pseudomonadaceae > Pseudomonas > Pseudomonas sp. TH39(2020). Next base: position 72,785 of record NZ_JAEKFF010000006.1, on the reverse strand, counting down.
GTCAGGCGATCAAATCCAAGGTCAAGAATCAGGTAATGGACGGTCTGCTGGCCACCAACCCGATCGAAGTGCCTAAGGCTCTGCTGTCCAACGAAGTTGACCGTCTGCGCGTGCAGGCTGTTCAGCAGTTCGGTGGCAACATCAAGCCTGAGCAACTGCCGGCCGAGCTGTTCGAAGAGCAAGCCAAGCGTCGCGTTGTGCTGGGTCTGATCGTGGCTGAAGTGGTCAAGCAATTCGACCTCAAGCCTGACGAAGCCCGCGTTCGTGAAATGATTCAGGAAATGGCTTCGGCTTACCAAGAGCCTGAGCAGGTTGTGTCCTGGTACTACAAGAACGACCAGCAACTGAACGAAGTCCGTTCGGTTGTGCTGGAAGAGCAAGTTGTGGATACTGTTCTGCAGAAAGCTAGCGTGACCGACAAATCGGTCTCTTACGAAGAAGCAGTCAAGCCGGTAGAAGCTCCACAAGCCGACTGATCGTTTTTGCGGTAAGAAGTACACACCATAAGCCAGCCTTCGTGCTGGCTTATGCGTATTCAAGACATAACTATTTGGGAGTGACTGCAGAGCATGTTCCGTAATTCGTATATTCAGCAGAACTCTGATATCCAGGCCGCAGGCGGCCTGGTCCCGATGGTTGTCGAGCAGTCTGCTCGTGGCGAGCGCGCCTATGACATCTACTCGCGCCTTCTCAAGGAGCGAGTGATCTTTCTGGTTGGCCCGGTAGAGGACTACATGGCCAACCTGATCTGTGCGCAACTGCTGTTCCTTGAAGCGGAAAACCCGGACAAGGACATCCATCTCTATATCAACTCCCCGGGCGGTTCGGTGACGGCGGGCATGTCGATCTATGACACCATGCAGTTCATCAAGCCAAACGTGTCGACCACCTGTATCGGTCAGGCGTGCAGCATGGGTGCGTTCCTGCTGACGGCCGGTGCTGCTGGCAAGCGTTTCTGCCTGCCGAACTCGCGTGTGATGATTCACCAGCCATTGGGCGGTTTCCAGGGCCAGGCTTCGGATATCGAAATCCATGCCAAGGAAATCCTCTTCATTCGTGAGCGTCTCAACACGCTGATGGCCAAGCATAGCGGGCACACTCTTGAAGAAATCGAGCGCGATACCAACCGCGATAATTTCATGAGTGCAGAAGCAGCGCGTGAATACGGGTTGATCGATGAAGTGATCAGCCAGCGCCCCGCTTAAAATAAGCAGCTCAAAATAGGCTTGGTCGGCGCGTCTGATCACTAGCGGGCTTGAAAAAGCCCGCAATAGCCTTCATCTTGTGTTGCAAGCCTATCGGATTTGGATCGAACGAATGACTGACACCCGCAACGGCGAGGACAACGGCAAGCTGCTCTATTGCTCCTTCTGTGGCAAAAGCCAGCATGAAGTGCGCAAATTGATTGCCGGCCCCTCGGTCTTTATCTGCGACGAGTGCGTCGACCTGTGCAATGACATCATCCGTGAGGAGGTGCAGGAAGCCCAGGCCGAAAGCAGCGCGCATAAATTGCCTTCGCCTAAAGAAATCAGCGGCATCCTTGATCAGTACGTGATTGGTCAGGAGCGTGCGAAAAAGGTTCTGGCCGTAGCGGTGTACAACCACTACAAGCGCCTGAACCAGCGTGACAAAAAGAATGACGATGTCGAACTCGGCAAGAGCAACATTTTGCTGATCGGCCCGACCGGCTCGGGTAAAACCCTGCTTGCCGAAACACTGGCCCGCTTGCTGAACGTTCCGTTCACCATCGCCGACGCAACCACCCTCACCGAGGCAGGTTACGTGGGTGAAGATGTCGAAAACATCATTCAGAAGCTGCTACAGAAGTGCGATTACGACGTAGAAAAGGCCCAAATGGGCATTGTCTACATCGATGAGATCGACAAGATCTCGCGCAAGTCTGACAACCCGTCGATCACCCGGGACGTTTCCGGTGAAGGCGTGCAGCAGGCCCTGCTCAAGTTGATCGAAGGCACGGTCGCTTCCGTTCCACCTCAAGGTGGTCGCAAGCATCCGCAGCAGGAATTCCTTCAGGTTGACACCCGTAACATCCTGTTCATCTGCGGTGGTGCGTTCTCCGGTCTGGAAAAGGTTATTCAAAACCGTTCCACCAAGGGCGGCATCGGTTTCAACGCGGAAGTGCGCAGCAAGGAAGAAGGCAAGAAAGTCGGTGAGTCCCTGCGTGAAGTCGAGCCTGACGATCTGGTCAAGTTCGGTCTGATCCCGGAGTTCGTCGGTCGTCTGCCGGTACTTGCCACGCTGGACGAGCTTGATGAGGCTGCGTTGATGCAGATTCTCACCGAGCCGAAAAATGCTCTGACCAAACAGTATGCCAAGCTGTTCGAGATGGAAGGTGTGGACCTGGAATTCCGGGCCGACGCTCTGAAATCGGTCGCCAAACGTGCCCTGGAACGTAAAACCGGTGCCCGTGGACTGCGTTCGATTCTCGAAGGTGTATTGCTCGACACTATGTATGAAATTCCCTCGCAATCCGAGGTGAGTAAAGTAGTGATCGACGAAAGCGTTATAGAAGGCAAGTCCAAGCCACTGTATATCTACGAAAACAGTGAGCCGGCTGCCAAGGCAGCGCCAGACGCCTAAGCGTCACGCTGCTGGAATAAAGAAGGGGCCTTCGGGCCCCTTTGCTTTTTGCGCGTTTTAACACCTTCTTTAAGCTTGTTTTTTTCGAAGGTAGCCCCCATCTTGGTTTCAAGCTCACTTCCATCTGTTTACGGCCTTATGGCCGCCGTAGAGGCGAAATCATGAAGACAACCATCGAATTGCCTCTCCTGCCATTGCGTGATGTTGTGGTTTATCCGCACATGGTTATCCCGCTGTTCGTGGGGCGCGAGAAATCCATCGAAGCCCTCGAGGCCGCGATGACGGGCGACAAGCAGATCCTTCTGCTGGCTCAGAGAAACCCTGCTGACGACGATCCCGGTGAAGAAGCACTTTATCGCGTAGGTACCATTGCTACCGTTCTACAGCTGCTCAAGCTGCCTGACGGCACGGTCAAGGTCTTGGTCGAAGGTGAGCAGCGGGGCGCCGTTGAGCGTTTCAGCGAAGTGGACGGCCACTGCCGTGCCGAAGTCTCATTGATCGACGAAGTCGACGCACCAGAGCGCGAGTCGGAAGTGTTCGTACGCAGCCTGCTGGCTCAGTTCGAACAATATGTGCAACTGGGCAAGAAAGTCCCGGCTGAAGTCCTGTCGTCGCTCAACAGCATCGACGAACCAGGCCGCCTGGTCGACACCATGGCCGCACACATGGCCCTGAAGATCGAGCAGAAGCAGGAAATCCTCGAAATCATCGATTTGTCGGCCCGGGTCGAGCACGTTCTGGCGTTGCTGGATGCCGAGATCGACCTGCTGCAAGTCGAAAAACGCATTCGTGGTCGCGTCAAAAAACAAATGGAGCGCAGCCAGCGCGAGTACTACCTGAATGAGCAGATGAAGGCCATTCAGAAAGAGCTCGGCGACAGCGATGAAGGCCACAACGAAATTGAAGAGCTGAAAAAGCGCATCGATGCCGCCGGTCTGCCGAAAGACGCCTTGGCCAAAGCCCAGGGTGAACTGAACAAGTTAAAACAAATGTCGCCAATGTCTGCGGAAGCGACCGTGGTGCGCTCGTATATTGACTGGCTGGTTCAGGTGCCGTGGAAGGCACAGAGCAAAGTTCGCCTGGATCTGGCGCGCGCTGAAGACATACTCGATGCAGACCACTATGGTCTGGAAGAAGTCAAAGAGCGGATCCTCGAATACCTCGCCGTGCAAAAGCGAGTGAAGAAAATTCGTGGTCCGGTGTTGTGCCTGGTCGGTCCTCCAGGAGTGGGTAAAACCTCTCTGGCGGAGTCAATTGCTCACGCCACCAACCGCAAATTCGTGCGCATGGCACTCGGCGGTGTGCGTGATGAAGCGGAAATTCGTGGTCATCGCCGTACTTATATCGGTTCGATGCCAGGAAGATTGATTCAAAAGATGACAAAAGTGGGCGTCCGCAACCCGCTGTTCCTGCTCGATGAAATCGACAAAATGGGCAGCGACATGCGTGGCGATCCGGCGTCGGCGTTGCTGGAAGTGCTCGACCCTGAGCAGAACCACAACTTCAACGATCACTATCTGGAAGTCGACTACGACCTGTCCGATGTGATGTTCCTTTGCACCTCGAACTCCATGAACATTCCACCCGCCTTGCTGGACCGGATGGAAGTGATTCGTCTGCCGGGTTACACCGAAGACGAAAAGATCAACATCGCCGTCAAATACCTTTCGCCAAAGCAGATTACTGCCAACGGTTTGAAAAAAGGCGAGCTGGAATTCGACGCCGAAGCGATCCGCGACATCATCCGCTATTACACCCGCGAAGCCGGTGTACGTGGGCTGGAGCGCCAGATTGCCAAGGTTTGCCGCAAGGCGGTCAAAGAGCATGCAATGGAAAAGCGCTTCTCGGTGAAGGTCACTGCCGAGATGCTGGAACACTTCCTGGGCGTGCGCAAATTCCGCTATGGTCTGGCCGAATCGCAGGATCAGATCGGTCAGGTCACCGGGCTGGCGTGGACTCAGGTGGGTGGCGAATTGCTGACTATCGAAGCCGCCGTCGTGCCGGGTAAAGGCCAGTTGATCAAGACCGGTTCCTTGGGTGACGTCATGGTCGAGTCGATCACAGCGGCCCTGACTGTTGTTCGCAGTCGCGCGAAGAGCCTGGGGATTCCCCTGGACTTCCATGAGAAGCGCGACACGCACATCCACATGCCGGAAGGGGCGACCCCGAAGGACGGCCCTAGCGCCGGTGTGGGCATGTGCACGGCTCTGGTGTCGGCATTGACCGGGATCCCTGTGCGCGCGGACGTCGCCATGACTGGCGAAATTACGCTGCGTGGTCAGGTGCTGGCGATTGGTGGTTTGAAAGAAAAACTGCTCGCTGCTCACCGTGGCGGAATCAAGACGGTGATCATTCCTGAAGAGAACGTACGCGATCTGAAGGAAATTCCTGACAATATCAAGCAAGATCTGCAGATTAAACCGGTTAAATGGATTGACGAGGTCCTGCAAATTGCGCTGCAATACGCGCCGGAGCCCTTGCCAGATGTAGCTCCAGAGATAGTTGCAAAGGATGAAAAACGCGAGTCTGACTCTAAGGAAAGAATTAGCACGCATTAGTACGCATTTGCCTGGGTGGCTTGTTGACAGCTTTTTAGAGCCCTTGTTATAAAGCGGCTCTTAAGTGTCTGTAGGCCATTCAGCACTCGTTTTTGCTTTCACCAAAAAACTTAGAATCATACTCAAATAGATATAAGGGGACTTAGAGTGAACAAGTCGGAACTGATTGATGCTATCGCTGCATCCGCTGATATCCCGAAAGCTGCTGCTGGCCGTGCGCTGGACGCTGTAATCGAATCCGTCACTGGCGCTCTCAAGGCTGGTGACTCTGTTGTTCTGGTTGGTTTCGGTACTTTCTCCGTAACTGATCGTCCAGCTCGCATTGGTCGTAACCCACAGACCGGTAAGACGCTGGAAATCGCAGCAGCCAAAAAACCAGGTTTCAAAGCCGGTAAAGCACTGAAAGAAGCTGTCAACTAAGTTCGATTCAGGTTTTTGCCTATCCGGGTCGGGGTCATGCCTGACCTGGCAGCGGAGCGGTAGTCCAGTCGGCGAGTCGCCGATTCGAGACGCCGAGGCTCGCAAGTTCGAGTCATCGGTCCGCTCCGCCAGTTACGAGAAGGCGCATCCTCGGATGCGCCTTTCTTCTATCCGGATTCTACCCACGCTCCACGGTTGCCTAATTTTGAAGTTCAACCGTTTCTGGGGGACGCATGCTGCAGAATATCAGGGACAATTCACAAGGCTGGATTGCCAAGACCATTATCGGGGTCATCGTTGCACTGATGGCTTTGACCGGTTTCGACGCCATCTTCAAGGCCACGACGCACAAAAATGATGCGGCCAAGGTCAATGGCGAAGAAATCAGCCAGAACGAGCTGAGCCAGGCGGTCGATATGCAACGCCGTCAGCTCATGCAACAGCTGGGCAAGGATTTCGATGCTTCCTTGCTCGACGAAAAAATGCTGCGTGAATCGGCTCTCAAAGGCCTGATCGATCGTAAGCTGCTGCTGCAAGGCGCAGAAAAATCGAAGTTCGCATTTTCCGAAGCTGCTTTGGACCAGGTGATCCTGCAAACGCCTGAATTCCAGGTTGATGGCAAGTTCAGCTCTGAGCGTTTCGACCAGGTTATTCGCCAACTCGGTTACAGCCGCATGCAATTCCGCCAGATGCTGGCTCAGGAAATGCTGATCGGTCAGTTGCGCGCTGGTCTGGCAGGTAGTGGTTTCGTCACCGATGCACAGGTTCTGGCATTCGCCCGTCTGGAAAAACAGACCCGCGACTTCGCTTCCCTGAACGTCAAGGTTGACCCGGCGGCTGTGAAGCTGACCGACGATGAAGTCAAAGCCTACTACGACGAACACGCCAAGGAATTCATGACGCCGGATCAGGTGGTCATTGATTACCTGGAGTTGAAGAAGGCTTCCTTCTTTGATCAGGTCAGCGTCAAGGACGAAGACCTGCAAGCGGCGTATCAGAAAGAAACCGCGAACCTGTCTGAACAACGCCGGGCCGCGCACATTCTGATCGAAGTGAACGACAAGGCGACCGAAGCGCAAGCCAAGGCCAAGATCGAAGAGATCCAGGCACGTCTGGCAAAAGGCGAGAAGTTCGAAGTTCTGGCCAAGGAGTTCTCCCAGGATCCTGGTTCGGCGAACAACGGCGGTGACCTCGGCTATGCCGGTCCTGGCGTCTACGATCCAGCCTTCGAAACAGCGCTGTATGCGCTGGCCAAGGATCAGGTCTCGGCGCCGGTCCGCACCGACTTCGGTTTCCACCTGATCAAGCTGTTGGGTGTCGAAGCGCCTGAAGTGCCGACGCTCGCCAGCCTGAAAGACAAGCTGACCCATGAACTGAAAACCCAGCAGGTCGAGCAGCGTTTCGTCGAGGCGACCAAGCAACTGGAAGACTCGTCGTTCGAAGCCTCCGATCTGGCTCAGCCGGCGCAGGACCTGAAGCTCACTGTTCATACGTCCAAACCGTTCGGCCGTGAAGGTGGCGAAGGTGTTGCGGCCAACCGTGCCGTGATCACTGCTGCGTTCAGCCCTGAAGTGCTGGATGAGGGTGCCAACAGCACCGCCATCGAGCTCGATCCGGAAACCGTGATCGTGCTGCGCGCCAAAGAGCACCTGAAGCCTGCGCAACTGCCGCTGGAAAGCGTTGCTGCAAGTATTCGTGCGCAATTGACCAAGGAACACGCCAGTGCCGCCGCCAAGACCAAGGCTGAAGAGCTGATTGTCAGCCTGCGCGATGGCAAAACGCCGCTGGACAAAGCGATCGACGGCCAGAACTGGAAAGTGACCCAGGCAGCTACTCGTGGCCAGGAAGGGGTTGACCCAACCGTGCTGCAGGCGCTGTTCCGCATGCCGAAGCCCGCCGCCAAGGACAAGCCGACCTTCAGCAGCGTGACCCTGGCCGATGGTAGCCTGGTGATTGTGCGTCTGAACGGTGTGAACGAAGCGGCTGCGCCGACCGAAGAAGAGAAGGCTCAATACCGTCGCTTCCTCGCTTCGCGCATTGGCCAGCAAGACTTTGCGGCCTACCGCAAACAGCTGGAAAGCGAGGCTGAGATCAAGCGCTTCTGATGCCTGACTAAGCTTTGCGCTACACAAAAAACCGGCCGAAAGGCCGGTTTTTTTATGGGTGAAACGAAAGCAGCGCGGGTTACCCGTCGCCTGAGTATTTACCGTGCGACTTTTTCCTGTAAATGACAGTCAGTACACTTGTAACTGTTTTAAGACACTAATCGATGCTCCGCTAAGCATCGATCTGTTGCACAATACGCCCCGGACCGTTTTCCTCAGGATGTTCAATGTTTAAATCATTTCCCATGCGTGTTGCAGGGCTGGCGTTGGTGCTGGCCGCCGCGGCCGGCTGCTCGTCGAAGAAAGCCCCTATCTACGAGCATGAGAATTTCGCTGACTCCGGTACGTTTTCGCGCAGCTACCCAGTGACGGATGCACAGACGTGCGAAGCCGCCCGTCGGGCGTTGCTCAGCCAGGGCTACATCATCACCAGCTCCGACCCGAAACTGGTCAGCGGACACAAAAGCTTCCAGCAGACCGGCGAGAGCCACATGGAGATCAGCTTCAGTGTGGTCTGTGCCGATGACGGCAGTGAGGGGCACCACGCGACCATGTTCGCCAACGCCCTGCAGGACCGTTATGCGCTGAAGAAGACCAACAACTCCGCCAGCGTTGGTGTGGGCGTGTTGGGCTCGGTGTCGATGCCGATCGGCTCGTCCGACGACTCGATGGTCAAGGTTGCCAGCGAAACCGTATCGTCGCCCAAGTTCTACGAGCGTTTCTTCACCCTGGTCGAGTTGTTCCTGCCGCCGGAAGCGAAAAAGGCCGCGCACATCAAGGATAAGCCGAAACCGGATCTCGGCGTGCCTGAAGCCAAGGCCGCACCGGCTCCGTTGGCACCGCCTGCGGCAGAACCTGCGCCGGCACCTGCCGAAGCTGCTCCAGCAGCCTCTGAACCTGTTGCACCGCCGCCTGAAGCCGCTCCGATTGCTCCGGCCGAGAATGCCGAACCGGCACCGACCACGGAAACCGTTACTCCACCGCCCCAATCAAGCCTGCCTCCACCCACCGAGCCTATTTCGGCCATTCCTGTTTCAGGCGAGTAATCGGGTTCCTGCACTACGGGATCGGGTCAGATGACACCGATTCCGCAGCGTCTTTAAAGATTGATCCACGTCAACCCAGGCCGTAGTCCTGCGGCCTGTATCGAAAAAATCCTGTGATAAATTCCTGACTGCCTGCTACGTTTTATCAAGTAGCTGCTGAGCGGCGTGCCTGCGTCATTTTTCTTTCACGTGGGCACTTTATGCTCGGGGCGCTGGTCATTTATTCAGGCGTTTTTTCAACGAGCTGTGGGGGATTCAAAATGGACGAATATCAAGAAGAGCTGCTCGAGTATCAGGCGTTTGAACTGGACCCGCTGGAACCGGCCGAAGACGCTACCGAGCTGTAAGCGTCAAGCGGATTGGCGATGACTGCGGCGAAACTCGCCGGGAGTCTGGCCGTTCCAGCGTTTGAAGGCCCGTTGAAAGGCTTCGGCTGAGGCAAAGCCCAGCAGGTAGGCGATTTCTCCGAACGCCAGTTCGGTATCGCGGATGTAGGTCATGGCCAGGTCGCGACGTGTGTCATTGAGGATCGCGCGAAATTGCGTGCCTTCCTCGGCGAGTTTGCGGCGCAAGGTCCAGGTCGGCAGCTTCAGGCGTGCCGCCACTTCTTCCAGGTCGGGTTCCCGGCCACCATTGAGCAATGGCCCCAGTAACTGAGTGATGCGTTCACGCAGGCTGCGGGTGCGTGTCAGTTGCTCCAGTTCCCGCTCACACAGTTGCAGCAGGTGTCGCCAGGTGCTCGGGCAGTGTTCCGGGTTGCGCTGGGCGAGGCTGGCAAGGCTCAAGCGCAGTTGATTGTGCTCGCAGCCAAACTGGATCGGGCTGTCGCCCAACACTTCATAAGCCGTGCGGTAATCCGGCTCTTCGAACTCGATCTCTATGCGTTCGGCCCGCAACGGGGCAGGGCTGACGCTGGACAATTGCTGCAGCCAGCCCGCGATGATCGAATCCACCACGAAGCGGTTGTAGGCGTTGTAAGGGCTGATGGAATAAAACCGCAGCCAAGCACCTTGGGCGTCTTCGTGAAAGCTCGATTGACCGCGATAGTTGGAGCCATACAAGGCTTCGAAGCGAATCAGGCACCGCGCGGCTTCGCGTACCGTTGGCGCCTGAGCGGCCGTGACCCCGGCCAGGCCGACCTGGCTCAGGCGACTGAGCTGACCCATGCGCAAGCCAAGTGCCGGGTTGTCGGTCAGTTGAATGGCGCTGTGGCCCAGGCGCATGTAACGCGGGATCGAGAGCCGGGCGCCCGCTTCGCTGAGGCGAGCCGGGTCGAGGCCGTATTGTTCGAGCAGCGGCTGAGGGTCTGCACCGTGGCTGCGCACGGCGTCGGCCAGGCTGTGAACAAAGCCCACCGACAGATCGCCGAGGCGCATCGGCAACGGTTTCATCGGTTACAACCAGAGGTTCAGCAAACGCGCGCCACGGGCATTGCCGTCGGCGAACTGCTGCCCGTTGCTGCTGAGAAAACTTTGACCGGCGCTACCCTTATCCCAGAACTGACCACGCAGGAACACGCTCATGCCGGCGATTGCCTGGCTGCTGGGCGGTTGAGCGGTGAGTGTCAGACGATGCCAGGCCTGGCCCTCGCTGAGCTCCCCGGCCTTGAGACTGACCGAGCCAGGCGTCGACAGCCCCTTGTAACCGCGCCACGGTTGGTCCCAGGTGCCGCGCCCGACCACAAACGCCGGGACCGCGACGAACTTCGCACCCTGGTCGTCGAGCTTGCGGTAATTGTCCGGGTACCAGCTGTCGCTGCCGATCAGCACGCCCAGGCGTCCGGCCGGGGTGTCGACGACGTTGAGCGTATGCTCGCCATTGGCGGCGATGACGTCATGTTCATCGAAAATCGGGTGCATCTGGCGCTGGGGTTGGCCGATCGGAAAGCCATCGCGACCGAACACCACGCTGCTGTTGTACAACGCGCCGCGGCCGATTTTCAGGGTGCCGTCGATGATGCTGGGCTCGGGTAGCACGATGGAGCCCGCCACCAACGTCACGTGGAATTCTTTCGCCAGACCACCAAACAGCGCCTGGTAGTCCTTGGCCATGCCTTTGGCCTTCATGCGCAGGTGCGCGTCGTCCAGACGTTTGTCGCCCTTGGCGTTGATCAGTGCGCGGACGAACTTCAAGGGATTGCTCACCGCCAGCCAGTTCATGGCCTCCTTGAGCGTGGTGGCCTGATACAGCTCATCTTTCTCGCCGCTGACCATCAACCAGGTGCCGACATGTTCGGGCAGGACGACGATGGTTTTTTCATTCAGCAGGCCCTGGTCCTGGGCCTGCTGCAAGTAAGCCGCCAGCTTGCGGTGCAGGCGCTCGGGGCTTTGATAGTCGGTGGGAAACAGCTCGGGCTGGATGCCCAGCAAATTGCCGCGATCAGCGGGTGTGCCTTGGTCGACCGCGAGGTTGATACGCAGGTCCGACAGGTAATGACCCACCGGGCGGTCCGCGGCCCACATGGCGTAGGTCGTAAGGGCGGCAATCAATGCCATGGAGAAGGTCAGGTACAGAAGTTTGCGCATGGGGAGACAGTCAACGGCCGTGTGCAGGATTCGCGACTAGGGTAGGGCGCATGCCGGCCCTTGCCAAGGGGCGCTGCACATTTGGATCAATAAGTTGTCAGTTACGGTCATTGAGTGACGGCGGCGCGACTCTTAGTCTGTCCAACATGACTGACGGGGGCCGAAGAGCTCCTGCATTTTTTCCGTGATCGCTCGATGTGGAGTTACCGATGGCCGCCGCTCATTACCCGCACCTGTTGGCCCCGCTGGACCTGGGTTTTACCACGCTGCGCAACCGTACCCTGATGGGGTCGATGCACACCGGTCTTGAGGAAAAGCCCGGCGGTTTCGAGCGCATGGCGGCGTACTTCGCCGAACGTGCCCGCGGCGGCGTTGGCCTGATGGTCACTGGCGGTATTGGCCCGAACGACGAGGGCGGGGTGTACTCCGGCGCAGCCAAACTGACCACCGAGGAAGAAGCGCTCAAGCATCGGATCGTCACTCGCGCGGTGCACGAGGCGGGCGGCAAGATCTGCATGCAGATCCTTCACGCCGGGCGTTATGCCTACAGCCCGAAGCAGGTCGCGCCGAGTGCCATTCAGGCACCGATCAACCCGTTCAAGCCTAAAGAGCTGGACGAGGAAGGCATCGAGAAGCAGATCAGTGATTTCGTCACCTGTTCGACCCTTGCGCAACAGGCCGAGTACGACGGCGTCGAGATCATGGGCTCCGAAGGTTATTTCATTAACCAGTTCCTCGCCGCCCATACCAACCACCGTACTGACCGCTGGGGCGGCAGCTATGAAAACCGCATGCGCCTGCCGGTGGAAATCGTCCGCCGGGTGCGTGAAGCGGTAGGCCCGAATTTCATTATTATCTTCCGCCTGTCGATGCTCGATCTGGTGGAAGGCGGCAGCAGCTGGGAAGAAATCGTCCAGTTGGCCAAGGCCATCGAGCAGGCCGGTGCGACCATTATCAACACTGGCATCGGCTGGCACGAAGCGCGGATTCCGACCATCGCCACCAAAGTGCCGCGCGGCGCGTTCAGCAAGGTGACGGCCAAACTGCGTGGTTCGGTGAGCATTCCGCTGATCACCACCAACCGTATCAACACCCCGGAAGTGGCCGAGCAGATTCTGGCCGAAGGCGATGCCGACATGGTCTCCATGGCGCGGCCGTTCCTCGCCGATCCGGATTTCGTCAACAAGGCCGCGGCGGGTCGTGGCGATGAAATCAACACCTGTATCGGCTGCAACCAGGCGTGCCTCGATCACACCTTCGGCGGCAAGTTGACCAGTTGCCTGGTGAACCCGCGCGCCTGTCACGAAACCGAACTCAATTACCTGCCGGTGCAACAGATCAAGAAAATCGCCGTCGTCGGTGCCGGTCCTGCCGGCCTGTCGGCTGCCACTGTGGCAGCCGAACGTGGCCATCAGGTGACACTGTTTGATTCGGCCAGCGAAATTGGCGGCCAGTTCAACATCGCCAAACGCGTGCCGGGCAAGGAAGAGTTCTTCGAAACCTTGCGTTATTTCAACCGCAAACTGCAGACCACCCATGTTGAGGTGTGCCTGAACACTCGCGTCGACGTCGCACAGCTGGTCGAAGGCGGTTACGACGAGATCATTCTCGCTACCGGCATCGCCCCAAGAACTCCAGCGATTCCGGGTATCGAGAACGCCAAGGTGCTGAGCTACCTGGACGTGATCCTTGAGCGCAAACCGGTGGGCAAGCGCGTCGCGGTGATTGGTGCCGGTGGTATCGGATTCGATGTCTCGGAGTTCCTGGTTCACCAAGGCGTGGCCACCAGCCAGAATCGCGAGGCGTTCTGGAAGGAGTGGGGCATCGATACGCATCTGCAAGCGCGCGGCGGTGTCGCGGGCATCAAGGCTGAACCTCACGCACCGGCGCGTGAAGTGTTCCTGCTGCAGCGCAAGAAATCCAAGGTCGGCGATGGTCTGGGTAAAACCACGGGCTGGATTCACCGCACCGGTCTGAAAAACAAGCAGGTACAGATGCTCAACAGCGTCGAGTACCTGAAGATCGACGACGAGGGTTTGCACATCCGCATCGGCGAAACTGGCGAGCCGCAAGTGCTGCCGGTGGACAACATCGTGATCTGCGCCGGACAGGATCCGCTGCGTGAATTGGAGGAGGGTCTGGTGGCGGCTGGGCAGAACGTGCATTTGATTGGCGGCGCGGATGTGGCGGCGGAGCTGGATGCCAAGCGCGCGATCAACCAAGGGTCCCGGTTGGCTGCTGAGTTGTAATAAGCAGGCTCAGCGTGCCAATGGCTTTCGCGAGCAGGCTCGCTCCCACACTCGATCCATGTCGCACTGAAGATCTACTGTGGGAGCGAGCCTGCTCGCGAAGGCGTCCACAGAGCGACTAGAATGCCGGCTCTTCACCCAGAGCCGGTATCGATGCTTCTCCCGCCCAACGAATGGCTACCCCAAGCCCCCCTCGAACCCCTTCATCTTGATTGGCTCACCCGATCAAGCATCGAAGTCGCGATCCTGCGCCTCGACCAAATCGACCCACTGATCAGTGGCAACAAGTGGTTCAAACTCATCGAGCACCTGAAAGCCGCTGACCAGATCGGTGCCAAAGGCATCATCAGTCTCGGCGGTGCCCACTCCAATCATCTGCATGCACTGGCGGCGGCGGGTAAACGTTTTGGTTTTCGCACCGTTGGCCTGCTGCGTGGACATCCACAAGAAACGCCGACGGTGAAAGACTTGCTGGCGTTCGGTATGCAGCTGCATTGGCTCGGTTATGGCGGTTATCGAGCGCGGCACGAGCCGGGTTTCTGGTTGCCATGGCAGGCGCAGAATCCCGATCTGCATCCGGTGCCGGAAGGTGGCGGCGGTTTGCAGGGAGCAAAGGGCTGCATGCCGCTGAGGACAATGGTCTGTGAGCAGCTGAACGGTCTGGGCTGGAACGGCTACGACGGCTGGTGGCTGGCCTGCGGAACGGGTACCACCCTGGCTGGCCTGGTGCTGGCCGAGGCGGGTGAACACCCGGTGTATGGCGCACTGGCCGTGCCCGACGATCATGGTGTGGCGCAGCAAGTCGAATCAATTGTGCAAGAGGCGGGTTTACAGGATCGCGCTTATGAATGGTTCGACGCCAGCCGTGGTGGCTTTGCCAAAGTCGATCCGCTGTTACTTGAATTCATCGATCAGGCCGAACAGGCCAGCGGCGTTCCCCTCGAACCGCTGTACACCGGCAAAGCACTGTTGGCACTCCAGCAGCAAGTAGAAGCGGGAAAATTCGAAAAGGGCACGCGCTTGATCTTCGTCCATACCGGTGGTTTGCAGGGCCGCCGGGGTTTCCACTGAGCGGCGGGATTCACCCGCGCTTGGGCATCATCCGCAGCAAGGTGTCATCACCCACCACATAGTGGTGATAAATCCCCGCCACGGCGTGCAGGCCGATCAGCCAGTAACCAATGGTGCCGCCGAGTTCGTGCCAACCCTGAATCTGCTTGGCCAACGCCTTGTCCTCCGCGATCAGCAACGGCAAGTCGAAGCCGAAGAACATCACTTGGTGACCCTTGGCGCTGGTGACCAGCCACCCCAGAATCGGCATGGCGATCATGAAAATGTACAGCGCCCAGTGCATCAATTTGGCCACCACGATCTGCCAGTGAGGCGAAGCCGGGAAGATTTTCGGTGCCGGGCCCAAGCTGCGAGCGAACAGCCGCAGCCAAACCAGAACAAACACCAACAAACCCAGCATGAAGTGCGATTCGGTGATCAGCGTCCGGCCGCCACTGCCTTTTGGAAAGACCCCGCGAAATTCGATACAGGCATAAACCAGCGCCAGCAGGACCAGCATCAACCAATGCAGCGCGATCGATACGGTGCTGTAGCGTGAATCGGAATTCTTCCAGGGCATACGGTGTTCCTCACAGGTCAGGTCGAGCACCGTTCTTGTCCGACGGTGTGCTTTAACTGTAATCCGCTTACTTTCTTTCTGCTTGACTGAGTCAGTTTTTTTTATCAGATGTCGTCAGTGATGTGCGGACATTGCATCAGTGTTTGCTGGGTGAACCTGGATTCACCCATGCAATGGTTGTAAGTAAGTTGTAGATGAATTAGCGGTAATGAGGGGGTGTTTAATGGGGGGTGTAACGGCTTGTTGTTTATGTTTTGTATTTAGGCGGACGTTGCGCTGGTAAAAAATTTGTTTATTGTTGGGTTGTAAAGTTTGTCAGGGAGACAAACTAATAAGGCTCGAAAATCATAGTGTTTGTCGAGCAGCTAAAGGAGTTTTTATGAGTGTTAAAATGACAAGTAATAACAAGATCTATGCCGGTGTTGTAAAAAAGATGATGGCTAAAGCGCCGATCCCCAAACCCAAACCAACGACCAAACCACCCGTGACCAAGCCTCCTGTCAAGCCACCGGTAAAACCGACAGTGCCCGTCAAGCCACCGGTCAAACCGACAGTGCCTGTCAAGCCACCCGTAAAACCGACCGTTCCCGTTAAACCACCGGTCAAACCTGTCTTGCCCCCCGTGAAGCCGCCAATCCCGCCTACCAAACCCGTGGGGCCTGTCAGGCCGCCGCTGCAGTGGCCAACCCTCAACATCAACATTGATCCGATTGCCCTCATTAACCTGCTGAACACCCTGGGCAGCATTCGAAACGGTGACGGGACGACTTCCTTGCCCGATGGCAGTCTGATCAGCGCCGATAAAAACTCGGTGAAACGCCCGGACGGCATTATCCAGCACGCGGACGGAAGGGTAGAGTACCCGGACGGTCGCATCGTATGGCCGGATGAAACGATTGAGTATCCGGATGGTCGCCTGGTCTGGAAGGATGGCACCGAACAGTACCCCGATGGCAGTGTAAAGTATGCGGACGGCTCAATATTTGATGCCGACGGTAATCAAATAAATGAGGAGTGAAGTTCGGACAGTTGCAAGGTGCTCTGATAGTTTTGTATCGGATGTTTAGTCGCAAATTAGATCGTTGTTAATAACAGTGCGATTATAAAAAAACGCCGTACCCTTCCAGGGTTACGGCGTTTTTTATAGCCTCGATTTTATGCAGTCTGCGGCATCTCGCCCTTGGCCAGGCGCTTATTGATATCGGCGATCACTTCCGGCAAATCGGTGATGGTGTCGATCATGTAGTGCGGCCGCGAGCCTTCGAATATCCCGTGGATGCGCTTGCGTTCGCTGGCCAGTTGGTCGCTGCCCAAGGCACGATAACCTTCGTAGTCCAGGCCCAGCGCGTTGCCCGAGCAGATCAACGCCACGGTCCACATGCCGGCGCGACGACCTTCAAGAATGCCCGGCACGGTGTCGTCGATCTTCACGCAGGCTGCGACATCATCGATCCCGAGGGCGATCACGTTGGCCAGCGCCTGGGCCGGCCATGGACGGCCGTTGGGCACTTCGTCGGTGGCGACCACGTGGTCGGCAACGTAACCGTTGGTGGCGGCCAGCTCGACAACCTTGTCCATGACCTGTTTTGGATAGCCGGAGCAGGAACCGATTTTGATTCCTTGCTGGCGCAGATTGGCGATGGTGTCCAGCGCGCCCGGAATCAGCGCCGAATGCTCGGCGATTTTCTCGATTTGCAGGGGCATGAAGCGTTTGTAGATAGCGGTGACGTCATCATCGGTCGGCGTGCGGCCGAACACCTGGCGATAACGTTCGGCCACTTGCGGCTGATCGCACAGGGTGCGGATGTGGTCCCACTTGCCCATGCCCATCGGGCCGCGGGCTTCTTCGATGGAAACCTGGACGTCGAACTCGGCGAAAGCTTCGACAAAAATCTGCGTCGGGGCGAAGGAGCCGAAGTCGACCACGGTGCCGGCCCAGTCGAGGATGGCGGCTTGGAGTTTGGTTGGGTTTGCGTAGTTCATGTCTCAAATCCTGTATTGGGGAATGAAGAGCCGTGTAGCAGCTGTCGAGCCCCAGCGAGGCTGCGTTCGGCTGCGCAGCAGTCGTTAACTCTGGCGACTCGGTTCATCTAAAAACACCGAGGTGGATGGCTTTTACGACTGCTTCGCAGCCGAACGCAGCCTCGCTGGGGCTCGACAGCTGCTACAAGTCGTCGTGAATCAGATTTCGAGGACTTCCATCTCGCGCAGTACGTCGGC
Organism: Pseudomonas sp. TH39(2020); assembly: GCF_016650715.1. Lineage (NCBI taxonomy): Bacteria > Pseudomonadati > Pseudomonadota > Gammaproteobacteria > Pseudomonadales > Pseudomonadaceae > Pseudomonas > Pseudomonas sp. TH39(2020). The sequence continues at coordinate 55,431 of NZ_JAEKFF010000006.1, read as the reverse complement.
GATCGCCGCCACGGCCGCGTGCATTTCGGCCTGGTTGACGTGGCCGATACAGCCGACGCGGAAAGTTTCGACCTGGGTCAATTTGCCGGGGTAGAGGATGAAACCCTTGGCCTTGACGCGTTCGTAGAATTCCTTGAACTGGTAACGCGGGTCTTTCGGTGCATGAAAGGTGACGATGATCGGCGCCTGAATCGCGGCGGGCAGAAAGCTGCGCAGCCCCAGTTTGGCCATGTCATCGAGCAGCACCTGGCAGTTGTTGGCATAGCGCTGATGCCGGGCGGGCAAACCACCTTCTTCGTTGTATTGCAGCAGGGCTTCGTGCAGCGCGGCGACCACGTGGGTCGGCGGGGTGAAGCGCCATTGGCCGGTCTTGGCCATGTAGGTGTGCTGATCAAAAAGGTCCATCGCCAGCGAGTGCGAGTTGCCGGCGGCATTGGCCAGCGCTTCTTTGCGAGCGAAGACTAAGCCCATTCCCGGCACGCCTTCCAGGCATTTGCCCGAAGCGGCGATCAGCGCGTCGAACGGCACCTGTTGCGCGTCGATCGGCAACGCGCCAAAAGAACTCATGGCGTCAATGATCAGGCGTTTGCCGTGTTGCGCGATGACGTGGGCGATTTCCGGCAGTGGGTTGAGGATCCCGGTGCTGGTTTCGCAGTGAATCAGCGCGACGTGGGTGATGTTGGCATCGGCGCGCAGCAGGCGGTCGACGTCGGCGGCGGTGGTCGGCTCGTCTTCGGCGGTTTCAAAAGTGCTGAAACAGCGGCCGAGCACTTCGCAGATTTTCGCCAGGCGTTTGCCGTAGGCGCCGTTGATCAGCACCAGGACTTTGCCGTCGCGAGGCACCAGCGTGCCGATCGCTGCTTCGACCGCGAACGTGCCGCTGCCTTGCAGGGGCACGCAGTGGTGGCTGTCGCCGCCGTTGATGATCGCCAGCAATTGTTCGCACAGGCTGGCGGTCAGTTGATTGAAGCGGTCATCCCATGAACCCCAGTCGACCATCATCGCCTGACGGGTGCGGGCCGATGTGGTCAGTGGGCCGGGGGTGAGCAGGATGGGTTCGGCAGTACTCATTCTCGTGTCCTCGCAATCGATGGGATGAAGCTACGGGGCTTAAATTGCAATTTGCCGTGCTATCAATCAAATTGTTTGTTGTTATGCCAGCCATCAGTGAGGGTTATTCATGAACCTGTTCCAGCTCCGCGCATTCGATGCGGTGGCCCGCGAGGGCAGCTTCACCCGGGCCGCCGCACGACTGTTCATCAGCCAGCCGGCGGTCACCGGGCACATCAAGGCGCTGGAGGAGCATTACCAGATCACCCTGTTGCGGCGCACCGCGCGACGGGTGGAGCTGACGGAGGAGGGCACCAAACTGGCCGCGATCACCCGGGCAATGTTCGGTCTTGCTGAAGAAGCGCAGGTGATGCTCGAGGCCAACCGGCAGTTGCTGACCGGGCGTTTGGAGGTTGCGGCGGACGGGCCGCACATGGTCATGCCGATGCTTGCCAGTCTGCGCGCGCGGTATCCCGGCATTACCGTGAACCTGCGGCTGGGCAATGCTCAGGAAACCCTGGCGGCGTTGTTGTCGGAGCATGCCGACGTGGCGGTGCTGACCGAGGTCGAGCCGCGCAAGGGCCTGCATTTGCAAGCCTTAAGCGAATCACGGATTTGTGCGCTGGTGCCCGACGGTCATCCCTGGGTGCAGATGTCCAAGGGGGTGCCGCTCAAGGCGCTGGATCAGGTGATCATGGTGTTGCGCGAGCCCAGTTCGATCACCCGGCGCACCTTCGACGAGGCGTGCGCGATGGCGTTGGTCAGTCCACGGGTGTTACTGGAGCTGGACAGTCGCGAGGCGGTGACTGAAGCCGTCGCCGCAGAGTTGGGGGTCGGCGTGGTGTCGTCGGTGGAGGTCAGCCACGACCCGAGGGTGGTGGCGGTGCCGATTCTTGGTGACGGGTTGGTCAATCGGCACATGATTGGCTGCATGGAGCGGCGGCGGGATTTGCGCTTGATACAGGCGTTTTTCGAGTTGGCGCCGAATCTGAATTGACCGCGCAGTCTCTGTAGGAGCTGTCGAGTGAAACGAGGCTGCGATCTTTCCCGGTTCACTTGAGTCTCAAGCGAAAGGTCAAAAGATCGCAGCCTCGTTTCACTCGACAGCTCCTACGGGGGGAGACTCTCGCGAACCATCTCCAGAAACGTCGCCACCACCCGCCGCGAACTCTGCTCGCGCAAGCACACCAGGGTTTCAGTTAATCGCCGTTTGCAGTCGGTAATCGGCAACGCGCAAACCCTCGAATCTGCACCGAACTCAGCGGCCGACACCACACCTACACCAATCCCCACGACCACCGCCTCACGCGCCGCTTCCCGGCCTTCAACCTGAATCGCCGGGCGGATACGAAAGCCTGCCTGAGCCATTTCTTCTTCCAGCGTCTGCCGCGTCACCGAACCGATTTCCCGCAGCACCAACGGCGTGTCATCCAGATCCGCGAGGCAAATCGACTCACGGTCGGCCCACGGATGATTGCGTGAAACGAACGCCACCATCGGGTCGTTGCGCAGCGGCAACGAGATCAGACGTTCGTCACTCACCTCCCGGCCCAGCAGCGCCAGGTCGGCCTGGTAGTTGAACAACCGGAACAGCGATTCGTCGGTGTTGCCAGTTTCGATCTTCACGCTGATGCCGGGGTAGCGTTCGCAGAACCGCGCGATCTGCGGCAGCACATGTACCGGCGCATCGACGGCGAGAATCAGAGTGCCGGTCTGCAGTGCCTGAGACTCTTGAAGTAATTCCTGCGCCTCGGCCTCGATGACGAACAATCGCTGAGTAATGCTCAACAAGCGCTCGCCCAAATCCGTCAGACGGACCGAGCGTTTATTGCGGTGGAACAGCAGCACACCGAAGCGCTCTTCGAGTTTGCGCACTTGGTCGGAAATCGCCGGTTGCGTGAGGAATAGCCGCTCGGCGGCTTTGGTGAAGCTTCCGTGCACGGCCACGGCGTGGAAGGCTTTGAGCTGGGCGTGGGAAACCGACATCGAAACCTCCAGTAACAAGCTGAGCTTATATTGGAAATACGATAAATCGATTTCACTTATTAATCAGTAATTGTTTTTATCCACCTCAGCCCCGGTGACTGGTCAGTCAAACAGCGTCGGCGGCCATGAGCCTGTGCGTGCAACAGCAGGACTCATCTGACCGATATCGCCAAAGGGAAGCCGCGATATCGAAGTGCTCAACAATAAAAAAACAGGCGTTATTTCTCAATTTCTGCCGGCACACTCACACCCTGAGGTCAGAACCACCATGAACAAGCACATCGGCACCATCAAGCGTTGGCGCGTGCAGATCTTCGCGATCACCTGGCTCGCTTACGCCGCGTTCTACTTCACCCGCAAAGCTTTTTCCGTGGCAAAACTGGGGATCGCCGAAGACCCCACCTTCATGCTCGACAAAATGGCCATGGCCAACCTCGACGCCATCTACCTCACGGCTTACGCCATCGGGCAATTCACCTGGGGCATTCTGGCTGACCGCTTTGGCCCAAGGGTCGTAGTGTTTGGCGGGTTGTTGATTTCAGCGGCGGCCGCCTTGGTGATGGGCAGTTTTGCGACGTTGCCAATCTTCGCTACGTGCATGTTGATTCAAGGGTTTGCCCAGTCCACCGGCTGGTCCGGGCTGTGCAAGAACCTCGGTAGCTTCTTTCCCGCCGAACAGCGCGGGCGGGTGCTGGGGTTGTGGAGTTCCTGCTACGCCTTTGGTGGGTTGGTGGCTTCGCCGTTCGCTGGCTGGTGGGCGTATACGCTGGTCGGCACCTGGCATGCGGCGTTCTTTTCCAGTGCGGCGGTGGTTGGGCTGGTCGCCGTGCTGTTTTTTATTTTTCAGCGCAACAAACCCGAAGACGTTGGCTTGCCGGCGGTGGAACCGGAGCCGCAATTGACGGCGCAAGAGGCCGACGCGCAAAGCAAGATCAGCATTCTGGAACCGTTAAAAGAAATTCTGCGCAACCGCACCGTGCTGGTTCTGGGCCTCGCGTACTTTCTGCTGAAACCGGCGCGCTACGCGATTCTGCTCTGGGGGCCGGTGATCGTCTTCGAGCAGATGCCCTCGGTGGGCAAGGTCGGCGCGGCAATCATTCCGACCGCGTTTGAACTGGCCGGGTTGCTCGGGCCGATTCTGCTGGGGCTCGCTTCGGACAAACTGTTCGGCGCCCGACGCATGCCGGCGTGTGTGCTCAGCCTGTTGGCGCTGACGGTGACCCTGGCGTTGTTCATGGGCGCCCTGCATACCGGCAGCGTGATGCTGGTGGTGGCGCTGCTATTCGTCATGGGCCTGACCCTGTACGGACCGGACTCGATGATCAGCGGCGCGGCCGCGATCGATTTCGGCACCGCCAAGGCGGGCGCCACAGCGGCCGGTTTCGTCAACGGTTGCGGCTCGGTCGGGGCGATTCTTGGCGGATTGCTGCCGGGCTACTTCGACTCGGTCACCGTGTTCATCGTCTTCGCCGGCTGCGCGATGCTCTCAGCCCTGGTGCTGATCCCGCACTGGAACAGCCGCCCGGCTGGCCTGCGTGCCGAAAGCGCTTTCGTGCCTAACCAACGGATGACTGTAAAACCTCTGCGTAGCTGAACCCCTTTCCCTCGCGGCTTGCTGCGCCTGCGGCAGGCTAGCGGGTGGACATCTGACTGGAGATTTCCAATGAGACCCTTTTGGCTGGACCAGGCCCTGAAGGCCGATGTATCCGACACCTGTCCGGCACTGGAAGGCGACGCCCGGGCCGACGTCTGCATCGTCGGCGGCGGCTACACCGGGCTGTGGACCGCGATCATGCTCAAGGAACAGAACCCTGAACTGGATGTGCTGCTGATCGAGGCCGATATCTGCGGCGCCGGCGCCAGTGGTCGCAACGGTGGTTGTGCGCTGTCGTGGTCGGCCAAGTACTTCACCCTTGAACGGCTGTTCGGCGTCGAAGAAGCGGTGCGATTGGTCAAGGAGTCCGAGCGCAGCATCCATGCCATCGGCGCCTTTTGCGAGCAGTACGCGGTGGACGCCGATTACCGCCTCGACGGTACGCTCTACACCGCCACCAACCGTGCCCAATGCGGCTCGACCGACGCTGTGATCGCGGCGCTGGAGCGCAATGGCATCAACTCTTTCACCCAACGGCCGGTGGCCGATGTGCAACGCATGGCCGGTTCCAGCAAACATCTGGAAGGCTGGTTTTCCCCGGCGGCGGCAAGCGTGCAACCGGGCAAACTGGTGCGCGGCTTACGCCGGGTCGCCTTGCAACTCGGGGTGAGGATTCACGAGCACACCGCCATGACCGGGCTGCAGGAGGGCAGGCCTGCGGGCATTCAAACCCCGAACGGTACCGTCCGCGCGGATCGTGTGGTGCTGGCGATGAATGCCTGGATGGCCCGGGCATTTCCCCAGTTCGAGCGCACTGTGGCGATTGTTTCCAGCGACATGCTGATCACCGAACCGCGGCCCGATCTGCTCAACGAAATCGGTTTGACCAGCGGCGTCACCGTGCTCGATTCGCGGATTTTTGTGCACTACTACCACAACACCCCGGACGGCCGAATCATGCTCGGCAAGGGTGGCAACACCTTTGCTTACGGCGGGCGAATGTTGCCGGTGTTCGATCAGCCATCGCCCTATGCCGGATTGTTGCAGCACAGCCTGAGCGAGTTCTTCCCGGCGTTTGCCCAGGTCAAGGTCGAGGCGACCTGGAACGGTCCGTCTGATCGCTCGGTCACCGGTTTGCCGTTTTTCGGTCAGATGAGTGCCAGCGGCAACGTGTTTTATGGTTTCGGATACTCCGGCAGCGGGGTTGGCCCGTGTCATATGGGCGGGCAGATTCTCGCCTCGATGGTTCAGGGACTGGACAACGCCTGGACCCGTTCGCCCCTGGTCAACGGACCGTTGGGCTTGTTTCCGCCGGAACCGATTCGTTACCTCGGCTCCCTGATGGTGCGCAACGCCATTCGCCGCAAGGAGCGCGCCGAGGATCATGGGCATCGGCCACGGCATCTGGATGTGCGTCTGGCGAAGTTCGCGGCGGCGGCAGGCAAGGCCGACAAGGGCTGAGTGTCAGGGCGTGAGGTCCGAGCGATTGACCAGCCAATCGAGCAGCAAGTGGCTATCGCGGCGTGGCTCGGGGACAGGCCGAGTGCGCGGGTGATGGCCCATGCCGACGCACAGCACCGGCCGGTCCGGATCACTGTCGAGAAAACTGATCAGGACGTCGCTGCCGGCCTTTGGCAGGCTGGACGGGTCAATCCGGCCGTCCGGCGCTGCAAAGGCCACCGGTAACCAGATACCGGCAGATTCAAGCGGATCCGCTTGCGCTGTTGGCCACAGCCCAACCTGTATTCGACCTCGATCATCCAGCGTCGCCGGCTGCCCGGCAGGGCCCAGCACCCGGGCGGGCTGATAGCCCGGGATGCTCGGCCTGGTCTGTCTGAGCGCCGGCCTGAAGACCGTTGACCAGGGAATGGCGGTGAACCGATTGCGGTAATGGCGGACAGTAACGGGTTTGTCGGTGGCAAGAATCGAAGGTTGTTGCCCCTGATGTCGGGTTTCGGTGAGCAGCCATTGATCGTTGAAATTCGGCAGTGGATGTTCTGACACTTGCACTATCCGTGCGCTGCGCAGTGCACTCTGGTTGCTTTGACCGTGGATCTGCAGGTGCTGGCAACGCAGACGTTCCAGTTGTCGTCGGCTCAACTGATCGTGATGGATGTGCTCGGGCGCGGGGCGGACCATCACCGGCAATGGTTTGCTGAAAGCGTGGTTGGCCGCTCCCTCGTCGGTTTTTTGCGAGCCACGGTTCCTGGCCTCCAGTCGTGAGGGAAAGGGCGGCGAGTCATGGCGCTGGAACAACTCACTGATCACCGGCACGTCACTGTCTTCGGGCGCATTGCCCTGGAAAGCCGTAAGGACCGGTTCCTGGGGGAAACTCAGGCTGTCATCCGCCAGGACCAGCACATGCCCCTCGCGCGAATGTTCGAAGTGATAGTGAATGCCTTCTTCTTCGCACAGCCGTTGCAGCAATGCCAGATCGCTCTCCTCGTACTGAATGCAAAAAGGCCGGACGGGATAGCGTCCGTTGGATAACTCGAAACGATAGCTCCCCTCGGGCACATCATGTTCCTCCAGCAGTTGGCGCAGGATCATGGGTACGCTGAGGTGATGAAAGACGCGGCGTGAACGCTGCCGGTCGAGCCATTGAAGGTAGGGCACCAGCACCAGTTTGTAGCCGATCCGGTGTGGGCCGCGATGCTCGCGACTGGCACTGTGAAGGATGCCATGAATACCCTGGCCCTCCATCAGGCTGAGGAACACCGGCTGTTGCAGCAATCGGTCGAGGTTCATGGCCGGTGCGAGGCCGATCACTTCGATGTCGAATCGATAGGACTGGTTTAGGGCTTCTCGGCCACTGAACTGCAACACCTGCAAACTCAAATCGCCGTCGAGAAGTGTCAGGGTGAAGGGACTTTCCTTGTCGTTGTGCATCGAACGCGCTTCTGCCATGGAATTCGGGCGCAGAGGGTACGAAACCATAGCCCTTTATGGTCACCGCAAATCGAAGTTTCAGAATCGCCCTACAACTGCCGGTGAAGATGTCGATTCGTCATGCGGGTGAACAGGGTGGATTTTTTGGTCGATTGCCAACTTTAGGGCGTATAAACTTGCGCCATGCGTCGGCCAATAGATGTCTCGGCGCCACAGATCAAGAGAGTGAGTAATGGGCGCACAGTGGAAGGTTAAACACAAAGAAGCGGCATCTAACGCCAAGGGCAAGATCTTCGGCAAACTGGTAAAAGAAATCACCATCGCTGCCCGTAACGGTGCCGATGTCGCTACCAACGCACACCTGCGTCTGGTGGTTGAACAGGCTAAAAAAGCTTCGATGCCCAAGGAAACCCTGGATCGCGCGATCAAGAAAGGCGCGGGCCTGTTGGGCGAAACCGTGCAATACCATCGCGTGACCTATGAAGGCTTCGCACCGCATCAGGTGCCGCTGATCGTTGAATGCGTGACCGACAACATAAACCGCACCGTTGCTGAAATCCGCGTCGCGTTCCGCAAGGGCCAATTGGGCGCTTCCGGTTCGGTCGCGTGGGACTTCAACCATGTCGGCATGATCGAGGCGTCCCCGGACAGCCCGGATGCCGATCCGGAAATGGCCGCCATCGAAGCCGGCGCCCAGGATTTCGAGCCGGGTGACGAAGAGGGCACGACCCTGTTCCTGACCGAGCCTGCGGACCTGGACGCCGTGCAGAAAGCCCTGCCGGAGCAAGGTTTCACCGTGTTGTCGGCCAAGTTGGGTTATCAGCCGAAAAACCCGGTCAGCGGTCTGAGCGATGAGCAGATGGCTGAAGTCGAAGCCTTCCTCGAAGGCCTCGATAACCACGATGACGTGCAGGACATGTTTGTCGGGTTGGCGGGGTAATTTGATTTTTCAGTGATACCGCCATCGCGAGCAGGCTCGCTCCCACAGTAGGTTGTGTTGAATAAAAGTTACATGTTCGACACAAAACCTGTGGGAGCGAGCCTGCTCGCGATTGACCGCGCCGCGGTCACCAGCGATTCAACGCCTGCACAATCTCGCTAAACCCCGGTCGCGCCAGCACCTGCGACTGACAGCAGCGCTGTTGCAATGCCTCCAGCTGCACACGACCCTCATCGCTCAACCCCGAGTCGATCCGCTCCAACAATTCCCCCAGCAAAACACCAAACGCCCGTACCTCGATCCGTTGCAGCGCACGGCTTTCAAGGCTGTCCGAGGTGGCATGGAAAGACGCCGCACCAAAATCCCCCAGCAGGCAATCACCGTGCTCGTTCCACAAAATGTTGTGGCCGTAGAGGTCGCCGTGGGTGATGCCATGCAGGTGCAAATGCTCGGCTGCCGAGGCGATGCCACACGCGATGCGCAATGCCACGCCAGCGCTGATTCGGGTGTCGTTGGCGTAAACGTCGCGGGTACATGACGCCAGGCTCGGCAGGTCGGCCAGATTGCGATAGCTCGGATCGATCAATTGCATCACCAGCCCGGCCTGGGCTTGTGGATGCCCGACGACTCGTCCTTCAACCCGGATCAGGTTGGGGTGACTACCGGCGGTGATGCAGGCGTTCATCTCGTGCAACGGCGAGCCATCGCTGGTCATTTCGCCTTTGTAGAGTTTGACGGCGACCTGAGTGGCCGGCTGGCCCGGTCGATCCCAGATAGCCCGATGAATCACGCCTGAGGCGCCTTCGCCCAGTTGCTGCTCCAGACGCAGTTCAGACCAGGGAATGCGAGGCGTGGCTTCGAGGGCGGCCGCATCGGCTTCGGTCTCCAGCGGATTACCGGCGTACGCCAGCCAGGTCAGGCTCGGCAGGGACATCAGCCACTCGGGTAACTCGCTCAACTGGTTGGCGGCGATGCGGATCAGTTCGAGTCGATGGCAATGACGCAAGCTCTCCGGCAAACGTTGCAAGCGGTTGCCAGCAAGCATGAGTTTTTGCAGGTGCGGGCGTTCACCCAGCTCGACCGGCAGTTCAGTGATGCAGTTATCGGTCAGGATCAGCCAGCGCAGCAATGGTGGCAGGGCGGCGTCTGGCACGCGCTCGATGCGGTTGGCCTTGAAGCCGACCATCGTCAGTGCGGCGCATTGGCCCAGGCAGTCGGGCAGTTCGGTGAACAGATTGTCCGAGCAGAACAACACGCGCAAACGGGTCAGGCGGTGCAAGTCGTCCGGCAGGCTGCTCAACGCATTGCCGCTGAGGTTGAGGATTTCCAGCGAGTCCGCCAGGTCGAAGATTTCTCGCGGAAACTCCGTCAGGCCACAGGCGAGGTCCAGGCGGGTGATGCCCGACAGTTGGCCGGCGCGCAGTTGGGCAAGGGTATCCATGAACAGATTCACTCTTGATCGGGAGGAGGCTCGGGGGCCAGAGAAAGGGCGACATGATAGCGGGAAACGTGTGGTGTCTGGCAGACCGCCTTCGCCAGCAGGCTCGCTCCCACAGTTGACCGAGTTGTCTGGATGGACGCGATCTAATGTGGGAGCGAGCCTGCTCGCGAAGGCGGTCTGAACTGCACCACAAAACCTACGGATCACTGACTTCGACCAACTGCCCCAACCGGCTGCGCGTGCGCGCCAGATCGATGGCATCACCGCCCAGGCTGTCACGCAAAGACTGCTGGCCGAGCAGAATCAGGTGCTTGTCCTGGTCGTACAGGACGTCGACCAGGTTGATGAAGCGCTGCTGGGCGGCGATGGAACAATCGGCGAGGTTGGGCAGTTCATCGATAAACCAATGATCGAAACGTCGGCACAGCTCCAGGTAATCCATCACCGCTGTGGGGTGGTCGCACAGATCGCCGAAGGTGAAACCGATGGTTCGCCCTTCGCAGTGTCGGGCCTGAAGGTTGCGTGTCCCGACGGGCAGTTGAATGGCCGGCGCGTCGCGTTCGGGCAGGTTCAACGACTGACGCTGCGCCAGCGTGGCCGGCCAGATGTACTGGCCTTGGGTAAACAGCTGCTGGGCGTGGGTTCTCGCCTGACTGCGGTAGTCGTAAGGGCCGCCGACCTCCATGACCTGCATGCGAGCATTGATCAGGTCGATCACCGGTTTGAAGCGCGCGTGGTACAGCGGGTTGGACAGCAGTCCTTCCGGTGGGTAGTTGGAAGTGACCAGCAGCAGGATGCGTCGGCGGAACAATGCCTTGAACAGCCGGGTAATGAGCATCGCATCGCCGATGTCATGGACGTGAAACTCGTCGAAACACAGCACCCGGCAATCGCGCAGCTGTTCGTCGAGGGTGGTTTTCAGCGCATCGGGCTGATCGCGATGACTGAACATTCCTTGGTGTAGCTGCGCAAAAAACTCATGAAAATGCAGGCGCTGTTTTTCCGCGATGGGAAGGGCCTGGAAAAACCCGTCGAGCAGCCAGCTCTTGCCGCGACCCACGGCGCCGTGCAGGTAAAGGCCGGGGGGCGTTTTTGCCGAGGTGCCCGACAGCGCTGCGGCGTGTTGCGCCATGCAGTCGATGACGCGCAGTTGGCTATGGCTGAGGGTGTAACCCTGGGTGTGGGCCTTGCGGTGGAAGTAGTCGTGGATGACTCGACTGGTCGCGGTATTACCGGCGGATGCCGCCGATGACTTGCCGAACAAGCGGCGTAGCGCAGGCCAGCGTGGTGTGAGTCGCGAACGGTTTGGCGGTCGAATGGCCACTGTGATTTCACCCCGTAATTTGCACGCCGGCTCCCCCGAGCTGCGGCGGCGTAGTGTAACCAAACGGGGAATTTTCATTCCAGTTGTGTCGACCTGTGACGATCAATCTAATCTCTACGCAGACCAGGCCATGCCGCCAGCAATCCCAATCTGTAGCAGCTGCCGAGCCTGCGAGGCTGCGTTCGGCTGCGCAGCCGAACGCAGCCTCGCAGGCTCGGCAGCTGCTACATAGAGAGTGCTATGCCGGAAGTTACCGCTCGATACTGCGATTCCACCGCGCATTCCATGCCGGGCGCTGTTCGTTGACCTGATCCCAATCGATCGCAATGGCAGTGGTCAGGTACTGCTTCATCGCCTCCACCTGACCGCGAGTCTTGTCGGTGGTCGGGGTATTGGGGTTGGACGGGATCTGGTCGCCGTCTTCAAGCGCGGTGGCCTGCGCTTCAGGTGTCAGCAAGAAAGCAGCGAGTTTCTGCGCCAGTTCCGGCTGAGTATTGTTGGCGATGGCACATTCGGCCACGTTGAGCACCACGGCGCCTTCCTTCGGTTGCGCATACTCCACCGGCATGCCTTTGAGTTTCAGGGCGGTGACCTGGGTCGGCGTCAACGGGAACAGCGCGGCTTCGTCGGTCTGAAGCATTTCGGAAATCTTCGCCGAGCTCGGAATGTACTCCAGCACGTTGCGCCCGACGGTGTTCGGCCAAGCCTTGAAGCCTGGCTCGACGTCGGTTTCGCTGCCGCCCTGAATCCGGTTGAACATCAGGAACCCGTGCAGGCCGAAGGTCGAGGAGGCCATCGACTGGAACACCAGTTTGTCCTTGTAGCGCGGGTCGGCCATGTCCATCCACGAGGTCGGCGCGGTCCAGCCTTTCTCCTTGAACAACCGCGTGTTGTACGCCAGCCCGGTCACGCCGAGGCTGACCGCCACCGCTTGATCCTTGATGCGGCCCTTGGCCGGAATCTGCGCCAGCGATGCGCTGTCTTCGAGTTTGTCGCACAGGCCCATGGCGATGGCGCGGTACATGATGCCGTCGTCGAGGAACATCACGTGCATCTGCGGGTTGCCTTTGCTGGCCTGGACCTTGGCCAGAATATCGGCAGAGGTGCCGGGCACAATCACCACTTTGACGTTATTGGCCTTCTCGAAAACCGGCAGCACCTTATCGGCGTAGAGCCGCTCCATGGTCCCGCCGTTCATGCCCAGGTAAAGCGTCGGTTCGGCCTGGGCCTGGGTGACCGTGAGCAGGGCGGTCAGACAGGAGAAACCGAGCAGTGCAGTGCGTTTGACGTTATTCATTGGCGCGACCTTCCTCTATCAAGCAACGGAGATGGAGTGAAACCGGGTGATGGAAAACGCATCCAGCGACGTTTTTGAAGCGCCGCTGCAGATGATTTCGGTGAGCGCCTGGCCCACCGCGGGGCCGATCTGAAAGCCCGCACCGGCAAAGCCGAATGCGTGCAACAGACCGGGTTGAGTGCCACTGTGGCCGATCACCGGTTGGCGATCGGGCAGGTAACCTTCGGTGCCGCTCCAGGTGCGAATCGCCTGGGCGCCTTCAAGAAACGGATAAAGCTCGACCGCCTGACGCAGGATCTCGATGACCGCGTGCTGGCCCGGCCGGGCGCGGGCACCGTCGAGGGCAAAACCCTGACCGCCACCCAACACGCAATTGCCGCGCGCGACCTGACGGGCATAGATACCGCCGCCCTCGACCCCGGTGCTGGCATTCATCACCAACGGCAAGGGCTCGGTGACCAGCATCGCCGGGTGCCCGGCGTGCATCGGCACTGCCTCACCGAAGTGTTCTGCCAGGGTGCCGGCCCAGGCTCCGGCGCAATTCAGCAGCCAGGGCGCCTGCAGCTCCAGACCGGTTTGAGTGCTGACGCGAAAGCGCTGGCCGTCGTGTTCCACCGCCGTCACCGGGCATTGTTCATGGACCTGTGCGCCGTGCCGACGCGCCGCCCGGGCAAACGCCGGGGACACCAGGCGCGGGTTGGCATGACCGTCATCGGGGCAAAACGAGGCACCGACCGCCACCTCGCCGACCCACGGAAAACGGGCGCGTAACTCAGCGCGATCGAGTACCTGCAAATCCAGGCCAAAACCCCGACTGCTGGCGGCATAGTCTTGCAAGGCGTGCAGATCGTTGAGGCTGCGGGCCAGTTTCAGGTGGCCGCTGCGCTGATACTCACCGTCGATGCCAATCAGCTGCGGCAGCTGCCCCCAGATGTCGTGGGCCCGCTGCGACAGCGGCAGTTGCGAGAGTGGTCGCCCCTGGCGCCGCACGCCGCCGTAGTTCACGCCGCTGGAATGCGAGCCACAGAAGTCCCGCTCCAGTAGCGCCACGCGCCGCCCGGCCTTGCTCAGAAACAGCGCAGCGGAGGCACCGACAATTCCGCCGCCTATGATGACGGCATCGACTTCGATCATGACTCGACCTCCAGACCAAACGGCAGGGGTTTGATGGGGGCCTGAGCCCGAAGCCTGCCGATGTCGGACACGCAGCGCTGACTTTCGCAGGCAATGATTTCTGCGGCGGCGGCGCCACACATCCGTCCCTGACAGCGACCCATGCCAACCCGGCAGTGCGCCTTGACCCGGTTGATCTCCCAATGACCCTCGCGCACCACTTGGCGGATGTCGCCGGCCCGCACTTCTTCGCAGCGGCAGATCATCACCTCATTCGGGGCATCGACGGCCCAGTTCTCGGGAAAGATGAAGGCCCGTTCCAGACCTTGGCGGAAGGTATCGATCCGTCCCAGCGCCTGCTCCAATTGCGCCCCACGTTGCGGCGGGATCAGGTAACCGATGTCTTCGAGCAACGCCAGGGCCGCGCGTTCGCCGGCCATTTCGGCCGCGTCGGCGCCCATGATGCCGGCACCGTCGCCGGCCAGGTAAACCTCGGCGACACTGCTGCGACCGGCGCTGTCACGCTGCGGTAGCCAGGCGCGGTTGAGCGGGTTCCAGGCGAATTCACAGCCGAGCAGGTCGGCGAGTTGGGTTTCACTGCGCAGGCCGTGGGCGAAGGCGACGGCGTCGCACTCCAGAGGCTGAGAGCCCTTCGTGTTGCGCCAGGTCAGCGATTGCACACGCTGTTCGCCGTTGATGCCTGTGAGGCTGGCACCCTGATGCACCGGGATGCCGTGGGCGGTCAGCCAACAGCGGTAATAGATGCCTTTGGCCAGGGTGGCTGGTTGCGAGAGCAGGCCGGGCAGGGCGCGGGCCTGAGCGCTGAAGGGCGAACTGTCGAGCACCGCGACCACCTTGGCGCCGGCCTTGGCGTATTGATACGCCACCAGGTACAGCAACGGCCCGCTGCCGGCGAACACCACGCGTTCACCGATGGCGCAGCCTTGAAACTTGAGGGCGATCTGCGCGGCGCCGAGGCTGTAAACCCCCGGTAGGGTCCAGCCCGGCACCGGCAGAATCCGGTCGGTGGCGCCCGTCGCGACGATCACTCGCGAGAACGTCAGCCGTGCAGCGCGGCCTTCATGCAAGGTGTCGAGCGCACCGTCTTCAGCATTCCATACCAAAGTTTCAGGACGGTAATCGAGTTGCTCGTGCAGCCCGTCGATCGTCTGATGCAACGCGCTGGCCTTGCCGGCTTCGAAGCCATACAGCTTGATCGGCGAGCGCTTGAAGTTTGCCGGTTGGCGACGATAAATCTGCCCTCCACCGCGTGCTGCTTCGTCCAGCAGGACCGGGCGAACGCCATGGGCGACCAGGGTTTGTGCGGCACGAATACCGGCCGGACCGGCACCGATGATGATCACGGAATTCATATCGACCCCATGAAATTCAAGATCAAAAGATCGCAGGCTTCGCCAGCTCCTACAGGAGACCGCGTTCGGCGTAGGAGCTGCCGAAGGCTGCGATCTTTTGGGTGCACCGGATAAATGACGGTCATACGCAACGCCCCGGTTCACGGCTGATCTGCTGCCCGGCTTCGAGCAACGTCGAGCAGGCGCGCACGCGTCGGCCATCGCCCAGTCGAACCCAGCAGTCCTGACAGGCACCCATCATGCAAAAACCGGCGCGGGGTTCGGCGCTGAAGTCGCTGCCGCGCAAGTGTTCACTGCAGGTCAGCACCGCCGTCAGTAAGGTGTCGCCGAGCAGGCCGGTAGCCGGTGTGCCGTCGAGGGTAAAGTCCAGGGCCGGGCGGTCGCCTTCGGCCAGTCGTTTCAGCAGAGCCATGGCGCCCTCATTGTTTGCCCACCAGAACCCGATCGAGGCCGTAGACCCGGTCGAGCAGAATCATCGTCAGCGCGGTCAACCCAATCACCAGTGCCGACACCGCCGCCATCATCGGATCGATGGATTCGGTGGCGTACACGTACATCCGCACCGGCAGGGTTTGCGTGGCCGGCGAGGTGACGAAAATCGACAGCGTGACCTCATCGAAACTGTTGATGAACGCCAGCAGCCAGCCACCGGCGACCCCCGGCAGAATCATCGGCAAGGTGATTTCCCGAAACAGCGTGAAGCGCCCGGCACCGAGCGATTGCGCGGCGTGTTCGGCACTGCGATCCAGGCCGATGGCCGACGCCAGCACCAGCCGCAGCACGTACGGTGTGATCACCAGCACGTGGGCGAAGATCAGCCAGGCGAAGCTGCCATTCACGCCCATCAGCGCAAACAAGCGCAGCAATGCGACACCCAGCACCAGGTGCGGAATGATGATCGGCGACAGGAACAGACCGTTGAAAAAGTCCCGTCCGGGGAACTCGAAGCGGGTGATCGCCAGCGCTGCCGGCACCGCGATCAGCGTCGCCAGACTGGCCGCGCAGAACGCGAGAATCAGGCTGTTGTAGAACGCATCGACAAAGTCAGCACGCTCGAACACCGCGCGGAACCAGCGCAGGGAAAACTCCGTGGTCGGCAGGCTCAGGGTGTTTTCCGGGGTGAAGGCCACAAGGCAAACCACCACCAGCGGCGCCAGCATGAATAGCACCACCAAGGTATGGAACAGCAGGGCGAAAGGACCGTTCTTGGACATGACGAGTTATCCCAATGACTTCTTGTAGCGGCCTTCGATCATCCGGTTCCACGACAGCATGATCAGCAGGTTGAGCAACAGCAGGGCCACGGCGATGGCCGCGCCCATCGGCCAGTTGAGCTCCGACAGGTACTGGTCGTAGATCAGCGTGGCGACCATTTTTATCCGGCGTCCGCCGAGCAGGCCGGGGATGGCAAACGAACTGGCGGCGAGGCCGAACACGATCAAGGTGCCGGAGAGCACGCCGGGCATGATCTGTGGCAGCACCACTTGGCGCATCACGGTGAAGTGGCTGGCACCGAGGGACATCGCGGCCTGCTCGGCGGCCGGGTCGAGTTTTTGCAACGAGGTCCAGACCGGAATGATCATGAACGGCAGCATCACGTGGACCAGCGCAATCACCACCGCGAACGGCGTATAGAGCAGCTTCATCGGCGAGCCGCCAAAGGCTTGGAGGGTCTGGTTGACCAGGCCGTCGGCACCCAGCAACAGGCTCCAGCCGAAGGCGCGCACCACCACCGAAATCAGCAACGGGGTGAGGATCAGAATCAGGAAAATCGAGCGCCATGGCGCGCCCATGCGGCTGAGGATGTAGGCCTCGGGCACGCCGATCACCACGCAGAGCAGGGTGGTCAGGGCGCTGATCCACATCGTGCGCAGAAAGATTTCGTAGAAGTACGGATCGCCCAGCAGGCTGCTGTAGTGATCGAGGGTGTAGGCGTCGCCGTTGATCCCCGAGCTGTAGTCGAAGACGTTGAACGACAGCACCAAGGTCAGCAGCAGCGGGATAACCAGCAGGCCGAGGTACAAGGCCAGGGCCGGTGCCGACAGCCAGTAACCCTGGCGTCCGTGGCGAATGGCGACAAGCGTACTCATGCCGGCACCTCGTCAACACTCAGCACCCGCAGCAACGTTGCGTCCCAATCGAGGCCGACCGCCGTGCCTTCGGTCAGCGGTGCCGAACCGTCGTTGCGGCGTACTACGCTGAGTTCGCCCAGGGTCGTCGACACGCCGTACAGCCATTGGCTGCCGAGAAAGAAGCGACTGGCGATCTTGCCTTGCAGACGGCCATGGCCGGCGTCGCGCAAATCGATTTTTTCCGGACGCAGGCTCAAGGTCAGTTCGCCGTCGCCGCGGTTGCACACCTGAACGACGCCAGCACTGTCCCGCTCGCCCGGCAACAGGTTGGCCTTGCCGACGAAGCCGGAAATGAATTCGGTGCGGGGGTGTTCGTACAGGGTGTAAGGCGCGTCGATCTGGGTGATGCGCCCGGCCTGCATCACCACCACCCGGTCGCTGATGGACAGCGCTTCGGACTGGTCATGGGTGACCATCAGCGTGGTGATCCCGACTTCGCGCTGGATGCGGCGGATCTCGAATTGCATCTCTTCGCGCAGGTTGGCGTCGAGGTTGGACAGCGGTTCGTCCAGCAGCAGCACCGGCGGCTCGATCACCAAGGCCCGAGCCAATGCAACACGCTGACGCTGGCCACCGGAGAGCTCCCGGGGGTAACGCTCGGCATGCTGGTTGAGGCGCACCAGTTTCAGCACCCGATCCACCCGCTGTTGCAACTCGCCGCTGGCCACTTTGCGCATGCGCAGGCCGAAGGCGACGTTGTCTTTGACGGTCATGTGCGGGAACAGCGCGTAACTCTGGAACACCACGCCCAAACCACGGCTGGCGGGTTTGGCGTGAGTGATGTCGCGACCGTCCAGCACAATGTGCCCACTGCTGACTTCGACAAAGCCGGCGATCATTTGCAGGGTGGTGGTTTTGCCGCATCCGGAGGGGCCGAGCAGCGAGACAAACTCGCCTTTCTCGACCGAGAGGTTGGTGGCAACGACGGCGTCGATCTCGCCGTAACGTTTGCCGAGTCCTTCAAGTTGCACAAAAGCCATAACTGCGCTCCACCTGAGATTGTTATGCGTCGCCCGAAGGCGCGCTTTTTTGTATGGGCAGATACGAAAAGGTCTTGCTGGGTGCGTTGGCGCTCGACTTCTGTCGGCTGCCGCTGTTGTTCGAATCGCCCCTGTCTGGACGCAGAGTAGGACGAAGAATAGGATGGGCTCAATGGCCGATTTCACTGAAGCGATGACTATTTTCAGTTTCATTCGGTGAGTAAATTATTTCTCGAGAAAACCGATGACAGATTCCATTGAGCGGAATGAAAACAAAAGTGATGTCGGTGTTGGCGCGGTCTCCAGACTGTTTGCCGTGCTGCGCAGCCTGGGTGACACCGTCGAGGGCGGGGAGCGGGTGACGCAACTGGCCCAGCGCATCGGGTTGTCGCAACCGACCACCCACCGATTGCTGCGCAGCCTGATGGATGAGGGCATGGTCGAGCAGGATGCGCGCAGCAAACGCTATCGCCTGAGCCTGGAGTTTTTCGCCCTGGCGGCCCGCGCCGGGAACACCGGAAACCTGCGCGAACTGGTGCGTCCGGCGCTGCTGCGGCTGTCGGCGTCGTTGGGGGATTCATTGTTCTTGCTGGCGCGCAGTGGTTTTGATGCGATCTGCCTGGATCGCAGTGAAGGGCCGTTTCCGATCCGCACGTTTACCGGTGACATCGGCGGGCGGGTGGCGCTGGGCGTGGGGCAGGGCAGCCTGGCGATTCTGGCGTTTTTGCCGGAAGAAGAGCGCGACACGGTGATTCACTACAACTTGCCGAGGCTCAAGGATTTCCACCTGTACGACGAGGTGTTCCTGCGCTCGGAAGTCGAGAGCGTGCGCAAGCTGGGTTATGCCGGACGCAACACGGGCGTGTTGCAGGGCATGGCCGGGGTGGCGGTGCCGATTCTGGATCGTGAAGGGCGGGCAGTGGCGGCGTTGAGTGTGGCGACCGTGAGTGATCGGCTGGGGCCGGATCGCTTGCCGACGGTGGTGGACATGCTCAAGCGCGAAGCGGCGCTGATCGGGCCGCGGATCAATCCGTTCGACCCGTTGCTGCGTAGGCCTTCGCAAGTCTTCGGGCAGGGCTGAACACAATCCACAAATGTTTGCCGAGCCCCCTGTGGGAGCGAGCCTGCTCGCGAAAGCGGTGGGCCAGTCGACATCAATGTTGGACGTACCGGCCACTTCGTCGGAACGCCGCCCGGAGCCGGCTCGCTCCCACAGGGGGGGCGGTTTGGTCAGAACTGCTCGGTTTGCTTGAGTATCTGCGCCGCTGGCGTATCCGTCGGGCTGACCATCGCGTAGTTATACCCGCCCCCCGACCAGTACTCGGCCTGCAACTCACCATCGCTGCGACTGCCCCTGGGCAACAGGTAGTTTTTCGGACCCGGTGGACGTACGTAGAAGCTGACCTTATGGCCGCTTTGATCCTCGTAGACCACCATCGCCGCCGGCCCTTGTTCGGTGCTCAGCAAGCGCCCGCTGACCGGTTTGAAACCGGCGCCCGAGAGGTCAGGCAAGCGATTGGCCTGAGTGAAATAACGGTCGAGCCAACCCTGCATGTCGCCGTCATCGCTGACTTTGTAGTCGGCCGGCAGGATGCCTTGCTGGGCAATCAAGCGATAGGCCTGCAGGGCATCGGTCATCGGCGGCGTGGCACTGATGAGCGTCATCTCCCGGGCTTGCCAACCGCTGAATCCGCCGACACTGACCGCTATCAGCAACACGGCGGCGCTGGCCAGGTGACGGCGAGATTGTCGTTTGAGGCGTTGGCGAATCAGCGCCGGGTCGAGGTCCGAGTTGGCCGGTTGCTGCAGGGCGCCGCTCAATGCCGCGCGCAATTGCTGGGCGTCCTGCTGCCAGGCACGCACTTTGGCAGCCACTTCTGCATTGCTGGCCAGGAAAGTGTCCACCAGACGACGGTCGGCATCGCTGAGTTGCTGGTCGACATAGGCGTGCAGGTCACGCTCGCTTGGGGGCAGGCTGATCATTTGAGTCTCCGCAGAGAAGGGCGGGTGATTTCGCCGTCGCTCAACTGGCGCAAGGCTTGGCGGGCACGGGACAGGCGGGACATCACGGTGCCGGTGGGGACGTCGAGAATCTCGGCGACCTCTTTATAACTCAAGCCTTCGACCGAGACCCAGAGCAGCAGGGCGCGTTGTTCGGTGGTGAGTTGATCGAAGGCTTTCAGGGTTGATTGGGCGATCACGGTGCGTTCCACCGACGGCTGTGAGTCGTCACGCCCGGTAAAGAATTCGAGCATCCGCGCGTAACGCCGGGAGCGCCGGTGAGCATCCAGAAACTGTCGATACAGAATCGAAAACAACCAGGCGCGCAAGTCGCCCTCGGGGCGTTTGTCGCCCCAACTCGACAGCGCGCGCTCAAGGCAAGACTGCACCAGGTCGTCGGCGCTGCTGGGATTGCGCGTCAACGACACGGCAAACCGGCGCAATCTGGGAATGATTTCTCTCAGCTGTTCGTCGATATCGTTCATGGAAAAGGACGTGTTCTCTGTCAGTGAAGGGCGGCAGTGACAAGGAAGACGCCGGCTACTGCAGATTATTCCCTCTGCCGGAAAAGAAAATCCCACGGTCAATTTCTGTAGGTCATTTCCCTGTTGGTTGTAATCCATGTAATGGAATCAAGCATCGTGGCTCAACCCTCATAGCAAGCGCAAACGGCATTCGGCCCAGCCTATCAACAGGCTCGGCAGAACCGTCCGGACTTGAGCTTTCACATTGAGCCCGATGAGATTTTTGATATGCAAGAGCACGCAATTACCCTGAAACCGGCATTGACCTATTCCTCGATGCCTGCGTCCCCTGTTGATCAGGACCGTTGGCAGCAATTCGGTCATGGGCCGACGGTTACGCCGACGTTTTCCTTGATTCATCACGCAATTGAAGTGCAAGCCGCGACCAACCCTCAAGTCGTTGCGGCCCATTGGATGGGTGAAACCATCACCTACAACGAGTTGAACAGGCAGGCCAATCGACTGGCTACGCTGTTAATCAGCCAAGGCGTCAAACCAGGCGATCACGTTGCTTTATTTGTAGAACGCTCGATCCCCATGCTGGTGGGCATGTTGGCAGCGTTGAAAACGGGCGCAGCCTACATCCCTCAGCACGTGGGGATTACACCGCCCCCACAACTGCGCCACATCATGGAGGTTGCCGCTACACGGGTGGTGCTGACGCTGTCGCGCCTCGAATCACGGCTTCCCCTGATACCGGCGCAGCACTGCATTTGCCTCGATGAGTTCATGAGGTTGCCGTCAACACTATCAGACGATTTGAACGTGGCCGGTTCGCTGTCATCGACCCCGGATCAACTTTGCTTCGTTTTATTCACTTCCGGTACCACCGGGTTGCCCAACGGGGTTCGGGTTACCCACCGCAATGTCTGCAATATTTTGCTGACGGAGCCTGGCAACCTCGGTATGAGGCCTGGGATGAAGGTCGGGCAGATTCTGAACATCGCCTTCGATATGGCCGCTTGGGAGATTCTGGGCTGCCTGGCCCATGGCGCGACGTTGATGATCCGTGACAAGGACATTGATCAGACCGCCGAGCAATGCGATGTGCTAATTGCCACGCCGTCGATTCTCGGCACCCTCGATCCAGCGCGCTGCCAGCAGGTTAAGGTCGTGGCCGTTGCAGGGGAGCCGTGTCCGCAACCCCTGGCCGATCGCTGGTCGTCGTTCTGCACTTTTTTCAATGCCTGCGGCCCGACCGAGACCACCATTGTCAACACCATGCAGTGCTACAGGGGCGGAGAGGCCCTGACCATCGGCAAACCCACGCCCAACAACACCGTGTACGTACTCAATGAAGCCGGTCGACCTTGTGCGGTGGGCGAACAAGGGGAGATGTGGGCCGGCGGGGATTGTGTGACGGCAGGTTATCTGGGCAATGCCGCGCTGACCGCCGAACGGTATCGCCTCGATCCATTTCTCGGTAAGGGTCGGATGATGTTTCGCACTCGCGACTTGGGGCGCTGGACGGCGGAAGGCGATCTCGAACACTTGGGGCGCGTCGACGATCAGGTCAAGGTGCGGGGTTTTCGCGTTGAGCTCGATAGTGTTTCAGCGGTACTGGAGTCGTGCGACTCCTGCGAGCGGGCGGTTACGCTAAAACTCGACAATCGCCATCTGGTGGCCTTTGTCAGTCCCGCGACCACGAACATCGATGATGCGAGACGTCGCTGCGAGGAGCGGCTTGCCTACTATTGCGTACCTTCGTTGATGATCGCCCTGGACCTTATTCCACTGACTTCACGGGGGAAAGTCGACAAGCGGCTGCTGCTGGAACTGGCGTTGGCGCACCAGGCCAGCCTTGGCGCCAACACCGGACCGAAGGTGATCGCATGAGCGCCACTAGCGGTTTACCCGCCAAGCATGCGCTGTGGCGACGCCTTGGAACGCTGCCAGTTTTTTCCCATTACAACCGTCTTGTGGCGTTGGTGCTGGTACTCAATGGTGCAGCGCTGGCGCATGGGCTGAATGCCGGGCAATGGTGGACAACCTCCGGTGTTGCCCTGGAAACGTTAGCGGGGCTGGTGTTGGCGAATCTGTCGATGGCCATTTTGATTCGCCAGCAATACATCATCAATCTGCTGTTCTGGTTAGCGACCCTGGCTCCCACCTGTTGGCCGCTGGCGATTCGTCGCTCACTGGCCAAGGTTTATCACTTCGGCGGTCTGCACAGTGGCGCAGCCGTGGCGGCCATTGGTTGGTTCGTGGCGTTACTCGGCTCATTGAGTTGGCATTGGATGGAGGATAAGGGCGGGGTTTCACTCGCGCTTCTGTGGGTGAACGGCGGGCTGCTGGGGGTGTTGTTGCTGGTGGCGACCATGGCTCATCCGCGGATTCGCTCACGCTTTCACAATGGATTCGAACGAACACACCGCTTCGGTGGCTGGATAGCGCTCGCGTTATTCTGGGTATCGACCCTATTGTTTGCCCAGGATCAGAACCCGCAAACGCCGTTGCAGGAAGTACTGGTAGCGTCCGTGCCATTCTGGATGTTGATGGGCTTGACGTTCAGCATTGCCCTGCCATGGCTGCGTTTGCGCAAAGTGCCGGTGCAATTGGTCAGGACTTCATCCCATGCGGTGATTGCCCGGTTCGGGCATGTCACGCCGTTTGCAGGCTCGTCCAATGCCATCAGTCTCAATCCGCTGTTGGAATGGCACTCGTTTGCCAACATTCCCACGCCGGGAGAGGCCGGTTTTCGCCTGATTATTTCCCGTGCCGGAGACTGGACCGGTGAGTTTATCGAGCACATGCCGACTCACGTCTGGGTCAAAGGCATCACCACCGCCGGCGTTGCGCACATTGAAACCCTGTTCAAATCGGTGGTGTATATCGCCACCGGCAGCGGTATCGGCCCGGTGCTGCCCCATCTGCTGGCCAGACAGGTACCGATACATCTGATCTGGTCGACCCGCAGTCCACGAAAAACCTACGGTAACGAACTGGTGGAGGAAATCCTGCGGGCCGAGCCCGATGCCTTGATCTGGGACACCGATCTGCTCGGCAAACCCGACCTGGTGCAATTGGCCTATGACGCAGTTCAAACGTTCGGTGCAGAGGCCGTGATCTGCATTTCCAACCAGGCACTGACTCAGCGGGTGGTCGAGGAAATGGAAGGGCGGGGCATTGCGGCCTATGGCGCGATCTGGGACTCCTGAGGTGTGAGTGAGCGCTCGTCATTCAAGCATTCAAATTATTCAATGAGGTCAACATGTACACACTGATCGAACGTCATGGTCGAGTCGTATTGATTCGTCTCAATCGCCCGCAAGCCCGCAATGCCCTGAGTTGCGAGGTCATGCGCGAACTGCTGGACACCCTGCAACGGTTGGACCGGGATCCGGGGGTGGGGTGTTTCGTCATTACCGGAACGGCGGATTTTTTCGCTGCTGGCGCCGATATCAAGGAAATGAGCGAAAAGTCATATCTGGACATGGTCCACGAGGACTTCTTTGCCGAGTGGGAAGACTTTGCAGCTTTACGGACGCCCAAGCTGGCCGCTGTCGCCGGTTATGCCTTTGGCGGCGGCTGTGAGTTAGCCATGATGTGCGACTTGATCTTTGCTGCCGATACCGCCCGATTTGGCCAACCGGAAATCAAGTTGGGTGTGATGCCCGGGATGGGCGGCACCCAGCGTCTCACGCGTCTGATCGGTAAATCGAAAGCCATGGACATGATATTGACGGGGCGCTCGATGTCAGCCCTGGAAGCTGAGCGGGCCGGGCTGGTGTCAAGAGTTATTGCAGCACCCGATCTGCTGGAACAATCCCTGGCTGCGGCGCAAACCATCGCCGGTTTCGCCAAAACCGCCACCGTGGCTGCGCGCGAAGCAGTTGATCGCGCGTTGGAGCTTGGGTTGCGCGAAGGCCTGCTGTATGAGCGAAGGATGTTTCATGGGTTGTTTTCCACTCCCGGGCAAAAAGAAGGCATGCAGGCTTTTTTGGATAAACGTGAGGCGTGTTTTAACCCAGTGTGACGGGATTCGGGCATTCGTCGCTCGCGGTGCTTTGAAAGAAACTACAGTTCAGAGGGAATAATCCTACGCGACGTTCGTCTCATAGCTCCTTCCCCCTGTGGCCGATGGCCCTGGAGTCTTTCATGGTAGATCGCTCATCACCGCCCACCCGGCCACCCTTGAGTGCCGCGAGCCTGACGTTACGTCTGGCCGGTATCGCTGTGGTGGTTGCCGCAGTGGCCGGGGCTTTTGCCTACGTCAACGGCACCTTTGACCCACAGCGCCTGACGCCGAAAAAGCTGATCAATGTGCTGGAAGCCAACAACGGCGTGCACCCGGGTTTCCGGCGTAACCACTCAAAAGGTGTGTGCGTGATCGGGCATTTCGAGAGCAGCGGTGAGGCGCGCAGCTATTCCAGCGCTCAGGTGTTCAATGTCGCGCGGACCCCGGTGGTCGGGCGTTTCGCATTGCCGGCCGGTAATCCTTATGCGCCAGACAACAGCGTGCCGATCCGCAGCCTGGCATTGCGATTCACCCAGGCCAACGGTCAGCAGTGGCGCACCGGGATGAACAGCATGCCGGTGTTCCCGGTGGGTACGCCCGAAGCGTTCTACCAATTGCAGCAGGCCCAGTCGCCGGACCCGGCCACCGGCAAGCCGAACCCGGCTGCGGTGCCAGCGTTCTTCGGTTCGCATCCGGAAGCAGCGCCGTTCCTGGCCTGGATCAAAACTGCCAAGCCGTCGGCCAGTTATGTGACGGAAACCTACAACAGCGTCAATGCGTTTTACCTGGTGAACGCTGCGGGACAACGGCAGGCGGTGCGCTGGAGCATGGTGCCCGTCGCTCAGGATGCAGCGGGTGCTACGGCGCCTGAAGGGGGTGAATTCCTGGAGAAAGACCTGGTTCAGCGCCTTTCTGCAGGACCGCTGCGTTGGCAGTTGAACATCACGCTGGCCAACCCTGGCGATCCGGTCAACGACGCCAGCAAGGCCTGGCCCGAGGGTCGCAAAGTGTTGAACGCCGGCACCCTCGTACTCGAAAGCACCCAGCCGCAACTCAATGGCGAATGCCGGGACATCAACTACGACCCGCTGGTACTGCCCGCCGGCATAGAAGGTTCCGACGACCCATTGCTCGCCGCTCGTTCAGCGGGGTACGCCACTTCCTACTTGCGTCGTACCAGCGAAGTCAGCCAGTTGCCCTCTGCTAATAAACAGGAGTCTCGTCAATGAGCGCTCAACCGAACCACTTCGCGCCTTTAGCGCGACTGCTGCACTGGCTGATGGCGCTGATGATCATTGCCATGCTGTTTATCGGCGCGGGCATGGCCGCTTCGGTATCCGAGCGTCATGAGTGGCTGATTCATCTGCACAAACCTTTGGGCGTGGCGATTCTCCTGCTGGTGATCGTGCGCCTGGCCGTGCGTTTTTCCACTCAACAGCCACCGCTGCCGGCGGATCTGCCGGGTTGGCAAGCACTGGCGGCCAAGGCTTCGCATGTTTTGCTGTACGCCTTGATGCTGATCCTGCCGCTGCTGGGTTGGGCGATGATTTCGGCGGCGGGGGATCCGGTGATGCTCAGCAGTTCGTTGCAGTTGCCGTCGATCGTACCGGCGAATGCGCAGGTGTTTGCGTTCCTGCGCAAGGCTCACGGGTATCTGGCGTACTTGCTGTTCCTGACGGTACTGCTGCATTTGGCGGCGGCGCTGTTTCACGGCTGGGTGCGCCGCGATGACGTGCTGGACAGCATGTTGCGGGGCAAGGATCGCGGCTGATCCCTTACGTTCACTTGTAGCAGCTGTCGAGCCTGCGAGGCTGCGTTCGGCTGCGGAGCAGTCGTCAAACAAGCAACCGCGGTGTTTCAGGTATACCTAGGTGGCAGAATTGACGACTGCTCCGCAGCCGAACGCAGCCTCGCAGGCTCGGCAGCTGCTACAAAGTCAGTGCAACGCGGCTTCCAATGGTTGGACCTTCGTGGCCAGCGTTCGCCACCAATAGATCAACGCCACAGCATTGATGCCTGCGCCCAGCAGGCATACGCCGAGCCACCCGGCCCACGCGTACATCGCCGTCGAACCGATTGACCCCAAGGCGCTGCCAATTGAATAGAACAGCATGTAGCCGGCGGTGAGTCGGCTTTGGGCTTCGGGGCGCACGCTGTAGATCATGCTCTGGCTGGTGACGTGCACGGCCTGCAACCCCAGATCCAGGGTAATCACGCCAAGCAGCAATGCCCACAATGAGGACTGGGTGAAGGCGATCGGCAGCCAGGAAACCAGCATCAACAAGAGTGACAAACCGCTGGTCCATTGGCCCAGGCCACGATCAGCCAGATGCCCGGCGCGAGCGGCGGCCAGTGCGCCGGCAGCACCTGCCAGTCCGAATAATCCGATTTGTGTGTGGGACAACGATAGCGGCGGGGCGCTCAGCGGCAGCACCATGGGCGTCCACAACAGCATGGCGCTGGCGAAGGTCAGTAGCGCGAGCACCGCCCGCTGGCGCAGCACCGGTTCTTCCTTGAACAGCGTGAATACCGAGCCCAGTAAGGCGCCGTAGGAACTGGTGGGTTGCGCATCTTCATGTTTGGGCAACACACGAAACAGCAGCAATGCCATCACCAGCGTCAAACCCGCTGACAACAGATAAATCGAACGCCAACCGGCGAGGTCAGCCATGCCGCCGGCCACTGTCCGGGCGAGCAGAATACCGACGACGATGCCGCTGGTGACCACACCGACCACACCGACCACACGCCCTCGCTGTTCCGGGATGGCCAATGTTGCGGCGTAGGCCACCAACACTTGGGTCACGACAGCTAACAACCCGGTCAATGTCATGCCGATCAGCAGCCAGATGTTGTCAGGCGCCAGTGCGATCGTGAGCAAGGCCAGCGCCGACAGCACAGTTTGCGTAACGATCAGGCGCCGGCGATTGAGCAGGTCACCCAGCGGCACCAGCAACACCAGGCCTGCGCCGTAACCGATTTGCGTCAGCGTGACGACGATGCCGATGGTTGCGGGGTCCATGGCGAAGGCCTCGGCCATGGCATCGAGCAGCGGTTGTGCGTAGTAAACATTGCCGACGGCCAAGCCGCAGGCGATTGCAAACAGCAGCACCACGGCGCCGCTCAATGGATGTTCAGGTTTCATGACGGGCTTCCTTATGTGGTTTCAAAGTGAAACCGGTTGTACCGTAAGGAAGCTGGTTTTATATTGCAACTACATTTGATGGATGTGAGCGCACTCATGGCTAAACGTACAAGCATGGAAAACGCCGAATGCCCGGTTGCCCGTTCCCTGGATGCCATTGGTGATTGGTGGTCGTTGCTGATCGTGCGCGATGCATTTGACGGCATACGCCGATTCGGGGAGTTTCAGCGCAATTTGGGCATGGCCAAGAATATTTTGTCTGCGCGGCTGCGCACCTTGGTGGCCCACGGTATTTTCGACCTGGTGCCGGCGTCGGACGGCAGTGCGTATCAGGAATATGTGCTGACCGAAAAGGGCAAAGGCCTGTTCCCGTTGATCATCGGATTGCGCCAATGGGGCGAGGCGTTTTTCTATGAGGCAGGGGAGGCGCACTCGCGGGTGGTTGACCGAGAGAACGGCCGACCGGTGCAGACGCTGGAATTACGTGCCGAGGATGGGCGCTTGCTGGGACCTGAGGATTGCGTGCGGATCGCTGCCGAGTGAGGCATGGCTGCATGCCGGGCATGCAGCCATCGAGCGTGATCAGCGCAAGGTATCGACCATGTCAGCCACGGTCGTCAGCACATCCTTACCCAATTGCTTCGAGCGTTTGCCGGACCAGCCGGTCAGCGCATTCGGCGCATCGTTGTTGTCCTTGAAGGGCATTTCGAGGGTCAGCGACAGGCAGTCGAATTTCTCGCCAACGCTGTTGCACGCCAAGGTCATGTTGGCCTTGCCGGGCTCGTCGCGGGTGTAGCCGTGCTTGGTCTGGAAGTCCTTGGTCAGGTGCTTCAGATGACTGCGGAAGTGCTCTTCGAGTTTTTCGATCCGTGGCGTGTAACCCGGGTTGCCTTCGCAGCCGGCGGTGAACACGTAGGGGATTTCTTCATCGCCATGGATGTCGAGGAACAGGTCCACGCCGTACTTTTCCATCTGCTGCTGAACGAACAACACTTCCGGGCTGATTTCCTGGCTGGCGCTCTGCCAGGCGCGGTTCAGGTCCTGGCCCATGGCGTTGGTGCGCAGGTGACCGTGGAAAGCGCCGTCCGGGTTCATGTTCGGCACCAAATACAGATCGGCGCTGGTCAGCAGTTTGTTCAATACCGGATCGTCGTGTTTTTCGAGACGTTCGATCACGCCTTCCATGAACCATTCGGCCATGTGTTCACCGGGATGTTGCTGGGCGATGATCCAGACCTTGCGTTGACCTTCGGCGCCCGTGCCTTTACGCAGCAGCTGGATGTCTCGACCTTCGACGCTTTTGCCGGTGGCCAGCAGTTCGGTGCCAGCCTTGGTCAGCGCTTGCTCGATCAGCCAGTCGTGACGGCCACGGCTGTAGGGTTCGAAGTAAGCAAACCAGGCGTGGGTGGCGGTGGCTTCAAGGCTGAAGCGCAGGCAGTCACCTTCGAAAATGGTCGGCACCCGGAACCAGTTGACGTGGTCGTAGGACGCCACCGCCTGATAACCATCCCAGGCTTTGTTGTAGGAGGACTTGCTGGCATTGTTCAGACGAAACCAGTGTTCCTGACCGACGTGCAGACCGCTGGCCTTGAAGTGGAACCACTGAAAGTGCTGGCTGCGGGTGTCTGGCTTGATGGCCAGCAGGGCTTGTAAAGGATTGCTGATGTCCAGCACTTCAATGTTGCCACTGTCGAAGTTGGCACTGATGTCGAAAGAGGATTTAGCCACGGTCATAGTCGATTCCTGAATATGATTTTATGGCTGTTACTTTACACGCTGGGAAGGGATTAGGCGGACGGAAAAAAATCGCTATACGAATGTTGAAGGTCCATTTTTTCAGGTGGTCGAAGGCATAGGTGGGATCAAAATTAGACTATATGACTTGGCTTGAGCCCTGCTCTCAACGTTCCGGATGTGATGTTACGCAGAGAGCGTTCCGATTGAGCTGCTCGATTGAGCGGTGCAACTCCTTGAGGGGCCTTGAGGGGCCTTGAGATTTGAATTGGTTGTAGCGAGATACGGTTGAAATTTGTCAATTGAGGTTGCTGGATAGAACGCCAAGCAAGCGTGCATGGGTGGGACCAGCTTGACTGATTCTGACTGTCAGCGTGGGGCACAGATTGAAAGAACGCGTCTCTAAAATTGGATGTGAGTGGGCTTTCAGGCTCATCTAAACACAAAATTTACTTACGACGTCTGGTGCGGCGGCTCCATCTCGACTGTCGGGCACAACGTAGTCTTGTCAGGTAGGATATTATCCCATGCTAGCTGCCTTCGTTTTTCCTGCGATTGAAGATCATCCAATAGAACTTTTGGAGTCGTAACATCATTAGGATCGGGCACATATATAGGGGCGAAAGCGAACTTAACGTCAAAGGGCGCAAGGCCGGGGAGGGCCCGACGACCGTTGAGTAGTTTAAGCATAATACTTACGCGTTGGTGCCAACTTAAACCAATGCGTATGCTTCCTTGGTTAATATGGACCATGAGATTTAATGCGGCCGATGCGTCGACGATCTCTTGTGCGCTCATTTCAAAGACCAAGTGTGGTGGAGTGCCTTTCGACAAGATGCGTTGTGTAAAAAGCGTCAGCAAGGGAGCGGCCAATTTCCTCTCTTCCCACCAGATACTTCGCATGAGCAGGATATCATAGATACTTCGTGTCAAATCCTCGCCACGCTTTTGGTTCTGATTATATAGCGCTTCGTACAAAAGCCAAACTAGAGCAGCTAACGCATCCAGATTGGCAATTTTTTTCAATTTGGTAATTATGGCACTTGTGACCTTAGCTCGTTCAAAAGGAACTTCCATATCGTCGGCGTGTTTAAATAGTACTACGAGAACCTCTGGATTCAGGCGCTGAAGGAAAATTTCGCTGAGAGTGCTACGGTTTGGCTTAAGTTTCAACACGTCCCATAAAGGATGACGCAACTCTTGCAAAGAGCCCGGTAATAGTGAATTAACCCTCTCTAGTAGTCGGGGTTGGGGAGTACGTAATCCGATTTCGTACTTTTTCCATTTGCATGGATAACTCGGCTTGTCATTGGCAGCGCGCCGTCTGAACGACTCCGGCTCAAAATGCTGTTCGAGCGCATAGGCAGTATTTAGTTTGCTACGTTTGCGTACTCCTTCGTACCAAAATCTTACCCTCACAAATTCTACCAAGTCACGCTTCGGAGCTATTTTTTTTGCTATGTCAACATTCTGCATTTCAGCGCGAAATTGAGTATGCAGTTCTAAGAGTTCATCAGAATCAAGCATTTACGTTACCTCCTTTTACGAAAGTACAGTAATAATTTACGATGAGATTGTAGCAGCTTTGCGTGGATATTTTGTCTAACATGATCTGCGGCGGAGACATGTAGGTGTGTTACCCACTATATCTGTCGGTTCTCGATGAAGCAGTTGGAATGGTCAAATAGAATGCAACTAAGTGGTGACCAACCATGCAGTCAGATGATCAAGGAAAATACTCTTTCGCGACGGTTTACCCGTCACCCCAGTTTCTCAGCAATGCTGGGTATGAGAAGGTCTCAAACATCCCCGCGATTTTCGACTCGCGCCCGGGTTATCACCGACTTGGTAGCCGGTTCCTAATAGATCGTGGTCTAGGGCTGTGGGATCCAATTGGTCGTGGTACTGAGCAACTCCCTATCCCGCCATCCGCAAAGAGCATGCAAAACTATGCGGAGCGGCTCTGCAATTTTCTAGAGTGGTGTGACGTCAGAGGGTGCGAGCCGATGACGCTTGAATACAGTCAGGACCTGA
Organism: Pseudomonas sp. TH39(2020); assembly: GCF_016650715.1. Taxonomy (NCBI): domain Bacteria; kingdom Pseudomonadati; phylum Pseudomonadota; class Gammaproteobacteria; order Pseudomonadales; family Pseudomonadaceae; genus Pseudomonas; species Pseudomonas sp. TH39(2020). The sequence goes on along the minus strand of NZ_JAEKFF010000006.1, from coordinate 23,916 downwards.
TTGGTAAATACCAGGCGAACATGGTCAGTGGCGCATGGTCTCGGGACAACAGGCCATTGGCTGAGGCAACCATCAACGTTCGCGTCGAGATCGCAGCCGAGTATTTGACGTGGGCAGCCGACAAGGGGTTGCGAACCCTATTTGTGGTTCCAAAAGTCATACGCACCTACGTACCTAGTAACCCCAGAAATTCACATGGTTCAGAGCCGAAAGCGGTCGATGCGAGAAAAGGAAAATTACGTGTAAGCAAGCGATTAAGCAATTTTCCATTGGATAAAGACATTGCCATATGGCACGCACGGCTTATCAATAAATCAGTTAGGGGACCTACAGAGGCACTGATCGCAGAGCTGATTATGGAAACGGCCATCAGGCGCGAGGAGGCGGCTTGCTGGCGGCTTGACACTCTACCTTTGGATCCCGATAAGTGGAATATCTTAAATCCTTATTCCGCTTACGAGAAACAGGCCGTATTGCTGGAGATAAAATTCGGCACAAAAGGAAAGGAATACGGGCGGAATCATGGCGACAAAATTGGGCCTTCAGGTACGATTCGGATTCCGCTTTCATTGGCGGAGAAGCTGCATGACTACCGTGAAAAACAACGTCCACAAGCACTAGATGTAGCTGTCAGAGAGGGGCACACCGTTTCTGAGCAGCGGCGAATCCAAGATGAAACGGTCCACCTTTTCCTAGATCCGCTGACTGGCAAACGATACACCGGCCACGACATCTACGAATCTTGGCGCAGTGTCGAGCGTCCGAAATGCTGGTCGCCACATATGGCTCGCCACTATTGGGCATGCACCCTACTCTGGCGGCGGTTGGAAGATCAGCGAAAGCTACTGGAAACAGCGCTCAAGTCTAATATAGATGCATTGGTCATCCAGTCGTTTCAAAGCACTGCTCTTTCGATAATAGAGCTCGAAATACAGCCGCAACTGAGACATGTCTCGCGTGAGACTACAAAGATCTATTTACAGTGGGTCTTCGATCAGCTTGGAGTCAACCTCAATCTGCAAGAGCGATGGGTCGAGGTATTGCGGGATACTGACGATGATATGAAATCATGAGCATCCGCCGTCATAACAAAGATCATCTACAAAAAAATGTGGGTGAGTGCGCTAAATCATTGGAGTTTGCATCTCCGCCGGAGCCTCAGAGCCCACTACAGTTCTGGGTTAAGCATCCAAGTCAAGATACTTTTGTTGATTTAACTATTTTTGCAGACGGCAATCAGGAAGAGATTTTTTACAGCGGTAAATGGAATGGTGGTTATTCTGGCAGACCATGGCTCATCTGCCAACTACTGCCTGCACTTAAGGCGAATTTATTAGGAATTTCGTCGGATACTGTTAGATACCGCATTTCCGCGCTTCGTATGTGGTGGCGTTTGTTTGATCGCGTAGAAAAGGCTGCCGAGCAAGCAGGAGAGACGGATGTTCGCCTTGAAGATGTCCGTCAGCTAACACGAGTGTATAGAGATTATGCGTGTCAGAACGGAATGTATCGTACTACGTTTAATTTTTTCACGGCTATTGCTGATGCTTCTTTGAAGGAGCTTGGAGCACCAAAATTGTATTGGGACTCACCAGTTGATCCCAAGGCAAATCGTCACTTACCGCCTGAGATTGAGACCGCTGTATTGCGTATAGCATTAAAACAGGCTTGGCAGGCAGTGAGACGCCGATGGTCGTTAATGGATCGGTTACAAGATGCAAACACTGTTCCTATTACAGAGGAGGAAAACAATTTTTTTAAGCATTGGCGTTACTTCAACAAAATGCAGCGCAAATACAACGTGGCACTACCGACGACTGAGCAGCTTATTGGCAAACATGGCTGGAATCGATTTAAAAAATCTAAAGGGTTAAGTATATCCACCTTACGTGAAACCGTATTCCCAAGTATGTGGGATGCCCATACCGCTTTCCACATGTGCCTAGCGAACACCGGCTGGAATCCGGCGGTACTAGCAATGCTTGATGTCAAGTTCGAAGAGTCGTTCCTGCGTAATCACCCTCAAGACGAGAGTCGCTATATTTTGGTCGGGACAAAGGCTCGGGCGTTTGGAAGAGAACAGTACGTGGGAGGTCTCTGGAAAACTACATGGGGTCCAGGTCCGATTATTCGCGACTGGCTTAAACGGGTGGTTCCGCTTCGAAAACAATTAAAGGACATGCTTCTATTTGAGCAAGATCGGTACGGAGCAATGCTCGAAAGCGGAGCACCATACGACGAACTGGTCAAACAACACAAAGTAATTCAGCGCCTTGATCGTGGGACGCGCAGTGTTTGGCTCTTCGTGGGTAAAACGGGTTATATCGGTTGGGTGGAGTCAACGATTGAGCGCCATTATCTAAACGGTGAAGATGTATCCTATCTCGATTATCTCACTTGTAAGATCAACGAAGAAAGAGAGGCACGAGGTGAGTTTCTAATCAGTTCAGTAAAAGCATCTGACTTTCGCGACATATTCGCCATGTATATATGGCGTCAGAGCGGCAGTAATATCCTGGTACTGATGCGATTACTTCACCATGCTCAGCTAAAAACAACACAGCGTTACGTTGATAATAATATTCTCAATACCGAACGGGATCACAAAATTAGAACATTTGTCGAAGATTTGTTTAGCGAGCTAGGACAGGGGCGACTGGATATTACGATTCTTGCACACCGACAGCAATTCGGTTCGGTGACACCCGAGATGGAAAAACGTCTCCATGACTACCGAGCTTTGGAACGCAGCCGTTTGAGCTTTGGGTGCAAGAGCCCACACAACCCCCCAAGTGCTATACAGCCCGATTCCGATGGTAGCAAGCGATGCGGGCAACAACGGTGTCTTTTATGTAGCGAGGGCGTAATGTTACCTGAGTCCGTTGATGGAGTAGCAATGCGGGTCGAGGAGTTGAAGGCTATCCAGAAGGCTATATCTGTGGAAGCTTGGCTCACATCAGACTTTCCGCAAGAACTTACAAATGGACTAAATGCACTTAAGATCTTCCCGGTAAATAACGTTCGCGTCGCCATAGAAAAATGGGCTCAAGCTATCTCTTCTGGCACGCACCGCGCTCCCGGTATGGGTTCTTTTATTAAGTTGGTTGAGGTCATATGAATTCTATTGACGTCCACGCGTTGTCTAGCGAAACCACAGCAGAGTCTGACAATCGCAGGTGCGAAGAAGCGAGAAAGTTATTTGCCGAAGAGCAGTTGCAATATTTGGACCGCAATAGCGCAAATCGGTGCCAGGCACTACTTGGGCATGGCGACGAATTTGGAGTATGGCAAACGCCAGAAAACCTTATTGGCAGACATTTAATTCGTAGTAATGCGATATTGTCGTTCAGAGCGCGACTTGTGCGCTATTTGCCACCGCAACTTACGCGTACGGCGGATATGGAAAATCTAATTGATGAGGGGGTGTTGGAGATGACTCGCTATGCCCTTCTTTTGCGCATTGGTCCGTCAAGTTTTCGTAAGTGTAAAAGTGATTGTTCTCTCGATCCTACATCAATAGTGAGAGAGCTCCATACAAGTTTGCCTCCGATTCTTGCTAAAGGGGTGCAGCGAAAATTAGAAAGAAAACACTCTCATGAACTAGGGCTTGTCAGCTGCCTGAGCCTAGAAGATTTAAATGATATAAGTTTAGATAGAAATTGCCGGGCGGTCCTAAAGAGGATGGCTATGTTTGCAAGTCGAGGCCTCTGGAATGATGCTCCAGTCGTTGCCGACGTAGGGAAGACTACTAACCCGAAAGGCAGTGCAGTACCGCGACCCAAGGAGAATAGAACCAATCCATTTTTACCGATTTCTGATGATTATATGGCGAAGATGGGGGCGCGAATTTTATGGGTGGTACGGGATCTCGGACCGAATTTGATTTCGCTAGCGGAAGCCCTTCCAAAGTTAAATAGCTCACATCTCAATAGTCGTACCTTTCCAACTCGTCTTAAGCATTATTTAGAGCAGAATATTTTTAGAGACCGGGAGGGGGAACTAATTATTCAACCGCCATTTCGTTTTGAAATTGGAAGCAGTCTGGGGGCGCATCTTGCTTCAAGAGGTAATATTGATGACGAGCATGAATGGCCGCCGCGGACATGGCAGCACGTCCAAGCCTTGATGGTTACCTTACAGGCTTCGCACCTTTGGATTGCACTGCTCGCTATGGCTGGACGTGTCCAGGAAGTCCTAACCTTGCAACGTGATTGCGTGGTGCCGAGTCGTAGCGGTGATACAAATGTGACCGGCAAGACGTACAAATTAAGCAAAAAACTGGCGGGAGAAGGCCGTGAATGGCCGGTCCCTAGAATTCTTGTAGAAGTGCTGGATCAGCAAGTTCAACTAGTTAGAGCCTGCGAGCGGGTTGCGTGGCAAAGATACGGTGATGATGAGTTCGAAGTGCTGCAGACTGAGGGCGATCACCTTTGGGCTGCGCTTGGCACCGGTCCTAATGCAAACCCAGAAAAGCAACTATTAGATGTCAACCATGCATTAAGGAAACTAGCAAAGCGCCTCGGTATGAGCCCCAAGCCCGGTGGTGTAAATCTACACTCGCACCGATTTCGCAAAACAGTTGCTCGTCTGGCGGCCTTGGCCATTGTCGATAGTCCGCGCGTGCTGATGCAACTTTTTGGTCATAGTGACATTGCTATGACGCTGCACTACATCCTGACAGACAAGGCTTTGCAACTGGAGATAGAGCAGATTACGCAGGAGTTGCGCATCATGCGTTGCCAAGAGGTTATCGAAGATATTCACATTTCATTGCACAAAGTGGGGGCGCCCGTTTTTGGTGGCCATGGTGGTGGAGCTGCCCCGCATATGGTCGAGTCAATAAAAATTCAGGAAGAAATTCTTCACCGCCAAGGGCGTCTATGGGACGTCGATTCCGCGTACGATCTGGCTGTGCTCCTAACCAATAAGGGGCAATATTTCCGTGTGGTCAAGCCCGGTGTGCTCTGTACCAAGCCCTCGAGAGAGGCGAGTCCGTGCAAGTGCGGTTCAAGCTGTGAAAACCGCATCGAGGATAAAACCGCAAGGCGAGACGTAGCGGCGATAGTTCCAGTCTTGATCAAACAAGGTCAGCTGGCATTGGAAGAGAACCGGCTGCTTTTGGTCGCGAATGTAGTCGAGCAGTTAGAGGAGGAGCTGGAGCGGTTTGACGACATATGCGCTATTTGGAGTACCAACCCCGAGTTGATCACTCTTCGGGAGGCAGCGAAGTCATAATGGTCAACAAGTTCCAGGATGCCGCGCTAGCTCGCGGCAAAGAGCGGACGGCGGCGGTCGAGCACAGGGTACTTGCTGCCATGGACACCATAGCTGCCGAGATGAATGAGAACGGCGGAATTTACCCTCATAACGGCGGAGCAGTGAGTAAAAACGAAGTCGCACGACGGGCTGGAATCGGAAAGACTACGTTCTTCACTACCAAGCAAGCAGAACTGAACACCTGTGTGGATATGTGGCTCGACTCCCTCAAGAAGAAGGAAACTGTCGGGCGCATGCGGGTACGTCTCTCCTATTCGGAGCGCATCAAGGCATGGGAGACCAAATACCACGATCTTGAGAACGCTCACGTCAAAACGGAACTCGACCTCCAAAGTGCACAAGCTGAACTGGAGGAGAAACTCGACCGGGTCGTGAAACTCAGAGAGCAATACGCCGCGCTCCTTGAACAGTTGCGGATGGCAGATGCATCCAAAGTCATACCCATCACAAAAAGGACGTAGCGACTTGAGAGCGGCCATTGTCGCGCATCATGTGGGGAGACTGGCCTCAACTTCTGTCTGATCTTCAATTCGCGGCGAAAGAGTTATGCATCTGCTAACGGTTTGATGAAGGAGCTGTCGGCAGCATCAATTTAACAGGGAGTTGGTGTCCGGTTTTGTAGGGGCAAGTCCAGTAAGACGATGCATCTACCGCGACCCGCGGTGTACATAAGAGATCAATCATAAAAGGAAGGCGAAACGTCAAAACGTGCAAGTGGTTTTTGAAAGCTCAATTCGTGGTCGAGGCTCAGCATATAAACGCACGCAGATCAAAGAAAGGAGCACACAGATTTCTTGATGCAGCATCGTAATTCGGAGCAGAGCACGAGCCAATAGGGCGACTTGCGGGCGGTTCGAGCCCCCCCCTTAGCCAAGCAAGCAACGAATCTTAAACGGCGCGGCATGATAACGGATGTGGAATTTGATGCCGAAGCGTCGGACGCGCTAGATAATGGCATAGCCAAGCTGTTTAAGGGGTAGGGAGTAGAGCTGCACCTAAGCCAACAGTGACGTGTTGCCGTCGATGCTGCTACTGGCCATTTTCTTAAGTAATTTTTACGGATACCGAGACAGTGAAATTATTTGAAGGGGGGTCAAGAGTCTCTTTCCAGTGATCCTTGAAGAACCTTACTTTAAGTTACCGCTTACCAGCAGTGCGCGCCATGCAGCAGGAGAATTGAAAAGTAACTAGGAGGAGAATTCATGACGAAGGATTCCGATAAAGATGTCAACGGTGTCGCGAGCGAGGCGTTCAGTCGTGCCGAAAGCTCTGCTCGATCGGGTAAACCAGTACAGGACCATGAGCTAGCCTGGTGTTCACCTTCAGAGGCGGCGCTTACACGAGCAGATGAGAAGCGTCGGACTATCGAAGAAAGAGAACGGGAAATGGTTGCCCTCGCCAGAGCTCATATTCTAACGTGCGGCGACTTCCTTCTGGTTCAGGACTTGGCTAACCATCTGGGTATCCACGTTGAGCTCCTGAGTCCCGCACTCAAGGAGTGGGAAGCGGACCACCGAATTTTCTCGATCGATCACGATGGCTGCAGGTCTTTTCCAGTTTACGCGTTCCCATCGCAAGGCGGCGCCAGTCCGATTCCCGGCCTTAGAGATGTGTTATCTGTTCTCTGTCCCATGAAAGATGGTTGGGGAGTTTCATTCTGGTTTATCTCTCCTAACGGATGGCTTGGAGGCAAGCGCCCACAGGACCTCCTTTCCACCGATCCAAGCCGCGTGATTTCAGCTGCACACGAAGAAGTAGGCGGTGTCATGCATGGCTAGTACGCGAGACCCTCGCCAAATCCGACGATAGACGTGCATGGAAAGCCAGCAGCAGTGAACTGGCGGCTAGGACCGAGCGTCCGCCATGGCGATCAATCTGACGGCCAACAGCTGGTGAGGACGCTCCCGCTACCAGTAATCCCCAGGACAGACCGCCCACCACAACTGGTGATGGACCACCCCGTCTCTTTGGCTATGGCGGTCATAAGCTTGCCTCCAGGTCTTGATTGATGACGTGATCCAGCGCTTGTTGCAGTGCCCGCAAATGTCCGCGCATGGCGGTGGCGGCCTTGATCGGGTCACGGTTTTCGATGGCACTGACAATGTCGTCGTGATCGTGGCTGTGGGTGTCGAGACGATCGGCATTGCGCGCTCGCTGGCGCAAGTCGCGCCACATCGGGTCCAGGCGAATAGCGTCGAGCATTTCAACGAGGTCCAGCATCAAGCGGTTGCCCGCTGCCTCCGCGATACCCCCGGTGCAAGGCGCTGTCCCACAACTCAAGGCCTTCAGGGTCTATTTGCTCGGCGCCTTGCTGGCGCGTGGTGCGCTCGGCCAACCGACGCAGAATCGCCATTTGCTCGCCATTGGCCCGTACCGCTGCCAGAGACGCCAGGGCAGGTTCCAGGTGCAGCCGGGCTTTCCATGACCTCGCTGAAATTGGTCCGCCCGGAAAGGCGGGCAAAACTCAACGACGCACTGGGCGGCGTCGGGCCGACGAACGTACCCTTGCCTTGCCGCCGCCAGATTTGGCCTTCGGCTTCAAGCACCGACAAGGCGCGGCGAATTGCCCGTCGGCTGAGCCCGAAATCAGCTGCCAGATCCCGCTCGGTCGGCAACGCCCGCTGAGGAAACTCCGCACGCTGCGCCACCATCTGCCGCAAGGTATCCAGCGCCAGCTTCGAAGAGTTATCGATGGTTGTGTCAGGGTCGAACCTTTGCATTGTGGTCACTCGCGCCAGACCAAAAAAAGCCGATTGACCCGCCTTCAGGCAGGTATACAGAACAAGAGGGTTAGAGCAAGAGCGATGCCAAAATAAATTGGTTCGCCTTGGGTCAATGCGAATCAGGCCTGTAAAAACCTGCGTGGCCGATGGTTGAGCCAATGAGCAAAGGTTCGCGGCTTGGGGGTAGGGCGATGAAAGGCAATTGGTTCGATCGCCAGCGAACCAATTTTGTCTATGATTCGCGGTTGTGCCTTTTTATGGACTGCATGCCTCGCAAAGGGGCACTGCCTATAAGGCCGGCTCTGGGTGACGTTCGGTCAGGTCACTCGAGGCCACTGCGCACCGATCAACGCGCCGTCACCCTCGCTGTCACCTATCTGGGAGTTTCGATGGAAACGGCGTTGTTTGCCCAGCCAACCTTTCATCAAACCTTAACCAAACGTTTATTCCAGCGTCATGTGCAAGTCATAGGTCTGACACAGCCCCTGCCTAAAGTTGGTTGAACTCCAATGCGGCCAGGGACGGCTGTTCAACCTGACAGAGAAGCCCATGAACGCAGCTATCCATGTCGATCATCTGAACAAGACCTTCGCGCGTAAAACCGCACTGGTCGACCTCGAACTCACCATCGCGACCGGTGAGATGGTCGCGCTGATTGGCGCTTCCGGCTCCGGCAAATCCACTTTGTTACGGCAACTCGCGGGGCTGGCCTGTTGCGATCGCAACAACGGCGGCAGCGTCAGGGTGCTGGGGCGGGAAGTGCAGGCTTCCGGGCGGCTGAACGGTAAGGTTCGTCGCTTGCGCGCCGACATCGGCTACATCTTCCAGCAGTTCAATCTGGTCAACCGCCTGAGCGTGCTCGATAACGTGCTGCTCGGTTGCCTGGGACGCATGCCACGCTGGCGTGGCAATTTGGGTCTGTTCAATGCCGAGGAAAAGCAGTTTGCCCTCGAGTCTCTGGACCGTGTCGGCCTGGTCGATCTGGCGGAGCAGCGCGCATCCACCTTGTCCGGCGGCCAACAACAGCGCGTAGCGATTGCCCGGGCGCTGACCCAACGCGCCGAGGTCATTCTGGCCGATGAACCGATCGCCTCCCTGGACCCGGAATCGGCGCGCAAGGTCATGGAAATCCTCGCCGACATTAATCGCCGCGACGGCAAGACCGTTGTGGTGACCCTGCATCAGGTCGATTACGCCACACGCTATTGCCCCCGTGCTGTCGCGCTCAAGGGTGGTCGGATTCATTTCGACGGCCTCGCCGCCGACCTGAGCAGTCAGTTCCTCAACAATTTGTACGGTGCCGACCTCGACACCAGCCTGATGTTTTCCGACCAGACCCGCCACCCCGAACCCGCGCCCCGGTTGATGCTGGCTCGCGTGTGAATACCTCCACTTCCTTAACTACGCACCCTCAGGAATCCTTTCAATGTTGAACCGTATCGGTCGCGTTTTTGCTGGCGCCGCTTTGCTCGCCAGCTGTGTGCTGGGCACCGCCCAGGCTGAAGAAAAAGCCATCAACTTCGGCATCATGTCCACCGAGTCTTCGCAGAATCTGAAGAGCATCTGGCAGCCATTTCTTGACGATATGCAGAAGAAAACCGGCCTGAAGATCAACGCCACTTTCGCCTCCGACTATGCCGGCCTGATCCAGGGCATGCGCTTCAACAAGGTCGACGTCGCCTGGCTGGGCAACAAGGCCGCGATGGAAGCGGTGGACCGGTCCAACGGCGAGATCTTCGCCCAAACCGCCGCCGCCAACGGTGCCGCCGGGTACTGGAGCGTGCTGATCGTGCGCAAGGACAGCCCGATCAACTCCGTCGACGACATGCTGAAAAACGCCAAGAGCCTGACCTTCGGTAACGGCGACCCGAACTCCACCTCAGGCTATCTGGTACCGGGCTACTACGTGTTCGCGAAGAACCATGTCGACGCCGCCACCGCGTTCAAACGCACGCTCAACTCCAGCCATGAGGTCAACGCCTTGAGCGTGGCCAAAGGGCAACTGGATGTCGCGACCTTCAACACCGAAAGCTGGGATCGCCTGGAAGTCACCCAACCGGACAAGGCTGCACTGCTCAAGGTGATCTGGAAGTCGCCGTTGATCCCCGCCGACCCGTTGGTGTGGAGCAAGGCCCTGAGCGACAGCGAGAAGACCAAGATCCGCGATTTCATCTTCAGCTATGGGGATACCGACTCCGAGAAAGCGGTACTTGCGGGCATGCAGCTGGGCAAGTTCCTGAAGTCCAGCGACGACCAGTTGCTGCCGATCCGTCAGCTCGAACTGTTCAAGCAGCGCACAACCGTCAGTGCCGACACCAAGCTTGAGGCCGCGGACAAGGCCAAGCGCCTGGCTGAGATCGATGCCGAGCTGGCCAAGCTGCAAGAGCGCCTGACCTTGCTCGAAAAGACCAGCGACAAAAAGAGCGCGGCCAACGCCGGTTGATTCACCGCGGGGCAACTGTGGGAGCGAGCCTGCTCGCGAAGATGGCGGCACATGCACCATCGATGTCGACTGACACACCGCTATCGCGAGCAGGCTCGCTCCCACAGTTTTTTGCACAAGGCATTACTCATGTGCCGCGCCTCGTCAAACCGCTTTTTTAGAGAAACCTTATGACCACTCTGCACGCTGAAGCTGTCGGCAAGCGCCCCTGGCCGCAGTACGCCGGTTGGGGCCTGTTTCTGGTCCTGCTGGCTTGGGCCTGGCACGGCGCCGAGATGAACCCGATGGCGCTGTATCGCGACTCCGGAAACATGGCGACTTTCGCCGCTGATTTCTTCCCGCCGGACTTCCATGAATGGCGCTCGTACCTCAAGGAAATGATTGTCACCGTACAAATCGCCCTCTGGGGCACGGTATTGGCGATTGTCTGCTCGATACCCCTGGGGATTCTCTGCTCGGAAAACATCACACCCTGGTGGATTCACCAGCCGCTGCGTCGGGTGATGGACGCTTTCCGTTCGATCAACGAAATGGTCTTCGCCATGTTGTTCGTGGTGGCCGTCGGGTTGGGGCCGTTTGCCGGGGTTCTGGCGCTGTGGATCAGCACCACCGGCGTGCTTGCCAAGCTGTTCGCCGAAGCGGTCGAGGCGATCGACCCGGGCCCGGTTGAAGGTGTTCGCGCCACCGGTGCCAGTGCCTTGCAAGAAGTGATCTACGGGATCATTCCGCAAGTGATGCCGCTGTGGGTGTCGTACGCGCTGTACCGCTTCGAGGCCAACGTGCGTTCGGCGACGGTGGTGGGAATGGTCGGTGCCGGTGGGATCGGGGTGATTCTCTGGGAGAACATCCGCGCATTCCAGTTCGTGCAGACCTGCGCGGTGCTGCTGGTGATCATCGTGGTGGTCAGCCTGATCGATATCTTGTCGCAACGCCTGCGCAAGCAGTTCATCTGAATTTCGGAGGGGTGCCCTTGGGCGCTTTTTTTAAGCATGCAGTTGTCTAGACAAGATGAGCCGGTGTACCGCGAATTGGCCGACATCCTGCGTCGTGAGCTGGCCGATTATCAGGCCGGGGATTTTCTGCCGGCGGAGGTGCAGTTGGCAGAGCGCTTCGGGGTCAACCGCCATACGTTGCGCCGCGCCATCGAAGAGCTCGTGTTCGAAGGCAGTCTGTTGCGCCGCCAGGGCAAAGGCACGCAGGTGCTGGAACGGCCGCTGATTTATCCAATGGCCGCCGACAGTGCCTACAGCCAGTCGTTGTCGGCCCAAGGCCTGGGCGTCGAGGCGGTGCTGCTCAAGCGTCGTTACTGCTTCGCCAGCCGTGAAGAGGCGCAACACCTCGGTCTTGCCGAGATGGCGCCGATGATCGAACTGCAGACCTTGCGCAAACTCGATCACCAACCGGTCAGCCTGATCCGCCATCGCTACTGTGCCAGCCATGCGCCGATGCTGGCGGACTACACCGGCGGCTCATTGCGCCAGTACCTGAGTGAACGGGACATGCCGCTGACCCGGACCCTGAGCCTGATCGGCGCCCGTTTGCCCAGCCGCGAAGAAGCCGCGTTGCTGATGATGCCCCGGCATTTGCCGGCGCTGAGTGTGTTCACCCTTTCCCGCGACCGCGACGGCCGCCCGGTGGAGCTGGCCCAGTCCACCAGCCGTTCGGATCGCTTCCAGTACCAGGTCGTCACCTGATGGAGAACTTACCGATGAACCCTGCTCCTTACTCTGCGCGGCAGCACTGGATCGGCGTGCTGGCCTGCGCCCGTCACAGCGAATTGCAGCCCCATGAAGCCGCGCTGCGCGACGTCGAGTACCAACTGATCCGTGCCCCTGAAATCGGCATGACCCTGGTCCGTGGCCGCATGGGTGGCAACGGTGCGCCGTTCAACGTCGGCGAAATGAGCGTAACCCGTTGCGTGGTGCGCCTGGCCGATGGCCGTACCGGCTACAGCTACCTAGCGGGTCGCGACAAGGCCCACGCGGAATTGGCGGCCCTGGCCGACGCGCATTTGCAGGGCGCGCAACAGCGCCATTGGCTCGATGACGTGATCACGCCGCTGGCCAACGCTCAGGCACAACGCCGGGCGCAGAAAGAGGCGGAAACCGCCGCCACCAAAGTTGAATTTTTCACCCTCGTGCGAGGAGAAAACTGATGAGCGCACCGTTGTTGCAACCGGCGTTTACCGACCCGGTGCTGGATGCCCAGCGCAGTTTTCGCGCTGCGCTCAAAGCGCTGGCCGATCCCGGATTGATTCAGAACTTGCACGCCACCCCAAGCCTCGAAGGGCTGGCGTCAGCCACCTATGCGTTGTGCCTGGCGCTGCTGGATGTCGACACGCCGCTGTGGCTGGCGCCGTCTTTCGACACACCGGCGATCCGCGCCAACCTGGCGTTCCACTGCGGCTGCCCACTGACACCGCATCGGGAAGCCGCGCGTTTTGCCTTGCTGGGTGCCGAGGACCTGCTCGACCTCAGCGGCTTCGACCATGGTAATGACCGTTACCCCGATCAATCCTGCACCTTGCTGGTTCAGCTGCCGAGCCTCGACGGCGGGGCAGGGCTGGCCTGGTGCGGACCGGGGATCGAGACCGAGCATCAGGTCAGTCTGCCTCTGACCGACGGTTTCTGGCGCGAGCGCGAACAGCGCAACGAATTCCCTCGCGGGCTGGATCTGTTTTTCACCACCGGTCACGACTTTATCGGCCTGCCACGCAGCACGCGGGTCGCCCGCACAGCACAGGAGCTTGTCTGATGTACGTAGCCGTCAAGGGTGGCGAACAGGCCATCGACAATGCCCACCGTCTGCTGGCGAAAAAACGCCGGGGCGATACCTCGGTCACTGAGCTGAGCGTCGAGCAAATCCGTCAGCAACTGCCGCTGGCGGTGGCACGGGTAATGAGCGAAGGCTCGCTGTACGACGAAGAACTGGCCTCGCTGGCGATCAAGCAAGCGGCGGGCGATCTGGTCGAAGCGATCTTCCTGCTGCGGGCCTATCGCACCACGTTGCCGCGTTTCAGCCCGAGCCTGCCGATCGACACGTCAAGCATGCAACTCAGCCGGCGTTTGTCCGCCACGTTCAAGGACGTGCCGGGCGGGCAGCTGCTGGGACCAACCTTCGATTACACCCATCGTCTGCTCGACTTTGCATTGCTCGCCGAAGGCGAATACCCGGGACCGCAAACCACCCCGAACGCCAGCCTCGAACCTTGCCCACGGGTCCTGGGTTTGCTGGCCAAGGAAGGTTTGATCAAGAACGAGTCCGACAACGGCGAAACAGTGGCGGATATCACCCGCGACCCATTGGAGCTGCCCGCCAGCCGTGCCCAACGCTTGCAGGCGCTGGCGCGTGGCGATGAAGGTTTTCTGCTGGCACTGGGTTATTCCACCCAGCGCGGTTATGGCCGCAACCACCCGTTCGCCGGGGAGATTCGCATCGGTGAAGTGGAGGTTTGGATCGATCCCGAAGAGTTGGGCTTCCCCATCGCTTTGGGCAGCATCGAAGTGACCGAGTGCGAGATGGTTAACCAGTTCGTCGGCTCTGCCACCGAGCTGGCGCAGTTTACGCGCGGCTACGGTCTGGCCTTCGGCCACGCCGAGCGCAAGGCCATGGGCATGGCACTGGTCGACCGCGCACTGAGGGCCGAGGAGTTCAACGAAGAGATCGTGTCCCCGGCGCAACAGGAGGAATTCGTGCTGATGCACTGCGACAACGTCGAGGCTGCCGGTTTTGTCTCGCACTTGAAATTACCTCACTACGTGGATTTCCAGGCCGAACTGGAACTGATCCGCAAACTGCGCAAGCCGGCCGAGGGCCACAGCCATGAATGACCTGACTCAGGCGCCAGTGCGCGATGCGGCGTACAACTTTGCCTACCTTGATGAGCAGACCAAACGCATGATCCGCCGCGCCTTGCTCAAGGCAGTGGCCATCCCCGGTTATCAAGTGCCGTTCGGTGGGCGCGAGATGCCGCTGCCTTACGGCTGGGGCACCGGTGGCATGCAACTGACCGCAGCGATTCTCGGTGCTGAAGACGTGCTCAAGGTCATCGACCAGGGCGCGGACGACACCACCAACGCCGTGTCGATCCGTCGCTTTTTCGCCCGGACCGCTGGCGTCGCAACCACCGAAAATACCCCGGACGCGACGGTGATCCAGACCCGTCACCGCATCCCGGAAACGCCGCTGCACGCCGATCAGATCATGGTGTATCAGGTGCCGATCCCCGAGCCGCTGCGCTTTATCGAACCTTCGGAAACCGAGACCCGGACCATGCACGCCCTCAATGATTACGGGGTGATGCACGTCAAGCTCTACGAGGACATCGCCACCTTCGGCCACATCGCCACCGCCTACGCCTACCCGGTGATGGTGGACGAGCGCTACGTGATGGACCCGTCGCCGATTCCCAAATTCGACAACCCGAAACTCGATATGAGTCCGGCGCTGATGCTGTTCGGCGCGGGTCGTGAAAAGCGTTTGTATGCCGTGCCGCCGTACACAAAAGTCACCAGTCTCGACTTTGAGGATCACCCCTTCGAAGTGCAGAAGTGGGACGAGTCCTGCGCCATTTGCGGCAGCCACGAGTCCTTCCTCGACGAGCTGATCATCGACGACGCCGGAACCCAGAGTTTTGTGTGTTCCGACACTTATTACTGCGCCCAGCGCGTCAGCCAGCAGGAGCAGGGCCAATGAACCAGGCACTGAAAAATAAACTGTCCGCCGCCACCGCTGAGCCCTTGCTGCGAGTGCGCGACCTGTCGTTGTTGTACGGCTTGGAGAAGGGCTGCCAGGGCGTCAGTTTTGACCTGTATCCCGGTGAGGTGCTGGGGATTGTCGGCGAGTCCGGTTCGGGCAAATCGACCTTGCTCTCGTTGCTCAGCGGCCGCCTGCCGCCCCAGCGCGGCAGCATCGGTTACCGCGACAAACAGGGCCAATGGCTCGACCTGTACAGCGCCAGCGAAGCCGAGCGCCGGACCTTGCTACGCACCGAGTGGGGTTTCGTCGAACAGAATCCTCGCGACGGTTTGCGCATGGGCGTTTCGGCCGGCGCCAACATCGGCGAGCGCCTGATGGCCCAGGGCGTACGCAATTACCAGCAGCTGCGCGGGGCAGGGATCGACTGGCTGAGCCAGGTGGAAATCGATCCGCTGCGCATCGACGACTTGCCCCGGACCTTCTCCGGCGGCATGCAACAACGGCTGCAAATCGCCCGCAATCTGGTGTCGAGCCCGCGGTTGGTGTTCATGGACGAACCGACGGGGGGACTCGATGTGTCGGTGCAAGCTCGGTTGCTCGACCTGTTGCGTGGGTTGGTGCGCGAGCTGGACCTGGCGGTGGTGATCGTTACGCACGACCTGGCGGTGGCGCGTCTGCTGGCCGATCGACTGATGGTGATGCGCCGCTCGCGGGTGGTGGAAACCGGCCTGACCGACCAGATTCTCGACGATCCACAACACCCTTACTCACAACTGCTGGTGTCTTCGGTGTTGCAGCCGTGAAGTCCCGTTTATCTGTGGAGTCCGAGCGATGAATACCTTGATCGAGGTCCGTGACCTCTCGAAAACCTTCACCCTGCATCAACAGCACGGCGTGGTCCTGAACGTGCTGCGCGGGGTGGATTTCAGCGTGGCGGCCGGTGAATGCCTGGTGCTGCATGGTCAGTCCGGTGCCGGTAAAAGCACCTTGCTGCGCACGCTGTATGGCAATTACCTGCCAGCCGGCGGCAGCATCCGCGTACAGCATGACGGCCACTGGCTGGAGCTGGTGGGCGCCGAGCCCTGTGACATTCTGCAGGTGCGCCAGCGAACCCTGGGTTATGTCAGTCAGTTCCTGCGGGTGATCCCGCGGGTAGCGTGTCTGGATGTGGTGATGGAGGCGGCGCTGGCCCGTGGCTGGAAGAGAAGTCTGGCGCAATCACGTGCCGAGCTCCTGCTCAGCCGTCTGAACATTCCGCAACGCCTTTGGCAGCTGGCACCCGGCACTTTCTCCGGTGGCGAGCAGCAGCGAGTCAACATCGCCCGCGGCTTTATGGTGCCCTGGCCGGTGATGCTGCTCGACGAACCGACGGCCTCCCTGGACGACACCAATCGCCAGGTGGTGCTGGAGCTGATGAACGAAGCGAAAGCGGCAGGCGCCGCACTGATCGGCATCTTCCACGACCGCACCGCTCGCGAGGCGGTTGCCGATCGCCATCTCGACATGACCCCAGCCGCTGTGAACCACGAGGAATACGCCGATGTCCGCTGAACAGATCCTCAGCAATGCCCGAGTGGTCACCGCTGACCGTGTGTTCCTCGGCACCGTGGTGCTGCGCGACGGGTTGATCGCCGATGTCGCCGAAGGGCCAAGTCGCTTGCCTCAGGCCCAAGACCTCAACGGTGATTTCCTGCTGCCGGGCCTCGTGGAGTTGCACACCGACAACCTGGAAAAACACATGACCCCGCGCCCCGGCGTGGACTGGCCGTCGACCTCGGCGGTGCTCAGTCACGATGCGCAGATCATCGCGGCCGGCATCACCACGGTGTTTGACGCCGTGTCCATCGGTGATGTTAATCCCAAAGGCAATCGCATGAAGAAATTGCCGGGGATGCTTGAGGCGATCTCTAGCGCTTCCGATGCCGGACTGACCCGTGCCGAACACCGACTGCACCTGCGTTGTGAACTTTGCCACCCGGACACGTTGAGTGTGTTCCGCGACCTGGTCGAACATCCCCTGGTGCAACTGGTGTCGGTGATGGACCACTCGCCGGGTCAACGTCAATTCGTCCTGGAGTCCAAGTACCGCGAGTACTACATGGGCAAATACAATCTGACGACTACGCAAATGGATGAATTCGTCGTGTTGCAGATGGCCAACTCCCGTGAATACAGTGCCCGCCATCGCGCGGCGATCGTGGAGCACTGCCTGGCCCTCGGCCTGTCGGTGGCCAGCCATGACGACGCGACCCTGGCTCACGTCGAAGAGTCAGCGGGCTATGGCATGTCCATTGCCGAGTTCCCCACCACCCTTGAGGCGGCGCGCGGCTGTCAGCAGTTAGGCATGAAAGTGCTGATGGGCGCACCGAACGTTGTGCGCGGCGGTTCCCATTCGGGGAATGTGGCCGCTGCTGATCTGGCCGCTGAAGGGCTGCTGGACATCCTGTCCAGTGATTACTACCCGGCCAGCCTGCTGCAAGCGGCGTTTTCACTGGCGGCCCAGGCCAATCAGTGCGACTTGGCCGAGGCTGTGCGCATGGTCACCCTGGCGCCGGCCAGAGCGGCGGGGTTGAGTGATCGCGGCGAGATTGCTGTCGGTTTACGGGCGGATCTGGTGCAAGCCAGGACCCAGGAGGGGTTGCCGGTGGTTCAACAAGTCTGGCGACAAGCGAAGAGGGTGTTTTGATGGCGGGCAGGTTGATTTATCTCATCGGAGCTTCAGGTTCGGGCAAGGACAGCTTGCTGGATGGCGCACGAGCGCGGTTGGCCGAACGCGATTGTCATATCGTGCGGCGGGTCATCACCCGCTCGGCGGAAGCGGTGGGGGAAGTGGCACAAGGCGTCAGTGCGCAACAGTTCGCGGAGAGGGAGGCTCAGGGCGCATTTGCCCTGAGCTGGCATGCCAATTGTTTGTCCTATGGGATCCCACGGGAGATCGACGATTGGCTGGCGGCGGGGCAGGATGTGCTGGTCAATGGGTCTCGCGGTTATCTGCCGCAGACCCGCTTGCGCTATCCAAACGTGCTCGTGCTGTTGCTGACGGTCGATCAGGCTGTATTGCGCCAGCGCTTGTTGGCACGGGGGCGTGAAACGGTCGCCGAGATTAATGATCGGCTGGCGCGCAATGCCTGTTTCAGCAACCGCGTGCTCGCCGAACACGATCCGGCGTTGTGTGTGATCGACAACTCCGGGCCGCTGGAGCGCACGGTCGAATGTTTGCTGGCCTGCGTCGACGGGCAACCCGTATGCGCCTGACCTTGCTGGGCACCGGTGACGCCCGACAGGTGCCGGTCTACGGCTGCGAATGCGCGGCCTGCGACCTGGCTCGCAACGATGAACGCCTGAGACGTCGTCCGTGCAGCGCGTTGATCGAATGCGGCGATCAGCGCTGGTTGATCGACAGCGGCCTGTCCGACCTGACCGAACGCTTCCCGCCGCGCAGCTTCAACGGTATTTTCCAGACCCACTACCACGCCGATCACGCCCAGGGTTTGCTGCATTTGCGTTGGGGTCAGGGGCTGGTGATTCCGGTGCATGGTCCGGTGGACCCGGAAGGCCTGGCCGACCTCTACAAGCATCCAGGGATACTCGATTTCAGCCAGCCTTTCGACGCCTTTGAAACCCGGCAGTTCGGCACGCTCAGCATGACGGCGTTACCGCTGCAACATTCAAGACCGACGCTTGGTTACTTGTTGGAGGGAGAGGGACGGCGTATCGCTTATCTGACCGACACCGTGGGTTTGCCGCCGGCCACCACGCAATGGCTGCAACGCGCTCCCCTTGATGTGCTGGTACTCGACTGTTCGATGCCGCCGCAACCTCAGGCTCCGCGTAATCACAACGATCTGAATCTTGCGTTGCGTTGCGTTGAGGACCTGCAACCGGAGTTGGCAGTGTTGACGCATATCGGGCATACGTTGGATGACTGGTTACTTGAGCATCGCAGCGAGTTGCCGGGGAATGTCAGGGTTGGTTGTGATGGGTGCATGCTTTAGACCTTTACGAGTTCACTGCTCACGAATTGAGAAGTTGGCCATGTGTTCGAGACCTTTGATTAGCGCCGAATGATCCCAGTTGCTGCCACCCAGCGCGGCACAGGTGCTGAACACCTGTTGTGCGTTGGCTGTGTTGGGCAGATTCAGGGCCAGCTCCCGAGCTCCCGAGAGAGCCAGATTGAGATCCTTCTGATGCAGGCTGACGCGGAAGCCTGGATCGAAGGTGCCTTTGATCATGCGCTCACCGTGCACCTCAAGAATTTTCGAGGAAGCAAAGCCACCCATCAATGCTTCACGTACTTTGGCCGGATCAGCGCCGTTTTTGGCGGCGAATAGCAGAGCTTCGGCTACGGCCTGGATATTCAGCGCAACGATGATCTGATTGGCGACCTTAGCGGTCTGACCATCGCCATTGCCTCCAACATGAGTGATGTTCTTGCCCATGGCCTGGAACAGCGGTAAAGCGCGCTCAAAGGCGTGTTTTTCACCGCCGACCATGATACTCAGCGTTGCGGCTTTCGCACCGACCTCGCCGCCGGAAACCGGGGCATCCAGATAAGTGGCCCCAGTTGCTTTGATCTTCTCGGCGAAGACTTTGGTGGCGGAAGGAGAGATCGAGCTCATGTCGATAACTACCTTGCCCGCACCTACGCCTTCTACAACGCCTTTCTCGCGTAGCAGTACATCTTCAACCTGGGGGGTATCCGGCACCATGATGATGACGAATTCGGCTTCTTGGGCGACTTCTTTTGGGGTGGCCAGGCCAATCCCGTTTTCACCCAGCAGGTCGGCGGGCATTTTATTGTGGTGTTCAGAGAAGAAGAGTTTGTGACCGGCTTTCTGCAGGTTCTGAGCCATAGGCTTGCCCATGATGCCGGTGCCAATAAATCCGATGTTGGCCATATGTAAAATCTCCGTTAGATCACGTTATGGGTTTTCAGCCAGCCGAGGCCGGCAAGGGTGGTGGTAGCTGGCTTGTATTCACAACCTACCCAGCCCTGATAGCCAATTCGGTCCAGGAGTTGGAACAGGAAGTGATAGTTGATTTCGCCGGTGCCAGGTTCATTGCGGCCCGGATTGTCAGCGAGCTGGATGTGGTTAATTTCATCCAGATAAGTGGACATGGTACGGGCCAGGTCGCCTTCCATAATCTGCATGTGGTAGATGTCGTACTGCAGGAAAAGATTGGCACTGCCCACCTTTTTCCTGATGTCGAGTCCCTGCTGTGTGTTGTTCAAATAGAAGTCTGGAATATCCAGCGTGTTAATGGCTTCCATCACAAGTTTGATGCCCACGGTTTCCAGCTTGTCAGCGGCATATTTGAGATTGGTCACGAAGGTGCTTTCGATTGTTCTGGAGTCCACACCATGAGGGCGGATACCAGCCAGGCAGTTGAGTTGCTTATTGCCCAACACTTGCGCGTAAGCGATGGCCAAATCGACGCCAGCTCGGAACTCTTCGACGCGGTCGGGATGGCAGGCGATGCCGCGCTCTCCCTTGGCCCATTTCCCCGCGGGCAAATTGAAAAGCACTTGGGTAAGGCCGTTGCTCTCGAGTCTCTCCTTGATTTCGGCGGAGCTGAAATCGTAAGGGAACAAGTACTCAATACCGGTGAAGCCGGCTTCTGCGGCGGCGGCGAAACGATCCAGAAAATCCACTTCCGTGAACAACATGGATAGGTTGGCTGCAAATCGGGGCATGGAATGCTCCTGTGTCATGGTCTGGATAAAGTCAGGGGAGGGGGGAAGAGTTAATTCAATGGCAAAATGGAAGTCGGTGCATCGGTATCGCTCAGCGCCAAATCCTCGAACTCGTTAATTGCGTTGATCTCGATACCCATGGAGATGTTGGTCACGCGTTCAAGAATGATTTCCACAACCACGGGCACGCGATGCTGGTGCATGAGTTCCCTGGCGTGAGCAAATGCGGCCTGCAAGTCATTTGGATCGCGCACGCGAATGGCCTTGCATCCCAGTCCCTCAACGACTGCCACATGATCGACGCCGTAGCCGTTCAGCTCTGGAGCGTTGATATTGTCGAACGAAAGCTGCACACAGAAATCGATGTCAAAGTTGCGCTGTGCCTGGCGGATCAATCCCAAGTAGGAGTTGTTCACCAGGACATGGATGTATGGCAGGTTGAACTGAGCGCCGACTGCCAATTCCTCGATCATGAACTGGAAATCATAGTCGCCAGACAGTGCTACAACTTGGCGGGTTGGATCGGCTTTGACCACACCCAATGCCGCAGGAATAGTCCAGCCCAGTGGGCCAGCCTGGCCACAGTTGATCCAGTGCCGCGGCTTGTAGACATGCAGGAACTGCGCGCCCGCAATCTGCGACAAGCCAATGGTGCTGACGTAGCAGGTGTCTTTGCCGAAGAACTCATTCATTTCTTCGTAAACGCGCTGAGGCTTGATCGGCACGTTATCAAAATGAGTTTTGCGTTGAAGAGTGCGCTTGCGGTCACGGCAAGAATTTACCCACGCGTTGCGATCTTTCAGTTTGCCAGCGGCTTTCCATTCACGAGCCACAGTCAAGAACATGTCCAGGGCGGCACCGGCATCTGAAACGATACCCAAGTCTGGGGTGAACACTCGGCCGATCTGAGTGGGTTCGATGTCGACGTGAATGAAGCGTCGACCTTCGGTGTACACATCGACTGAACCAGTGTGACGGTTGGCCCAGCGATTACCAATACCGAACACCAAGTCAGACGCGAGTAAGGTGGCGTTGCCGTAGCGATGCGAGGTCTGTAAGCCGACCATGCCAACCATCAACTTGTGGTCGTCCGGAATTGTTCCCCAGCCCATCAGAGTAGGAACCACAGGTACACCGGTAAGCTCCGCGAACTCCACAAGCTTGGCACTGGCATCGGCATTGATTACGCCACCACCAGAAACGATTAGCGGGCGCTCAGCATCGTTGAGCATTGCCAGTGCCTTTTCGGCCTGAACCCGAGTAGCGGAAGGGCGGGTCAATGGCAGTGGTTCATAAACATCAATATCAAACTCGATCTCTGCCATCTGTACGTCGAATGGTAAATCGATCAGTACAGGACCTGGGCGACCGGAGCGCATCTCATAGAAGGCTTTCTGGAAGGCATAAGGTACCTGGCCAGGTTCCATCACGGTGGTTGCCCACTTGGTGACAGGTTTGACGATACTGGTGATATCGACTGCCTGGAAGTCTTCCTTGTGCATCCGGGCACGGGGCGCTTGACCAGTGATGCAGAGGATGGGAATGGAGTCGGCGGACGCTGAGTACAAACCGGTGACCATGTCGGTACCCGCGGGGCCAGAGGTGCCGATGCAGACGCCGATATTTCCTGCGTTGGTGCGCGTGTAACCTTCAGCCATGTGGGAGGCTCCTTCCACATGACGTGCCAAAATGTGGTCAACACCGCCGATTTTTTTCAGTGCAGCGTACAGCGGGTTGATGGCTGCACCGGGAATGCCAAAAGCAGTGTCAACACCTTCGCGACGCATCACCAATACGGCAGCCTCGATTGCTCTCATTTTGGCCATTGTTGCCTCCTTCAGGCTGGTCGGTATTTTTATTGACGGATCTCAGCATGCAGGAGGTTATTATTGAGTTGAACAGTCATAAATCGGTTTCTGCCGATACATGAGGTATCGATGGGTCGTTATACCGAGCTCCACAGTTTTGTTCAGGTCGCCCATAAGGGCAGCTTTGCCGCTGCTGCTCTGAATGAGGGAGTGACGCCAGCCATCCTTGGTCGACGACTTGATGCGCTAGAAAAACGCTTGGGCGTTAAGTTGATGCATCGCTCCACGCGAGGCTTGAAGTTGACTGAGGCGGGAGAGCAGTTACTGGAAGGGGCCAAGCATCTGATGCGCGAATTCGACGAGGTCGAGTCAAGCATCAGCAACAGAAGCACCACCGTCAGCGGCCACTTGGTGGTGTCCGCTCCGGCTGCTTTTGGACGACAGCATATTGCCCCTCATGTCTATGCCTTCCAGCAGCGTTTTCCAGATCTCAAGTTATCCTTCAACTTTACGGACAGCGTGATTGATCTGGTCAGCGAGGGGTACGATATGAGTATTCGTATCGGAGAAGTCACTGACCCCAACTACGTGGCGATCAAGCTGTTCCCCAATTGGAGGGTGGTTTGCGGGACGCCAGACTATTTCGCCAAGCATGGTGCACCGCAAACGCTGGAGGAGTTGGCACAGCACAATTGCTTGGCCTTCAACCTTCAGGGTGGCCAGCAACGGGGCTGGACGTTCTTGCGCGATGGCCGACAGATAGCGATGAAAGTCAGTGGTAACGTTGCTTGCAACGACGGTGAATTGCTTTTCGCCTGGATACGTCAGGGGCTTGGTATTGGTTGGCGTTCAACGTGGGAAATTCAAGGAGAGCTCAAGCGGGGTGAACTGGTAACGGTTCTAGATGAATTTGCTTTGCCCAATTACAACATTCAGGCGGTGTACCCCCAGCAACGCTATTTACCAGCCAAAGTACGTTTTTTTATCGAGTATCTTAAAACTTTATATAATTCAGCCGATTACTGGGAAAAGCCACATCCGCTTTGAGTGTTCTGCGTCTGATCCGACCCACATCCACCGTTGCTAGGTGATGTGGACATAGAGCTAGAGCGACAAGGCCATTGCTTCGTCAGGAACCAACACCACTCTCAACGCGCTTTGCGCATCATCGAGCTGCACCAACGTCGCATGTTGCGCACCCAACGCATCGCGGTTTTCGATAGCCGTTAGAATCGCCTTATGCCGTGGCAACGCCAGCTCATGTAGATTCGG
>NZ_JAEKFF010000005.1:0-597500 GCF_016650715.1 Pseudomonas sp. TH39(2020) | reverse complement strand
GTCAAGTGAAGAAGCGCATACGGTGGATGCCTTGGCAGTCAGAGGCGATGAAAGACGTGGTAGCCTGCGAAAAGCTTCGGGGAGTCGGCAAACAGACTTTGATCCGGAGATGTCTGAATGGGGGAACCCAGCCATCATAAGATGGTTATCTTAAGCTGAATACATAGGCTTAAGAGGCGAACCAGGGGAACTGAAACATCTAAGTACCCTGAGGAAAAGAAATCAACCGAGATTCCCTTAGTAGTGGCGAGCGAACGGGGACTAGCCCTTAAGTGGCTTTGAGATTAGCGGAACGTTCTGGAAAGTACGGCCATAGTGGGTGATAGCCCTGTACGCGAAAATCTCTTAGTCATGAAATCGAGTAGGACGGAGCACGAGAAACTTTGTCTGAATATGGGGGGACCATCCTCCAAGGCTAAATACT
The DNA here is from genome assembly GCF_016650715.1 of Pseudomonas sp. TH39(2020). Taxonomy (NCBI): domain Bacteria; kingdom Pseudomonadati; phylum Pseudomonadota; class Gammaproteobacteria; order Pseudomonadales; family Pseudomonadaceae; genus Pseudomonas; species Pseudomonas sp. TH39(2020). The sequence goes on along the minus strand of NZ_JAEKFF010000005.1, from coordinate 597,076 downwards.
ACTGACTGACCGATAGTGAACTAGTACCGTGAGGGAAAGGCGAAAAGAACCCCGGAGAGGGGAGTGAAATAGATCCTGAAACCGTATGCGTACAAGCAGTGGGAGCCCACTTTGTTGGGTGACTGCGTACCTTTTGTATAATGGGTCAGCGACTTATTTTCAGTGGCGAGCTTAACCGAATAGGGGAGGCGTAGCGAAAGCGAGTCTTAATAGGGCGTCTAGTCGCTGGGAATAGACCCGAAACCGGGCGATCTATCCATGGGCAGGTTGAAGGTTGGGTAACACTAACTGGAGGACCGAACCGACTACCGTTGAAAAGTTAGCGGATGACCTGTGGATCGGAGTGAAAGGCTAATCAAGCTCGGAGATAGCTGGTTCTCCTCGAAAGCTATTTAGGTAGCGCCTCATGTATCACTGTAGGGGGTAGAGCACTGTTTCGGCTAGGGGGTCATCCCGACTTACCAAACCGATGCAAACTCCGAATACCTACAAGTGCCGAGCATGGGAGACACACGGCGGGTGCTAACGTCCGTCGTGAAAAGGGAAACAACCCAGACCGTCAGCTAAGGTCCCAAAGTTATGGTTAAGTGGGAAACGATGTGGGAAGGCTTAGACAGCTAGGAGGTTGGCTTAGAAGCAGCCACCCTTTAAAGAAAGCGTAATAGCTCACTAGTCGAGTCGGCCTGCGCGGAAGATGTAACGGGGCTCAAACCATACACCGAAGCTACGGGTATCACTTAGGTGATGCGGTAGAGGAGCGTTCTGTAAGCCTGTGAAGGTGAGTTGAGAAGCTTGCTGGAGGTATCAGAAGTGCGAATGCTGACATGAGTAACGACAATGGGTGTGAAAAACACCCACGCCGAAAGACCAAGGTTTCCTGCGCAACGTTAATCGACGCAGGGTTAGTCGGTCCCTAAGGCGAGGCTGAAAAGCGTAGTCGATGGAAAACAGGTTAATATTCCTGTACTTCTGGTTATTGCGATGGAGGGACGGAGAAGGCTAGGCCAGCTTGGCGTTGGTTGTCCAAGTTTAAGGTGGTAGGCTGGAATCTTAGGTAAATCCGGGATTCTAAGGCCGAGAGCTGATGACGAGTGTTCTTTTAGAACACGAAGTGGTTGATGCCATGCTTCCAAGAAAAGCTTCTAAGCTTCAGGTAACCAGGAACCGTACCCCAAACCGACACAGGTGGTTGGGTAGAGAATACCAAGGCGCTTGAGAGAACTCGGGTGAAGGAACTAGGCAAAATGGCACCGTAACTTCGGGAGAAGGTGCGCCGGTGAGGGTGAAGCATTTACTGCGTAAGCCCATGCCGGTCGAAGATACCAGGCCGCTGCGACTGTTTATTAAAAACACAGCACTCTGCAAACACGAAAGTGGACGTATAGGGTGTGACGCCTGCCCGGTGCCGGAAGGTTAATTGATGGGGTTAGCTAACGCGAAGCTCTTGATCGAAGCCCCGGTAAACGGCGGCCGTAACTATAACGGTCCTAAGGTAGCGAAATTCCTTGTCGGGTAAGTTCCGACCTGCACGAATGGCGTAACGATGGCGGCGCTGTCTCCACCCGAGACTCAGTGAAATTGAAATCGCTGTGAAGATGCAGTGTATCCGCGGCTAGACGGAAAGACCCCGTGAACCTTTACTATAGCTTTGCACTGGACTTTGAATTTGCTTGTGTAGGATAGGTGGGAGGCTTTGAAGCGTGGACGCCAGTTCGCGTGGAGCCAACCTTGAAATACCACCCTGGCAACTTTGAGGTTCTAACTCAGGTCCGTTATCCGGATCGAGGACAGTGTATGGTGGGTAGTTTGACTGGGGCGGTCTCCTCCTAAAGAGTAACGGAGGAGTACGAAGGTGCGCTCAGACCGGTCGGAAATCGGTCGTAGAGTATAAAGGCAAAAGCGCGCTTGACTGCGAGACAGACACGTCGAGCAGGTACGAAAGTAGGTCTTAGTGATCCGGTGGTTCTGTATGGAAGGGCCATCGCTCAACGGATAAAAGGTACTCCGGGGATAACAGGCTGATACCGCCCAAGAGTTCATATCGACGGCGGTGTTTGGCACCTCGATGTCGGCTCATCACATCCTGGGGCTGAAGCCGGTCCCAAGGGTATGGCTGTTCGCCATTTAAAGTGGTACGCGAAGCTGGGTTTAGAACGTCGTGAGACAGTTCGGTCCCTATCTGCCGTGGACGTTTGAGATTTGAGAGGGGCTGCTCCTAGTACGAGAGGACCGGAGTGGACGAACCTCTGGTGTTCCGGTTGTCACGCCAGTGGCATTGCCGGGTAGCTATGTTCGGAATAGATAACCGCTGAAAGCATCTAAGCGGGAAACTAGCCTCAAGATGAGATCTCACTGGGACCTTGAGTCCCCTGAAGGGCCGTCGAAGACTACGACGTTGATAGGTTGGGTGTGTAAGCGCTGTGAGGCGTTGAGCTAACCAATACTAATTGCCCGTGAGGCTTGACCATATAACACCCAAGCAATTTGTGAACTCGAAAGAGGCCAGATTGCGGTGTGTGAAGACGATACAAGTCGAAAATTCGAAACGAAACACACAAATCTATCGCATACCCATTCGCTGGAGCGTGATCCGTAAGGAAAACGACCTGGCTACCGAATTTCTTGACGACCATAGAGCATTGGAACCACCTGATCCCATCCCGAACTCAGCAGTGAAACGATGCATCGCCGATGGTAGTGTGGGGTTTCCCCATGTGAGAGTAGGTCATCGTCAAGATTAAATTCCGAAACCCCTATCTGCGTATGCAGGTAGGGGTTTTGTTTTGCCCGCAGGAAAATGCGCGCGGATATTACCGGTACTTGATCACAATCCCTTTGAGTTTCCGACCCTCGATGGTTTTTACGTCGCGAGCCCACAGTGGACCGTTGACATAGGCGCCCACCGGTTGGATATGGTCGTAGACCACTACAACGGCATCGCCGCCGAGCTTGGCGGACTCTTCGCGTAGTTTTTCTTCTACCTGAGTGATGGGAGGAGCAGGCTCGACGCTCGCGTCGATGACCACCTCACCCAATCGGACGTGAGGGCGAAGAGGCTCGGTGCGCAGCACCACGACCTCGCTGGCGAGCGTCGGCGCGGGATGCTCCACGCCCACATAGGCAGTGGTCTGGGCGTCGACAGTGGCGCACCCACTCACCGCGAGCAGAGTAGCGGTGAGCCCTCCAGCCAGCAGTGACAGTTTGAAACGAGTGGACCAAGGCGCGTCATGGGCAGGCATAGTGAGGTTCCTCCGAACAATCCGCTGCTGTACGAGGTAGCGTGTTGACGGTAGCAGACAGTCCGGCAGTTGCCAGAAGCCCAACCTTTTCAGGTTGGGCTTTTTCATGCCTTGAGAAAGTGAGTTTCACTGATCCTTTTCGCAATTCACCATCCACGACACACCAAACCGGTCAACCAACATGCCGAAGCGAGCCGCCCAGAACGTGGTTTCCAGTGGCATTTCAACCTTGCCGCCGTCCGACAACGCAGAAAACACCCGTTCAGCCTCCGCAATGCTGTCGACATTCAGTGAAACCGAACAGCCGCTCATTTCGTCAGTAGGGCGATCAGGTGTTGTGTCCGAGCCCATGATTGCCTGATCGCCCACGAGCAGGCGGGTGTGGATGATCAGGTTGTGGTAGTCCGCCGGAAAGTGCTCGCGCGCGGGGCTTTCGCCGAAGGTCATCATGACTTCGATCTGGCCTGGCAGGCTTTGGGCATAGAAGGTGAAGGCGGCTTTGCAGTCGCCGTTGAAGATCAGGTAGGGATTGATTTTCATGCTTTGCTCCCGGTAACGAAGAAGCGGAGGGAGGCTGAATTCACCTCCGGCTCCGCAGTGATTGGGCTCCCATTAGCAAAGCGTTAGATGTCGTGATTGGCAGGAATCGTTTAGATGTTTTTTCTATTGAAGCAGCGTGGCTTATGGCTTGCGGTGCCTGTGTCGATCCACGGTCACGGGGGTATCGTCCTGGACCCTCAAGCTGCTGCGCGTGGAACCGAGGGGCGCAGCAAGCGTTCGATGGCTCCACTCACCAGACTCTCCAACAGCTCAACGCGCTCTCGCTCATCCAGCGAATGTTGCGCCAACCAGCCGGGCGCGCTGTTGAGTAAGTTTGCGATGGCATGTCCAGCGGCCTGCAGACCGTGTTCACTGAAGCGGGACCGGGCCCCGAGCATCAGCAACAATTTGCGCTCGTATTGCTCGCGCAGCTGCCGAACCCGTTCCTGTTGCTCTTCATTCAGGCAGCCGCTGTCACGCTCTGCCAGACGAAAATGCCAGGGCATCTCCTGATGCAGATTCAAATGCGCTCGGATAAGGGCATGGAGTTTGTCACGTTTTGCCGGCGCCTGTTGCTCGACTCGCCCCAAGGTGGCCAGCAGCTCTTCGTAAAACTCCTCGATCAAGTCGAGCAGCAAGTGCTGCTTGCTGGGGTAGTGGTGATACAACGAGCCCGGGGCGAGTCCCAGGCAGGTCGCGAGCTCACGCATGCCGACCTGTCCGAAACCTTTGCAGGCGAACAGCTCCAGCACCTTGTCCCGGTACTCGGCAAAGCGCGAGCAACGCTCAGGCATAGGCATGGAAGCCACGCCCCGTTTTGCGCCCCAGGTAACCGGCGGCGACCATTTCCTTGAGCAGTGGAGCAGGGCGGTATTTGCTGTCGTTGAAGCCATCGTAGAAGGCTTCGAGAATGGCCAGCACGGTGTCCAGGCCGATCAGGTCCGCCAACGCCAACGGCCCGATCGGCTGATTGCAGCCCAGGCGCATGCCGGCGTCGATGTCTTCGGCGCTGGCCAGGCCTTCCTGAAACACCAGGATCGCTTCGTTGATCATCGGCACCAGAATCCGGTTGACCACGAAACCCGGACGGTTGCCCGCGGTGATCGCGGTTTTACCGAGAGTGGTCGCCATGCCCAGCGCCAGGGCGTGGGTGGCGTCGCTGGTTTGCAAACCGCGAATCACCTCGATCAGACCCATCACCGGCACCGGGTTGAAGAAGTGCAGACCGATGAAGCGCTCAGGCTGGCTAACGCTGGCAGCGAGTTGGGTGATCGACAACGAAGATGTGTTGGAGGCAATCACGCAATCGTCGCTGACCTGCGCGGCGATCTGTTGCAGCACGCGCAGTTTCAGGTCGAGATTTTCCGTGGCGGCTTCGATCACCAGTTGCACGTTCTGCAGGTTGCTGTAGTCGGTGCTGGTGCGGATCTTGTCGAGGGCGGCGAGTTTTTGCTCGTGCGTCAGCGTTTCCTTGGCAACCTGCCGGTCGAGGTTTTTGCCGACGGTGTCGATGGCTTTTTGCAGGGCGCTCTCGGAGATGTCCAGCAAGGTCACGTTAAAACCGGCCAAGGCGCAGACTTGCGCGATGCCATTGCCCATGGTGCCTGCGCCGATCACGCCAATGTTTTGCAGATTCATGTTCTGTCCTTCCGATCAAACCCCGCGATACCTTGGCCGCCGTAGTGGCCGAAGGCGTACTATTGGCCGCGAGTCTAGAGCTGGCAGGGCGGTTGTCCTATGCCGAAACTGTTCAACGGTACTGATATTTTTTGCCATTCGGGTGATGGGGAGAGAAGCGTTCACATGCGGGAAAAGGACTCGGTTTCCGCCTACTTCGTGCAGGCAATGATCCATGGGCTGGGAGACAATCCGCAACGTCTGAGGGCTGCGCTTGAACAGGCCGGCATCGCCCCGGCGTTGATGGAGCAACCCACCGCACGCGTGCCGGCGAGCGCGTTTGCCGCGTTGTGGCTGATTCAGATCCGCGAGCTCAACGATGAGTTCTTCGGGCTCGACTCCCATGGCATGCCGCCGGGCAGTTTCGCCCTGATCTGCCGGGCATTGATTCAGGAACCCGACCTGCACAAAGCCATGCGCCAGTGCCTGGCCAATTTCGCGCTGTTCCTCCGAGACTTTCGCGGCACGCTGACGGTGCGCGGCAAACGTGCGGTGATCAGCTTGCAAAACCACTCGCCAAACAGCGACGTCAGTCGTTTGGGCGAGGAGACGTTTCTGGTGTTGATGATCAGTCTGCTCTGCTGGCTGGGTGGGCGGCGCATCCCCATCGACCGCGCAGATTTTCGCCATGAGCGTGTGTCGCTCAGCGATGACCGTTTGCTCTGGGGTCCGAACCTGACCTTCGGTGCAGAGCGCACCGAAATCGAATTCGCCAGCCACTATCTGCGTCTGCCGGTGGTTCAGGATCTGGCATCACTGAAAGTGTTTTTGCGCACCGCGCCGCAATGGCTGGTGATCCGTTTTCGTAATCAGCACGGCCTGGCGTCGCAGGTCCATCAGCGCCTGCGTAACAGCCATTACAGCCAATGGCCGACCTTGCAGGCCTTCGCCCTGGAACAGCACCTGAGCCCCAGCACCTTTCGCCGAAAACTGGAGCGGGAAGGGTGTTCGTATCAGGAGATCAAGGACGAGGTGCGGCGTGGCGTTGCGTTTGAGCAACTGCGTCAGAGCAAGGCGAGTATCACCGATATTGCCGAGCAGCTTGGCTTTCAGGAACCGAGCGCGTTTCACCGGGCATTCAAGAAGTGGACGGGGGAAAGTCCGGGACGGTATCGGGCGAGGTATCAGGGGGAGCTCACGGAGTGAACCCGGTTCTTGATCGCTTCACCTCGTTACTCGACCAGGCGAGACGCGCCTTGCTGCTGGTCTGGGCAACGTCTCGCGGACTGTTTCTGGGATTGGTACTGGCGACGCTGATTGCCGGTGTACTCCCGGCACTCGCCGCCTGGTTAGGCCAACGTATCGTCGATGCGGTCGTCACCGCCATGCAGTTGCACGCGCAACAGGGCAGTGCGCCGTTGTGGCCGGTCGTGCGTTATGTGCTGTTTGAAGCGGGCGTGCTCGCGTTGCTGTCCGGGACTCAGCGGGCGCTGTCGGTCCAGCAATCGCTATTGCGGGTGCAGTTAGGGCAGAAGGTCAATACGATGATTCTGGAGAAGGCCCAGACGTTATCGCTGGTGCAGTTCGAGAATTCGGAGTTCTACGACAAACTGGTTCGGGTGCGCCGCGAAGCATCGACTCGGCCGTTGGCGCTGGTGATGAAGTCGTTGGGGCTGATCCAGAATCTGATCGTGTTGATTAGCTTCGGCGTGTTGTTGGTGCATTTTTCGCCCTGGGCGCTCGTGCTGCTGGTGGTCGGCGCATTGCCGGTGTTCTTTGCTGAAGCGCATTTCTCTGGGGACGCTTTTCGGTTGTTCACCCGTCGCGCGCCGGAGAGTCGACAACAGAATTACATCGAGACGCTGCTCTCCCACGAGGGCTACATCAAAGAGGTCAAACTGTTCGGCTTCGCGCCGCTGCTATTGAAGCGTTATCGCGAGACGTTCGCGCGCCTCTATGCCGAAGACCGGCGCCTGACACTACGTCGGGATGGTTGGGGATTTATCCTCGGCCTTCTGGGCACGGGCGCGTTTTATCTGGCGTATGCCTGGGTGGTGGTCGATACCGTCCACGGCAACATCAGCCTCGGTCAGATGACCATGTACCTGGTGTTGTTCAAACAGGGGCAGACGGCGGTGAGCAGCAGCTTGAGTGCTATCAGCGGTCTCTACGAGGATGGTCTTTACCTCTCCAGTCTCTATGAATACCTGGCCGAGCCTGTTGTAGCGGATATCGGCAATCTCACCGTGGGTGCGGTACCCGGCGATGGCCTGCGTTTCGAAAACGTCGGTTTCTGTTATCCGGGGGCCAGTCGAGCCGCGTTGGAGGGCATCGATCTTCACCTTGTACCCGGGCACAGTGTGGCGTTGGTGGGGGAGAACGGTTCGGGCAAGACCACACTGATCAAATTACTGACGCGGCTATACCGTCCTGATCAGGGCCGCATCCTGCTGGACGGCAGCGATCTGCAAGCGTGGGAAGAAGACGCGCTGCGGCGGCGCATCGGGGTGATTTTTCAGGACTACATCCGCTATCAATTCTCTGTCGGCGAGAACATCGGCGTGGGTGACACCCTGGCGTTCAACGATGAACAGCGCTGGCAGGAGGCCGCCGCCGAGGGCATGGCCGCGCCCTTCATCGAGGGGCTGGATCGAGGGTATGCCACGCAATTGGGGCGGTGGTTCGCCGGGGGCCAGGAGCTGTCTGGCGGGCAATGGCAGAAGATCGCGTTGTCGCGCGCCTACATGCGGCGTAACGCCGATATCCTGATTCTGGATGAGCCGACCTCGGCACTCGACCCGGCGGCGGAAGCGGCGGTGTTCGAGCATTTCAGTAAGCACACCGAAGGCCGGATGACGTTGCTGATCTCTCACCGGTTTTCCAGCGTGCGCAATGCGGACCACATCATCGTGCTGGATCAGGGAGCGATCCTTGAGCGGGGCGATCACGACAGTCTCGTCGCAGCGGGCGGGCGCTATGCGCAGTTGTTTGATTTGCAGGCCCGCGGTTACCGATAGATCTCAAGACTCCCGAGAAACCCGCGTCACCGCTGGCCCGGCCATTTGTGTTGGTTTTGTTTTCATCAAGCCGTCGAGTGCCTGGCGATACTGGGTACCGCCCTGGCTCATGCTGTTGTTGTGCGTACCACCGGGCACCAATAACAGGTGCTTGGGTTCGTTGGCGGCATTGAACAACTGTTGGCTGAACCGCGAGGGCATGAATGGGTCGGCCAGGCCATGGACCACCAGCAACGGCATGTTGATGTCGACGATCTTGTCGATGGAATCGAATTTCTGCGACAGCAGCCAGCGCACCGGCAACCATTTCACTGGCAGGTTGCTGTCGGCCACTTGCGCCACGGCATCGCCCAGCGAGGTGAAGGTGGACTCAATCACCAAACCACGCACCGGCACCACACCATGGTCCTTTTTCGCCTGTGCGGCCAGGTCTGCCGCCAGGTCGATAGCCACCGCGCCACCCAGGGAGTGACCGTAGATCAGGCGCTTGTTGGCGTCTGGTTGCATCTTGGTGAAGCGCTCCCAAGCGACTCGCGCGTCCTCGTAAACACTGGCTTCCGACGGCAGATCACCCTTGCTCTGGCCAAACCCGCGGTAGTCGATGGCCAGCACCGAATAGCCCATGGCGCGCAATTGCTCGATGCGGAACGCCTGGCCCGTCAGGTTCCAGCGCACGCCATGCAGGTAGAGGATCGACGGCGCATCGCGACGCGCGGCTGGCCACCACCAGGCATGCAGGCTTTGCCCGGCCTTGAAGCTGGCGGTTTTGATGTCGAATTCCTGAACATCCTGCGGCAGGCCGCGATACCAACCTGCGTTGCCCGGCTCGATACGAAACAGCAGCTCGCGCTCTGTGTACTTGAGCACGCCGCAGCTCACTGGCAAGCCGACGATTAGCACGGCCATGCACAGCAGAGGCAGCCAGCGTCGGCCCAAGCGGCTCATGAAATTCGAAAACATGCAGGGTCCGGAGGATGAAAAGGAAAGCTCGGGTTTTAACAGAAGCGTGGGGAAGGTGGGGATAAATTCGACAGTCGTATGAATGGCCCGGATCAGTCTGTGATGCTCAGGGCCTCTTCGCGAGCAGGCTCGCTCCCACAAGGGACCGCATTTCAGTGTGGGAGCGAGCCTGCTCGCGAAGGGGCCATTCCTGCCCACACATCTTTAAAACCATGCGCAAAGCCGCTCGTCTTTGCTTCAGCGCCCACCCAACAAAAAGATTGAGTAATCACACAAAATGTTATTTAAATAACAAAACAACAACGCCGGCGTCAGCCCGGCAAGCCGCATCAAGGTGGAATAGCAATGAGCAAGATCGCAGTCATCGGCAGTAACATGGTGGACCTGATCACCTACATCGACCGCATGCCGGCCCGGGGCGAGACGCTCGAAGCGCCGGGGTTTGCCCTCGGGTGTGGCGGCAAGGGCGCCAATCAGGCGGTTGCCGCCGCCAAGCTTGGGGCGGATGTGTTGATGCTGACCAAGGTTGGCGATGACCTGTTTGCTGACAACACCCTGGCCAACTTCCAGCGCTTTGGCATCGACACCCGTTACGTGCAGCGCGTGCCCGGCGTGTCCAGCGGGGTGGCGCCGATCTTCGTTCAGGCCGATTCCCACAACAGCATCCTCATCGTCAAAGGCGCCAACGCGCATCTCGCCCCGGCAGATATTGACGTGGCCGCGCAGGCGTTGCGCGAGTGCTCGCTGATCGTTCTGCAGCTCGAGATCAACGTCGACACCGTTTACCACGCCATCGAGTTCGGCCGCGAATACAACATTCCGGTGCTGCTCAACCCTGCGCCGGCCTTGTCAGGCCTGAGCCGTGAACACCTGGCGCAACTGGATTTCCTGGTGCCCAACGAGTCCGAGCTGGCGTTGATTACGGGCCGGACCGTGGACTCGCCGGAGTCGGCCCACAAGGCCGCACAGACATTGGTTGCCAGCGGCATTCGTCACGTCATCGTGACCCTGGGCCAGCAAGGCGCGCTGTATGTCGGCGAGGAGGGCGAGTTTCAGATTCCCGGCCTGGCTGTTGCCGCGCGCGACACCACCGGCGCAGGAGACGCCTTCATCGGTTGCTTCATTCATCACTGGAGTCGCGACCGTGATATCCGCGCCGCCATGACCCAGGCCGTGGCGTATTCCGCCTGCTCGGTCACCGGCCTGGGTACCCAGACGTCCTACCCGGACGCTCACGCATTCGCTGAATTCCAGCGCAGCCTCGACGCCTGACGTTGAGGTGATTCAACCGCTCCACCATCCCGAAGCTCACCACGGAGAACAACAATGACAAAGCCTCCGCTCCAACAGACGCCCGATGGTTTCTACCTGAACCGCACGCCTTGGTTCGCCTTCATTTTGCTGTGCAGCATCTTTGCGTTATGGGCGGCGGCCGCGAGCATGAACGACGTGCTCATCGCGCATTTCAAGAAGGCTTTCCTGCTTAGCGATTTCCAGACCGCATTCGTGCAATCGGCGTTTTATCTGGGCTATTTTTTCGTGGCGATTCCGGCCGCACTGGTGGTCCGGCGTTTCAGCTACAAGACCACCATCCTGATCGGCCTGATGCTGTACATGTTCGGTTGCCTGTTGTTCTTCCCGGCGGCATCGACCGCCAAGTACGGCATGTTCCTGTTGGCGCTGTTCGTAATCGCGGCCGGCCTGTCGTTTCTCGAAACCGCGTGCAACACCTATTCGACGTTGATGGGCCCGCGTGAAACCGGAACCCGTCGCCTGAATATTTCCCAGACGTTCCACCCGTTCGGTGCGATGGCCGGGGTGTATGTCGGCAGTTTCGTGATGTTCAAGGACACTGACGCCACGCGTGAGCAGCTCACGCAAATGAGCGCCTCTGACGCGGCGGTCCAGCAACTGCAAATGATCCAGTCCACGTTGCTGCCGTACAAATGGATGATCGCGGTGCTGGTGTTGATGTTCATCCTGATCGCCATCACCCGGTTTCCCGCGTGCAAAGGCAATCAACCGAGCAGCAAGAAAACCGCCAGCCTCGGCCAGAGCCTGTCGCGGCTGTGGCGTAACAAGCGGTTTACCTTTGGTGTGTTGGCGCAGTTTCTGTATGTTGGGGCCCAGGTCGGTGTCTGGAGTTTCACCATCCGCTTGGCGATGCAGTTGGGCGGCATGAACGAGCGCAGTGCCTCGTGGTTTCTGCTGACAACGTTTGCCGCGTACTTTGTCGGAAAGCTGATCGCCAACGTGCTGATGCGCAAACTGCACCCGGCCAAGGTGCTGGCGGTGTACGGCGTGCTGTGCATCGCGTTGCTGGCCTACACCATTCTGGTGCCGAACATCACCGCGGTATACGCAGCCGTTGGCGTGAGCGTGTTCCTCGGTCCGTGCTGGCCGACCATCTACGGCCTGACGATTGACGGCTTGGGTGAAGACACCGGTGTCGGCGGTTCGCTGCTGGTGATGAGCATCGTCGGTGGCGGGGTGATTCCGATCTTCCAGGGCCTGCTGTCCGATTACAGCGGCGGCAACATGCAACTGGCCTATAGCGTGCCGCTGCTGTGCTTCATCGTGATCGTGATGTACGCGGTGCGTTGCCTGCGTCATTCCGACAGCGAACGGGCACCGGTGGGTGCGGTGGTCGCGTCATGAATACGCGGATCAATCTTCATTCGTCGCAGTTCGGCGAGGCGCGCAAAACCTTGCTGGAATCTGAGGCGTTCACCGTCAGCGCCTGGGTCTATCCCAGTGGCGTGCTGGCTGTGGAATTGGCCAACCATCGCGGCAGTCTCGTGGTGCTGCCGTATCAGGGGCAGATGATTTGGTCCGCCGTGTTCGACGGTTGCGACCTGACCATGCGCAACCTGTTCAGCCAGCCCAAACCCAGCCCGACGGTGATCGGCACCTATGGCTGTTTCATGTTTCACAGCGGCCTGCTGCGCAACGGTTGCCCGAGCCCCGAGGACGATCATCCGCTACACGGCGAGATGCCTTGCGCGGCGATGGATCGCGCCTGGCTGGAGGTCGGTGAGGACAGCGTCGGTCAATACCTGCGATTGGGTGGCGAGTACGAATACGTGCAGGGTTTTGGTGACCGTTATCGGGCCAGCCCGAGCGTGACTTTACGGGCTGACTCAGGGTTGTTCGACATCGCCATGCAGGTGACCAATCTCGCGGGCAAACCGATGGACCTGATGTACATGGCGCACATGAATTACGCCTATGTCGAAGGGGCTCGTTTCATCGAGCCCTTGGGTTTTGAACGTGTGCGCCTGCGCACAAGCGTGCCGGCCCATGTGAAACCGACGCCGGCCTGGAGTCGTTACATGGACGCGTTGGCGTCTGCACCGGAACAGCTCCAGTGCCTGGATCAACCCGCGCTCTACGATCCCGAGATCGTGTTTTTCTTCGACGGTGTGCGGGCGGACGACAGCGGCTACGCGCACTTTCTACTGAGCCACCCTGGCGGTGCGGCGTTCTACACCCGCTATCGTCCCGATCAATTCGAGCATGCCGCGCGCTGGATTTTGCACAATGCCGATCAACACGTGGCGGCGTTCGTGCTGCCGGCCACGTGCGAGCCGGAAGGCTATCGCGCCGAGTCTGCCAAGGGCCATGTGCGTTCGCTGGCGGCGGGGGCGACGGCTGATTTCAGTGTCACCACCGGTTACCTCAGTGCAGCGGAACAACAGGCTCTGATCAGATGATCAACTGCGCGCCGCTGGCGGTAATGGCGTCGCGGTAGACCTTGGGGATTTTCTTGTCGCTGACTACGAACTGAAAGTCCTCAAGGTTGGCGAAGTGCGCGGTGCGCACCGTGTCGAACTTGCTGTGGTCGGCCAGCAGCAACCGTTGTTGCGCCTGACGCAAGACTTTCTGCTTGACCTCCACTTCATTGAAGTTGAAGCAGGTCACCCCGAAGTCCTGGCTGATGCCGGCAGCGGAAACGAAGGCCCAGGTCAGGCGCACACTGTCAAGGATGCCGGTTTCGGTTTGATTTTCGAACACCTGGTTCTTGCGGTGGAATGTGCCGCCGCACACGACAATGTGGCAGTTGGGTTTTTGCGAAAGTTTGAGCAGCACGTTCAGGGAGTTGCACACGGCCGTGAACTCGAGTTCGTCGGGGATGAAGTCGACCACGAAAGGCGTGGTGGTGCCGCAGTCGAAGAACACCGTGTCGCCCGGTTGAATAAACCCGGCGGCGAGTTTGCCGATACGGCGTTTTTCTTCGACGTGGCGGGTGTCTTGTTCGGCCACGCGGTAATCGCCGGGCTCGCTGCCATCGTGAATTCTGGTGATGTAGCCACCGAGCAGCCGCAGGTGGTCGGTGTACTTGCTCAGGTCGCGGCGCAGGGTCATCTCGGACACGTCCAGCAACGCCGCCATCTCGCGCAGATGAATGGCGCTCTGGTCCTGCAGGGCTTGTTGAATCAGCTTGAGACGCTCGGCTTTTTTACTGTCCACAGGCATTCCGGGGTTGATTGTTTGTGTTATTTAAGTAACATTATTTGTTAGATTTGTAACGTTTTTGCGCGAATCACCCTCGATTGTGGCGCAGGCGCATTTGAATATACAAACAGGAGTTTTTGCGATGGCACACCTCGAACCCCAAGCGTTGGCGCAGTACATCGATCATACCTTGCTGGCGCCCGATGCTACCCGCGAGCAAATCGCCACGTTGTGCCGCGAAGCCGTAGAACACGGCTTCTATTCGGTGTGCGTGAACTCGGGGCAGGTCCCTCATGCGGCCCAATGCCTAGCCGGGCAACGCGTCAATATCTGCGCAGTGGTCGGCTTCCCGCTGGGTGCCGGTCTGAGCGACACCAAAGCCTTCGAAGCCGAGCGAGCGATTGCCGCCGGTGCCGGGGAGGTCGACATGGTGTTGAACATCGGCGGGTTGAAAGACGGTTTGTTCGATCAGGTGCGGGACGACATCGCCCAGGTCAAACAGGCCTGCGGCCCTGTGCCGCTGAAAGTCATTCTGGAAAACTGCCTGCTCACCGACGCCGAAAAAGTGAAGGCCTGCGAGATTTGCCGTGAGCTGAATGTCGCTTTCGTCAAGACATCGACCGGCTTCAGCCGCAGCGGCGCCACCGTGGAAGATGTCGCCCTGATGCGCCGCACCGTCGGCGCGGTCATCGGGGTCAAGGCTTCCGGTGGCGTACGCGATTACCCGACCGCGCTGGCGATGATCGAAGCCGGCGCCACGCGACTGGGCACCAGCTCGGGCATCGCGATCATCAGCGGCGCGCTGGCGGCGGGTGAGGGGTACTGATCAGTCCACCCGCAAGACAATCTTGCCGATGTGATCACCCGCTTCCATCCGGGCATGAGCCAGCGACGCGTCGGTCAATGGATAGACCTTATCGATCATCGGCAGGCAACGCCCGGCGGCGAGTACGGGCCAGACATACTCGCGCAACTGTTCAGCAATCGAGGCCTTTTCTTCGCGAGTACGTGAGCGCAACAGGGAACCGGTGATGATTGCGCGCTTGGCCATGATCGCCAGCAGGTCGACATCTTTGGCGTGATCGCCGCCGAGAAAGCCCAGCATCACCAGTCGACCCTCCATGCCCAGCGCCGCGATGTTCGGATTCAGGTACGAACCGCCCATGATGTCGAGGATCACGTTCACGCCTTTGCCGGCGGTTTTTTGCGCGATGACTTCGGCGAAATCCTGGTCGCGGTAGTTGATCGCCTCGGCCCCCAACTGACGGATCACCGCACACTTGTCCTCACTGCCCGCCGTGGCGAATGCCTTGATGCCGAATTCGCGACACAACATCAACGCGGTGGTGCCGATGCCGCTGGTGCCGCCGTGAATCAGTGCGCGCTGGCCTTTGCTGGCGCCGCCCATGTCGAACAGATTGGCCCACACCGTGAAGAAGGTTTCCGGGACCGCCGCCGCGTGCACCCAATCCATCCCGGCAGGAATTGGCAGCGTCTGGCCGGCCGGTGCCACGCAATACTGCGCATAGCCGCCGCCGTTGGTCAGCGCACAAACCTTATCGCCAACGATAAATTCGCTGACGCCTGCGCCGATGGCCACCACTTCACCAGCCACTTCCAGCCCCGGGATCGGGCTCATGCCGGGTTTCATCGGGTACTTGCCGGCGCGTTGAATCACGTCGGGGCGGTTGACCCCGGCGGCGTGCACGCGAATCAGCACTTCGCCTACACCTGCGGTCGGGACCGGTTCCTGGCGCGGCTTTAAAACCTCCGGGCCACCGGGTTGGGTGATTTCAATCAGGGTCATGGTTTGAGGCAATGTCATGTCGAAGTCCTGGGGTAGAGAAGTCATAAAAGTGGGACCGCATCCAGGCGGCGGTGATTCAGTTCAAGGCAGGCAACAAATCATCACGACGGTTGAGCAAACGCATGCCCTGTTCCAGCAGCAGTGCAACCACAATCGCACCAGCCGCAATGACAAACAACAAGGCGTGATGACCGCCGCTGGCGTTGAACAGCGCGGAATAGGCAAAGCCTGCGATGGCTTGAAACGTCGCGAACGAAACCGTCGCGCGACTCCAGGCCACTTGCTGCTGGTGATGCTGCGGGATCAGTTCGTGAACCCGTGCCAGCGCCAACGGGGCGATGCCCGGCGGGAACGAGCCGAGAATCACTGCCAGCAAGGCCAGCACCGTAAAAGAGCTCGAGACCGACAACAGACCAACGGCAATCGCCTGCACCACCAGTACCGTACGAATACTGACCTTCGCGCCGAACTGATCGGCCAGAAAGCCATAACTCACCGGCCCGATAATCGCGCCAACGCCATACATCACCCAGATCAGTGCACCGATGTGCGAGCCGGCACCGAGCCCGCGGGCCACGTAATCCACCAGGAACACCATCGCTGGCACGAGTCCGGCGGCCATGAATGCGTATTGGGCGAACAACAAGTACACGCGCGAGTCGGTCGGTGTCGACGAAGTGTTGTCCGGCGTCGTGGCGGTCGCGTGGTGCGAGTCTGATGGCCAGCCGAACCAGCTCGCAGCGGTCAGCATCAGCGAAAGAAGACCAAGGCCGAACCAGGTCTGTTGCAAGCCAAGGCTCAACAACGGCGGAACAATCGTCCCCGAACCGGCAATGCCCAGGCCAATACCCAGAAAAATCGCGCCGCTGGCCAACCCTCTGCGCGACACCGGCACGTGGGGCAACACAGTCGCGGCCACCAGCACCATGATCGCGCCACCGGCAATGCCCGACAGCAGGCGCCAGCCGAAAAACCAGCTCACTGACAAGGGAAAGCCACAGGCAAAGAACGACAAGGTCACGGCAAACATCATCAGCCGCAGCGCGGTTTTGTTGGAGGTGCGCTGCGCAACAGGGCGGCCAATCAGGGCGCCAATCAAATAGCCGACGAGGTTGGCGGCACCGAGATAAACCACGTCGCTGGCGGAAAACCAGTGCGCCTGGATCAACGATGGAATCAACGGCGTGTACGCAAATCGCGCCAGGCCAATGCTGACCAGGCTGGCGCTGAGGCCGGCGAAGATCGGCAGCCAGAGGGCGCTACGCGAGGGGGCGATGAGCTGTGCATGAGCAGGATCCTGAGAGGTGTTCGCTGGCCTTCAGCCTACCGTGATTGTTTGATGCAATAACGCAGCGATTTTGCGTTACTGTGATGCGAATATGCATCAGTAGGGGGACCGCATGAATTGGGATGACGCACGGGTATTTCTCGCGGTTTGCCGAGAGTCGACACTGCGCGGTGCAGCGCGGGTGCTCGGGGTTGATCAGGCCACGGTGGGTCGGCGTATTACTGCGCTGGAAAAGTCATTGAGTTCCACGTTGTTCCTGCGCACCTCCGAAGGCTACGCACTGACCGCGGTCGGCGAGGCGGCGCTGGCGGCCGTGGAAAAAATGGAGCGCTCGGCACTGGAGCTTGAGCGGCAGATCCAGGGGCTGGACGACCGGTTGACCGGGCTCGTTCGGGTCGGCACCACCGATTCCATGGCCATCGACTTCCTGATCCCGGCCATTGCGCGCCTGCATCAGCAGCACCCCGACGTGCGCGTGCAACTGGACGCCTCGACGCAGTTTCTCAGCCTGGCCAAACGTGAAGCCGACATCGCCGTGCGCAATACCCGGCCGGATAACCCGGACCTGATCGCGCGACGAGTCGCTCGCTGGCCGGTGGGGCTTTTTGCGTCCCAGGCGTACGTGGACGCGAACGGCGTGCCGACACCTGGCTCGGCGTTTGAGGGGCATGATCTGGTGGTGTATCAGCCGTATCTGCAAAGCCAAAAGGACATGACCCTGGTGTCGGAACCGCTGACTCGCGGGCGCATTGTCTCGAGCCTGAGTTCCAGTCTGCTGGTGCGTCGATCCATTGCCGCGGGGATCGGGATCGGGGAAATTCCGGTGTACATGGGGGAGAGGGACGGGCTGGTCAGGTTGTGGCCGGAGCGCACGCGACCGGTGCCGTATGACGTGTGGCTGGTGACCCACGCAGACCTGCGGCATACCGCCAGAGTCCGTGTAGTGATTGATGAAATTGTCGCGGTGTTTTCTGGCACCGGCGAATAAAACGCAACACCTGTAGCAGCTGGCGAAGCCTGCGTTCGGCTGCGCAGCAGTCGTAAACCCAGCGCACGCGGTGTGTCATAAAGACCGCAGCGTCTGATTTCACGACTGCTTCGTCCGAACGCGGCCCGAACCGAACGCAGGCTTCGCCAGCTGCTACAGGGATCGCGGGTGACCGTTATGGCATTTCAGGCAGTTCTTGCGGGCGCAAATCGAACACCAATACTTCAGCATCCACGCCATTGCTCAACGTCAGCACCTGTTCATCGCGAACCCGCACGCCATCGCCTTCCTGCAACGACACGCCGTTGAGCTCGACGCTGCCACGGGCTACATGCACATAGGCATAGCGGTTCGCGGCCAATTCCAGCGTTGCGCTTTCCTTGCCGTCGATCAACGCGGCATACACCCGTGCATCCTGACGCACCTTCAGCGAACCCTTCGCCCCATTGGGGGAGATGATCAGTTGCAGACGGCCGCGTTTCTTTTGCGTGCTGAAGTGCTCTTGCTGATAACGCGGTGTGGCGCCGCTAACTTGCGGCACGATCCAGATTTGCAGGAAGTGCACCGGCCGGGTGGTCGAGTGGTTGAATTCGCTATGCGCCACGCCGCTGCCGGCGCTCATCAACTGCACGTCGCCAGGGCGGATCACCGAGCCGGTGCCCAGGGTGTCTTTGTGTTCCAGAGCACCTTCGAGCACATAAGAGAAAATCTCCATGTCGCGGTGCGGGTGCTGGCCGAAGCCTTTACCGGCGGCAACCCGGTCATCGTTGATCACCAGCAGGTCGGAAAAACCCTGCTCTTTCGGGTTGCGATAGTTGGCGAAGGAAAAGGTATGGAACGACTTCAACCAACCGTGATTGGCCGCGCCGCGATCCGAAGCTTTGCGAAGGGTCAGCATGATGAAATCTCCTGTGGGGACGTTGATTCGTCCGAGTGAGGAGAAGGTTAATGGTTACTGGCTGGTGCAATAAGTAGGTGTAAATTGAAATACTGTCCCGTTGAGGTTGACAATAATCGGCAGGCGATCACGTATTCTTCTCCGACGCCGATGCCACATTTGGCCATAATGCACAGCATTCCTCTGATGCCGGGCACGAGACCTGTGGGAGCGAGCCTGCTCGCGAAGGCGGCGTCACATCCAACACTGTTGGTGACCGATACACCGCTTTCGCGAGCAGGCTCGCTCCCACAGAGGGTTGGTGTTTGGCAGATGGATTTTCTTTTGACTTCAGTGATTTGAACCCATGAAAACCGTGGCTATGGTGTTGTTCCCGGACTTTCTCCTGCTGGACATGGCAGGCCCGATGGAAGTGTTTTCCATCGCCAATCGATATCTGGCACCGGATGATCGTTACGAACTGTCGACCATCGGCACCGAACATGGCGCACTGCGTGCCTCCAACGGCGTCAGCGTCCAGGCCGATTTGCACATCGATCAGGCGGATCAGGCGTTTGACCTGTTGCTGGTGCCGGGCGGTCCGGGTGCCTACAACGAAAAACATCCACCGTTGTTGTGTTGGCTCAAAGCCGCGATCGGTCGCACCGAGCGATACGGCTCGATCTGCACCGGCGCGTTCGTGCTGGGGCATGCCGGTTTGCTGGACGGTTATCGCGTGACCACCCACTGGCATTACACCGAACGACTGATCAAAGGCTTCCCGAAGGCGACCGTCGAGACCGATCAGATTTACGTGCAGGACCGCAACCTCATCACCTCCGGCGGCGTCACTGCCGGCATCGACCTGGCACTGTCGGTGGTCGCCGAAGACCATGGCAAGAAAGTCGCCCAGGACGTCGCCAAGGTATTGCTGGTGGTAACGAAGCGGCAGGGTGGGCAGGCGCAATTCAGCCCGTTGATGGCCGCTGTCGCACCGCAGGAAACGCCGATCACTCGCGTGCAGAACTACGTGCTCGAACATCTCGATGAAGCTTTCAGCATCGAACGCATGGCCAGCCTCGCGAACATGAGTGCGCGGCACTTTGCCCGGATGTTTGCTCGGGAAGTGAACATGACGCCCATGGAATTTCTGCAAAGTGCGCGTATCGACAGCGCCAGGAACCTGCTGGAAACCAGCGACTTGCCACTCAAGACAGTGGCGTTCAAAAGTGGCTTCGGCAGCGTACGGCACATGCGTTTTCTGTTCAGTGAAAAGCTTGGTTTGACGCCGACCCAATACCGCGAACAGTTCAGCTAGAGCCTTCTTGTCCGTTATGCGCACCGTGATGGCTGTGACGCTCCCACCGTGGCAGTTGTTCTGTCACTGATGCCTGCCAAGATATCCTGAACGCTTTGCAATGGAGGTGCGGGAGCCTGGAAGGTGGGTGCAAGGGATGTTGCTGCACTGTGAGCCCGGCCAGGTTTCAGCACGTGAATGTGCATGAACAGCCTCAGAGATTTAAGCAGCGATGCGGTGCTGCGATTCGGCCCCTATGCATTCCACCTGCGGCAACGGCTGATCCTTGAGGGTGATCGACCGCTGCGCATGGGCGGTCGGGCACTGGATATCCTCCAGGTGCTGGTCGAGCGCGCCGGCAACGTGGTCAGCAAGGATGAACTGATTGCTCACGTCTGGCCGACGTCCGTGGTCGAGGAAATCAACCTGCGCGTGCACATTGCAGCCCTGCGTCGGGCGCTTGGCGACGGGCAGAACGGCCAGCGCTACATCGTCAACATTCCCCAGCGCGGTTACAGTTTTATCGCCCCTGTGCAGCATGCGTCCGCAGGCACGCGGGGCTTGATCGAGACCGTGCAAAAACATCAGCACAACCTGCCCGCACGACTCACGCCGGTGACCGGTCGGGATTCGCTGGTCGGCAGTCTGGTCCGGCAGTTGCCGGTCCGGCGTCTCATGACGCTGGTCGGCCCCGGCGGCATCGGCAAGACCACGATGGCGTTGCGTGTCGCCGAACTGCTGTTGCAGCACTATGAAGAGGGTGTGTGGCTGGTTGATTTCGCAGCGATCGATGACCCCACGCGAGGGGTCGATCATCTGATCCAGACCCTTGAACGGGAGATCGGCACGACGCTGGAGGTGCTTGTAAACTGGCACGCGTTGCTGGTGCTGGACAACTGCGAACACCTGCAGGAACGGTGTCGAACCCTGGTCGAGGATTTGCTGATGTCGGCGCCTCGGCTGTCCATTCTGGTGACCAGCCGCGAGCCTTTGCAGGCAGCAGGGGAAACGGTTCAGCGTGTGCCGTCTCTGGCGGTGCCGCCGGCGTCGGCGTTGCACAGTGTCGCCGAAACCATGGGGTATTCGGCGGTGCAGCTGTTCGTCAGTCGTGCCCGAGCCCGTCAACAAGGGTTTACCTTGCGCGAACAAGACCTCAAGGCGGTCCGTGAAATCTGCCGGCGGCTCGATGGTTTGCCATTGGCCATTGAACTGGCAGCGGCGCAGATCCACGCGCTGGCGTTGGTCGGTTTGCAAGCTCAGCTGGATAACTGTCTTCAGCTGCTGACCCAAGGCCGGCGCACGGCGGTGCCCCGACATCAGACGCTCAAAGCTGCGCTGGACTGGAGCTATGAACGGCTGGGCCTGCTGGAACAAACCGTGTTGCAGCGCCTGTCGGTGTTCAAAATGTCCTTCACCCTCGATGCCGCGATTGGCGTGTGCAGTTGCGTGGCGCTGAAGCCCGATCAACTGGCGACACTGGTGACGCGATTGGTCGCCAAATCGTTGCTCTCGATGGATCAGGTCAACGGCACGACCCGTTATCGCTTTCTCAACACCACGCGCTCCTATGCCCTTGAGAAGCTCGAACACAGCGGCCACCTGCGGGCGTTTGAGCAGCGCTATTCGCATTACATCAGCCGGGCGCGCTGGGTCTCAGGCATGCAGTTGCCCATGGAGCTCGTCGAGTAATCGACGGACTTTGCTCAGGTCCGGTGTAGAAAATCCCTCGGTGAACCGATGGTAGATCGGTGCCAGCAGCTCATGAGCTTGCTGATACAGGCCCTGCCGCTGCCAAAGTTGCGCCAGCGAGGTGGCGCTGCGCAGTTCCCAAGCCAGGGCGCCCTGATGTTTTGCCACGTTCAACGCCCTGATCAGCACGGCCTCGGCCGCTTCGGTTTTCAGTGGGCAATTCTCGGCCAGCAGCGCATCAGCCCGGGCCCGCAGAACTTCCGCGGTGCTCCAGCCGGCCGTACCGGTGTCGGCCCGTTGCAACAGGGCGTCATCGACGAAACTGCCATCCAGCGTGACCATGATGTCCTTGATCAGCCCCACACCTGGTTGAAGAGGCGTACGCGCCTCGGCGCGGTCGATTACCTGCGCATAGTGCCGGGCCCAGGTGTAGAACAGCAGCACCGAGTGTTTCTGTGCTTGTTCCAGCAGCAGGCGCAAGAGTTCACGAGCCGTTGGGGTATCGCCGTTGTAGTGAGCGATCAGGCAACCGGCCAGCGCCAGGGTGTAGCAGATGGACGTGCCGTGGTTGATCTGGGTCGCAATGTCCAGCGCTTGTCGGGCGGTGCGCCAGGCTTGTTCCGGTTGCCCTTGCAACCAGAGGATGCGCGCCAGAATCGTCAGGGAGGCGACGCTCTGATCGTAGTGCACGCCAAAACCGTAGGTGAAGCGGTTGAGGTGACCGCTCTGGGCCATGCGCTGAAGCACCTGTTCGGCATTGATCCGCGCCTGCTGCTGGTCCCCGGCAAAGTGCAACGCCAGCACCCGCAAGCGATGCATGCTGAGGGACAACACTGCATCGCCGTGCAGCCCCAACCGATCGAATTGCCGGCTCTGTTCCAGGGCCATTTGATAATTGGCGCTACAGAGGTTGACCGCCATGTGCCCGGACACCGCCCGCAACTGACCGGCCAAATCGTTGCATTGCTTGGCCAGAGTTCTGGCGCTGACAAAAGCCTCGATGGTTTCCGCCGTGCCGACCTGAGTGTGATAGCAAGAACTGCCGAGGGCGAGATGGAGGGCTATCTTCAGCTGCGGGCAGGGATCGGACGTTGCATCGAGCAGTGACAGCGCCTTGCGCACGTACTGGCCGTGCTCCTTGAGCAGCGACAGTTCCTGCCACAGCGGCGTGGAAGCTGCCGTCAGGCGGATCGCCAATGCGTGCGGTCCTTGCGCGTTAAAGCACCAGTCGAGGGCCGAACGAATGTCTTCCAGACCGCGGGCATAACGCTCGATCCACGTACGCGTAGGGATCAGCTCCCAGTCGTGCTGGGCCTGATTCATCAAAGCCAGACAGCGTTCGGCGTGACGTTCCCGGGTATCGGGCAGGTCGGCGGCGTGGTCGAGTTTCTCCAGGGCATAGCTGCGTGTGGTGTCGAGCAACCGGTAGAACACCTCTTCGTCACCCACCTCCACGTTCAGCAACGATTTGGCCACCAGTTGCGTGATCGAGCCAAACACTGCTTGCGGTTCGATGTGTTCGCCGACGATCACCGCCGCCGCCGATTCCAGGGTGAATCCGCCTCTGAACACACTTAGTCGGCGCAGGCAGGTTTGTTCGCAGGCATTGAGCAGCTCGAAGCTCCAGTCCAGTGTGGCGCGCAGGGTTTGGTGTCGGCCCAGCGTGGTCTGACAACCCTGGGTGAGCAGGCGAAAACTGCCTTGGAGTTGGGTCAGCAATCCGCTTAATCCGAGGCCGCTGACTTGCGCGGCCGCCAATTCGATCGCCAATGGAATACCGTCCAGACGTCGGCAGATTTCAATCGCCAGCGGCAGCTCGTCATCGGTCAATTCGAAGCTGTCGTGGCTGGCCATCGCTCGCTCGACGAACAACTGCAGGGCGGAAAAGGTCAGGGCCTGAGCGCGGTCTGGTACGGCGATGGGGGGAGGGCAGTCCAGCGACTCCAGGCGCTGGACACATTCACCTTCGGCCCGCAGGCTCTCACGGCTAGTGGCCAGAATGTGCACCTCTGGCGCGGCGCGCAGGATGTTCTCGCTCAGCAATGCAATCGCGTCGACCAGGTGTTCGCAGTTGTCGATCACCAGCAGCATCTGCCGGTCGCGCAAAAACGCGGCGAGGCCGCTCATCGGCTCGGCGTCGTGCAAGGACAGTTCGAGCAATGTCGCCAGGTGAACGGTGATCATCGACGGATCGTTGATCGGCGCCAGGTCCAGCAGACGAATGCCATCCCGGTAGCGCCCGATCAGTTGTTCGGCGACACGCAGGGCCACGGTGGTTTTGCCGATCCCGCCGGGGCCGACCAGGGTGATGAAACGCTGGCGTGAAAGCTGGACCACCAGGCTATCGACGAAGGACTGGCGCCCGATCATGCGGGTTCGACGAACGGGCAGGTTGTGGCCGCTCGGCGCGGGCGCTTCGCTCCCTGGAGGATGCTCGATGTGCTCCAGCGAATACGGTGCCACAAAGCTGTACCCGCGCTGTGCCACAGTGACGATGTAACGCTGGCCGGCCTGGCCGTCGCCGAGGGCCTTGCGCAACGCTGCCATGTGTACCCGCAGGTTGATGTCTTCCACCACGCTTTTGGGCCACACCCCGGCGATCAGCGTTTGTTTGCTGACCACCTGCCCGGCGTGTTCCAAAAGGATCAACAGAATGTCCATGGCACGCCGACCCAGGCGCAGGGGCTGGTCGGCCTCCATGACCAGACGTTGTCCGGGATAGATCCGGTAGGGGCCGAAATGGACGGCTTGTTCGGGGGGAAGGGTCAACGTGTCACTCCTGCTTGCCGCCGTCTGGTACGCGGTTTTCGAACATATTCGTCAGGTTTTTACGGCAACGCAATGCGCTGGCCGGATGACTCTGCGGTGTCCGCCTGGATGGCTGGTTCCCCGTCCTTGTTCATGGGGTCGGTAATTATTGGGCGCGACGGTCTTAAAGGTGTCGCTGAGGCTTTTGGCGCGCCAGGGAAAATTAACAACGTTTAACTCGTCCTGCGTCCGGTCTACGCTCAAAACTCTGCATCTTCAACGGCCACCGGTCTGTGGGAGCGAGCCTGCTCGCGAAGGCGGCGGCACATTCAACATCGTTGGTGACTGATACAACGCTTTCGCGAGCAGGCTCGCTCCCACAGGGGGCTGCCGTGGAACAAAGGGATTAAACATGTCATGAGGACGCCGGAATGAGCAACGTGGTGGTGGTCTATCACAGTGGCTACGGGCACACCCGTGTCATGGCCGACGCCGTGGCCCAAGGTGTGGAAAGCCACCTGGGCAGTACCTGCCGGCTGATTTCGGTCGAGGACGTGGACCGGCACTGGGACCATTTGCACAACGCCGACGCGATCATCTTCGGCGCGCCGACCTACATGGGCAGCGCCTCGGCACCCTTCAAGGGGTTCATGGACGCCACGGCGGCGTTCTACCTGGCCCAACCCTGGCGCGACAAACTGGCGGCCGGCTTCACCAATTCCGGTTGCCTGTGCGGCGACAAACTCAACACTTTGCTGCAGATGGCAGTGTTCGCCGCGCAGCATTCAATGATCTGGGTTGGCCTCGGCCTGCTACCGGCGCGTTCGAGCAAAGGCGTGTTCGATGGGCAAATGAATCGCCTGGGTAGCTCGCTCGGCGCCATGGCGCAGTCGAATGTCGAACAGTCCCCCGAACGCGCACCGCCCCCCGAAGACCGCTGCACTGCCGCCCATCTGGGCGAGCGAGTGGCGCGGCTGGCTGAACGCATGAGCCACTCACCGGTTTGATTCACCCCAACACTCGCTAAGGAGACAACGCATGAGTACGTTCACGACCCGAGACGGCACCGAGATTTATTACAAGGACTGGGGCAGCGGTCAGCCCATCGTCTTCAGCCACGGCTGGCCATTGAACGCCGACAGCTGGGAATCGCAGATGATCTTCCTGGCTGCCAAAGGCTACCGGGTGATCGCCCATGATCGCCGCGGTCATGGCCGCTCCAGCCAGCCGTGGACCGGCAACGACATGGACACCTACGCCGATGATCTGGCGCAGTTGATCGAGTTGCTGGACCTCAAAGACGCCGTGCTGTTCGGCTTCTCCACCGGCGGCGGCGAAGTGGCGCGCTACATTGGTCGCCACGGCACCGACCGCGTGGCCAAGGCCGGGCTGATTTCTTCGGTGCCGCCGCTGATGCTCAAGACTGAAACCAACCCTGGAGGCCTGCCGATCGAAGTGTTCGATGGCATTCGTGAGGCGTCCCTGGCCGACCGTTCGCAGCTCTACATCGACCTCGCCAGCGGTCCGTTCTTCGGCTTCAACAAACCGGACGCCAAGCCATCCCAGGGCATGATCGACTGGTTCTGGATGCAAGGCATGACCTCCGGCCACAAGAACGCTTATGACTGCATCAAGGCGTTCTCCGAAACCGACTTCACCGAAGACCTGAAGAAGTTCGACATTCCGACGCTGGTGGTGCATGGCGATGCTGACCAGGTGGTGCCGATCGAAGCGGCGGGCATTGCGTCGGCAAAACTGGTGAAAGGATCTACGTTGAAGATCTACCCCGGCGCCCCCCATGGCTTGACGGATACCCACAAGGATCAGCTCAACGCTGATCTGCTGGCGTTTTTGAAGGACTAAGCGTTAATCCCTAGCCCCTCGATCCTATGCCATGGAAGCTTTGTAGCAGCTGTCGAGCCCCGGCGAGGCTGCGTTCGGCTGCGAAGCAGTC
This sequence comes from Pseudomonas sp. TH39(2020), assembly GCF_016650715.1. Classification (NCBI taxonomy): domain Bacteria; kingdom Pseudomonadati; phylum Pseudomonadota; class Gammaproteobacteria; order Pseudomonadales; family Pseudomonadaceae; genus Pseudomonas; species Pseudomonas sp. TH39(2020). Next base: position 570,600 of record NZ_JAEKFF010000005.1, on the reverse strand, counting down.
GCAAAATGCGAGAGCGCGGCCTGCCTGAAACACCGGGGGCTGAATTCACGACTGCTTCGCAGCCGAACGCAGCCTCGCCGGGGCTCGACAGCTGCTACAAGAAATGTGTTAGCGGGTTTACGGCGCGTGAAGTTGAGCGGTGCAGGCGGGGCGGTGGGCCTGGGACCGTACGGTGCGGCAACGCCACGCAAATGGAGTGATGCCTTCATTGCGAGTGAAGATGTGGCAGAAATGTGCCTGATCGCAGAAGCCGCATTCGAGACTGATTTGCGTCAGCGTCAGGTCAGTGCTCTGGATCAATTGCTTGGCGCGGGCGATGCGCTGGTTGCGAATCCAGTCCTGAGGTGAGAGCCCGGTGCTGCACTTGAACGCGCGGGAGAAATGACTGCGCGAAAGGGCGCAGGCGCGGGCCAGTTCGCTCACTTCAACGGTTTCACCAAGGCGCTCGAGGATCAGTTGCTTGACCAGGCTTTCGCGCCACGGAGTCAGGCCGCCGGTGTTTTTCTTTCGCGTTTCAGTGGTCGCCTCGCGGGCAACGTTTTGCTGAGAATGGGCCATGACAGATGTCCTTGTCGGTGAGCTTCATTTTTGGCCGCAGGGCTCTGGCAGGCGAGTTAAACGTTGTTAATTCCGTCGGTGTGCGGGGGTAACCAACAGCGCTAACTCAGCACATGGCTGCAATTTCTGCGGGTGCGAGCCGTGCAAAATCGACGTCATCTGGCGGCGGTATACGTGGCCGCTCTTCTGACTCGACCAAGGTGGTGGCATGAAACATTCTCTGGTTTGCGCGCTGGGGCTCGCGGCCGCGCTGGCGTCCGGCATTTCCTCGGCGCAGGCACCGGCGCAAGTCGGCACACAAGTGCCGGGTTATTACCGGTTGGCGGTGGGCGATTACGAGGTGACGGCGTTGTTCGATGGCTACAACGATCTGTCGCCCAAACTGCTCAAAGGCCTGACCCAAAGTCAGATCCGCGCGCTGCTGGCTCGCCGTTCGATTGAAACGCCGGGCGTACAAACCGCGTTCAACGCCTTTCTGATCAATACTGGCAAGCAATTGATCCTCGTCGATACCGGTGCCGGCCAGTGCATTGGTGCTACAGCCGGGATGCTGTCAGACAATATGAAAGCCGCCGGTTATGAGCCTGCGCAGGTCGATACGATTTTGTTGACCCACCTGCATCTGGACCATGTCTGCGGACTGGTCGACGGACAGCAGAAACCGATTTTCGCCAACGCCACTGTTTACGCGGCAAAGGCAGAAGCCGATTACTGGCTTGATCCTCAGGCCCTCGCCAAGGCGCCGGAGGGTGCCAAGCCGTATTTCAAAATCGCCCAGGACTCGACCGCGCCCTACGTCGCGGCGGGTCGCTTCAAGACGTTCGATGCCGGTCAGTCGCCTGTACCGGGTGTGGAGGCGGTTCTCGAGACTGGCCACACGCCGGGCAGCACCACGTACCGCTTTACCTCGAAGGGTCAGAGCATTCTGTTCATGGGCGACCTGGTGCATAACCTCGCGGTGCAGTTCGAGCACCCTGAAGTGTCGATCGGCTTTGACGTCAACAGTCAGCAAGCGATCAAGAGCCGCGCCAGGGTTTTCAGTGATGCAGCGGCGAGCAAAATCTGGGTAACAGCGGCGCATTTGCCGTTTCCGGGCATCGGCCATATCGCCGCAGAGGGCAAGCATTTCCAATGGGTACCGGTGGAGTACGGTCCCTACAAACGTGCGGCCAACGTACCGCTGATCGAGTAACGTCCACCGCCAAGTGCCTGGCTGAACACACAAGGGAATCTGCCTGTGAACCGTAACGATCTGCGCCGCGTCGACATGAATCTGTTAGTGATTTTCGAAGCGTTGATGTTCGAAAAGAACCTCACCCGTGTTGCTGAAAAACTCTTCATGGGGCAGCCGGCGGTGAGTGCGGCGCTGGGACGGTTGCGGGATCTGTTCGACGATCCGCTGCTGTTGCGCAACGGCCGCGGGATGGAGCCGACAGGGCGGGCACTGGCAATTCTCAAGGAACTGCAGCCGGCGATGGATGTGATTTCCGGGGCGGTGAGCCGAGCTAAAGAATTCGATCCCGCTACAAGCTGCGATGTGTTTCGCATTGGGCTGTCGGACGACGCCGAGTTTGGCTTGTTTCCGCCCTTGTTGAGCCAGCTCCGGGAAGAGGCACCAGGAATCATTGTGGTCGTGCGGCGGGCGAATTATCTGCTGATACCGGCGTTGCTGGCGTCCGGAGAGATTTCGGTGGGGGTGAGTTACACCACGGATCTGCCGGCCAATGCCAAGCGCAAGACGTTGCGGGATATTCCGTGCAAGGTGCTGCGGGGTGACAAACGACCGGGGACGCTGTCGCTGGATGAATACTGTGAACGACCGCATGCGATGGTGTCGTTTTCGGGGGATTTGAGCGGCAATATTGATCTTGATCTCGCGAAGATCGGACGAAGTCGGCGGGTGGTGTTGGGCGTTCCGCAGTTCAGTGGGTTGCGGGCATTGCTGGCCGGGACCGAGATGATCGCCACCGTGCCGGATTATGCCGCGTGTGCGTTGGTCGAGGGTTGTGCGTTGCGGGCCGAAGACCCGCCGTTTCCGATTGAAGCGGCGCAGCTTTCGATGGCCTGGAGCGGGGTGCATGACAATGATCCGGCGGAACGGTGGTTGCGGTCGCGGATCAGTGAGTTCATGTCGAAGCCTTTGCCGATTTCGGCTTGACCGTGGCGGCCTGGTAGCCGACCCATCTCTTTCAGGTGTACATATCCATTCCTGCGGTAAAGGCCGCTTATGGTTTCGCCCTTACGGCGACTCCCTTTGGCAAACGCCCCAAAGGAAGCAAAGGTCTCGCCCCAGCGTCCGGCCCCTCGCCTGGGCTCGGCGTACCCTCGCTCCGGCATTCATCTGGGGGCATCGCCTCCGGTTGGCTTCGCTTCAACCTCCTCTCGATGTGTTCGACTTCGTCGAACGGCGCTACGCGCCTGCCCCCCAGATGAACACCTCCACTCAGCCTCCCGACGGGGCGGGTGGATCAAGATCAAGTGCTGCAGGCGAGCTAACGCTCGGCCTGTTGAGTGGTGAGGGGCGAAAGACGTGCGCCGATTCCCTGTGGGAGCGAGCCTGCTCGCGATAGCGGTGGGTCAGGCAATATCAATGCTCAATGACACATCGCCTTCGCGAGCAGGCTCGCTCCCACAAGGGATCTGCGGTGGATCGTACCGCTGGGCTCATCCACAAAAAGAGCACGTACATCCAATTTTTCCCTTCCCCACACCGGCACTATCGAATGACGTTCCGGCACATCGCTGCCGGTGGTTTTTCATTAGTGCAGGTAGCCCATGAATGCTTCGCGATGGGATGAACGAGCCCAGGATGTCGGGCTGTTTTTTTTGCGGGTCAGCGGTGGTTTGTTTCTGCTGTGGGTGCATGGTTTGCCGAAACTGCTTAACTACAACGCTCAACTGCAAGTCATCGAAGACCCGTTTCACTTGGGCGCGAATGTCACGCTGATGCTGGCGATTTTTGCCGAGGTGTTGTGTCCGCTGCTGATCATCGCCGGGGTGCTGGTGCGTCTGGCGTGCCTGCCGATTTTGGCGGTGTTGTTGATCGCGCTGCTGGTGGTGCATCCGCAATGGAGTCTTGATGAAGGGCAGTTCGGTTGGCTGCTGTTGATTCTGTTCACCAGCCTTCTTATCGCCGGGCCGGGACGGCTGGCGCTCAATGTCCGTTTCCCTGGAGCTTTGCGTTATGCCTGAATCCAATCGTTTCGAGGAAGTCGTGACCCTGGTCATCAAGCACAGGATCAAGGCGGGGTTTGAAGCGCCCTATGAAGCCTGGTTGCGCAACATTGTCAGCATTGCCGGGCAGCAGGAAGGGCACTTGGGCGTTGATGTGATTCGCGGCAAGAGCGCCGGCCTTGACCTGTACACCTGCGTGCTGCGCTTTTGCTCCACCGAATCGATGCAGCGCTGGCTCGATTCACCGCAACGGCTGGAACTGGTCAACGAAGCCACACCGATGCTCGCTGACGGCGACCAGACCGAGGTCAATCCGGTCAACGAATTCTGGTTCGCGCCGCAAGCCGACGCGGCTTCGCCGCCACCGCCGCGCTGGAAGCAGGCCGTGGTGACGTTGTTGGTGATTTTGCCGCACACCTTGCTGGTGCCGCTGATCTGGGGCCCGCTGCTGCAGCTCAATACCTTCCTGTCCAATTACGTGGTCGCGACGTTCCTGATCACGCTAACCATCGTCGTTTCGGTGGTGTACCTGTTCATGCCGATGGCGACGCGCTTGTTCGCCCCCTGGCTGTCCTCTTCCACTCAGCCCAAGGAAACGTGATGAACGCCGATCTGATTTTGTTCAATGGTCAATTTCATACGGTTGACCGTGAAAACCCACGCGCCAGCGCCGTAGCGATCAGCAATGGTCGCTTCGTCGCGGTCGGCACCGACGCCGAAGCCATGGCCCTGCGCGGTTCGGGTACGCAGGTCATCGATCTCAAGGGTCGCTGCGTCATTCCCGGCCTCAACGACTCGCACTTGCACCTGATCCGTGGCGGTTTGAACTACAACCTCGAACTGCGCTGGGAAGGGGTGCCGTCGCTGGCCGATGCCCTGCGCATGCTCAAGGATCAGGCCGACCGCACGCCGACGCCGCAATGGGTGCGCGTGGTCGGTGGCTGGAACGAATTCCAGTTCGCTGAAAAGCGCATGCCGACCCTCGAAGAACTCAATCAGGCCGCGCCGGATACGCCGGTATTTGTCCTGCATTTGTACGACCGCGCTTTGCTCAACCGTGCCGCGTTGCGCGTGGCCGGTTACACCCGCAACACGCCGAACCCGCCGGGTGGCGAGATTGTGCGCGATGCCAACGGTGAACCGACCGGCATGCTGGTCGCACGGCCCAACGCGATGATTCTGTACTCGACGCTGGCGAAGGGGCCGAAGTTGCCGCTGGAATATCAGGTCAACTCGACCCGCCAATTCATGCGCGAGCTCAACCGTCTCGGCCTGACCAGTGCCATCGATGCCGGCGGCGGTTTCCAGAATTATCCGGACGATTATCAGGTGATCGAGCAGTTGGCCAAGGACCAGCAGTTGACCGTTCGCATCGCCTACAACCTGTTCACCCAGAAGCCGAAAGAAGAACTGACCGACTTCAAGAACTGGACCAGCAGCGTGACCCTGCATCAGGGTGACGACTATCTGCGGCACAACGGCGCCGGGGAAATGCTGGTGTTCTCGGCGGCGGATTTCGAGGACTTCCTCGAGCCGCGTCCGGACCTGCCGCAAACCATGGAAGACGAGCTGGAGCCGGTGGTGCGCCACTTGGTCGAGCAGCGCTGGCCGTTCCGTTTGCACGCCACGTACAACGAATCCATCAGCCGCATGCTCGACGTGTTCGAGAAGGTTAACCGCGACATTCCGTTCAACGGTTTGCCATGGTTTTTCGACCACGCCGAAACCATTACACCGCAGAACATTGAGCGGGTGAGGGCGCTGGGTGGCGGTATCGCGATTCAGGATCGCATGGCGTTTCAAGGCGAATATTTCGTCGAGCGTTACGGCGCCAAAGCCGCCGAAGCGACCCCGCCGATCAAACGCATGCTGGCCGAAGGTGTACCGGTTGGCGCTGGCACCGATGCCACGCGAGTGTCCAGCTACAACCCCTGGACTTCGCTGTACTGGATGGTCAGCGGCCGCACAGTCGGTGGCCTGGAACTGCATGCCGAGGGCTTGTCTCGTCAAACCGCACTGGAGCTGTTCACCCACGGTAGCGCCTGGTTCTCTTCCGAGCAGGGCAAGAAAGGCATGATCAAGGTCGGCCAACTGGCTGACGTCGCGGCCTTGAGCGCGGATTTTTTCAGCGTCGACGAAGAAGCGATCAAGTGGATCGAGTCGGTGTTGACCGTGGTCGGCGGCAAGGTTGTGTACGCCGCCGGTGACTTCGAAAAACTTGGGCCGGCCAGCGTACCGGTGTTGCCGGACTGGTCGCCGGTGGTGAAAGTGCCGGGGCACTGGCGTCCTACTTCACCGATGCAAGCGCAGGTTCACCATTGCAGCGGGCCGTGCGGCGTGCATTCCCATAGCCATGAAAAGGCGCGCTTGTCGAATGCGCCGGTCAGCGATTTCGCGGGTTTCTGGGGCGCGTTTGGCTGCTCGTGCTTCGCGTTCTGACGATCACAAAAAAGCGCCGGCCCTGCACGTCGGCGCCGCATGTAACACCCATCCACCGAGGAGTTTCACATGAGCAACGTTCCGTACAAACGCCTGAACAAAGATGACGCCGTTGTCCTGTTGGTCGACCACCAGACGGGCCTGATCTCGCTGGTTCAGGATTTCTCGCCGAACGAATTCAAGAACAACGTACTGGCCCTGGGCGATGTGGCCAAGTTCTTCAAACTGCCGACCATCCTGACCACCAGCTTCGAAAACGGCCCGAACGGCCCGATGGTTCCCGAGTTGAAAGAGCAGTTCCCGGACGCGCCGTACATCCCGCGTCCAGGCCAGATCAACGCCTGGGACAACGAAGATTTCGTCAAGGCCGTTAAAGCCACTGGCCGCAAGCAACTGATCATCGCCGGTGTCGTCACCGACGTTTGCGTGACGTTCCCGACGCTGTCGGCGCTGGCTGAAGGGTTTGAAGTGTTCGTCGTGACCGACGCTTCGGGTACCTTCAACGAAACCGTGCAACAAGCGGCCTGGGCGCGCATGGCGGCGGCCGGTGCTCAACTGGTGAACTGGTTCTCGGTGGCCTGCGAGCTGCAGGGCGACTGGCGCAACGATATGGAAGGCCTGGCGAACCTGCTGTCGCCGCGCATTCCGAACTACCGCAATTTGATGAACAGCTACTCGGTGCTGACTTCGAAGTAAGTTTGCAATCACACAGAAAAATGCCCGCGAATGTGCGGGCATTTTTTTGGCTGGTGAATGAGCTTTTTGCTAGCTGGACCGTGTGCCCCGTTACACCGGTTGGCGTTTCTGCAGCCAACTCAGGAATCCGCTTTTCCTGATCGGCACCGGTGTGGTCATCAACGCCAACCGACTGTTCTGCTGCCTGACCGCTTGCAGCTTGTTCAACGCCTGACCCACTTCGACGCGTTGCTCCATGCAATCACGGGTCAGGGATTTGTCGATCCGGTAAATGATGCACGAGGTCAAGGTGGTGAAGGTCGCCTGCGAGGGTGTATCGGTGAGAATGCTTTGCTCGCCCATGACTTCACTCGGCCCCATACGCCCGGCTTCGGTTTGCCCTGTGCCATTGGGTACGGTGGCGCTGACCACCCCGGTGGCGATCACCATCAAGCTGTCCGGCACGTCGCCCAATTCCAGCACCACCTGACCTGCCGCGTACTGCTGCGGGACCATCGACTGGGCGATTTGATCACGCTCATCTTCGCTCAAGGAACGGAAGATTTTTACTTCATCCAGCAACGCCCGTGCGCGGGTCGTTGGTTCAATCACGCCATCGAGCTGCCGGGAAATACCCGCCGCTTCGAGGTGCCGATGCACCAGGTCGAACAGTTGATTGCGCACTTCGCTTTTTTTACCCAGCTCGGCGATAAACCCGCTGGCTACGTATTCGGACATGGTTTCGCCAGACGCTTTCAGCACTGCTTTCGGTGCCGGGTTGAGCAGCAAACTGCTGCTGCCCTGAAGCGTGCGGTCCAGTGCATCCAGCACCCGACGCGGGCGAATGTGGTTAGGCACCTGAATGCTGATTGACACGCCGTGCATGTTGTTTGGCCGACTGAGGTTGACGATTTTTGCCTTGGCCGCCACCGAGTTCGGCACCACCGCGGTACTGCCGGCACTGGTCAGCAGGTGGGTAGCGCGCCAGTCGATGTCGAGCACTTTGCCCTCGACGCCGTCGATCATGATCCAGTCATCCACCTGATACGGCTTGGTGGTGTTGAGCACGATCCCGGAAAACACGTCGCTCAAGGTACTTTGCAACGCCAGGCCAACGACGATTGCCACGACGCCGGAAGTCGCCAGCAAACCTTTCACCGGCAGCTCCAGTACATAACCGGCCGCCGCGACGATGGCGATCAGAAACACCAGTGCGCCGATGACATCCTGCAGCAACCGACCGCTGTGACCGATGCGGCGCATCAGTACCAGACCGATGACTTCGGTGAGCACCCGTGCGGCGTACAGCCACCAGAGAATCCCCAGTGCCGTGGCGCCCGATTGCGCTACGCGATCCTCGGCGAACAGCGGCGCCTGTAACGGGCTCACGCCGGCATTGATCACGAGTGCGCTGAACATGATGAACAGCGTCAGGCGCACACCGACCCGCGAGATGCGATGCTTGAACGGCGCGAGGTGCCAGAGCACTGCGTCGATCAACAGCAGCAGGGCACTCCACGACAGCAGATGGGCAAGGAAAAAGGACATGGGGACACTCCGGCTAAAGATTGCTTTCGATTCGCGTAGCCGCCTCGCCCACATTGCTGTGTGGCGAGGCGAGGGAACTCAATTCAGATGCGTCTTGAGTTCCAGTGCCGCCTGGCGAACCGCCGCTTTCACTTGCGGAATCTGGCTCAGCGGATTGAGCAGGCCGAAGTCGTGAATCATGCCGTTGTAGCGCACGGCCGTGACCGGGACACCGGCCGCGTCGAGGTGGCGGGCATAGGCTTCGCCTTCGTCACGCAACACGTCGAACTCGGCGGTTTGTACCAGGGCCGCGGGCAAGCCTTTGAGCTGTTCGGCGCTGGCTTGCAACGGCGAGGCATGGATCTGCATACGTTCGGCTTTGTCGGTGGTGTAGCTGTCCCAGAACCAGTTCATCATGCCCTTGGTCAGGAAGTGGCCTTCAGCAAATTGCTGGTACGACCCGGTGTCGAACTGTGCGTTGGTCACTGGCCACATCAACAGCTGGAAGCGCAGCGCCGGAGTTTTCTGTTCCTTGGCGATCAAGGCCACGACCGCCGCCATGTTGCCGCCGACGCTGTTGCCGGCCACGGCCAGGCGTTTGCCATCGACGCCGATGTCCTTGCCATGCTCGGCCACCCAACGGGTCGCGGCGTAGGCCTGGTTGATCGCGGTCGGGTAGTGCGCTTCCGGCGACGGCGTGTAATCGACATACACCGCGACAGCACCGGAGCCGACCACCAGGTCGTGGATCAGACGCTGGTGAGTCGGGTAATCGCCCAACACCCAGCCACCACCGTGGAAGAACATAAACACCGGCAATTCACCTTTGACCTTAACTGGCCGCACGATTTTCAAGTTGATGGTTTGCCCATCGACTTTGATCGCACGGTCGCTGACGTCCACACCCGACAGATCAACCTTCACCGAATTTTGCGCGCCGGTCAGTACCGCACGGGCATCTGCAGGGCTCAGTTGCTCAAGCGGCTTGCCACCGCCGGCAGCGAGCGCGTCGAGGAAGGCTTGCGTGTTGTGTTCGACACCCGGGCTGCCAGCGGCAAAGGCGTTGCCGACGGCGAGGGCGAGGAGGGAAGCGGTCAGGGATTTTTTGACGATGTTCATGGGATAAATCCTTTTTAATTAGACGTTGATTACCTAAGGTTCAGGTTGCTGCCAGCACTGTGGTTCAGGCCTCAGCAACACCGTGGACACAGATTAATAAGGTGTCTGAAAAGGAAAAAGCGGCTATAAAATGTTTGACTGTCAACCAAGGCGTGACAATGAACCCGTTCGAAGATATGCGTATTTTTTGCCAGGTCATGGATTCCGGCAGCTTCACCGCGGCGGCCGATCAATTGGGCCTGTCCAAGCAGTTCGTCAGCCGGCGCTTGATGCAGCTCGAAGAGCGTCTGGGTGTGCGGTTGCTCAATCGCTCCACGCGGCGGCTGGACGTGACGCCACTGGGGCAGAGTTATTACGAGTCAGCCTTGCGTCTGCTGGGTGAAGTCGAGCAAGTCGAGCAGGGCATCGCCGGCCAGACCACTGAGCCCCGCGGCACTATTCGCATCAGCGCGCCATTGTCGTTTGCGGTGGCGCATTTGGGCTGTTTGCTGCCGGTGTTTTTGCAGCGTTATCGCGATGTCACGGTGGAGGTCGACCTCAGTGATCGGCCGGTGGATTTGCTCAGTGAGGGTTATGACCTGGCGCTGCGCATCGGCATTCTGGAGGACTCGACGCTGATCGCCCGACGCATCGCCTCCATCCAGCGGATGTACTGCGCCAGCCCGGCATACCTGGCCGAGCGCGGTACGCCGCTCAAACCCGAAGACTTGCACAGCCATGACTGCCTGCCTTACGGCCACGGTCGTCAGGTGCAATGGCGTTTTGAAGGGCAGGGCAAGCCGTTGGTGGTCAATGTCACCGGGCGGATGCGGGTGAACAATGGTGAACTGCTCAGGGACGCGGCGATTGCCGGTATGGGGATTACTTACTTGCCGACCTTCATTGTGGGTTCGGCGTTGAAGGACGGCAGGCTGGTGCCGGTGCTGGATGAGTTTCGTCCGCCGCCGCTGACGTTGTCGGCGGTCTATCCGCAGCACCGCCAAGCATCGCGACCGGTGCAGGCGTTGATCGAGTTTTTGCGTGAACGGCTGGATCAGGCTGAGGGTGGGTTGTAAGGCTCACCACTTCCACTGTGGGAGCGAGCCTGCTCGCGATGGCGGAGTGTCAGACGGACATCATGTTGAATGACAGATTGCTATCGCGAGCAGGCTCGCTCCCACAGGGGATTTGTGGAGTTTTGGGGGTTCAGTATTTGTCAGCTCCTTTTGTCATCGCCTGGCTCGCCACCAACATGCACACCATGGTCGTCACCCGGTTCACCGCCGACATGTACGCCGTGGTCGTCACCCAGTTCGCCGCCGACATGTACGCCGTGGTCATCGCCCACTTCACCGGAACTATGCACACCGTGGTCATCTCCCGCTTCGGCATGAGTGCCGCTGCGTCCGGAGGAGGATGAGGCCGAGTTGCCGGAATGGCCCGAGCCATGGTCGCTGCCACTGTGACCGCTGCCGCTATTGCCGCCACTGCCGCTTCCACCGTGACCGCCGCTATTGCCGCCGCCACCGCCGCCACCACCAGAGCCGCCGCCACCGCCACCAGAGCCACCACCGCCAGAGCCACCGCCACCGCCTCCTCCACCATGACCACCGCCACCGCCGCCTGATCCGCCACCACCACCGCCACTCCCGCCATCCTTGGCCTGTGCGCTCGATACACCGGACAGGCTGTCCGGTATCAATACGGTAGACGCCGACAGAACTGCGCCAATCGCTACTGCCAATAAAAGCTTGTTGATGTGCATGTCGTTCTCCGTCTTTTAATTCGGGTTGGAACGTTGATGAACAATGCAACGTGCTGCTTGATTCAGTTGATAAACACTTCCATGCAGTGATTTATTCATTTGTAAGTCGATGAATAATGCAACGTACCGCTCGACCCTGTTCCAGGGGTCAGTGAATACTCGAGGCCAGTTCGAAAATCGGGATGTACATCAGGATCACGATCACCCCGATCAGCAGGCCGATGAAGGTCATGAGCAAGGGTTCGAACAGCCGCACGAACCATTCGATCCAGCGGCTGATTTCTTCGTCGTAGAAGTCGGCGCTGCGCTCCATCATTTGCCCGAGGTTGCCGGACTGCTCGCCAGCGCGTAGCAAGCGCAGCGATACCGGTGTCACCAGATGATTGAGTTCCAGGGAGGTCGACAGCGACTGACCCTCGCGTACCCGTTCGCAGGCCTCGTCCAGGCGCGCGCGGGAGGCGACGGTGAGCAGGCCGCGAACCATGCCCATGGCGGTGACGAGGGGAATACCGCCTTGCAGCAGAATCCCCAGCGAGCGGTAGAAGCGAGCCAGTTCGTACATGAAGATGCGTTGATGGACCGCCGGGAGTTTTTCGATCACGCGGTCCAGGCCTCGACGAAAGGCCGGTTGGCGCTGGAGGAAGGTGAGGGCGACGATGTTCGCCAGCAATGCGCCGAAGAATTCGCCCTGATGGGCGTGCAGGAACATCCCGCTGCTCATCAGAATCTGCGACAGCCACGGCAGGTTCGAGCCCAGCCCTTCGAACACCAGGCTGAAGCGCGGCACCACGTAGCCCATCAGAAACAACACCACGCCACCGCCCACCACCAGCAACAGCATCGGGTAGATCGAAGCGCTGACGATTTTTTGCCGAACCTCGTCCATGCGCTGGCGATAGCTGACATAGCGCCCCAGGGCATCGCCCACGGCGCCGGTCTTCTCGCTGGACTGCACCAGTGCTACGTAGAGCGGAGGGAAAACTGCTGATAACTGGCCCAGTGCCTGGGAGAAGGACTTGCCTTCATAAAGCAGGCGCACCAGTTCGCTCAAGGTCTTGCGGGCCTGGGGCGCGTTCTCCTTTTCCGCCAGGCTTTCCAGCGCATCGATCAGCGGCAGGCCCGCATTGAGCAACGTGGTCAGTTCCTGGCTGAACAGCACCAGGTTGAAGGTTTCGCGCTGCCTGACGCGCAGCGCACGCCAGTGACGCTCGGCGTACAGGCTGACGACCCGATAGCCCTGGTCTTCGACAATGCGACGGGCTTCGCTGTGGCCGAGCGCCTCGACGGTCATCGAGACTACACCGGCCTTGCCAACGGCTTTGAGATGAAAACGCATGGTTGCTACTCCCGTCACTGCCAGCTGGTGACTTCGGCGTTTTCGCCTTCGCCGCCGGGTTGACCGTCCTTGCCCATGGACAGCAAGTCGTATTCGCCGTTTTCGCCGGGGTAGCGATAGGTGTAGTTACGGCCCCACGGATCCTGCGGCAATTTTTTCTGCAAGTAAGGGCCGGTCCATTTGGTTTCATCGCTGGGCGCGGTGACCAGCGCCTGCAAACCCTGTTCGGTCGAGGGGTAATGACCGACCTCCAGACGGTACAGATCCAATGCTTTGCCCAGGCCTTCTATTTGCGCCTTGGCCACCTTCACTTCGGAGCGGCCCAGTTGGGCGAAATACTTCGGCGCGACGATGCCGGCCAACAGCCCCAGCACCACCAGCACCACCAACAGTTCGAGCAGGGTGAACCCGCTTTGAGCACGCGGGGCGGAACGCAAACGCTGATTCATGATGACCTCACACAGTCGGCAGAAGGGTCGCCGTGAAGGCTTATGCAATTGCCATGCTCATGCCCGGACAATCTTCTGCAACCCCTGAATTACGGGCCTTCGCGCATCCGGCACAGTGCTTGCGTATGGCTGGTTTACTACCGGCCATTGGGGCATTAGCCCCATTTTTCGGGGCCGGGCAGGGGAGGCAAAAAATGAAAACACTCACCACAGGACTGCTCGGTCTGCTCGTGTTGACCGGCGTCGTACAGGCCGATGTGTTCGTTTCCGTGGACGCCAAGGGCAGCTACGTTCTGTCCAATGTCCACCGTCCCGGCCGCACCTATGAACGGGTGATTCACGAGTCAGAATCCGCCCGGGTCAGCATGGATCAACAACCGCAGATGATTGCCCTACAGCCTTATGCCGAGCTGGTTTCGGCGGCGGCCACGGCCAATGAACTACCGGCAGCGCTGTTGCATGCGGTGATCCAGGCCGAGTCTGCGTATGACTCCCGTGCGCGGTCACCCAAAGGGGCTGGTGGGTTGATGCAATTGATGCCAGACACCGCCCGGGAGATGGGGGTGAAGAATGTCTACGACCCGAAAGCCAACATTCAGGGTGGCGCCAAATACCTCAAGCGCCTGATGACTCTGTTCGATAACGACATCAGCCTCGCCGTGGCGGCCTACAACGCCGGGCCGCAAGCGGTGCTCAGCCGTGGCGGGGTGATCCCGCCGTTCGCCGAAACCCAGCGTTACGTGCCCAGTGTCTTGCGCCAATACCGACGCTTGCAGGGCCTGGCCGTGGATGCGCCGTTGTGATCGGCAACCGTGGGGCACGTTCCCCCAATAGTGGGGGATGGTGGCCCCGGCCGAAAAGTGGGGAATAAGTGGGGAATATCCCCCGAGTTATTAAGTCGTTCATTTAACTGATTGAAAAATAACTAAATTATTTATGGCATGCGGTTTGCTCAAAGGGATTAGTCGAGAAGTATTCCCTGTGAGCACCCACAGCGAGGCCCGTGATCATGACCGGCATACCCAACACTCCGTCCTTTTTTAAAATGCTGTTGTTGGTGGCCTCGATGTTTGGCATCGAGCTGGCCGAGGCAGCCGTGCGTTGCGAGCGCAATCTGGTGGCTAACGTCGTGGCGCTGGATCAGCCGCTGATGTTCAACCGCCTCGGCGCGCAGAACGTCAACGGCATGATGTTCGCCTTGCGCCGCGATGTGATCGATGATCACGAGATGTCCCTGGCCCAGGGCGGGGCGGCGGTGCCGGGCAAGGTGTCGCTGCGGCCCGACAAGCGTCCGCGTCCGTTGGTGCTGCGCGTCGCTGCCGGTGATTGCCTGACCATCAACCTGCAGAACCTGCTCGCCTACCAGGCCAACCCCGGCAGCCACGAAAGCGGGGCGGTGGGTGGTATTGAAGGTGAAGTAGAAATCGGCAACGTAGACCAATTCAAGGTCGATGAGCAGGTCGCTGACCGCCACGTCGGCTTCCAGGTCAACGGCATGCAAGCGGTCAACAGCATCGACGACATTGCGTCCTATACCGGGCGTAACGCCAATACCTTGATTCCTCCCGGCGCTACCCGTTCCTACACGCTGTATGCCGAGCGCGAAGGGGCGTTTGCCGCCAGCAGCCGTGGCGCGACATTCGGCGGTGAAGGGGATGCGGGCAACGTCGCCAACGGACTGTTCGGCCAGGTGGTGGTCGTGCCCAAAGGCGGCCGCACCTATCGCAACACCGTGACCGAAGAAGAGATGCGCCTGGCCAGTGTCGGCCGCACCCCGGCCGGACAACCAATCGTTGATTACCAGGCGCGCTATCCACAACGCGAACCGTGGATCCGTGAAGGCAAGGCCGGCACGCCGATCATCAACATGGTCGACGGCAATGAAATCATTTCCAGCGAGACCGACGCGATCGTGATGGGCAGCAACGCCGACGGCAGCTTCCCGCCGTCGACCTATCCGCTGGAAGCCGTCGGCAAACGCAACCCGGCGATCCCGAACCGTCTGGAACCGTTCCGCGATTTCGCCTCGCAGTTCCAGGATGAAACCGCCGCGACCCAGGCGTTCCCCGCCTACTTTGCAGACCCGGTCATGGCCCACGTGCTGGAGCCGACCCGCGACTCGTTCATGATCAACTACGGCTCCGGCGGCATGGGGGCGGAAGTGGTCGCCAACCGTTTGGGCGTCGGGCCGATGCACGACTGCCTGTCCTGCGCTTATGAAGAATTCTTCCTCAGTTCGCACACCGTCGGCGACGTGGCGATGTTGGTGGATGTACCGGCCAACGCCGGTCTGGAAGGCATTCTTCCCGGTCAAGTCCCCCGCGCCGATCAGATCGGAGTCAAGGCGACCATGGCGCTGTACCCGTCCGAGCCGTCCAACGTCAACCACAGCTACATCGGTGACTTCATCAAATTCCGCAACACCCACAACGGCCACGAGCAGCACATCTTCCACCTGCACGGGCACCAGTGGTTGTTCAACCCCAACGACGACAACTCCGACTATGTGGACGCCCAAGGCATCGGTCCTGGCGCCGGCTACACCTACGAAATCGCCAACGGTGGTTCGGGCAACCGCAACCGCGTAGCCGGCGATGCGATCTATCACTGCCACTTCTATCCGCACTTTGCCCAAGGCATGTGGAGCATGTGGCGGGTGCATGACGTATTCGAAGAAGGCACCAAACTTGAGGTGTCCCAGCAGGGCGCCGACGGTTATCACAGCGAACCTTATGCACTGCGCAGCGGCAAACCGGCGGCTGGCGCCAGGGCCTTGCCCGATGGCGAGATCGTTGCCGGTACACCGATTCCAGCCGTCGTGCCGCTGCCAGGCAAAGCCATGGCGCCGATGCCGGGCAAAGTCGCGGTCGTGCCGAGAATCGGCGAAACCCTGGTGGCCGATGGCGATGAGGAAGGTGAAGACGACGGCGAACATCACGGTGGTAGCGGTGGCGCTCAAGCCATTGGTTCCCTGGCCCTGGTGGATCGCAGTGAAGCCAACCGCAATGCCGACGGCAGCCTGAAAAACCCTGGCTATCCATTCTGGATCGGCGGCATGGAAAGCTCGGTTGGCCAGCGTCCACCGACTCCACCGCTGGACATGCTCGACCCTGCCAAGGCGCAGTCCTTGAAAACCAGTGGCAACGCCTTGTGGGCCAATCTCGACCCGGCTCAGTCCGGTGGTTGGGACGGCGGTCTGGGGCGCCACTCTCTGGACGGTTTCTCCGCCGGTGGCCAGGCGCGCACCATTACCACGTCCCTGGATTTCTCCAAGGAAGTGACCCGGGCCAAGCCGATTTACATGCCGGAAGAGGGCACCGAAGTCGAACAGGCGGCCATGGCGTTCCACGCCAAAAAAGACCACCCAAGCTTCGCCGTGCTGCCCGGTAATCAAATCGTCGCGCGCAACTTCCGCACCAACGGCGCTTTGCCGATCGCGGGCGCACCGTATTACGAACCGTGCATGGACGATCGGCAAAAACGCCTGACCAGCAGCGCCGGCACCGGCGAATTTGCCAGTGGCGAACGGATCGACGGCATGTCCTACACCGGTTCCTCGACCTTCACCGCCGACCGTCCTCGCGTCTACAAAGCGGCGAACATCCAGTTCGATGCGGTCTACAACAAGGTCGGTTACCACTTCCCGCAAGCGCGCATTCTCGCGTTGTGGGAAGACGCCTGGCCGGTGATCAACAAGCAGCGTCCGCCAGAGCCTTTGGTGATGCGCATGAACACCTTCGATTGCGTGCAGTACCAGCAAACCAATCTGGTACCAGCCACCTATGAGATGGACGACTATCAGGTGCGCACGCCGACCGACGTGATCGGCCAGCACATTCACCTGCCTAAATGGGACCTGGTGTCTGCCGACGGTTCGGCCAACGGCTGGAACTACGAAGATGGCGTGCTTTCCCCCGGAGCGGTGCAAGAACGTATCCATGCCATTCGCGAGTTCAACCAGTGCCAAGGCACCGACTCGCGTGACGGCACGCCAGCCTGTCCGAAAGCCAAAAATCACCCGTACTTCGGTCAATTTGGCCGGGCCGACTGGGTCGGGGCGCGCACGGCAATGCAGCGCTGGTTTGTCGATCCGGTGGTGAACGCCAAAGGCATCGACCGTGGCCTGGGGACCATTTTCACCCACGACCACTTAGGCCCATCGACTCACCAACAGATCGGTCTGTACGCCACCGTGTTGGCAGAACCGGCCGGTTCGACCTGGTTCCACGCTGAAACCGGCGAGCCGTTGTACAGCGGCGCGCGGCAGGACGGTGGGCCAACTTCGTGGCAAGCGGTGGTGTCCACCGGTGACCTGGACGGTGACGGCAAGAACGACAGCTTCCGTGAGTTCTTCCTCGAATACAGCGACTTCCAGCACGCCTATGAAGCCGGCGTGTACGTGGGCGCTGGCCCCAACGGCGTGCCCAATCCGCAAGCCTTCCCGGCCACGGCTGACAGCTTCCGCTACGCGATCAACCCTCCGGTGCGCAAAGAAGCCGAGACCCTGCTTGAACAGGTGGTCGAAGCCCGCGGTGGCCTGATGCCCGGTTGCCCAAGCCGGCCATGCCCACAAGCCATCTCGGTCGATGACCCCGGCATGTTCGTGGTCAATTACCGCAACGAACCGCTGGCCCTGCGGGTGTACGACCCGAACAAGGTCGGCCCGGACGGCAAGCGCGGCATGCAGGCCGACGGCCTCGGCGGCGACCTGGCGTACGCCATGCAAAGCCGTACTGACCGAGCCATCCCGGCGATGAACCTGGCGCCGAATCTGGTGACCGCGGCTATCGGCCCAACCGGCGGCACCACGCTGTTCCCGCCACACATCAACCGTGGCGGTGCAGAACCGGGCGACCCGTTCACCCCGATGTTGCGCACCTATACCGGTGACAACGTGCGATTGCGGGTGCATGCCGGTGGTCATGAAGAAGAGCACAACGTGACCCTGCACGGCGTGAAATGGCTGCAAAGCGGTTCCGGTTACGGCAACAGCTCAAACTCCGGCTGGCGCTCGTCGCAAATGATCGGGATCTCCGAGCAGATGGGCTTCAATGCGCCAGTGTCGATGGTCTCCAGCTCTGCCGCGACCACCGGGGATTACCTGTACTCGATGGACGCTTCCCTGGAAGGTTACTGGAGCGGGATCTGGGGTGTGATGCGCAACTACACGGCCCAGCGCAGTGATCTGTTTGCGCTACCGAACAACGCAAAACCGGCCGGTATGCGCAACACCGTGGCGTTCGATGGCATCTGCCCACGGTACGGCGCCAACCCCAATGGCATCGGCACCCGGCCGACGCCACAACGCAACTATGAAGTGGTCGCGGCGCTGGCCAATGACATCCTTCGCAATCCGTTAAACCTGTCCATCGGTGATCCGGCGGGGATGGGGCAGCATGTCGGCGGGCCATTGAATCCGGCGGGCGGCACCCTGGTGTACAACTCGCGGGCAGTGAGCATTCCTCAGGTCACGGTGAGCGACCCCGTGGAGGGGACCTTCACCATCGGCGGGCAAAGCGGGCCATTGCATGACCCTACCGCGATCCTCTATGTGCGCAAGGCAGATCTCGATCCGATCACCGGCAAGATCAAACCGGGTGTGCCTGTCGAACCGTTGGTGCTGCGCGCAGCGGCGGGTGACTGCATCAACATAACCCTGGAAAACCGCCTGCCCAGCGTGATGCCGGACCTGACCCAGACAGCCTCGGTGATGGGCATGGTCAAGCGTGACCGTAATGATGGCGAGGGCTCGACCACCTTCAGCAATAACCTGATGCGGCCATCCAGCACGGTGGGCCTGCACGCCCAACTGCTGGCGTACGACATCACCAAATCCGACGGGACCAACGTCGGCACCAACCCGACCCAGACCGTGCCACCGCGTGTCGGCAATGTTGGCGCGTACCCGACGCGTACCTATCAGTACTACGCCGGGCACCTGGAGCGGGAAGGCAAGCCGGTCACGCAACTGGGCCGCAGTGTCGACAACATCAACGCCACGGCGGTGGAGTTCGGCGGGTTGAATTTCACCCCGGCGGACGTCATCAAGCAGTCGCAAAAAGGCCTTGGCGGTGCGATGAGCATCCTGCCGATCGGCGCCACCTGGGTTGAAGACACGCGCAAAGTGAATGCGACCGTCACCGCACCGGGGCAAACCACCTACCGCGATTTTGCGATGGTCTGGCAGAAAGCGTTGAACATGCGCTGGGCCAATGGGCGTCCGGTGGAAGGTATTGCCTCTGAGGCCGGTGTGCCGACCGATCCGCAGGACAACTCGAGCATGGCCATCAACTACAAGACCGAGCCGATGTGGTACCGCTTTGGCCTGCCACCGGATGCGCCGTTCGGCCACGCCGACGGCCATGGTTACGGCGACGTGCCTAATGCGCACATGGCCTTCAGCAATGCGCTGGTGGGCGGCGATCCGCAAACGCCGGTGCTGTATGTGAAACCGGGGCAACCGTTCCGCACGCACATTCTGATGCCGACCGGTGGCAGTCGTGGCTCGACCTTCCAACTGGATGGTCACGTCTGGTCGGTCAACCCGTTCCAGTCGGAGAAGAGCGATACCGGTGGCTATCCGATGAGTACACCTGGGGTGGGCTCGGTGCGGTTTGGCTACAACCCGATGTCGATGTACATCGGTGCCCACGAAAGCATCCTGCCGGCGGCGCACTTCAGCTTCATGCACCCGAGCGCCGGGGGCAGCAATGCGATACCGGGCGACTATCTGTTCCGCGATTACGCCGCCTACGGCAACACCGCCGGGCTTTGGGGATTGCTGCGGGTGACCAACGAACCTGAACCGGCTCCGGCACCGTAGGCGTCGGGATGGGGTGGTGGATAGCACCACCCCTGTGGGAGCGAGCCTGCTCGCGATGAAGTCACCTCGGTTTTACGTGGTGAGGCGAATGACGCTATCGCGAGCAGGCTCGCTCCCACAGGGGCAACCTTGCTCCTGCAAGAGATAGGCAGACACAGATCTGAAGGGGAGAAGCATTATGAACAGGACCATCAAAGTGGCCGGATGCGCGCTGGTTGTGGGGTTGACGCTGATCTGGCTGGGGGTGTGGCGCACGACGCCCCCGGCCACGCTGAGCGAGGTCGCGCTGCCGGACACCTGGAGCGGCCAGACGCTTGAGCGTGACGGGGTGTCGGTGGCGCTCGAGGTGCGGCCGCTGGCGCAGGACGGAGTCCTGCGCGAGGGCGAGTTCGCCGACGTGCGCTTTCGGGTCACTGACAGCGCTTCGGGTCAACCCTTGTCGGGTGTCTCCCCCGGCGCCTGGCTCGATCCGGAAGCCGTCGCCGCCGACCAGGCCCAGGGCCGCGAACGCAGCTGCAAATCCCGGGTCGGGGTGTTTCTGAAATCGAGCATCGGCGCGCGGCCGTTGCTCGATATGAACAGCTACTACCTGCTGGTGATGAACCGCGATGCCAGCGTCTCGGTGGTCGACCCGTCAGTGTCGGTGGGCGGGATCACCAGCACCATGGCGCGGATCGACATCAAGCAGCCGCCGATGGATTGGGTCACGCCCCATGACAACAAGCGGGTGTTCATCTCGATGCCGACCGCCAATGAGATTGCGGTGATCGACAGCGAGCAATTCAAGTTGATCGACTCGGTGGCAGCCGGCAGCAACCCGGTACGGCTGGCATTACAACCGGATGAGCGTCTGCTGTGGGTCGGCAACAACGCGAAGTCGGCCGAAGAGTCCGGGGTGACGGTGATCGACACGCGCAGCCTCAAGACGCTCAAACACCTGGCCACCGGTGCCGGGCATCACGAAATCGCCTTCAGCAAGGACAGTCGTTTTGCCTTCGTCACCAACCGCGATGACGGGACAGTGAGCCTCATCGACATCGCCAGCCTGACCATCAGCAAGCAACTCAAGACCGGCTCGCACCCGTTGTCCGTGGCGTACTCGCCGTTGTCCCAAGCGGTGTATGTCGCCGATGGCAAGGACGGCACGGTGACCGTGGTCGACACCGCCAGCCTCGCGGTACGGCGGGTGATCAAGATGAAACAGGGCCTGGGCCCGATGGGTTTCAGCGCTGACGGTCGTTTCGGCATCGTGCTCAACACGCTCGAGAACCAGGCCTCGGTGATCGACGCGGCCACCGATTCGTTGATCCATGAACTGGACGTGTCCGCCGAACCTTATCAAGTGGTGTTCACCAAGGCCTACGCCTACATTCGCGGACTGGCCTCGGCCAAGGTCACGATGATCAATCTGGCGTCCTTGGGTGAAGGCCGCACGCCCATCAGCCAGGGCTTCGAAGCCGGGCCTCAGGCGCCACGGCTGGCCGGTGACCTGCCGCTGGCATCGAGCCTGGCGGTGTCGCGGGATGACAACGCGGTGTTTGTGGTCAACCCGGTGGACAACACCACCTACTTCTACGCCGAAGGCATGAACGCGCCGATGTCCGGCTACCCCAATCGCGGGCAAGTGGCACGGGCGGCGATGGTCATCGACCGCAGCCTGCGCGAAGTCGAGCCGGGGTTGTACAGCGCCCGGATCAAACTGCCCGCTGCCGGGCGTTTCGACGTGGCCTTCCTGCTGAACCAGCCGAACATCATCCATTGCTTCACGGCCTTGGTTGAGCCGGATAAAACCCTCGCTCTGCACCCGGGTGTGCCGAAGGTGGAATTCATGCTCGACACGTCCACGGCCGCCCTCGGCAGTCCTTACGTGGTGCGTTTTCGCATCGTTCAGGGCAAGCAGAAGACCCAGCGCAGCGGGGTCAAGGACGTTCAGGTGCGCTACTTCCGGGCCCCGACGTCCCGGGTCCAGCAAGTCGCCGCGCTGGAAGTGGGCGACGGCGTTTATGAAGCCCCGGTGACCCTCGACCAGAACGGCGCCTGGTACCTGCACGTACGTGCAGCGTCGCTGGGCGCGAGTTTCGATGACAAAACTTTTGCCAGCGTTCGGGTCCTGCCCGGCGATGCCCACTAACAAGGAGTTTCGACATGAACCGATTCGCACACCGTGGACTGCTGACGTTCTGCCTGTTGGCCGCCGGTATCGGCCAGGCCCTGGCCCACTCGGCGGATGAACACGCCGGTCACGAAATGCCGGCCAAAAGCGCCCGTTCGGAAAGCGCTCAGGTCAAGTTCGCCGACGTGGCGCTGGTGGACCAGAACGGCAAAGCGGTGCGTCTGGAAAAAGACCTGGTGACCAACAAGATTGTGGTCATGAGCTTCATCTACACCAGCTGCACCACGGTGTGCCCGGTGGTGTCGTCAATCATGGGCAAGGTGCAAAAACAGTTGGGTGCCCGGGTCGGCGGCGAGGTGCAACTGGTGTCGATCAGCATCGACCCGCAGCGCGATGACGCCAAACGCCTGAACGACTACGCCCGCAACTTCCAGAACGGCCCGGGCTGGAGCTGGCTGACCGGCAGTTCGCAGTCAATCAACGAAACCCTCAAGGGACTGGGCACCTTCAGCGGGGACTTCAAAAGCCATCAGCCACTGATTCTGGTGGGGGACGGCAACAGCCGCCACTGGACCCGCTACTACGGCTTCACCGACCCGACGGTGCTGACCCGTGAAGTGGAGAAACTCAGCGGCCAGCGCAACGCCCACGCCAAGCACACCGCCATCGCCATGGAGCAGCAGCCATGAGAATCCTCGACTGGATCACCCTGACGTTTTGCTTTTGCATGTTGAGTTCGCTGGCGTCCGCCCATGAAGGGCACGAAGAGCCGGCACCGGCGGCGGCCGCCGTTGCCGCACCGCCCGTCTTGGTTACGGGCACTGGCACCCGCGATGCGAAAACCTGGTTCACCGACACGCCGTTGCAGGACCAGAACGGTGAGACCCTGCGTTTCTATAGCGACGCGCTGCAGAACCGCGTGGTGCTGTTGAACGTGATTTTCACCAGCTGCAACGATGCCTGCCCGCTGATCACCCGCAAGCTCAAGGAAGTGCGTGAGTTGCTGGGCGACAAGGCTGACGGCATCACTTTTATTTCCCTTACCAGTGATCCGCTGCGGGACACCCCGGCGGTACTCAAGGCTTACACCTTGAAGCAGGGCGTCGATGGCCCCCACTGGCTTTTTCTCACCGGTGACAAGGCACAGATGGACCTTGTATTGGGGCGCATCGGCCAGATCGTACCGACCCCCGAGCAGCATTCAACCCAACTGATCGTGGGTGACGTGGCCAACAAACGCTGGAGCAAAATTCGTCCCGACGCCCCGGCCGCCGCCATTGCCCAGCGCTTGCAGTTGCTGACAATGCCCGTGGCCGGTCGTTGAGCCCGCGCCATGAGGACCTCCCTCGTTCTCGGCCTGCTACTGCTCGGCGGCCTCCATTTCGCTGCTGATGCGTTGCCGCTGAGCCCGAGTGAAAACGCCGGTAAACGGCTGTATCGCGAGGGTGTCTCCGACAGTGGCGAGCCGATCATGGCCCGGGTCGGGGCGGCGGACATGCTGTTGCCGGCCACCAGCCTGCCGTGCGCTAACTGCCACGGCGCCGATGGCCTCGGGCGGCCCGAAGGCGGGGTGCGACCGCCGGATCTCAGCTGGTCGCGGCTCACCAGCACCTACGGCCAGCAGCAAATCAATGGCCGTGCGTACCCGGCATATACCGAAGGCACGTTGGCGCGGGCCATCCAGGAAGGGCGTGATCCGGGCAACAATCGGCTCGACCCGGCGATGCCGCGCTTCGTCCTGTCGATGAAAGATCAGCGCAACCTCACGGCCTACCTCAAACGCGTGGCCGAGGACCGCGACCCCGGCCTGACCCCCGACAGTCTGCACCTGGGCACGTTGTTGCCACGCCAGGGACCGTTGAGCGAGGAGGGGGCCACGGTGGCGGCGGTGCTCCAGGGCAGCGTGGCGCGAATCAACGAAGCGGGCGGGATTCATGGCCGGCAGTTGCGCCTGACCATCGTCGATCCGGGCCCGGACCGCGCCAGTGCCGAACAGGCGCTGGATCAATTGATCGAGCAGGAACAGGTGTTCGCCCTGATCGCGCCACTGGCACCGGCACTGGACTCGGACCTGGCCGCGCGCCTGGAACGGGCCGGCGTTCCGCTGATCGGACCGCTGTCATTGTTGGGTACAGCGCAGGCCAGTCGACAGATTTTCGAACCGCTGCCGGGGTTGCGCGAGCAACTGATCGCCCTGGGCGATTACGCCACCCGCAATTTGCGGGTGCTCGAGGGACCGACGCTGATCCTCTATCCGGACGAGCCCAGTCAACGGCTGGCGGCGCAGAGCCTCGGCCAGTACTTGCAGGATCAAGCCTGGCAAAAGGTCAGTCTGAAAGCCTACGACTCGGCGCAGGACGAACTGCCACTGGGCTCGCGGTCGGTGTTTTACCTGGGCAGCGGCGGCGGTTTCGTTCACCTCGCCGAGCGCTTGCAGGCGGCGGGGCAGGTGCCTTATCTGTTCGCTGCGTCGAACCAGGTGGCGGGTGATCTGTTGCAGGTGCCCAGTGACTTTTCCCAGCGGGTGTTTCTGGCTTATCCGTTCGTGCCCAGTGACTGGACGCTGGCCGGACGCCTGGCCCTGACCCAACTGCGCGAACGCCAGGGGCTCGGCGGTCAGCATGCGATGCTGCAAGTCGGCGCGTTCAGTTCGATGTTGTTGCTCAGCGAAGGCATGAAACAGGCCGGGCGCGACGCCAGCCGCGAGAAACTCATCAGTGCGCTGGAAGGCCTGCATGACTTCGATACCGGGCTGACCCCGCTGATCAGCTTCGGTCCTGGCCGCCGCCTGGGCTTGAGCGGTGCGCATATCGTCACCGTGGACTTGCCCGGCCAGCGCTTTTATCTGGTCGCTCCCTACAAACCCATTTCCGCTACACCCTGACTGGAGGTCTCGATCATGATGCTCAAGGCTCTGTTGCTCCTGCTCACACTGTGGGTTCCCGTGGCGTTCTGCAGCAATGGCCCGGCCGCCGCGCGGGTCAATGGCGAGGAAATTTCCGAGTTTCGCCTGGAGCGCTATTTCGCCGAATACCTGGAGGACCAGGGCCGGGCGCTGGGCAGCATCCGCAACCCCAAGGCCTACAAACAATTGCGTCAGGCGGCACTGACGGCCTTGATTGACAAAGAATTGCTGTGGCAGGAAGCCGTCAAGCGCAGGGTGGTGATCAGTGACGCGGTGGTGCAAAGCCAGATCGATCAGGCCCGGCAGGCCATGGGCGGGGCTGAAGTGTTCGCCCGGCGCCTGGAAGAGGCCGGTTTCGACGAAGTCGGTTACACCGAGTACACCCGCCGTGAGCTCGCAGCCCAGCAAGTCTTTGCCGACCTCACCCTGGTCGCCGGGCCTGACGAAAAGCAGGTCCGTGCGTTCTATGAAGAGCATCGCGCCGAGATGAACCGGCCGGAACAAATCCAGGCACGGCACATCCTGATCAAAGTGCCTCAAGGCGCGGATGCCGCCACAGTTGAAGCAGCCCGACTACGCTTAGAGGAGATGCAAGTGAAAATCAGCCAGGGTGAGGACTTTGCCAGTATGGCCCGGGCCGGTTCCGAAGACGCTTCCGCTGGTGAAGGTGGAGATCTGGGCTATTTTCCTCGTGGGCGGATGATGCCTGAATTCGAAACAGCGGCCTTCGCCCTGGCACCGGGGACTGTCAGTACACCGGTGCGTACAGCGTTGGGCTGGCATTTGATTTACCTACAGAACCACTTGGAGGCGACCGATGTCTCAGAGGTGCAAGGGCTTGAAATGGTCAGGGCGTACCTTGCCCGACAGCAACAAGCTCAGGCTCGTCTACAGGTTCTCGCGCAACTGCGATCAAGCAATCGAATCGAACGGGTTGACGATGATTGAAGGTTCCCCCCCAACAGTGGGGAATAGCTTCAAGGTACATCCGAGTGCTTCCCCGTCTTTGGGGGATGGAGTTTCTGGACGAAATGGTTTTTTCATGAAAATCAAAGACGTGCAACGATAAAAAAACCGGCGCTCAGCCTGGCATGAAGTGTGCGTTAGCCTCAGTGAAGGCGCGTACTCCCAGGGCTGGAACATCGGACCTGCGGTTTCAAGGAGTCGACCTTGTTAAACAAAGTACTGGTTGTCGAAGACGAACAGCTCCTTGCCGAAAACCTCAAGGATTACCTTCAGGCGCAAGAGCTCGACGTCCGGATTGCACATGACGGTGCGGCGGGTATCGGTGAAGCCGAACAGTTTGCACCCGATGTGATGGTGTTCGATTACCGCTTGCCCGACATGGAAGGCTTTGAGGTGCTCGATGCTGTCCGCCAGAACAGGAAGTGTCATTTTGTGCTGATTACCGGGCACCCAACCGCTGAAGTCTGTGAGCGGGCCCGGCAACTGGGAGTCAGCCATATCCTGTTCAAACCGTTTCCATTGGCGGAATTGGCCCGAGCAGTCTGCGACCTTCTGGGGATGGAGCGCGAAGCCAAAGCGGGCATGAGCAATTCGCAAGGTTTTGTCGAACGACGCCAGAGCAGGACCGAGAGTTTCCCGCTGCAGTTGTACGACGGCAGTTGGGTGCTGGCAGATCGTCGACGAAGTTCATCGACCTCCATGGCACCAGGCGACGAACAATTGCTCACCGGGGAGTAGTGGCGCGACAAGACGTTCCGGCATCCGCCGCAATGGCCTGCCGCGTCGACAGGGCTCAAAGCCCCCGGCGTTGGAGAGCATGCCATGGACCGTCTATCCCTTGTCGTCGAACCGGCGCCGTTGGACTGTGTACCGTCTCGATTTTCCAGTGAGCAACTGGCCCAGGCCCGGGCCAGGGCCACCACTTCCGGCGAACGTATTCTGGAAGCCCTTGGGGTGTTGTGCGAACTGGCCCCCATGCCCTTCATCCAGTGCCTCGGCGCGACCCTGCACTATCCGGTGCTCGACACCGACAGCCTGTTCAAAGCCTCCCCGGTGTTCGACCGGGTCACACTGGCCCAATGCCTCAAACGCGAATTCATCCTGCTGCGTCACGACGATGCGGTCATCGGTGTGTTTGCCGACCCCTTCGATACTTCACGCCTGGCCTGGATCGACGACTGCCTGCACGGCGCGCCGCTGTACCTGGTGCATGCCGACGACCTGAAGGCCTACCTGGCACGCCACGAAGAAAGCTTCCACGCGGTGGAATCGCTCAACGCCCAGGCTGACGCCAATGTCGAAATCGATACCCTGCAAAGCCTGTCCCTGACCAGCATCAGCGAGGACGCCAGCGTCGTCGTCAAACTGGTCAACTCGACCCTCTACGACGCGCTGAAAATGCACGCCAGCGATATCCATCTGGGCACTACCGGCAGCGGTCTGGTGATCAAGTACCGGATCGATGGCGTGCTGAACAACATCAGCAAAATCCAGGGCAGCGAATTCGCCGAGCAAGTGATTTCCCGGGTCAAGGTCATGGCCGAACTGGACATCGGCGAAAAACGCGTGCCCCAGGACGGTCGCTTCAAGATCGGCATCAGCGGCCGGCAGATCGACTTTCGGGTGTCGATCATGCCGAGCATTTTCGGCGAAGACGCGGTGCTGCGGGTCCTCGACAAACAGGACCTGGCCGACAAGGTCTGCGGCGTGCAGTTGCAAGCCCTGGGCTTCGAGGACGAAACCCTGCGCCACTTGCGTCGGCTGGCGGCCGAACCTTACGGCATGGTGCTGGTGACCGGCCCCACCGGTAGCGGCAAAACCACCACGCTGTACGCGATGATCACCGAGATCAACCACGGTGTGGAAAAGATCATCACCATTGAAGACCCGGTGGAGTACCAGCTGCCGGGCGTGCTGCAAATCCCGGTCAACGAAAAGAAAGGCCTGACCTTCGCCCGTGGTTTGCGCTCGATCCTGCGCCATGACCCGGACAAGATCATGGTCGGTGAAATCCGCGACCCCGACACCGCGCAGATCGCCGTGCAATCGGCGCTCACCGGGCACCTGGTGTTCACCACCATTCACGCCAACAACGTGTTCGACGTGATCGGCCGCTTCACCCAGATGGAAATCGATCCTTACAGCCTCGTGTCGGCACTCAATGCCGTACTGGCCCAGCGCCTGATCCGCCTGGTGTGCACCAGTTGCAGCGTGCCGGTCACCCCGAGCGATGAAGAGTTGCGCCTCTCGGGCCTCGATCCGCAACAGGTCGATCACTACCACTTCGTCCACGGCAAGGGCTGCGGCCATTGCCGGGGCACCGGTTACCGCGGGCGTACGGCGATTGCCGAACTGCTGCACCTCGACGACGAGTTGCGGCAAATGATCGTCGAGCGCCAACCCATTTCGAAAATCAAAGCCCTGGCGTGCAGCCGTGGCTTGCGCCTGTTGCGCGAGTCGGCACTGGAGCTGGTTGCAGAGGGGCGGACCACGCTCGAGGAGATCAATCGTGTCACTTTTATCTCGTGATCGTTTTATCGCCGTGCTCGGCGCCAGTGGTGTCGGTCTGGGCCAGCGCCGTGGCAGTGAAACCCTGTGGCTGGGCAGCGTCGGTTTTATCGACGAAGGCTTCCATGCCTGGGCCGTGGCGCTGGAAACCCTCGACCGTCTGCTGGGCGAACACACCCGTCCCGGTGCCGAATTGAGTGTGGTGATCTCCGGGCACTTCAGCCGCTTCTGTCTGGTGCCCTGGAGCGAACAAATCAGCAGTCCTGCCGAATTGCTCGGGTTTGCCCAACTGTGTTTCGAAGACCTTTACGGTGTGCCGACTCAACCCTGGAACATGGTGCTGTCGGCCGAACCGGCGGGCTACGACCGGGTCGCCACCGCGCTGCCGCAAGACTTGCTGACGCATTTGCGCACGCTGGTCACGGGGCGTGGCCTGCGCCTGCGTTCGGTGCAGCCGTACCTGATGGCGGCGTTCAATCACTTCGATAAAAGTTTCGACGCTGGCGACTTCCTGTTCGTGGTCGCCGAACCGGTGCGCAGTGTGTTGTTACTGGCCCGGGAAGGGCGCTGGGCATCGGTGCGTTCGGTCGGCAGCAGCGACAGCGACGTCGCGCTGACCGCGTTGATCGGTCGTGAAAGCCAATTGCAGGCGTCCACCAGCGAGCGGCCGCTGAACGTTTACCTGCACGCGCCGGCACGCATTGACTCGCATCCCGAGGTGCCCGGCGTGCACCTGCGAACCCTCGAAGAACACCGGACATCCGTACGCGATGGTTTGTACGTGATGTCCCGGGCGGTGGCCTGACATGCGCGCCCTGATGCTCGACTTCCAGCCGCGCCGCCGTTCAGGCCCTTTGGGCTGGAGCCTGCTGGTCGGTGGCGTGGTGCTGACGCTGACCTGTTTCTTGGTTCAGCAGCACGTCAGTGAACAGGCCGCGCAACAGCAAGGCCATTTGCAAACCGCCCAACGCGAACTCACCGGCGACACCGGCGGCAAGGTCAGCCTGACCCCGGCCGAAACCCGCGAACAGGCACACAACCTGGCCGAGATGCGCAAGGTGTCCCAGCAGTTGCGCCGGCCATGGGAGCGTCTGTTCGCCATGCTCGAAGCCATGCCCCGGGACGACATTGCGTTATTGACCCTGACTCCGGATGCCCGCAAAGGCCAGGTGCGAATCAGCGCCGAAGCGCGGGATCTGGAAGCCATGCTCGACTTCCACCGCAGCCTCGAAGCCAGCGACGAACTGTCCGATGTGTCGCTGCTCAGCCACGAAATCGTCACGAACGTGCCGGAACACCCGGTGCAATTCAACCTGTCGGCTACCTGGGAGATTGGCGATGCAAATCCCTAGATTGATCGTCCACGAATACCTGCAAGGCTTGGGCATTCCCGGCCTGGCAGGGCTGGCGATGTTGCTGCTGGCGCTGGTGTATGGCCTGGTGGGCTTGATGCCAGAATGGCAGTCGCTGCAAACGCTCAGCCAGCAGACGCGCGAAGCCGGCGAGTACCTGGCCAAAGTCGAAGACGGCAGTGTTGCCGCGCCGGTGGTGCCGCAACGGCAGCTCGACGATTTCCGCAGCAAGTTGCCGTCCCAGCCGCAGGCCACGGTGGCCATCGACAAGATCTACGCACTGGCGGCTCAGGAGCACATCACCCTGGCTCGGGGCGAATATTCCCTGGGCATCGACCCCAAGACGCACCTGGCCCGTTATCAGATTCTGCTGCCGGTGCGCGGCAGCTACCCGCAACTGCGGCGCTTCCTGCATGCCTTGCTCGGCCAGTTGCCGGCGGTGGTGGTGGAGGACGTGGAGTTCCAGCGTAAAAAAATCGTCGACACCGACCTGACCGGGCGGATCCGCATGACCCTTTACCTGTCGAGGTCATGATGAATACCAAACGCGTAGTGGGTTGGGTGGCGTTCTTCGGCGTGGCGGCGGCGCTGACCTGGTTGCCTGAATACTTCAAGCAGGCGGACGAGGGCGATGCGTCGGTCGCGACCGTGACCACCCCGACCAAAAGCAAAACCCGCGGCGCGCTGCCTGCTGCCGCTGCCACCGGCAAGCCAGCGGTGGTGAAAGACCTGAGCCCGGCTGGCGACCTGTTCGCCGCCCGTAGCTGGAAGGTTGCGCCGCAGCTCGCCACCGTCACCGAACAACCCGTCAACCTGACCCCGGTGGTGCAAGTCCCCACGGCACCACCGATGCCTTTCCAGTTCATTGGCAAGTTGAATGACCGTACCGACCTGCAAGTGTTTTTGCAGAACGGCGAAAAAATATACGTCGTACGCAAGGGGGATGTGATCGACGACACCTGGCGGATCGAGGGGATTTCCGATGTGGAACTCAGCTTTGTCTACCTGCCTCTGCATTTGTCTCAGACTTTGTCTGTGGGGAGCACGCAATGAACAGATCCCGTTTGCTGATAAACCTTTGCCTTTGTGCCGGGCTCGCCGCGTGCAGTTCGGCGCAGGTCGCCAAGCAAGAGGCAACAGACCTGATGGAGTCGGGACAGTACGAAGCCGGCCTGGCCCGCATCGAGGAAGGGCTCAAGGAAAACCCTCGCGACACCGAGCTGCACCTGGCCTTGAACAGCGGCCGTGCTCGTGCAGTGACGGCGCTGTTGACCCAGGGCGACATGGATCGCGCCCAGCGTGATTTCGCTTCTGCCCGCCAGGCTTACAGCCGGGTGTTGACCATCGAACCGAACAACCGCCGTGCCCAGGACTCGCTGCGCCAGCTCGATCACATGCGCAGCCTCGATGAAAAACTCGAACTGGCCCGGGGTGACCTGCGTCGCGGCGACATCTACGGTGCCGACCGCCAGGTGAAACAGATCCTCGAACTGGACCCGAAGAATGAAGGGGCGCTGGAGCTGCAAAGCGACGTCCGCCTGGTGCAAAGCCGCAACGTGATTGCGTATCCACAACTGCGGACCCGTCTCGATCGGCCGGTGACCCTGGAATTTCGCGACGCCAATCTGAAAACCATCTTCGAAGTGTTGTCGCAGGTCGCCGGTTTGAATTTCATCTTCGACAAGGACCTGCGCCCGGACATGAAAGCCACCATCTTCGTACGTGACGTGCGCATCGAAGACGCGGTGGAGCTGCTGCTGCAACAGAACCAGCTGCACCAGAAAGTGGTGAACGAAAACACCTTGCTGATCTACCCGGACTCGCCACAGAAGCTCAAGGATTACCAAGAGCTGGTGATGCGCACCTTCTACCTGACCAGCATCGATGCCAACACCGCACTGAACATGGTCAAAACCATGCTCAAGACCCGCGACGTGTTCGTCGATGAACGCCTCAATACACTGACCATGCGCGACACCGAAGATGCGGTGCGCATGGCCGAAAAATTGCTGCAATCCCAGGACCAGTCCAACCCTGAAGTGGTGCTGGAAGTGGAGGTGATGGAAGTCGCTACTCAGCGGATTCTCGACCTTGGCCTGCAATGGCCGAACACCTTCGGCGTGGTCAACAGCGATGGCTCGGCCGTGACCCTGCTCGATCAACTCAAAGGCATCAACTCCAGCCGGATCTCCATCTCGCCGTCGCCGCAGGCCAAGATCAACGCCCAGGACAACGACATCAACACCCTGGCCAGCCCGGTGATTCGCGTCAGCAACCGCGAACAGGCGCGCATCCACATTGGTCAGCGCGTGCCAATCATCAGCGCCACCTCGGTGCCCTCGACTCAAGGTCCGGTGATCACTGAAAGCGTCACTTACCTCGATGTCGGTCTTAAACTTGAAGTACAGCCGACCGTGCACCTGAACAACGAAGTGGCGATCAAAATCGCCCTGGAAGTGAGTAACGCCACGCCACTGGAACCGACCCGCCAGGGCACGATTCCGGTTCAGGTCGACACCCGCAACGCCCAGACCACCCTGCGTCTGCATGACGGCGAAACCCAGATCCTCGCCGGCCTGGTGCGCAACGATCATGGCGCTACCGGTAACAAGATCCCGGGCCTGGGCGACATTCCCGGTTTGGGCCGCTTGTTCGGCAGCAACAAGGACACCGTCGGCAAGTCGGAGCTGGTGCTGTCGATCACGCCGCGGATCGTGCGCAACCTGCCATACCAGAGCCCGTCGGACATGGAATTCACCACCGGCACTGAAACCAGCATGCACATCCAGGCACCGGATCGCGGGATGCAACCGGCGATTCAGAATGAACATATCGATCGGCCGGTTGCTTCCACTGCCACCACTGTTGTCGTCGAGAAGCCTTGATCATGAACGCCTCGCAACGCGGTTTTACCCTGATCGAAGTCGTTGTGACGCTGGCCCTGATCGGCCTGCTGGCCAGCATGGCCGCGCCGCTGACCGAGACCGTGGTGCGCCGGGGCAAGGAGCAGGAGCTGCGCGCCGCGCTGTATCAGATTCGCGATGCCATCGACGCCTACAAACGTGCGTTCGACGCCGGCTACATCGAGAAGTCCCTGAACAGCAGCGGCTACCCGCCGAACCTGCAAGTGCTGGTGGACGGTGTGCGCGATGTGCGCAGCGCCAAGGGCGCCAAGTTCTTCTTTTTGCGGCGCGTGCCCCATGACCCGCTGGCGCCGGTCAAGCGTGACGACGAAGGGGGGTGGGGCGTGCGCTCTTACGACAGTACGGCTCAAAACCCGCGAGAAGGCGAAGACGTCTTTGACGTTTACTCCAAGGCTCGCGGCAAGGGTCTCAACGGCATCGCCTACCGGGAGTGGTGAGATTATGCGTCGGGAAAAGGGTTTTACCCTGCTGGAACTGATGGTGGTCATGGCAATCATCGCCACCCTGATGACCATCGCCTTGCCACGCTATTTCAACAGCCTCGAGGCCTCGAAAGAGACCACGCTGCGCCAGAGCCTGTCGGCCATGCGCGAAGCACTGGACCACTACTACGGCGACACCGGGCGTTATCCCGACTCCATCGAACAGATGGTCGAGCAGCGTTACCTGCGCAACCCGCCGATGGACCCGATTGCCGAACGCAAAGACCTCTGGGTGCTGGTGGCGCCGCCTGACGGCGTCCCGGGCGGGGTCGCCGACATCAAAAGCGGTGCCACAGGGAGGGCGCGTGATGGCAGCCTGTATTCCGAGTGGTAAGCCCTCGAACGAGGCCGGTTTCACTTACCTGGGCGTGCTGTTTCTGATCATGTTGATGGGCATGGGCCTGGCCAGTGCTGGCGAGTTGTGGTCCACCGCGTCGCGCCGTGATCGTGAGCGGCAGTTGCTCTGGGTCGGCACTCAATACGCCCAGGCATTGCGCAGCTATTACCGCAGTTCGCCGGGCCTGGCCCAGTACCCGAAAGAACTGGCGGACCTGTTGCAGGACGAGCGTTTTCCATCGCCCAAACACCACTTGCGCAACCTGTACCCGGACCCGATTGGTGGCGGCGAATGGACGCTGATGCGCGGTTTCGACGGACGCATCACCGGCCTCAGCAGCCCCTCCACGGACACGCCGCTCAAGCAGGCGGATTTCCCCACTCAATGGTCGGACTTCACCGGCATGGCGAGTTACAAGGACTGGCAGTTCGTGGCCGAGAAGGCCTTCCTCGATGGCGCGTCCGCGCCCAAAGGCCAATCCAAAACGCCTCAAGCGCTGGGACGGTGATGCCATGAACAGACACTGGTTACCGGCGCTGGTCCTGATGCTGATGACGTCCTTCGTATCCGCCGCCGAAGAAGACGAAATGATGGGTTTTATCGTCGACGACACGATCTCGCACATCGGCCACGACTTTTACTACTCGTTCAGTGAACGCCTGCGTGCCACCAGTCCGATGGACTTCAACCTGGTGGTGCGTGAACGACCTTCGGCCCGCTGGGGCAGCCTGGTGACCGTGGAATATCAGCAACGATTGGTTTACCGGCGCTTCCTGCCGCCGAACACCGTGGAGTTGAAGGACGAGGCCTATGAGGCTGCCGACCTGGTCCGCGTGCAGATCGTCCAGCGCAGGCTGGAAACCTTGTTGCAGGACACCACCGACCTTGAGAGGGACGAACTATGAACACTGGAACTTTCTCGAAACGCAGAGGCATGTGGTTATTAGGTCTCTGGTTTACAGGGGCAGGCAGCTGTGGGCTGGTCCAGGCCACGGAGCTGGTCTACACGCCCGTCAACCCGTCGTTCGGCGGCAACCCGTTGAACGGAACCTGGTTGCTCAATAACGCCCAGGCGCAAAACGATTACGACGACCCTGACTTGAAGAACCGTACCAGCGCGGCCGGCACATCGGCCCTGGAGCGCTTCACCAGTCAGCTGCAATCACGGCTGCTAGGGCAGTTGATGGACAACATCTCCGCGGGCAATGCCGGGAGCCTGACCACTGACGCTTTTGTTGTGAACGTCATCGACGACTCCGGCGCACTGACTATTGAAGTGACCGACCGAGCGACCGGTGAAGTTTCCGAAATCCAGGTGAATGGCCTGGCCCCTTGACGGGGATTTGGGTCGATGGGGAGTTAAGGACATGAAAAAAATAATAGCGCTAGGGCTGATGTTGGCGGCATTGCAAGGGTGCAGTTTACGCGAGCCGATGGGGGCCGAGCAGGACACCGAATCACCGACCCTGACCCCTCGGGCATCGACCTATTACGACTTGCTGAACATGCCACGACCCAAGGGCCGGTTGATGGCGGTGGTGTATGGCTTCCGGGATCAGACGGGGCAGTACAAACCGACCCCGGCCAGTTCGTTTTCCACCAGCGTGACCCAGGGTGCGGCGAGCATGTTGATGGATGCGCTGCAGGCCAGTGGCTGGTTTGTGGTGCTGGAACGTGAGGGGCTGCAGAACCTGTTGACCGAGCGCAAGATCATTCGCGCCTCGCAGAAGAAACCGAATACGCCGGTGAATATCCAGGGTGAATTGCCACCGTTGCAGGCGGCCAATTTGATGCTTGAAGGCGGGATCATCGCCTACGACACTAACGTGCGTAGCGGCGGGGAAGGGGCGCGGTATCTGGGCATCGATATTTCCCGGGAGTATCGGGTGGATCAGGTGTCGGTGAACCTTCGGGCGGTGGATGTTCGTAGCGGGCAGGTGTTGGCCAATGTGATGACCAGCAAGACGATTTACTCTGTCGGGCGCAGTGCCGGGGTGTTCAAGTTTATCGAGTTCAAGAAGTTGCTTGAGGCTGAGGTTGGGTACACCACGAACGAGCCGGCGCAGTTGTGTGTGTTGTCGGCGATCGAGTCGGCTGTTGGGCATTTGCTGGCGCAGGGGATTGAGCGGCGCTTGTGGCAGGTGGCGGGGGATAGTTCTTCGCCTGACAATAATGCGACGCTTGACCGCTATTTGACTCAGAACAAGGTTGTTCCTGAGGGTGAGCAAGAGTGAACCGAGGCGGCCTTATAGCCGACCAGTCTCCCTCAGATGTACCCAGTCCAACTGTGGGAGCTGGCTTGTCGGGTCGCCGCATCGCTGCGATGGCGGCCTGACAGCCGACCTATTTCTTTCAGGTATACATATCCATTCCTGCGGCAACGGCCGCTAATGGTTTCGCTCTTACAGCGAGTCCCTTTTTCAAACGCCAAAAAGGAACCAAAAGGCTTCGCCCCAGCGTCCGGCCCCTCGCCTAGGCTCGGCGTGCCTTCGCTCCGGCATTCATCTGGGGGCATCGCCTCCGGTCGGCTTCGCTTCGACCTCCTCTCGATGTGTTCGACTTCGTCGAACGGCGCTGCGCGCCTACCCCCCAGATGAACACCTCCACTCAGCCTCCCGAAGGGGCGGGTGGATCAAGATCAAGAGCTGCAGGCGAGCTAACGCTCGGCCTGTTGAGTGGTGGAGTCGTGAGTGCGGCTGGGTGCCGTACTCGATTGTAGGAGCAGAGCTAGCAAGCGAAGGCGGTGACTAAAACTACCGAATCACCGTAATTCAACATTGCCTCATTTACTTCACCAATCCGAGGTATTCAGTCCATCCCCAGAGAACAAATATGCCGAAGACAGAACATGCATTGATTCGATACGGAATTTCTATCCAGCGCCGCAGGTGCAAAGGAAAACGCTGTATGTCTTCCAGTGCAAGGGGATCATCCAGCAAGAGCCTAGAGGGGCGTTTGCGGATTATGGCGGTGATCAAGTTGAGCCGATGCCTGCGACTGTACAAGCCATTCCCCCCCTTGTTGTTAACCTGAATGAGGTAGCAGTGAGTGAGGTGAGACTCCATTTCGTTGAGTTTGAAAAAGCTTACATAAACCATCACCGCCAGGTTGAGAGCCATCAAAAAGAACAACGCAATCACGATCGCGGCGTAAAGCAATTTTATTTCAATCATGGACAGTAGCTTCATATAAGACTTCAGCCGCTGATTCGACGGCTTTTGAACCTGCGTTTCCACCTGCCGACGCTGCCGCACCGCTTATGACCAAGACGCAAATCACTCCACCGATACCGCGCGTTTTCAACGCCACACCTGCGCAATACTCCATCGTTATCGGTGCTGTGTAGGTCGTTGCAATGGCAGCCCCACCAACGTTGCCCGCCAGTTTTGCTCCTTCGATATATTTCACCTTCCGACAGGGCTCATCAGCTCCTGCCCGACAAACTTCATTGATCCGCATGCTGGCGGCTGCAGTCGCCAAGCCAATGCCGACATAACCACCGGCTTGCATATATTTTGCCGCTCGGGCCACTCCATCAATATTTGTGGCATAGCCCGGAAGCTGCATCGGTGCCCCGGCCTTATCCCAGCGGTGAATTGTTCGTCGAGTGGACAACCCCAGCGCTCGTTTGAGCTTTGGATGATCAGCCATTCCGGTGCCTTTACGCACCAGCGGTCCCAGCCCGGCATCCAGATTCGCCATGATGCGTTTGCGCTTGGCAAAAAATTCCGTGGAGTTCAGGTGACCGTACTGTCGGTATTGCTGCTGATGCAGCTCTTCCAGATTTTTCAGATTGTTTTTAAGACTCTCCAGATGCTGCCCAATCATGAATGACGCCACCCCTAGCGACCCCGCAGACACCTCCAAAAACGGCTCAATCACTTCATGGTGTTCAACCATAAACGAAGCCTCTTCATCACTCAGATCCTTGAGCGCCTCGTTGACCTTCTCGGCAGCGATCATCATCTGTGCCTCTTCACGCCGGCACATGTAATGCCGTGAATCGCTGAAAATCACCATTTGCCCCGGTTTCACCCTTTCTCCGAGATGGCGATTGATTGAACGAAATTCTCGTAGTAATGCATCGCTTGGTGAGCGCTCGTACAGTGAGCGTTCCAGCGACTCTAGGCTCATGGGCTTTTCAACAATGTGAAATCCAGACTCCGCCGGTTTGGGCAGAGTGAAGGCGTGATCTTCAACCAGATGTTGCGCCGGTGGTGGTTCGGGCTTGGGTTTGAAACCGTTCCATGAAGCGCCACCGTTATCTGGATTCGCGCGAGGCGTGACCATTACCCAATCACCGTTGCTCACGGCGTTGATCAGTTTTTGCTGGTGGGCGGCCTGCATGTAGTTGGAGTGATTGGCGCCCACGGCATTCAGCAGGTCGTCGAAGCCTTGCAAGTCGTACGGGTAGTTCAGGGCCTGACGAAGAGCGTCGGCAGCTTGATGGCTGTCGAGTACCTGGCCGCTCTGGCCGGCGAGTGGGTGTTGGGGGATGAGTTTGGTCACGCTTTGTGCCCGGTCCTTGGAAACGGGGCACTTTGGCGATAGGGCTCAATGGTGGATGCCGGGGGATTCGGTTTGGCTTGTAGGGGAAGTCCGAATTTTTCTCGGTGTTTGGGGGAGGGTGGTGTGTCAGTAGGTTATTGGCTGAATGACAGGGCCAATCGCGGGCAAGCTACGCTCCCACAGTTGATCGGCGTCGTGTTCAAAACAGTGCGGGCTTGCTCGAGAAGGCGGCCTGATAGCCGACCAATTTCCCTCAGATGTATACCGTCCAACTGTGGGAGCGAGCCTGCTCGCGATGGCGGTGTGTCATTCAGCATTGATTTCGGCTGACCCAATGCCATCGCGAGCAGGCTCGCTCCCACAGGGGATATGTACTGATTTGAGGGGGGTGTTTAAGAGTGTTTAACGTTACTTCCTGAAAGCTACACCGCCTTGCGCCGTTGCCTACAACTACGCCAGAATCCGCCGGCTTGTGCGCCTTGGTCCTGGTCTTTATCGTTTCCCCATCGCTGCCAATTCAGCGATCGGGTTTAGCGACCCGACCAGGTATAAGTGCAACAATGCACCCGTCTTTATTGCAGGCGATGTTATGTCCGCAGTTTCGATATGGTGGCTGTGCGCGGGAGACCCTCGGGTCTGCCGGGTCTTATACCTCTCGGTTCGCTAACCTGCGTACAGCCGCCACCCTTACTTGTTTAGCGACAGGTGCTGGTGGTTCCATCAGGTATAACGGAGCTTCCCCATGTTCAAACCCACACCCAATCCCCCAGAAACCGACACCGTTTCCCCCTACGCGTCACCCGATTCAAAAAGACTCCACGAAGCCGCCGACCGCGCCCTCGACCATTACCTCAATCCCCAAAAAGACACGCCCGAACGCAAGATCAGGACGATGTTCGTCATCGCCCCGGACATCGACACCGAAAGCCTGTTGGCCCACGCCTGTGAATCGTTGGCTTCGGCGAGTGTCATGGCCACTGATTTCGCGGTGTTTCTGGAGGGGCCACAGCGCAGCATGTTATTGGGTATCCAGCAGGTCATCATGCTGGCCGACCTGGCGGTGAATCGGGCGTTGGATAACATCGATCCGCAAGACTCACCCACGTAGCTGATCGGGACGGACAAAAAAACCGCGACCCTCCACGGCCCGCGGTTTTTTTACGCCTTGCGGTTATTGCTGCAGCACAGTCGCCCGGTTGTCGCTGCCCAACTGTTGCACCGTCGCAGTCTGGCTCATGCCACTCTGATTGACAGTGGCAATGTTGCCGGTGCCGCCCTGGGTGACGAAGGCCACGTTCATGGTGCCGGACTGGGTGAAGTCGGTGGTGTTGCCGATACCGTTGCTGCTGCCCTGGGCCAGGTTGGCGGTGCCGCGCTGGTCGGCGATGAGGATGTTGTCGCTGCCGTTCTGGTCGAAGTACAGCTCGTTGTAGTTTTCAGCCTGTTTGACGGTGGTTTTGTTGCCGGTACCGGTCTGGTTGGTGGTCATGAGGTGGCCGATGCCGTTCTGGGTGAAGTTGGCGGTGTTGTTGGTGCCGTTCTGGTTGACGGTTGCACGTTGGTTGCTGCCGAACTGGCCACCCTTTTCCGGGCCTTTCCAGTCGCTGGCGTAGACCTTGTTACCGCTACCCACGGAGGTGGCGTTCAGCACATGGCTGTCGCCATTCTGGTAGGTGAAGTGCACGTTGTTGGTGCCTTGTTGGTACAGCGCCAGGGTCGAACCGACGGATTCGAACTGGTCTGCATAAATCGCGTTGAGGTCGCCGACTTGCAGCACCTGGGCGACGTTGTTTTCGCCGAAGCTTTGGTCGACCACGGTTTCGTTGGTTTGCCCGTACTGGTTGACGGTGGCCTCGCTGGCGGTTTGCCCGCCTTGCCAGACTTCGGCGCCGTTGAAGTCGCCGAACTGGTTGATGGTCACGGTGCCGCCGTTGCCATCGCGCTGGTCGCCATAGGCGTAGTTGCCTTCGCCCGACTGGTTGAGATTGATCTGGCCGCCCATGTGGGCGATCTGTTCGGCGGTGGCGTAGTTGGCGGTGCCGTACTGGATGATCACTGCGTTGTTGGCAGTGCCCAGTTGGATCTGTTCGATATTGGCCTCGTTGCTGTCACCAAACTGGAAGGTTTGACCGGAGGTGCCTTCCTGAGTGTCCTGATAAATGAACGAGAAGTTGCCGCTGCCTTGCTGTTGCTGCAGCGCTTCGTTGCCGCCCACGCCTATCGACTGGCTGGCGTGGCTGGTGTTGGTGCTGCCGACCTGTTGCTGGGTGATGGTGCTGCCGTTTTCGAACAATTGCTCGGCGTAACCGGCGTTGAAGTCGCCGAGTTGATCCTGGCTGATGGTGCCGGTGGCGTTGTCTTGCACCGCTGCGGCGTCGTTGCCTTCGCCGAGTTGTTGTTGGGTGGCGGTACTGAATGGGGCCGCGGTCTGTTTCACGTCGGCGATGTTGGCGGTGCCAACCTGGTCCTGGGTGGAAACGCTGTCGTCGGCCATCGCCTGGGCACTGACTAGGACCAGGATGGCGGCGGTGAGGGGCGTCAGTTTGAACATGATGAAACCTCCAAGTGGTGCAGTGCTTTAGCGGTATTGTTTGACCGAAACGCTCATGCCGTTTCCGGACTGGGTCACGGCGCTCGAAAGCCCCGCACCGGCCTGGTCGATGCTGGCGTCGTTGTTGTTGCCGTTCTGGGAAATCTGCGCGCGGTTGTGGCTGCCGGTCTGGGTGATCGAGGCGGCGTTGCCGGAACCTTGCTGAGTGATCATTGCCATCAGGTCGCTGCCTTGTTGCAGGATGTAGGCTTCCTGATTACTGCCCGACTGGACGATGCGACCGAGCAGCGACTGGCCGTTCTGTTGCAGCAGCGCAACGTTGGCCTGACCGTTCTGATCGATCAGCGCTTGCTGGCCAATCGGTGGTGGTAACTCGCCGAGGTCGGCGCTGGGTGCCAGGTCGTCGTTCTCCATCAAATCGTCGGCCCACACACCCGCACTGCTGCAAAGCAGAAGCAGGCAGAGCAGGGCGGCGGTCGGCGTTTTCATGGCGTTGTCCTTTGCCAAAAGACCTGCCCCATCAACCACTGCAGTTGATGGGGCGAGGGCTCAGTTGGAGATCACGGACACCGTGCGCACGGTGCCTTGGGACGAGGTGATGGTGGCTGTCGGGTTCGCCGACGGAATCACCGCAGTGGTGTTGTTCACCGTCAGCCTCCAGCGACCGGTCACTGGTACCGTGGTGGTGCCCAGGGTTGCCAGCCCGGTCGGGGTGGAGACCCTGATGGTGATGGTGTTGCCGGTGACCACCGATGAAGTCCCTGCAAAGTCCCAGGTGAAGCGGTTGTTGGAGCGAGCCGACACCGTAGCCGTGGTCACCGTGAAGGTTTCCGCAGCAGGCCTTGGCGAGACTTGCACGGTGACCGTGGCCGGTGTCGACAGGGCGCCGAAGCTGTCCCGGGCGATGTAGGTGAAGGTCGTCGTGAAGGCCGTCGTGACCGTGGCCGGTGGGGTGTAGGTGATCACCGTGCCGTTACTGCTGACCGTGCCACGACCGGCTGCAGGCTGGGTCAGGCTGGCGACAGCCAAAGGCACGTTGCCTTCCGGATCGGTGTCATTAGCCAACACGTTGATCGGAACCGCCACGCCCAGGGTCGCGATGCTGTCGGCGACTGCCACCGGAGGCCGGTTAGGCGCAACGGTAATGGTCACGGTCGCCGCAGCGGTCGAGGCCAGGCCTTTGACGTCTTGAGCCTTGTAGGTGAAGGTCGTGGTTAACGGCACAGTGACCACGGCGGGCGGGGTGTAGACCACCGCAGTCGTGCCGCTCAACGCCACGGTGCCTTGGCCTGCGGCCGGTTGGGTCAGTGCGGTGATGCTCAGCGGCGTGTTGCCGTCCGGGTCGCTGTCGTTGGCCAGCAGGTTGAGGGTGAT
Source organism: Pseudomonas sp. TH39(2020) (assembly GCF_016650715.1). Lineage (NCBI taxonomy): Bacteria > Pseudomonadati > Pseudomonadota > Gammaproteobacteria > Pseudomonadales > Pseudomonadaceae > Pseudomonas > Pseudomonas sp. TH39(2020). Next base: position 528,735 of record NZ_JAEKFF010000005.1, on the reverse strand, counting down.
CGGCACGCCGAAGCTGGTGCTGCCGGTGTCGGCCACGGACAGTGGCGCCTGGTTCTCACCGGTATCCGGTGCAGAACCAACCACGACGACAGCCTCGGTGTCACTGCCGCCGGCGGCGGATTTGACCGTGACAGTTGCGGGTGGCTGGGGCAGATCGGCGACGGTGATTTTTTGCAGGGTGCCGGTTTTCGCCAGACGCCCGTAACCCTGCGCGACCATGTCTGGCACCGCCACTTCGTCAGTGGACGTGGCCTCGATCAGCAGGCTGTGATTGCTCCAGTTGTAGTGAGCGGTCTGGATTTTCACCAGGTCAACGAGCTTGCTCGAGACCGCTGTAGGGCGAGTGGTGCCGGCCGGGTTGGTGGCGGTGAGCACCACCACCGGAGGCACGGGGCCGCTGAACAGACGCTGACCGAAGTACAACCCGGTACCGTCACCCACCATGTTGATCAGGCAGGGTGTAGGCGGTGGGCCTGGCACAAGGGCGACGGTTTCGCGGAAGCACAAGGTAGAGCTGTTGTCCGCTTTGCCAAAGACTTCGACCCGGGTGCTGGTACCGGTGCCCGAGGCGGTGCGGCGGTAGGTTGCACGGCTAAGGTCTATATGGGTTTGCGCACGATTGTCGAGGACTTTGCCGGCCAGTGTGAACAGGTTGCTCTGGATCGTCCCGGCCGGGCCCTGGATGCGCACAAAGTTGGTGTTGTTGGGGCTGCCGGTGACTTGTTCGGTGAGGTTCGGGTCGCCGACGAAGGTTTCGATCGCGCCGGTGTCCGGGTTCACTTCGGTGTAGGGGCCGTTGACGCTGCGCAGGAAGGGTCCGATAGCACCGTTCAATGCCCCGTTGAAAACTCCCGGCACACCGACGCCGATGTCTCTGGTGATGTTGATTGCGCGACGACCGGGGGTGGTGACGTTGACCGTTTCCACGCCATAAGGGTGAGTAATGGTGTAGGTCCCGGCGACGGGCACATTGATCCGCATACGAATCCGCGCAAAGCTGATTTGATCGCCGTCTTGCGGATTCCCGCCGGCAAAAGCTGCTTCTATCCCGGCCACGTAGGCGTCCATTCCATAGCCAGCGGCGTTGTTGGGAATGGTGGTCTCGGCGAGGAACCAGAAGGCTTCGTCTGGCCAGTTATCCGGGAACACCATCGGCAGGGTGTCGTCGAAAATGCCCGGTGTCGGCAGCAGGGTACACATGTAGGCCGGTGGCGTGGCAGCCGGCACCCGCGAACTGGCGGCTCGGGACTGGCACAGTTCCATCGACAGCAGATTGTTGTCTTGATACCAGATCGGGAATTTCCCGGAGGCAAAGGTATAAGGACCGGGGTCGACGGCAGCGAGTTGCGCGAAAGCACTGCCGGACAGCGATAGAGTCAGTCCCAGGGCGTTAAGCGCCAGGCGTGGCCAATTGTTCATGATGCCTCCTGATGAGGATCTGGGCATGTGAGCGTTCATTGCACGATGACCACTTCTTCGGTGTCGCTGCCGCCATTGGATGACGTCACTCGAACCTTGGCCGGTGGTATCGGCGAGATGCCGGTGGCCAGGGATTTAACTGCACCATCGCCACTGAGGGCGCCGATGGCGACACCGGTGCCCGAGGTGGCAGTGAGCACCGGAGGCGAAGTTTCGTCGCTGGTCGAGGCCACGACCGTTATTTGCCCGGTGCTGAGGCTGTACTCGGCACGTGAAATCACCACCAGGTCAGTCAGGGGCATGGGTAAGGTGGTCGGCGTGCTGCTGGCGATGGCCAGGTGGTTGTCGGCGGTCACTTGCAAAGTGCTCGGCAAGCTCGGGTTGGCAGAAGACTGCGCGTACCAGTTACCGGTGGTGTTGGCCTCGGTAAGGTTCAACACTGGGTTGTTGCTGTCCAGAGTCACTTTGGCCGGTGGCGGCGGGGCCAGGACGAACACGTCTTGCTGAGCCACCGGAGCGCTGGCGCCGGGTTTACGCGAGTAGGTGCTGCGCTGGGTGATCATTGGCGTCGGGCGGACCACGGTCGACAACTTGCCGGAGATGGCCATCACCGTAGTGCGCAAATCCAGCCCGTTGGGTCCTTCAATACGGATGTAGTTGGTATTGAAAGGGCTGCCGGTGAAGGCTTCCACCAGGTTCGGGTCGCCAACGAATTGCTCGGCTGAGCCGGTGACCGGATTGGTCTCGGTGTAGGGGCCATTGACGCTGCGCAGGAACGGTCCAACGTCACCTTTGAGCGCGCCGTCGTAGGTCTTCGGCACGCCGATGCCAATGTCCCGGGTCATGTTGATCGCCCGACGCCCGGGGGTGTCGACGTTGAAGACATCGACGCCATAGGGGTGGGTAATGACATAGGTGCCCGCGGTCGGTACATCGATACGTATGCGTATGCGGGCGAAGCTGATCTGGTCACCTTCCACTGGGTCGCCACCGCTGAAGGCGGCTTCAACGGCGCTGACATAAGTCAGGTCGATACCTCGGGCTGCGTCGACGATGGTGCCGTCGCCAGTGAACCAGAATGCCTCATCGGGGAAGTTGGTCGGGAAGACGAGCGGTTGCGTGTCATCGAAGATCCCGGGGGCCGGTAGCAAGTTGCACATGTATGTCGGTGCTCCCGGTGCGCTGGGCACTCGCGAACTGACAGCCTTGGACAGGCAAAGCTCGAGGGTTCGACCATGAGTGTCCTGATACCAGGCGGCGAACGAGCCGTTGGCTGGCACGTAGGGGCCGGGGTCGACGGCAAACAGCGCCGCCTGGGCGACGCTTTGGGCCAGTGCGCTAACGACCAGGGCGGCCGCGGTTTTGGACAGTAAAGGGTGCATGAGTTAAGCCCTCTATATCGGAATGCCTGCCCCATGGAGACGGGTCAGTTGGGAGGGGTTCGGCAACTTCCATACCAACCGGCGAAAACGGTCGGCAGAGGCCCGGATCACGGGCGTGTCACTCACAAACGGCATCGGAGCGCGTTTTTTGGGCGCGGGCCACTGTCCCCAGGATTGGGGGTAGATGGGGATAAGGAAGAAGTGGGGGACGAGACCCAACGTCGGGCAAACGACCATGAGTGGGCTATAACCCTATAGGGGAATCGTCGGGAACACGTCCATGGACATGCCTACTCAAACACTCCATGCCGAGGGGGGTGATATTCGCCTGAGCTCGCGCAAGCAGCCGTTCAATTTACTGCGCTGGTTTTCGCTCATCAGCCTGGCGGTGATTGGCACGGTGGCGGTGGCATTGGGGTCGGTGTCCACCCGGTTTGTGATTACCGAAAGCGTACAGCGCGATGCGTTGTTGACGTCCCAGTTCATTCAGGCGATTGCCTCGGCCGAGGTGCGCCATGTGTCGATTCCTCACGTGCGGACCATGGGCGAGTTGCTCGATCCGCGCAAAGACAAGGACTTTCCCGACGTCGACCCGTTGGCCCGTGCCAATGCCCGGGGCGAATTCCTCGACCATATCGCGCACTTGCCGGACGTGATCCTGGCCAACGTCTATGCCCCCGATCGCATGGTGATCTGGTCGACCAACCCGGCATTGATGGGCACCAGGATCCACGCCGACGAAGACCTGGAGCAAGCCTTTGCTTCCAGAATTCCTGTGTCGGCCAGCTATCACAATGTGGACAAGAGCCGCATGGAACAGAAGTTCGTGACGCCCCCGGAATACATCTTCATCGAGAACTACATTCCGCTGTTCGATGCCGACGGCAAGAACGTCACGGCGATGGTCGAGATCTACAAGGAACCCAAGGACCTGATCAGCCGCATGGAGCGTGGCCTGGTGCTGATCTGGCTGGCCACTGCGCTGGGCGGCGGCATGATTTACCTGGGGCTGTACTGGATCGTGCGCCGGGCGGCCATTTTGCTGACGGCGCAACAAAAGCAACTGATCACCAACGAAACCTTTGTCGCCCTGGGCGAGATGTCGTCGGCGGTCGCCCACAGTTTGCGTAATCCGCTGGCGACCATCCGTTCAAGCGCCGAACTGGCGCTGGAATTCGACAGCGGCCCGGCCCACAAGAACATCAATGACATCATCGGCCAAGTGGACCGCATGTCGAAGTGGGTGAGGGAGCTGCTGCAATCCTTGCGTCCGCTCAACGATGACGCCGAGCCTGTAAATCTGGTGGCGGCGCTGCATGACAGCCTGATGGCCTTCGAGCATCAAATCGCCAAAGCCTCGGTCCACGTGGTCTTCGACCCGAAGCTGACGCCCATGGTCCTGAGCCAGCAGGTGCAGTTGACGCAGATCCTCAACAGTTTGCTGGCCAATGCACTGGAAGCCATGGACAAGGGCGGCACGTTGACCATCACGTTGGAGCCGATGGATTCAGATGGCCTCAGCGTGGTGGTGAGCGACACCGGCAAAGGCATGAACGAAGAACAGCGCAGCATGGCCTTCCGGCCGTTTTTCACCACCAAACAAGGTGGGCTGGGTGTCGGGCTGGTGCTGGTCAAGCGGATCATGGAGCGGTTTGGTGGTGCGGTGACCCTGGAAAGCCGTGAAGGCGAGGGCACGAGTGTCCGTCTGTCGTTCAAATTGGTCCCCTGAAAACGGGTGTGAACTTTCCCCGTTAGCGGGTGTCATTCCCCAGTCGTTTCCCCGGTCATGGCAAATTGATGTTGATAAGCCATTGTTTTGTAGGTCTTAATTCTTTCGTAAAAAGTCGTTACAAATTTGGCGAGGTCCTTGCAGAAGCCCCATTACCCCTTCACGACTTCGAGGCGGCTGGTAATGGACAGAAACGCGCGGTACCCCTTCAAATGGTTCGGCCTCCTGACGCGTGTAAGCGTCCTTCTGTCTATGACGCTGGGCACAGCGACTCTACGTGCCAGCCCCATCGATGACGAGCGACAGCCAGAACCGTCCGACCCCTCGGCTTACTACGATGAACCGGCTGACAAAGCCGCGGCGTTGAACGCCATTTTGACCATGCCCGAGGCCAACAAGGATTCCTTCGATTTACCCGGTGGCGTCAAAGGCAGCAAAGACACCACGCGGGTGGAAAACATCCTGCCGCCGGCGGTGCAGACCAGTTTCAATTACCCCACCAACGGCAAGCCGAGCCCACTGTATGGCGCTCAGCCGTTCACTCAGCAGCTGGTGTTGTTCGAAGAATTCGGCCCGGAAAAACTCGACCCCACCACACCGGCGGCGCCGTTGGGTTTTCCACCGGCAGCCATCGGCCCGTTGCCACAACAGGACCCCACCAGTGCGGCCCGCAGTGCGCCGCCCAGCGCTGCTCTTGATGCGTTCCTGCGTCAACCGGGGCTGACGCCGTTCCCCAGCCAGTACTCCAACGTGGTCGACCGTAACCCGTGGCAGAAGCAGATAGAATTTTTCCTCAACCGCCGTATCGGCTCCTCGGCTGAAGGCCGTCCGCCAGGAAAAGGCTGGTCGCACCAGCGCTGGAACGAGTTTTACCCGCAAATGGCCTACAAGACCGTGCAAACCGGCGCACGGTTGAATACCGGTTCGCGTGATAGTCGTCAGATGCACGGCTATGCCTTGGGCGAGTTTGGCCCAGGCGGCCTCTATCACAACGTGGCTGGCGTACCGGTGACCGATGGCACCGCCAAGGGCGTCGATCCGCGTTTCCACCCGAAAATGCCGGTGCAGAATCACAACTCGGTGTGGACCTTCGACGGCACCTTGCCGCCCAAATTGCTCATGGTGCGTTACGGGCAACCCGTGTTGATGCGCCATTACAACGGCTTGCCGATCGACCCGTCGGCGAACATGGGGTTCGGTTTGCACACCATCACCACCCACGAACACAACGGTCACGCACCGGCGGAAAGCGACGGTTATGCCAATGCGTTTTTCTTCCCGGGGCAATTTTACGACTATCGCTGGCCGGTCCAGTTGGCCGGCTACGACAGCATCAACACCAAGGCTGAAGACCCGCGTGCAGCGTTTCCGTGCGCGCCGGGCGAAACCCTGTGGACCAATGACCTCACCCCCAGCCGCAAGACCTGCAACAACGGCACGATCAAGATTCGCGGCGACTGGCGCGAAACCATGAGCACCCACTGGTTCCACGACCACATGCTCGATTTCACCGCGCAGAACGTCTACAAGGGCAACGCGGCAATGATGAACTACTACAGCGCCCTGGACCGCGGCAATGAATCGGTGAATGACGGCGTCAACCTGCGCTTTCCGAGTGGCAGCGCCTTGCCCTGGGGTAACCGCGACTACGACGTCAACCTGCTGTTTGCCGACAAGGCGTGGGATAAAAACGGTCAACTGTGGTTCAACCCGTTCAATACCGACGGCTTCCTCGGTGATCAGGTGCTGGTCAACTGGCAGTGGAAACCGACCCTGGATGTGCGCGCCCGCAGCTATCGGTTCCGCATGCTCAATGGCTCAGTGTCCCGCTACTTCAAACTGGCGCTGGTGCGCGAGATCAAGGGCACCAGCGGCGAGTTCCAAGGGCCTGCCGGGTCGGGCGTGTCGTATGCCCGGGTGCCGTTCCACATGATTGCCAACGACGGCAACATCATGGAACACAGCGTGCCGTTCGACGGCAGCATGGACCTGGATGCCGACGGCGATAAACAGAACCACAACGCGATCCTGCCAACCATGGGCATCGCCGAGCGTTTCGATATCATCGTCAACTTCGCGAAAAACGGGATCAAACCGGGCGATAAGCTGTTCTTCGTCAACCTGCTGGTGCACGAAGACGGCAAGGGCCCGAAAGAACCCGTCTCCCTTGCTGACGTGCTGTCCGAGAAGTACAAGGCCGTCATCAAGCAAACCAGCAAGGGGCCGAAGTGGGAGGACGGTGATCCGGTGGTAGGCAAGGTGTTGCAATTCAACGTCAAGGCGTACACCGGCCAGGACCTGGCCATGGACCCGGCTGCTTATGAACCGGCCAAACCGGGCAAAGCCGAAGGCTTGGTGATGATCCCGCTGAAGATTCACCGCGACAATGCCGCCGACAAGGCGCTGCTGGCCAACGCCCGTCACCGCACCTTCACCTTCGGCCGTTCCGATGGCACCGATGAAGCACCGTGGACGGTCAAGACGGATGGCGGTTTCGGTTTTCACATGGACCCACGGCGTTTGAACACCGCGACCCAACTGGCCAATGGCCCCACCGATGCCGGTGTCGCCGGTTTCGGCACCCTGGAAGTGTGGAACATCAAGCTCGGCGGCGCGGGCTGGAGCCACCCGGTGCATGTGCACTTCGAGGAGGGGATCATCCTCAGTCGCGGCGGCAAGGCGCCACCGGAATGGGAAAAATGGGCACGCAAGGACGTGTACCGCATCGGCACTGAAAAGGATGGCCTGGACAACGTCGAAATGGCGATCAACTTCCGCGAGTTCGCCGGGACGTACATGGAGCACTGTCACAACACTCAGCATGAGGACAACTCGATGCTGCTGCGCTGGGACATTGAGAAACCCGGGCAATTCCAGCTGATGCCGACACCGCTGCCAAGTTGGGATGGTGTGCGTTACGTGAACTCCGCCGCGCTGCCAACCTTCCGCACTGGCGACGGCTCCGGCCCCAAAGTGGTGGTCAAACCATGAAACGCGAGGGAGCCGACATGAAAATGCATACGCCGCGCTCCCGCGCCCTGGGCATGCACCTGATTTTGATGTTGGTCACCTGTCTCCTGGCCAGTCAGGTGCTGGTAGCCCATGAAGGAGCACTGTCGTCGACGGCGTCGGCGACACCCTGGGGCGGCGATTACTTCCCCAACACCTTGCTGACCGATCAGGACGGTCGGCAGGTGCGTTTCTTCGATGATTTGATCAGGGACAAGGTGGTGGTGATCAATTTCATATTTACTTCGTGCAGCGACTCCTGCCCGCTGGAAACCGCGCGCCTGCGTCAGGTGCAGAAGTTGCTGGGGGACCGGGTCGGCCAGGACATTTTTTTTTACTCCATCAGCATTGACCCCTTGAGCGATACACCCGAAGTACTCAAGGCCTACGCACAACGCTTCAAGGTCGGGCCTGGCTGGAAGTTCCTCACCGGGGAATTTGCCGACGTCACCGATCTGCGAAAAAAACTTGGCTTATTTATCGAAGGCGTCGACAACGGCCGCAACAAGGACCACAACCTCAGTCTGATCGTCGGCAACCAGGCCACGGGCCGCTGGATGAAAGCTTCACCTTTCGAAAATCCGTGGATTCTGGCCGATCAGTTGGCCAACACGCTGCAGAACTGGAAGCAGCCCAGCGTTGAAGAAAGCTACGCGAATGCGCCCGAGATTCGTCCGCCGAGCAACGGCGAAGAACTGTTTCGCACCCGTTGCGCGTCGTGCCATAGCCTGGGTCCGATGGACGGGCAGGGCATCGGCATGCGCAGCATCGGCCCGGACCTGATCGGCGTCACTCGTCAGCGTGATCCGGCCTGGCTGAGTCGCTGGATTCGCGAGCCGGACCGCATGCTGGCGGAAAAAGACCCGATCGCGACGGAACTGTTTGAACGTTTTGACAAAATTCCCATGCCCAATCTGCGCCTGGATGAGAACGCGGCGCAGTCCATCGTGGGTTTTTTGCAGGAAGAAACCGATCGTCAGCAACCGCTGCAGGCCGCGCAAACGCAGTAGCGGCGAAATACTATCATTGGGGCCGTCAGTCTCGATCAATGCCACCTACACTGATCCGAAACGCGGCTGAAAAGGCTAGATGCAAGGCATCCGGGAAGGTCCTATGCATATACCAGGACGACAAAAAACACCTGCGTCGGCTATGTCGGCAGCAAAAACCAAGGGCTGGCGAGGACAGTTCAATTTGCTGCGCTGGTTTTCCCTCGGCAGCTTTTTCATCATCGCCGCCGTGGCGCTGGGGTTGGGCTATGTGTCCACGCGCTTCGTCGTCGATGAGAGCATCGAGCGTGATTCCCTGCTGACTGCGCAGTTCATTCAGGCCATTGGTGATGCGGAAATTCGCCATGCCGGCATCACCCTGACAAGAACCATGGGCGAAATGCTCGATCCGCGCGATGACAATGCCTATCCCGACGTAGATCCAGCGTCCCGTGCCGCTGCCCGCATAGAGTTTCTCGATCATGTCGAACACCTGCCGGACACGCTGTTGGCGGTGGTGTACGCCCTGGACCGCTCCGTGGTCTGGTCGACCAACCCACAAATGATTGGCATGCGCGTCGAAGGTGATGAGGAGCTAGACGAATCCTTTGAAATGAAGGAACCCGTGTCCACCAGCTACCACGAAGTCGATGAGGAACGTCCCGAGCAGCAACTGCTGCGTGAACCGGAATACCTGTTCATCGAGAACTACATCCCGATGTTCAATGCCGACAAAAGCAAAGTGATCGCCATGGTGGAAATCTACAAGGAACCCGTGGACCTGGTGGAGCGCATCCAGCGCGGCTTCAGGTTGATCTGGCTGGCAACCGGGCTCGGCGGTCTGGCCATCTACCTTGGGTTGTTCTGGATTGTGCGGCGCGCGGCCACGCTGCTGCAGAGCCAGCAGAAACAACTGATCAGCAACGAGACCTTCGTCGCGCTGGGAGAGATGTCCTCCGCGGTGGCTCACAGCTTGCGCAATCCGTTGGCCAACATTCGTTCCAGCGCCGAACTGGCTCAGGAAATCGCCAGCCAGAGCGCGCAGAAGAACATCGGCGACATCATCAGTCAGGTCGATCGCATGTCGCGCTGGGTTCGGGAGTTGCTGGTGTCATTGCGACCCATGAACGACGACTACGAAACGGTAGACCTGATGCTGGTCATCGACGACACGTTGAGTGCATTTGACGCGCTGATTAAACGCTCCAGCGTTGAGGTGCGTTTCACGCCTCGCAGTTGTCCGCCGGTTGTCAGCCAACAGGTGCTGCTCACGCAGATTCTTAATAGCCTGTTTGCCAATGCCCTGGAAGCCATGCCCAAGGGCGGCGTGTTGAGTATCGATATCGAAACGCCGCAGCCCGGGCATGTGCGCATGACGTTGAGCGACACCGGCAAGGGCATGACCAAACAGCAGCAACAAATGGCCTTCAAGCCGTTTTTCACCACCAAACAAGGAGGGTTGGGCGTGGGCCTGGCCCTGGTCAAAAGAATAATGGAGCGTTTCGAAGGCTCGGTCGAATTGACCAGCCGAGAGCAGGAAGGAACCCGCGTTTGTCTCAATTTTAAAGTGGCAACGGGAGGGGACTATGGAGCACAGCATTCTGCTGGTTGAGGATGATGAACTCCTCGCCGAGAATATTCAGACCTACCTGGAGCGCAAAGACTTCGAGGTAACGGTCTGCCACTCGGCTGAGGATGCACTAGAGCAATTGAGCACATTCGTCCCTGACGTGGTGCTGACCGATAACTCGCTGCCGGGCATGAGCGGTCACGACCTGATCCAGAAGCTGCGCATCAGCGCGCCGGATCTGAAAGTGATCATGATGACTGGCTACGGCAACGTCGAAGACGCCGTGGTGGCGATGAAGGAGGGCGCTTTCCATTACGTCACCAAACCGGTGGCCTTGCCGGAGCTCAAGCTGCTGCTGGACAAAGCCCTGGCCACCGATCGAATGGAACGCACACTGTCGTTCTATCAGGAGCGCGAAGCGCAGAAGTCAGGGGTGCAGGCATTGATCGGCGAATCGGCACCGATGCAGTACCTGAAAAACACCATTGGCCAGTTGCTCGACGCTGAGCGGCGCATGGCCAATACCGATCTGCCACCGGTGTTGGTGGAAGGCGAGACCGGCACCGGCAAGGAACTGGTGGCCCGTGCGTTGCACTTCGACGGTCCGCGCGCCAAAGGCCCGTTCATTGAATTCAACTGCGCCTCGATTCCTTCCAACCTGGTGGAGTCGGAGCTGTTCGGCCACGAGAAGGGCGCCTTCACCGACGCCAAGGACCGCCGCGTCGGGCTGGTGGAAGCGGCCGATGGCGGGACCTTGTTTCTCGATGAAGTCGGCGAGATGGACTTGTTGCTGCAAGCCAAACTGCTGAAGCTGCTGGAGGACCGGACCATCCGCCGGGTCGGCTCGGTGAAGGAGCGCAAAGTCGATCTGCGGGTGATCAGTGCGACCAACTGCAACCTCGAACAAATGGTCCAGCAGGGCAAGTTCCGCCGCGACCTGTTCTTCCGTTTGCGCATCATCTCGATCAAGGTGCCGCGCCTGTATGCCCGTGGCGCAGACATCCTGCTGCTGGCGCGACACTTCCTGGCGATCCACGGCAAACGCTATGGCAAACCGAACCTGCATTTCAGCGATCAGGCCGAGGAATTGCTGCTCAGCTACAGCTGGCCGGGCAACGTGCGCGAGTTGCGCAACATGCTTGAGCAAACCGTGTTGCTGGCCCAGAGCGACACCATCGCCGCCCATCAATTGAACGTGTGCCTGAGCCTGGTGGATGAGCCGCTGGTGTTCCAGCAAGAACCGCAACACTACGAACCGCGTCCGGCCTACAACGGCACCGAGTCCATGAACCTGCCGGAAGTGGAGCGCGACATGGTGCGCAAGATGCTCGACAAGACCGACTGGAACGTCACCAAGTCCGCACGACTGCTGGGCCTGAGCCGCGACATGCTGCGTTACCGGATCGAAAAACTCGGCCTCGCACGCCCGGACAAACGCCAGTGGTAGCCCTTATTGCATCAAGGGGCCCCGACGGCTGAGGCACTCGAGCAGACACGTAGGGTCGAGGACTTCTTCGTTCACGTAGACACCGCGTTGCTGATCGTAGGAGCGGATGAACACTCGAACAGTGGCATCCGCTACCGTCGGCAATCTTGAGTCGTAGAACTCATGCTGGCTCGAAATGGGGATGAAGTCCTGAGGCGCTGTCGGGATGTACGACCCTGGCGGCACCGTGCTCAGTGACGGTGGCACGGGGTGAGCGAAGGGTTGGTCGGCCCCGTAATAGTTGAACTCACTGCTGTAGTCGGTAGTGGGTGTCAGGTTGTCGTCGGCGTGAGCCCCTGTCGTGGTCATCAGGCAGAGGGCGAACAGTAGCGTCAGATCGGTTTTTTTCATGGCAGCACCTGTGAAATCGGCTTTTCCCGCATCTCCCCAAGGTCATTAACTATAGCTGCCGTACGGGCGCGCGTTCGCGATGCCTGGATTACAAGATTTGAACAAAGACGCCATGGGGTTTTTCGAAACCCTGATCTAGACTCGTGCCGGTCAACAAAGACCCCAGTCTGGAGCGCGCAATGGAACTGCCGACAAAAGAAAAAGCCATCGCCAGCAACCGCGATGCCTGGAATGACTCCGCCCGACACCACAAAGACACCCCCGAATGGCGGGCCCGTTTGACGGCCGTTGGTGATAGGGATTTTTGCTGCATGGACGACACCCTCCGAGGTTTGCTGGAGCAGGTCGGTGTCGACGGCAAAGACGTGGTGCAACTGGGTTGCAATAACGGCCGCGAATGCCTGTCGTTGTTTGCGCTGGGTGCGCGCAGCGTCGTGGGCGTCGACCAGTCCGAGGCTTTCCTCGATCAGGCGCGGGAACTGGCGTCACGCTCGCCCCATGCGCCTGAGTTCATCGAGGCAGACATTCATCACTTGCCGACTGAACTTCATGGCCGCTTCGACGTAGCCCTGATAACCATCGGCGTATTGAACTGGATGCCGGACATCGGCGAATTCTTCCGACATGTCGCACAAACCCTCAAGCCGGGTGGCAGTCTGGTGGTGTACGAAACCCACCCCTTCCTCGAAATGTTCGACCCCGAGTCCGCCGATCCGTATCGGCCGGACAGCTCATACTTTCGCAGCGAACCTTTCGTGCAGGACCAGCCGATCGTCTACGAAGGCAAAGTCGACCAGCAGGCCGCTTCGTCCTACTGGTTCGTCCACACCCTGGGCGCCATCTTCACCGGCGCCATCGACGCCGGATTGCAGATCAGCCACTTCAAGGAGTACCCGCATTCCAACCGCGAGGAGCTCTATGATCGGTATGAACAGCAAACGGCGCAGCTGCCGTTGTGTTTTACGTTGGTTGCACAGAAGCGAGCAGTCTAGTCAGAAGAGTCTCTTAGAGCGTTGAGTGATTGACCGAATGACCCGGCTGCGCGCAGAGATCAATGCCAAGGGCGTGAATGACCTTTAAAACCGTATCGAAACGTGGTTTTGCACCTGGTGCGAAGGCCTTGTACAGGCTTTCGCGGCCCATACCCGAATCCTTGGCTATTTGTGTCATTCCACGCGCTTTCACCACGTAGCCGATAGCGCGAAGAAACTCTTCGTTGTCGCCGTCTGCGAGCACTAGCCTGCACCGACGTCCACGCGCATTTCGGAAACACCATCACCCACCGGTTTGATATCGCCCAGATTACCCGCAGAGGCACGATCAATGCGACGAGCGATGGCTAACTTCGCCCGCAAGTCACGAATTGAGGCATGCCATGCCGCGAAGATCATAGTTTGTTGAATAAGATAATTCATTACTCAAATGTATCTATCTGGATACGAATGACCAGTCAGGCAATTCCTTCGTTATGTATGTTTTTTCCCTTAAGCGTGTGGGCTATGGGGGTATCCGAGCGGGTCTATTCGCGGTGCCGCTACCGTCCGCTATCCTTGCTCCACGCACATCGAACGGTTTTCCCCATGCTTTCGGTCCAAGGCGTCTTCAAAAGCTACGCCACTCCCCAGGGCCCATTAGCGGTTCTGCAAGGTGTCGACCTCACCTTGAAACCCGGCAGCAGCCTGGCGTTGATGGGGGAGTCGGGCAGTGGCAAGAGCACTTTGCTGCACCTGATTGCCGGGCTGGACAAGGTCGATCGCGGCAGCATCCGCAGCGGCGAACATCGGCTGGAGCAGATGAACGAAGGGCAACTGGCGAACTGGCGGCGCACCGAAATCGGCCTGGTGTTTCAGCAGTTCAACCTGATCGGCAGTTTGCGCGTGGAGGACAATCTGGCGTTCCAGGCACGCCTGGCGGGTCGCCATGACCCGCGCTGGCAGGCGCATCTGGTGCAACGTCTGGGCTTGACTGATTTGCTGCAGCGTTATCCGGAACAGCTGTCCGGCGGCCAGCAGCAACGGGTCGCGCTGGGCCGGGCCCTGGCTTCGCAACCCAAACTGTTGCTGGCCGACGAACCCACCGGCAGCCTCGATGAAGCCACCAGCGATGAGGTCTTGAAGTTGTTGCTGGAGTTGCTCGACGACAGTCCCACCACTTTGTTGATGGTCACCCACAGCTCACGGGTTGCCGCGCGGCTGGCCGAAAAAGTGGTGCTCCACTGTGGTCGTCTGGCTGGCGCGGGCGAGCGCTGAGGTGCGGGTCTTTCGCGAGACGCTGCGGGCGCTGCTCAGTCATTGGCGGCAGCACCCGGTGCAGTTTTTCAGTGTGCTGACCGGGCTCTGGCTCGCCACCAGCCTGCTGACCGGTGTGCAGGCGCTGAACAGCCAGGCGCGTGAAAGCTATGCCCGGGCCAGTCAGTTGATTGGCGGCGAACCCCAGGCCAGCCTCAGTTCGCCCAACGGCGCAACCTTTTCCCAGCAAGTGTTTGTCGACCTGCGCCGTGCGGGTTGGCCGGTGTCGCCGGTCCTGCAAGGTCGGGTGACGCTCAAGGGGCATGACGACCAGCGCTTGCAGTTGATGGGCATCGAGCCGGTGTCGCTGCCCGCCGGTTCCTCTGTGGCCGGGCAGGCGTTGCCGATTGAGCAGGTTGTCGAGTTTTTCAGCCCGCCGGGCAGTACCTGGATTTCGCCGCAGACGTTGCAGGCACTGGGTCTGCAGGAGGGCGAACGCCCGCTGACGTTGAGTGGTCAGGCCTTGCCGCCGCTGCATGCTCAACCCGATATGGCCCCCGGTGTGTTGTTGGTGGACATCGGCTTCGCCCAGCAGATTCTCGGCCTGCCGGATCAGCTGTCACGCCTGCTGCTGCCGAAGGATTTCACCGCGCCCCTGCCTGATCAATTCAAAGGCCAGCTGCAGCTCAAAACCAGCGGCGAAGAGAACAATTTGTCGCGCCTCACCGAAAGCTTTCACCTGAACCTCGATGCGCTGGGTTTTCTCTCCTTCGTGGTCGGCCTGTTCATCGTCCACGCCGCGATCGGCCTGGCGCTGGAACAACGCCGTGGCTTGCTCAGAACCCTGCGTGCCTGCGGTGTTAGCGCACGGATGCTGATTGCCTGTCTGGCGGTTGAACTGGGCGGTCTGGCGTTGATCGGCGGGCTGGTCGGCGTCGCCAGCGGCTACCTGCTGGCCAGCGTGCTGTTGCCGGATGTCGCTGCGAGCCTGCGCGGGTTGTACGGCGCGGAAGTGGCGGGGCAGTTGAGCCTCAGTCCGTGGTGGTGGCTCAGCGGCGTCGGCCTGAGTCTGTTGGGCGCGTTGTTGGCGGGGGCCAACAGCTTGTTGCGGGCCGCGCGCCTGCCTTTGCTGGCCCTGGCCGATCCGCAAGCCTGGCATCAGGCTCACGCGCGCTGGTTGCGGCGTCAGGGTTGGGTTGCCGTGATCGCCGCGGTGATCGCACTGCTGGCGTTGATCTTTGGCGACAGCCTGGGTAGTGGCTTCGTGCTGATGGCGGCACTGTTGATCGGCGCTGCGCTGGCGTTGCCGGTGGTGCTCAACTGGGTGTTGAACCGGGTGCTGCATCGCAGTCGCTCGGTGCTCGGCCAATGGTTTCTCGCCGACTGCCGTCAGCAACTGCCGGCCCTGAGCCTGGCGCTGATGGCGCTGTTGTTGGCACTGGCGGCAAACATTGGAGCGGGCAGCATGACGGCCGGTTTTCGTCAGACCTTCAGCGATTGGCTCGAACAACGCCTGACCGCCGAACTGTACGTTAACCCGCGAAATCCAGCCCAGGCCAGAGAGCTGCAAACCTGGCTCAAGCAGCAACCCGGACTCACGGCGGTGCTGCCCAGCTGGCAAGTGTCGATCCAGTTGCAAGGCTGGCCGGCGGACGTCTTCGGCGTGATCGATCACCCGACGTATCGCCAGCATTGGCCGCTGCTGGAAGCCTTGGGCGACAACCCTTGGGACCGACTGGCCAAGGACGACGCACTGATGCTCAGCGAACAACTGGCCCGTCGGCTGAAGGTGCGCCTTGGCGATCACCTGACGATTCCCACACCCAATGGCACATGGTCGCCACGGATCGTCGGCATCTACGCCGATTACGGCAATCCAAAGGGCCACATTCTGGCCAACGTCCACCATCTGCTGCGCGGCTGGCCGCAGTTGACACCCAGCCGTTTCAACCTGCGCATCGAACCGACGTTGATCCCTGCCTTTCAGACCGCGCTGCAAACACGCTTCACCCTGGAGGACAGCCGCATCGTCGACCAGGCCCGGCTCAAGGGTTGGTCCACACAAGTGTTCGAACGCACCTTTGCCGCGACCGCCGCGCTCAACAGCCTGACCCTCTGTGTCGCAGGTGTGGCGTTGTTCATCAGCCTGTTGACGCAAAGCCAGAGCCGCCTCGGGCAACTCGCCCCCTGTGGGCGCTCGGCGTGACTCGCCGGCAATTGATGCTGCTCAATCTCGGGCAGACCTGGTTGCTGGCGGTGCTGACCCTGGTGCTGGCGTTGCCGTTGGGGATCGCGCTGGCGTGGTGCCTGGACACGGTGATCAACGTCCAGGCCTTCGGCTGGCGCTTGCCGCTGCGGGTGTTTCCGCTGCAGCTGTTGCAGTTGATGGGGTTGGCGCTGCTGGCGACTTTATTGGCGTCGGCGTGGCCGCTGTACTCGCTGTACCGCACGCAACCGGCGGATCTGCTGAGGACGTTTGCTCATGAAGATTAAGGTCGGTGTGTTGCTGTTGGCGTTATTGAGCGGCTGCGATAACCCGGCGCCGGTTGAGAAAGGCTTCGCGGGGCTGGGTCATCAGGCCGCCGCGTTTACGCCGGTGGTGCCCGGTCGGGAGTTCAGCTTTCCGGCGGATCACGGTCCTCATGACGGTTTTCGCATCGAATGGTGGTACGTCACTGCCAACCTCAAGGACGATCAGGGGCGCGAGTTCGGCGCGCAATGGACGCTCTTTCGTAGCGCCTTGAAAGCGACGCCCGAAGTGGCCGGCTGGGGCAATCAAATTATCTGGCTTGGCCACGCGGCCGTGACGTCAGCGACGGTGCATCACGCCGCTGAACGTTACGCCCGTGGCGGCGTTGGTCAGGCCGGTGTGAGTCTCGCGCCGTTCAACGCGTGGATCGATGATTGGCGTTTCAGCAGTCAGGGTTCCGACCCTATGGCGGATCTTCAACTCAGCGCCCGGGA
Source organism: Pseudomonas sp. TH39(2020) (assembly GCF_016650715.1). Lineage (NCBI taxonomy): Bacteria > Pseudomonadati > Pseudomonadota > Gammaproteobacteria > Pseudomonadales > Pseudomonadaceae > Pseudomonas > Pseudomonas sp. TH39(2020). The sequence continues at coordinate 511,608 of NZ_JAEKFF010000005.1, read as the reverse complement.
CAAGGATTTTGGCTATCAACTGCGGCTGACCTCCACGCGTCCCCTGGTGCTTCAAGGCGACAAAGGCTTCAGCCAGAAATCTGAACAAGGGCAGGCGTCGTATTACTACAGTCAGCCGTTTTTTCAGGCCCGCGGCACGCTGGAAATCGACGGCAAAACCCATCAAGTCAGTGGTCCTGCCTGGCTCGACCGCGAGTGGAGCAGCCAGCCCCTGACCGCCAACCAGACAGGCTGGGACTGGTTTTCCCTGCACATGGACAGCGGCGAGCAGGTGATGCTGTACCGCATGCGGCAGAAGGACGGCGCGCCTTACCTCACCGGCACCTGGATCGACGCTCAGGGCCAGACGCAGCTACTGCATGCCGCCGACATCAGCCTCACACCGCAAGACACCGCCAACGTCGCCGGACGCTCTATGCCGGTGCGCTGGTCAATCAAAATCCCCGACAAACACCTCGACATCACGATCAGCGCGCTCAATCCCAATGCGTGGATGGCTTTGCGCATTCCCTATTGGGAAGGGCCGGTGCAATTGAGCGGCAGCCATGGTGGGCAGGGTTATCTGGAAATGACCGGGTATTGAGTCGGAACTCTCGGCAGAGCGATGGCCTCCTAATTTTAGGAAGCCCATTCACAGGAGCCCGCCATGAGTGAAGACCTGAAACCGCCTGACCTTGATTCGTGGCAGCGGCTGTTCGAAGACAAGGCCTACTGGCAGCAGTCCCCCGACGCCCATTACGCCGAACTGCTGCGGGTGGCCGACGACTTGCTGGGGCAGGGCGCCATCGACCTCGAACAATGGCAAGCCTTGAAGGCCAAGGCCGATCAATCCCATAAAGATTCGCCTGCCGTGAACGTCGCCCAAGAGGTCGACGATCCCGAGGCTTGAGGAGAACCCACATGAAACCGATCACCCCCACTGAACACCCTGACGAACCGCGGCCACCGGGTGAAGTCGAGCGCGACAACGACGCGCTGCGCCCGACCGATCCGACCCGGCGCAAGGAAAGCGGCAAGGGCACCGACAGCGGCGAATCCACCGCACAAGAAACTGCGAAGACTCCCTGATCAGCGTCTATGCTCATCTGCGCAGAGGGCGCTGGACGGTGGTTCAGCGCTCGTTGCTGCCTCCAATTCACAGGGAATGTACCGCTTATGAAACTTCACGCACTGACCAAAGCCATCACCCTTGCGACCCTGCTGTCTGCCGCCAGCCTTAGCGCCATGGCTGCGGACATCCCGCTGTCCGCCGTTGTGGAGGCGGATCAGGTCACCACCAAAGTTGTCTCGGTCGATGCTGCCAACCATCAGGTTGTACTTGAAGGGCCGGAAGGTCGTCAGGTCCATGTGCAATTGACCGACAAGGCCAAAAACCTCGGTAATTTGAAAGTCGGCGACCAAGTCGATGTCACGGTCACTAGCTCTGTCGCCGCCTACCTCGACACCGATGTCGACAAAGGCCTTCCAGGCACCGTCGAACGCGCTGGCGAAGTTCGCGCAGCTCCTGGCAGCGACAACCCTGGCGGCGAAGCCTACCGTCAGGTGCAGGTCCAACTGAAAATCACCAAAATCGACGTGAAGAAAAACCAGGTCACCTTCGAAAACCCCGCCGGCCAGTCCAAGACTGTTGACGTCGTAAGACCCGAAGTTCAAGCGAAATTGAAAGATCTGAAAGTTGGACAGAGTGTCGTTGTGACCTATACCGACATATTGACAGTGACCAGCAAGCACTGAGGTTGAGTATTAGCTCTATAGGTTGATTGTTCTTGTACAACTTTTCTGTATAAGAACAATCAGTTTTAATGGTCTAACTGGTGAGTTTTGGCGGTCTTTAAATAGTATTTAAGCCGACATTTAATCAATGTTGTTTCGATAAATTTCATGTTCATATACGCGGACATATTCGAAACTTTCTATTAAAATACTTCCCGTTCGCCCAGTGTCAGGGCTCTTTACCGGTGCATGGATTGCCAGGCCATTACACTGGGCGAACACCTTATCGACGTGCGATACACACTTGCAGCAATACGTTGTTCCCCTGAACACCGCCTCCCGTTTGCCACTCCGCTACCTCAAGCACACCTCCAAACTGATCCGCAAACTCGGCAACTCCGATCTCGCCCTGCAACACAACAAAGTCATCAACCTGAAACTGACCGTCGCTTCGATGGACGGCGTCGTCATCGGCCATGGCGAGTATTTTTGCAAACGTGGTTATGTCGAAGGCATGGAGCTGTCATTTGGTGAAACCCGTAGCGGCATTGGCGGCGGGATCTGCCAACTGAGCAACCTGATTCACAGGATGGCGATTCACTCGCCATTGGTCGTGGTTGAATGGTCGAACCACAGCTTCGAGCCCTTTCCTGACGAGGGGCACAGTTGGAAGGGGAGTTGTTGAGCGATCAGGTGAGAGAGATTCGGTATCACGTTTATCAACTTGGGCATCGGTTTGTGCGAGACGGTGGGCGGGTTTTTCGGGAGAACGAGATATGGCGGGAAGTCAGGAGCAAGGGGCAGGAGAGTCAGGTGTTGAAGAGTGAGCGGCTTTATACGAATCGGGTGGTGGTTAAGTATGAGGTTGAGGAGAGTTTGCTGACTTGAAATGCATAAAACGGGCGATCATTAGATCGCCCATTTTTTTGGGGGCGTCGGGTGGAAAAATTTTCATGGTGAAGCTCTTGAATCAACGGAACCGCAAAGCGGCGTTTGCATGCCTTGATCGTGTTCGGTCTGTCAAAACTGCTCGCTGAGATTGCAGCGGCAGTATTGCAACAATATTGACGATTCAGTTCCTGAAATAAAGCTCATCCAGTTGTCGTCTCCGAATCAGCAGGTATTCCTCCCAGACCTCGGGGAAATCCTCATCCTTGGTGAATGGGAACGTCAGATAAATATGCTTGCCTGTCACGCTTATATACTGGCGCGCGCGTTTGAAGGCAGGTTGTTCGTACATCGAGATGCTTTCATCGTAACCGTCGTGGCGGTGAGAGATCGTTACGCGATGCGGAGCGATCATGCCTCGCGCAAAGTCAATCACCCAGCCGTGATCCAGTCCCGTGGTCAAATAGCCGTAAACGCCGTCGCTTGAAAGGCGGATACACGATTTGGCCTGAACGCCGTCGTCGTCATTTACGACGACGATCTTGTCTTTGAAATATTGGATACTTTTTTGATTCGGTCCTTGCAAAACCAGATTCCAGCCTTCGGCCGACATTCTGAATTCGCCTTGGTTTTCAAATTCGGCTATCCAGCCGTTTGAAAGGGTGATTGTGTGTTTGTTCACATGGTGTCCTGATTGTTGAATATCCAAAGCCGCTCAGTGTAAGTCATCCATTTTTTTGGGGTTTTTATGAGGGTGTTCCACGATCTGTTCCCGGTTTGAAAAAGAGTAACTTGTCTAACTCGCGATTCCTGCAACGCTTAACAAACTCCAGCGCGGCGGTTGAGTTGGTTAGGTACAAATTATAAGAGGCTCTATCTGTCTGATAGTGCTCATCGTAGTCCACCATACGATTGCTCACGGGTATCGAAACATAATGTTTTCCTGATACCTCTTCGATGCCGATCGTGAAGCGCTCATCTGTATTGATTTGTGTGTCGTTGAATATCTTTTTCAAAAAGGGCTCCAGTCAATATTCGGCTAATGGGTGTCCCCTATTTTTCTCTATTTTTCTAAATATCAACTACAAGCTTTTCTAGGAACTCCGAGAGCGAGTTAGCTAAAAAAACATGTGATCTGATAGGGTTGTCGTAGTATTCGGATTCATAGAAATAAATATTGCCATATTCATTTTCTTTGATGCAGAAACAAAAATAGTCCCCTCCCGCATCAGCAGCGAAGGGAACAAGGTTTTTCGGCATTAATGAGTTGTCAACGAATGTCTCTTTGTAGGTCGACTCGATAGTGTCGCCCCCATATTTCAAAGGTAGGAATTCGTTTATCTTATATCCGTTACCTTTAAGCTCAAACAAATTTACCTCAGAGTGGCCTCCGTTGTTTATTTTGTAGAACTCCTTGAATTCTTTTGGAAATTTTATATTTAGTTGTTGTTCTGAGTTTTTTATGTCTGAGTCTGTTACTGGTGGCTTTTGGTCCTGTAAATTCATTTGCAAATTCTCCTAGCGTTTATATTCTACGTCGTGATGCGCTTCATATTGGCTTACGGAGCCCTTGTGAGGGTAAAGTACCAAAAGGGGACAGATTTATTTTTGTGATTGCGTGAAAAATAAATCTGTCCCCTTGTTCTAATGCACTGCCAATAACGACGGCAAGAGATACATAGAAACCAAACAATCGATTGTTTAAACTTAAGACTTCAATTTTATAAACCTGTCATTCTCGAAGTAAAAAATAAATGCTTTGTAGGCCATATCCAAATCATACGAGGCGCTCTGCTCATGTAAGTTTTTTTATAATAGATGATAGGTCGTCGCAAAGTAATACATGCCTGTAATTGATTTTCGAAATATCTACTGGATTGTTATTCGCATCATGATCTTCGAAATTGTCCGGATTTTCGATAATCGCTTCGCAATTCAGATCCCATTCTTCTTTGTTTTTTGGTAAATAAAGTGCGTCTTCCCAGTCTAGGTTCTCAGCATTAGAAAAAACATCAGCAAATTTTATTTTTTTCATTTGGTTTGCCATTTATTTTCGACCGCCTCCTCAAAGCTCCATCCCACCTTTTTGTCCTGGATGTAGCACATCAGCAACCACTCCCCGAATCTGTGCTGAACCGTTGGGATGGGTTGCAAAACCCCCTCACGACAGGCGTCATGAAGCCAAGTTAAAAGAGGGTGTGGTTTTGACCTTGCATGGGCGCCTTTCGAGAAAAAAGGGGACTGATTTATTATCTATGAAAATAAATCAGTCCCCTTTTTAAAGGCCAGCAAGGTGTTTAAGTATGAAGAAAGGGCTCGGTTATTCGTAAAGTCCTTTAGATGAGTCCAGAGCGTTTAGCAGTTCCTCTTCAGATATTGAATGCTGACTAAGGTTGTCTATATCTAAATCCCCCCATTCCTGTTCGTCTTCGATTTCCAGGAGCAGCAGTGGAAGTTTCTTTTTATTGAAGAAGGTAATTATGTCGCGAATATCCTTGTCGCGCTCAACATGATCATTTTGATAGAGGTCACACGTGTAAAAAAAACCTTTATCCCCCATGGCGAGCTTTTTTTGTGAACCAATCAGCGACATTTTAAATCGTTGGTGCAGGAATTTGGCCACTTCAAGGTCGCTAGTGGGGGCTGCAGAAGCAATACTTATCTTAGTCATGGCTCAAAAATCCTCGGGTACCAATGGGTTAAGTGGTTTTCCTTTGGTCTCGTTTTGGAAGCTACCACCGTGCAATCAAAAGGGGACGGATTTACTTTTGTGATTGTGTGGGAAATAAGTCTGTCCCCTTTGTTTCTAAGATTACAAGGGGTAGTCGCATCGCCATGGCGGTGTAAAAAGTTCCGGAGAAATGTGATTTTTTTTGAGGAAAATATTTATGTCTTCTTCCGAATTCATTGTTTCAAGTTTGATGGCTGTGATGTCTCGGTCATCAATGCCGTCACTTATTTCTATTGTGTTAATCGGTATTGAAAACTCAATTACTGCGTAGCGTGAGTTCTTTGAGTCGCTTATGAAGTCGTAATATTGAAAGGGGTCATCTGGTGAAAATTCAAACTTATAGATTGCATATATGGCAACCCATTTACGCAGTGAAGGGTCTTCAGATTTTACTTCTTGTGCGATTTTGTCGTAGCCTGTACCTTCGAGCCCGTACCATACGCTTCGCGGAATAATTTTTTGGTCGTTCATTTTTGCCCCGCAAATTGATTTGGCCAATAGATACGAATCACTTTGCTGTCTTTTGGATGTAGTTGCAAATGTGGTAATGCAGCGTGAGGGTCGCTAGGGCTATGGTTTGCCATGTAAACTTTTCTGCTATCTATGTCCGAAACAGGAGTGTCATCCCAGTGATAGTATGACTCTTTTCCTGTGGGTGTTTCAAAATAGTCTTTTGCCGTCACGGAATTAAACTCTTCAGCATTTCTATAACCTTTGCCGACATATTTCCCCCTGAAAAGCTCTTCGGCCTCCGCCCGGCTATTGACCGTTACATCTCGGGCTCCTTGGTCGAGTTGATCTGAAGCACGCTTTACGGAAGGGCTTGACCATGGAACATCGGGTACTGGCGGTTCTTTTGTCTCAACCTTGGCTTTACCTGCGGGGTTTACCGAGGGATCTGCCTTATCTCCTGCCCCAGGGCATCCATTCAACCCTAACGGATCCACCCACCCCGTAGGGTTAGGCACGTACTGGTAGTTATTCAACCCACCCGCAAGCTTGATCGGATCCGGCGTCAAAAACCGTCCAGTGCCTGGATTGTAGTAGCGATGCCGATTGTAGTGTAAGCCCGTTTCCGCATCGAAATACTGACCCTGAAAGCGCAGCGGGTTTTCGATTTCGGCGATCTCGAGGGTGGCGAGGTTGCCGTAGGCGCGGTATTTCGCCGACCACATGATCTCGCCGCTGTAGTCGGTGAGTTCCTGTGGCGTGCCGAGGTGGTCGAGTTGGTAGTAGAACGGGGTGGCTTTCAGTGGGCCTTCGCCATCGAGCATGGCCAGCGGGCGGAAGCTGCCGGGTTCGTAGATGTAACTGCGATAGCGATTGTCGCCGCTTTCTGCGATGAGGCGTTCGCCTTGCCACAGGAATTCGGTGGTGTGGCCATCGACGGTTTTGGCGATGCGACGGCCAAAGGCGTCGTACTGGTAGCTTGCACTGCTACCGCCGGGTAGGCTGACGCCGATCAGGCGATGTTGGCAGTCGTAACGGTACTCGGTAACGAGTTTCTGCCCGGTGCCACGGCGTTCGCGGATCAGGTTGCCGTGGGCGTCGTAGTCATAGTGACGGTCGCCCTGCATGAGCAGGCGGTTGCCTTTGACGTTGGCCAGGTTCGCGGTTGGCTGGTCGCCTTGGCCGAGGAGGTTGCCCGCCGGGTCATGGGCGAAGCTTTCCGGGGTGGTGCCACGGACATTGATCAAGCGATCGAGTGGATCGTAGTGATAGCTGCGATTGCCTTTGCGGCTGTCGTCGATGCCCGCGAGGTTGCCATTGGCATCGTAGGCGTAGCGGCGGTGGAACAGGTTGCGTTCCTGCTGGCTGACGGTGTGGGCTTGCAACCGACCCTGTTCGTCGTACTGGTATTGGCTGAGCAGCAAACCTTGTTGGCGCTGCTGTTCGCGACCGGCGTTGAACTGGTGCGTGGTCAGGCGCGAGCCGTTGAGGTCGATGCTGCTCAGGCGGCCACCGGATTGGTGACGGTAGTCGAGTTTGCTGCCGTCGGGGAGACGGCAGTGGCTCAGTTGGCCGAGGTTGTCGTACTCGTAACGCAAGGTGCCCCAGCCTTGGTGTTCGGTGGTGAGGCGGTCTTGCAGATCGTATTCGTAAGCGAGGGGCCAGTGGCCGTCGTCGACGTTCACGAGGCGGCCGAGGGCGTCGTAGCTGTAGTGGATTTCCTCGCCATCGGCCAGGGTCTTCACCAGCAAGCGGCCAGCGGCATCACGTTGATATTCGGTGACCAACTCACTGCCGTCGTCGCCGAATTCGGTTTTCTTCAGCAACTGGCCATTGAGGTCGTACTCGTAGGCGGTACGACGACCGTCGAAGCCAGTTTCCTGTTGGATCAGGCCGTTGGGATAGTAATCGAGGTGGTAATGCTCGCCACGTTCGTTTTCGATCTCAGTGAGCAGCAAGCGCGAGTTGTCGTAGCGGTAGCGAAGCTGACTGCCGTCCGGGTTGAGGCGACGGCTAACCAGGTGCAGGCCATCGGCGTACTCGTAGCGGGTAACGCGGCCTAATTCATCGCGTTCGGCAGTGACTTTGCCGTAGGCGTTGTAAGTGAAAGCGCGGGTCGCACCGCCGGGCAGGGTGATTTGTGCGAGGCGGTTGGCGGCGTCCCATTGGTAGTGGGTGATGGCGCCGGTTTCTTCCTGACGGGTGATCTGCCGGCCCAAGGCGTCGTAACGGTACTTGCGCTGGCCGCTGTCGGGCAGGCGCTCTTCCAGCAGTTGGCCGAGGTTGTTCCATCCCAATTGATGGCGGCTGCCATCCGGGTGACGGATTTCCAGCAGGCGGCCTTGGTGGTCGTAGCTATAGAGGGTGGCATTACCATCCGGGTCAATCTGTTGGGTGATGTCGCCCTGATTGTTTCGTTGATACTTCCAGGTGGCTTTGCCGCGGCGCACATCGCTGACGAACCCGTTGCTGTATTCATACGAAACGGGTTCATCTTTCGGGGGGATGACGGCGGTCATCAAGCCGTCTTCGTCGTACCGATATTCGGTCACGGCGCCTAATGGATCTTTTTCTGCGATCAACTGACCTTTTTCGTCATAGGCCTTCAGGTGTTCGGCACCGTCGGGATCGATCTTGCTGACAAGTCGCGCTTTATCGTCGTGGGTGTAAACCTCTTCGCTGCCATCGGCGTTGGTAACGGTGACACTGCCTTTATCGTCCCAGACGTAATGCGCTTCCATCTGCGAGAAACTCGCCCAGTGATGAACACAGCGCGACAATTTGCCTTCGTTTTCCCACTCCCAAAAGAAACTCGCACCACCCGCCAGTTGCCGTTCAAGAATCACGTGCTGATCGTTGTAGCGATAGTGTTCGGCTTCACCGGCAGCATTCTTCGCTTCAATCAGGCGGTGCTGCGCGTCATAGCTGTACGTGACCAGCGTCTGGAGGGTGTTCCAGGCGTCTTCCAGATTGTCTGCGGGAATAAACTGTTGATAGTCGACGGCGATGATGTGCTTGCGATCGTATCGCAAGAGCAGGGCGCGACCGGCGCCATTGTCGAGGCGTTTGATCCTGCCGTGGATGTCACGGGTGATGTGCAACCGATTGCCATAGCTGTCGCTGATGGCGATCAGGGTTGCGCCTTTGCTGTTGTAACGGAAGTGGTAGAAGGAAGGTCGGCTCCCGGCTTGAGCCAGGACAAGTTCCGACGGGTCGTCACCGATGAAAATCGCTGCCCGTGACAGGCTGTTGGTGATCGCCGGCCGTTGTTGGCTTGGAAGCGGAAATGGTGTCGCCCGGTTTTCGTGGTCGGTCCAGATGACTTCGTCACCATTGATTTCGACTCGGTGTGCCAGCGCATGGCTCCAGCCATAACCCAGACCGCAATCGATTTCCACTGCGCTGCTTCGGTAAAGACGTGTCCACTCAAATGGCAGTAGCCCGTCGAGCTGGCCATCATTGAGCGTCAATAACTCTTCACCGGTGACCATCGATACGGGGCACTTGTCGGTGCAGGTTTTGGCTGCGGGCTCAGCACTTTTGTCGGCAGGTGTCTTGGCTTGCCTGGAGGCGTCGTCGCCTGTTTTGCCCTTGCCCAGTTTTGTATTTTTCTTCCCGTCAAAACGAACCTGCGCCACCCCTTTCTTCACCTGAGCCGTCACACCACGAGCCGCCACTGCGGTGTATTTCGCGACGTACTCCATGAAGCCTTTGATGATCTTGAACACCGACTCCACAAAACCGGTCACAGCCTTGATGATGATTTCGCCGTACTTTTTCAAACGCGCGGCGAGGTAGATGACACCGGTACCCTCCGCAGCAATGGTCAGCACGATCGATATGACGATGTCGATCGCGATGCCGACGACCGCCGCCGTGGTCATTTTTGCGGCGTCACCGGCCATCTTCATCGGTGGCAGGCCGGCCAGCCAGATCACGGCGCTGCGTACCATCAGGAACAGCGCGGCCTCGTCGCTGGCCAGCAGCATGGCTTTTTTCATGACATCTGGCGCTTCTTTTGCCAGAGCTACCAGTTTTTGGGTGCCAGCACCGAGGTCTTTCGCAAACTTGCTCGGGTCTTGCAGGATGTCGAGCACCAGGCTGATGCCGTCCCAGACGCCTTTGATTGCTTCCCAACCGCCTTCAAGGATGCCGTTGCCGACCGCCATGGCGGTCCCCGAGGCGGACTTGTTCGACCATTGCGGTTTGAAGCCGGCCCATTCCTTACGCAGGAACCCTTCCAGTTGACCGGTCAGGCCGTCATAGGACTTGAACAGGGCATCGATCTGAGCCGGCGTCACTTCGTTGTGGATACGAATTTTGTAGAACTTGCCCGGAATACCGCCCGTCCAGCTGGCTTTGCCTTGGGCGTCGAGTTTGACTTTGCTGACTGCACCGCCTTCTACCGCAACGATTTCGATTTCGATGTCACCCAGCGGAATGTCATACACCGATTCGAATTTGCTCTCGATCAGCAGCGGCCCCTTGAGCGGGCACTGGGCAACGTTCGAGGCGAAGTCGCCATCGGTCATGCTCACTGATTTGCTGGTTTTGCCGACCTTTATCACGCGCTCCATGCCCAGCAGGGAGGGCAGGTCTGTTGCTCGACTGCCTTTATCGGCGGCTTTCGCGTACCAGGTTTTGGTCTGTTCTTGATACAGCTTCAAGCTGTCCTTGAACGTGCTCAGTTGGTTATCAACAAAGGCAACGCGATCCATCAGCCTTGCTCCAGAATCAGGTGGTTTAACAGTGCTTCATTAAGTTTTTTTGGAGCATCCGGGCGGCGCACGAAGCGCGCGATTTTCAGCTTCAGGTTGCTCTCTGGGTAAGCGGCGTAGATGTCTGGACGTTCCTCTTCCAGCCATTGCATCAGGTTGCCGATCAGGGTTGACGGGTTCTGCTTGGCGAGGCCATCCAACAACCCCTTCGGCACCTCCCACCAAGGCCAGTCCTTCGCCGGCGGCACCACTCTCGGCCCAACCTCCAAACTCTTCCCATTAATCAAATACCGATCAAACACCGGCAGCACTTCGCCCGCCGTATCACCCAATCCCTCAAGAATCGGACAAATATGCCGCCCATCCCAAAACCGGAAGAACACCTCGGTCCCGTCCGGCATCCGCACTTGAGTCAGGCTGCGCAGATGCTCAAACACCACATCCGGCGCACTGGTGGACACCGCCAGCCAACCCCAGTCCTGCGCATCTGATTCGGCGATCCACGGCAGGAAGTTTGAGTTGGGTTTTATCTCGGTGAGGTAGGGCATCACAGGTTGCCAGGCTGCGTAGGGTGTACCGCCCCAAATCGGGGTGACTTGGGTGGTGGGCTCTACCTGATAAAGCGTCTTCAGTGGCTCGGCATCGCTAGCCGCACTGACAATCAAATAAAGACGTTCATTAGCCTGCAACGGCCGTTCAGCCAACCAGGCCTGCGGCGTCAAAAGATCAGATCGCACAAGCACCTGCCTTGCATTTCTCGCACTCTTCACAGAACGGCGCGTTGCGTTTGAGGGTATTGATCTGCGCCGGCGTCAGTACCGCGCCAGCCTTGTCGGCATCAGCCTGTTTTAGCGCGCCGGGCATCAGTGGTGCCGCGCCAGTCCCGTTGCCGGGACTCCCCCCGGAGTTCATGTTGATCACCGGCCCGCTCAGGGTCACACCACTGCCGTCGATTTTGATGAAGCTGCCGCCACCCTTGAGGGTCAGTTCACTGCCCGCTTCGAGCACGACTTTCATGCCGCTGCTCAGGTGGATCTCTTGCCCGGCTTCGATGAATTGCCCGGTACCAACCTTGATGTGCTGGTTGACGCCCACGGTGAGGTGGTCGTTGGCGCGGGTTTCGACTTTGCGGTCGGCGTAGACGGTGTGGTGTTCTTCGGCTTTGAATTCGCTGTAGCTGTTTTGCTCGACGGTGTCGTGGCGTTCGTTGCCGACGCGGATTTTCTGGTCGTGCTCGACGTTTTCGTCCCAGTCGCGCTGGGCGTGCAGAAAGATTTGTTCCTGGCCCTTTTTGTCTTCGATGCGCAGTTCGTTGTAACCGCCGCCACCGGGGGAGCTCAGGGTTTTGAAGGTGCTGCGGGTCTTGTTCGCCGGCAGGGCGTACGGGACGACGTTTTCCTTGTGGTACAGGCAGCCGCTGATCAGCGGTTGGTCGGGATCGCCTTCGAGGAACGACACCAGCACTTCCATGCCAATCCGCGGGATGGCGATGCCGCCGTAGTGGGCGCCGGCCCAGGCGGAGGAGACGCGCAGCCAACAGCTGGTCTTGTCGTCGGCCTGGCCTTCGCGGTCCCAGTGGAATTGCACTTTGACGCGGCCGTATTGGTCGCAGTGGATCTCTTCACCCTTTGGGCCGGTGACCACGGCGCTTTGGCTGCCGAGGATGCGCGGCTTTTTCTGGGTCAGCGGCGGGCGATTCGGCACGTCCCACGGGGTGGCCTGGAAGCGGTTGCGGTAGCCCTGGTGGAAATCGTCTTTCAGGTTAGTGGTGCTGCTGGTGACCGACTCTTCCAGCACTTGCGGCTGTTTGCCTTCGTGGAGGATTTCGGTGAGTAGCCACAGGTCGTTCCATTTGGCTTTCGGGTGTTGGGTCAGGGCCAGGAAGTGGCCGCTGACCAGCAACGGCTGATCGCTTTTGCCTTCGGCGAGCTGGAAGTCGCTGCGGTGACGTTCGAGGGCGCGTTTGGCCAGGTGTTTGCCGCGTTCGCGGTCGATGAAGCGGCCGGGGTAGTCGTAGTCTTCGAGGTCGGGCAGGGCGTCGCCGCGGTTTTCGCTTTCCAGCGTCAGCCGTGGTTTTTCGAAGTCGTAGTCGCGGCGGGTGGTGCGGCTGGTGCGGGTTTCCAGGCGCAGGTCGAAGCGCTTAATCACCGGGTCGTTGGCGACCATGCCGGAGTCTTGCTGGTAGGCCACGGGTGCGAGTTTCGGGAACACCGTCTGGTCATCGCCGAACACCAGCTTGTGAGCGGTGGCGCTGTGCTGGAAGTGGTAGTGGATACCTTCTTCCTCGCACAGACGCTGAACGAACTGCAGGTCCGATTCATCGTACTGAACGCAGTAAATGCGCTCGGGATAAATCGCCCCGACTTTGAATTCATAGGCGTTGCTTTGGATGCCGTGCTCTTCGAGGACGCTGCCGATGATTTTCGGCACGGTGAGGTTCTGGAAGATGCGTTGGTTGATGCGGTGCGCCAGGTAAGACAGGTGCGGGCGCAGGGTCACCGCGTAGCGGGTCAGGCGTTTGCCGGAATCACCCTGGGCTGCGCGATAGATCTGGCCATGAATGCCGCTGCCGTCAGGCGAGAGCTGCAAAAAGGCCGGTTTGTGCAGCAGGGTCTCGAGGTCCAGGGACGGCTGTTCACTGACCAGCTCCACCTCAAACACAAAAGGCTGGCTGATGGCTTCCCGACCTTGCAGGGAAAGAACCTGGAAGTCGTTGGAAAGACCTTCGATGGTCAGGGCAAAGTGAGTTTGATTGGCCGGCGCGAACATCCCTTGTTCCTCGTGCAGTGCTGCGGCGTTCGCCAAGACCGAAAAAAGGAATCAGCAGACGCAAAATTCTGGAAGGGCGAAAACAACATCGACCAGCAGAGCTGGCCGATGCTTGAGACGGTCGGCCTGAGTTAGGCGACCGGCTGACGCCAGTCATCGGAACCCGAAGTACCGGATACTTCGTGGGTCCAGGTGATTTTGCGGTAGGTGAATTGCACTTCTTCCAGGTGCGTGAAGTGCGAGTTCGACGGATCCTGGCAGTTGTGCATTTTGTTGTTGATGGCGACGATGATCGCGTCTTCCAGTTTGGTGGTGTAGTAGTGCTCTTGGGTACCTTGAGCCGAAGTGCGGTACCACTGGATAACGATTTCGCTCATGCGCTCGCCGGAGGTCAGAGCGGCTTGCAGCAGTGGCGAAGCCTTGTCGTAGACCTTGGTGATCACGACTGGCTTGTGAACGCGCTGACCGGTCGGTTGGCCGGACTGTGGGTCACGCGGGATGATCACGTCGTGGCTGAAAGCCTGAACCATGACCTGGTCTTCGTGACCTTCCTGGTAGGTGTTGCCAACCGAGTCGGCGGTGAATGCGCCGGCAGTGATCAGACCTTGTTTCTCGCCAGTGACGGACATGTACGCTGGTGTAGCCATGGATGTGCTCCTTGCTAAAAGTTAGGGTGCCCGGGAGGCGGTATCGCCCGGTGGGTGCCTGACTGTTATCAAGGTTCGTGCCAGAAACGGTTAATGCTATATAAATCAGCTTGTTGAGAGGTTTTTTAGGCCGCGTGGGGAATGTTCGGCAGCGATCGCCTGTGAATGTGCGCAAGAAGTTGCGCAGTACTGCGCAACTTCTTGCGCACTTGGCTGGGGCGCCTGACAGGCCGGGCGATCAGCCCCCCGGGATGGGCTTTCGCACCGTTGATTGCGCAACTTCTTGCGCATCAAGGCGCTTGGCCATCATCGGGTGACCAGTCGTCTCATTGGCCGAAAACCGGCAGCAGAAGCGCTAGGGTGACAGGTGCAACGAACACTGCAGCCTGGAGGTCAAACTCAGCGCCGAGATAAATGAACATCTGCGAACTCAAGGAGTACGACATGAAAATCCTGATGGTTCTAACGTCACACGATCAATTGGGTGACACGGGTAAGAAAACCGGCTTTTGGCTGGAAGAATTCGCCGCACCGTATTTCGCCTTCAAGGACGCCGGCGCTCAGTTGACCCTGGCCTCGCCCAAGGGTGGTCAACCACCGCTGGACCCAAAAAGCGACGAGCCCGATGCGCAAACCGCGGCCACCGAGCGCTTTCGCAAAGACTCCGCCGCCCAGTCCGCATTGGCGTCTACCGCTCTGCTGAGCAGCGCGAGAGCTGAAGATTACGACGCGGTTTTCTATCCGGGCGGCCATGGCCCGCTGTGGGATTTGGCCGAAGACAAAATTTCGATCGCTCTGATCGAGGCGTTTTACAAGGCAGGCAAACCGGTCGCGGCCGTCTGCCACGCCCCGGGTGTGTTGCGTCACGTCAAGGGCGCGGACGGCCAGCCGCTGGTCAAAGGCAAGCGCGTGACGGGGTTTACCAACACTGAGGAAGAAGCTGTGCAACTGACGAAGGTTGTGCCGTTTTTGGTGGAGGACATGCTTAAGGAGAAGGGGGGTGTCTATTCCAAGGGGGCTGACTGGGCGAGTTATGTGCTCACTGATGGATTGCTGATCACCGGACAGAATCCGGCTTCCTCTGAAGCAGCGGCACAAGAACTGTTGGCGAAGCTCCACTAAATCTGACGTGTAGCAGCTGGCGCAGCCTGCGTCCGGCTGCGAAGCAGTCGTAAAACCGGCAAACACGGTGTGTCTGAAAGACCGCGGCGGCGGATACAACGACTGCTGCGCAGCCGAACGCAGGCTGCGCCAGCTGCTACAGGTTCGTGCTACGCCTCAGACTGCGAGGCTCGACGCGGCGAAACATTCCTCGATCGAGCGCCGCTGCGTCTCGGCATACAACGCCAACTCATCAATCGTCGATCGCCCCAGCGCCTTCTCGAACACCTGCCGGTTCGACTGCACGCCATAGTGGGTTTGCGCCGCATCCCCCAGGTTCGACTGAAAAATCCCCGCTGCGCTGACTGGCAGGAAATCTTCGTACACCAACGGTTCAACCCGCAAATACCCGCCGCTGAGCAGATCCTCCAGCGACAACGATTTCAGCTCATCGGCCCCCAAACCTTTTTCCGTGACGAAGTAGCGAAAGTACGCCAGTTCCTGTTGGCGCATGCCCTCAACGGTGTCAGGGAATTCTGCAAAGTGCTGCGCCATCAGCGCGTTGTAACGTGCGGCATTGGCCTCATTGGGGAAGTCTTTCAATTCATCCCGGGCAGCGTTGAGCAAACGGTCGTAAAGCGCCCGGCCTTTGGGGGTGAGCGCCGCGCCGCGTTGCTCGATCTCGCCGAAACGGGCGCTGTGGCTGCCGTGAGTCTGGGTTTGATCGGTGAAGGCGACAGGCTCGTCCAGGGCCTTGAAACTGGTCTGGCGCAGCAGGATCGGGCACTGACGGCGGGGTGGTCCTTCGATCACCGCTTTGGGGGTGATGCCGTGGGCAGGCATTTGCGCCTGGACGATGTCGATGTCCAGGGTGCGCGGCGTCAGGTGGTTGATATGCGGGCCGGTGAACGCCACTACGTCGGCGATCAGGCGATGCTGGGCGCTGAGCTTGCGGTACTGCTCGGCGGTCACGGTGGCGGTGTGGTGCCAGCGGAACGTTTCCAGCGCTTGCTCGACGAAGTTATGGGCCTCCTGTTCGGTGAGGCCGCCCTGGGTTTCGGCGCGCTCGATGAGAGTCAGCGCGGTGGGCGTGAAGATCGAACGCTTATCCAGCACCGATTGGGCGAACGCTCGCAGTTCTAGGTCTTCGATCAGCTCCAGGCGCAGCAGGGAGGTGAATACCCGGAAGGGGCTGACCTGCAACGCCGCCTCATGCACCGCGCGAAAAGCCGTGGAGTGCACCGGCACGCCGGCGGGGGTCAGGTCGTAATAACCCACCGGTTGCATGCCCATCACCGTAAACAACCGGGCGAGGGTGGCCAGTTCATCGGCGGTGCCGACTCGGATCGCGCCATGCCGCTCCAGATCCAGGCGCTGGATTTCACCGGTGCTGTTCAACTGTCGGGCGATCTGTGGATCGCTGTCCAGCACGTGACGGTTGGTCTGTTCCACCAGTTCCATCAGCGCACCGTACAACGGCACTTCTTCGCGGTACATGTCGGACATCGCTTTGGAGAAGCGTTGACGGATCAGATCAGGGCTGACGAAGTTCGGGTGACTCATAAAAAACTTCCTGGTGCGGTGACGTAAAGGATGCGGGAAAAGATCGCAGCCTTGTGCGGTGCCGACAAACGAAGAATCTTACGAACTTCATTCTGCAAAGGACTGCTGGTTGTAGCAGCTGCTACAGGGGTGCGGTGTTTGGCTGCTACACCGGAAGTTCAGAGCGTAGCGATGCCAAAAATTCCCGATACAGCCGCGCCGTGTTCGTCGGTTGTTCCACCATCGGCATATGGCCGGTGTGGTCCCAGACTTCCACTCGCAGATCGGCGATGCCTTTGCTCCAGATCGCCACGCTGCTGACATCGATCAAGCGGTCCTTGTGTCCCCACAGCAACAGCGCCTGGCACTTGATGTCGGGCAGTTTCGGCTCCATCGGCGGGCTGGCACGGAAGTCGTTGAAGATTTCTTCCAGCTCATCGCGACTCTGTTCATAGCGTTGTGCGATGGCGTCCAGCACCACCTTGGGTACCCACGGCGGTTCGGCCATGGTCATGGCGTAGAAGCGCTGGAATTCTTCCCGTGAATGAATCAGGAACGGGTTGTGGCCCTTGGCCAAATGCCGCTCCAGGTCGCTGGCTTCGGGGGCGGTGACACCTGCCGGGTCGATCAGGGCCACCGAAACGATGCGGTCGGGGTACGTGGCCGCCAGCCATGCTGCCATGTAACCGCCCATCGAGTTGCCGATCACGTGGACTTTCTCGACGCCGCAGACATCGAGCAACTGGATCATCCGCTTGGCCTGCAAGGGAATGTCGTAGCCGCCGCCCGCCTTGAAGCCGGTTTCGCCATGGCCGGCGATGTCGGGGATGATCACCCGATAGTTGCCGACAAAGTGCCGGGCAAAACGCAGCCAGATATTTTTGTCGGCGCTATAGCCATGGAGCATCAGCACGCTGCTGGACGCTTCGTACGGCCCGCCTTGCCAGGTCGAAACAGTCATTTCGGCGATCGGCACGACAATTTTGTGCAGTCCATACAGCTTCGCCTCTACAGACATGTTCAAGTCATAGAGCCAATAACCGATGGCCGGGTAACTCAACCAGCTCCAGGCCGCGAAAACTGCGAGTGCGACAACCAACAAAAGCATCAGGCATCTTCCTTCTACGTGATCAGGACAGAATGTGATCGGCGGGTTTCAGCGCTCTGGTCATCCGGTGATAGCTGAAACTGAACCCCGGAAACATCGCAATCACATGACCGCTCTTGCTTTGATACCAACTGTGGCAGCCCCCGGACTTCCATACCGTGCGTTCCATCTCCCGGTGAATCATTTCAGTGTAGGTACGTTCTGCTTCGGGGCGTACTTCGATGCTGCGCAAACCCTGTTCTTTTAACGTACGGATGCAATCGAGGATGTAATTCATCTGGGACTCGATGATGAACAGCGCCGAGGTATGGCCGATGCCCGTGTTGGGGCCGGTGACGATAAACAGGTTGGGGAAGTCCGGCAGGCTGGTGCCGAGATAGGCCCGCGGGTACTGGGCCCAGAAATCGCTGAGTTGTGTGCCGTTTTTGCCGGTGACCGGGTAGGAAATCACCCCGTCGGTGGCGTCGTAACCGGTGGACCAGACGATCAGGTCCAGGTCGATGTGTTGGCCATCCTGGGTGACGATGCCGGTTTCATCGATGGCGGCGATGCCTTGCTCGCGGCTGTGCAGGCTTACGTTACTGCGGCCCAGCGCCGGGTACAGGGTGCTTGAGATGATCACCCGTTTGCAGCCGATGACGTAGTCGGGTGTCAGTTTTTGCCGCAATTGGGGGTCGGGCACTTGCCGTTTGAGAAAGCGCAAGGCGTGTTGCTGAACCAGACGGATGGCCGGCCGCGAGTATTTGAAGGCAATCACCCGGGTTTCAAACTGCCAGTAGATCATCCAGCGCAACAGTTTGTAGGCCGGTTTGAGCCCCAGCAACCATTGCTGGAAAGGTCCAAAGGCGCGGTCGGCCCGAGGCAATACCCAGTGGGGCGTGCGCTGGAAAACATGCAAATGCTCGACGTCCGGGGCAATCGTCGGAATTACCTGGGCCGCGCTGGCGCCGCTGCCAACGATGGCCACGCGTTTTTGCCGGTAATCGTAGGTGTGATCCCAGTTGTTGGTGTGAAAAGTCTTGCCCTGAAACCGCTCCTGGCCCTCGAAGTGTGGAACCACGGGGTGGCTCAGCGGCCCGGTGGCGTTGATCAGGAACTGTGCGTAAAACGTGCCTTTACTGGCGGTGTGCACTGCCCAGCGTTTGCCGTCGTCGTCCCATTCGATGCGCTCGACATTGGCCTGCAGTTCCACCTTGTCTCGCAGGCCGAAGTGCTCCACCACGTACTGAGTGTAGTGGTGCAGTTCGGCCTGCTCGGCGAACATTTGCGTCCAGCGGTAGGGCGCGAAGGACAGCGAATAGAGCGGCGAGGGCACGTCGACCGCGGCACCGGGGTAGGTGTTTTGGCACCAGGTGCCGCCGAAAAAGTCCCGTCGTTCCAGCAGGCGGAAATCGCCGATGCCTGCCTTGAGCAAATTGATCGCGGCGCACTGACCGCCAAAACCGCTGCCGATGATCAACACTTGAAAGGTCTGCATGGGCCTCCTTTTTTGTCGTGAATGATCGAACCCTCCTTTCATGTATAGCCAAACATTGGGCGCCCGCGTCAGGGCTATGCCTTGGTATTCAGACCGCCAGCCGGTGATGGCTATTTGCCGCTGCCCTGATAGACTCTCACCACACTTGAAACCCTGTGTTTTCAGGTTCCGTTCAGTGGAGCAGAGGCCTCTATGGAAAAAACGGGAGGAAAGGGACTTTCACTGGCCAGGAGGCTCTATACATCGCGAACCCTGGGTTTGGCTTTGGGGCTGTTGCTCGTGAGCGCGGCGATGTATCCACTCAACCCGGCACCGTGGGTCTGGGTGGCGATGCTGCTCAACGCCTTACTCTGGCCGCACCTGGCTTATCAATGGGCGCGCCGCGCGCCGGTGCCTTATCACGCCGAACACCGCAACCTGCTGGTGGACGCCTTTCTCGGCGGCTTTTGGGTCGCCGCCATGCACTTCAATCCGCTGCCCGGCGCGACGACCCTGGCCATGATGGCGATGAACAATGTGGCCATTGGCGGTTTGCGTTTCCTGTTGGCGGGAACCGTGGCGCAGATTCTCGGGATGGGCGTCGGACTGCTGATTTTCTCCCCTGCCTTCATTCCGCAAACCAGCCAACTGCAGATGTATGCCTGTTTGCCCTTGATGTGTTTGTATCCGCTGGCATTGGGCTGGATCTGCTTCCGCCAGGCCTACACCCTCGGCCGACAAAAGCGTGAATTGTTGGCCCTGAGCCGCACCGACAGCCTCACCGGCCTGCTGAACCACGGCGCCTGGAAGGATCAACTGGAGATCGAGTTCCAGCGTTGCAAACGTCAGCAGCAGGGCGGGGCGATTGCGCTGATCGACATCGACCATTTCAAATCCATCAACGACACCTACGGCCACGTTGCCGGGGACATCGTCCTGCGTCAGTTGAGCAAAATGCTCAAGCAGAACCTGCGCGCGGCGGATGTTGCCGGGCGCTACGGTGGCGACGAGTTCTGCGTGATTCTCCCGGACCTTCCGCTCAGGAGCGCTGCGGTTGCCATGGATGCCCTGCGTGATCGCTTCGCCACCTTGGGCTATGAGCAGAGCCCGGCGCTGACAGTCAGCCTGAGCATCGGCCTGGCCGCCTTCAACCCGGCACACACCGACGCAACCCTGTGGCTCAACGACGCCGACCAGGCGCTCTACGAAGCCAAAGCCACCGGTCGCAACCGCGTCATCTGTTGCGGCGATGGCGAACCGCATCACGAATTACTTGATTCGGTGTGAACCGTGATCGTTCCCACGCTCCTGCGTGGGAATGCAGCCATGGACGCTCCGCGTCCGCTCTTCGCGTTGCAAGTGTCGCATTCGGTCTAGAGCCTTGCGCCGTAGTCAGGTAGGGTGTTTTTCACCCCCGACACGAAACAAGGATCGATTCATGACGTTCAATCTCCCTCGCTCCCTGCTGGCCACCAGCCTTGGCCTGACCCTCGTCCTCGGCGCTTTTGCTCCCGCCGCCTTCGCCGAACCGAACAAACAAGTCCTCGCCGATTCCGAACAGTACAAGGGCGAAGCCCTGAAGTTACTCGAACGTTTGGTGAACATCGACACCGGTTCCGGCTATGAACCGGGCCTGACGAAAGTCAGCGACATCGCCATCGACGAACTGAAAAAACTCGGCGCGACCATCGAGCTTGTGCCCAATACCCCGGACAAAAGCAGCCATGTGATTGCGACGCTGAAAGGCACCGGCAAGGCGAAAATCCTGCTGATGGCGCACATGGACACCGTCTTCAAGGAAGGTTCCGCCGCCGAACGTCCGTTCCACATCAAGGACGGCCGCGCCTATGGGCCGGGCGTGATGGATGACAAGGGCGGCATCGTTGCCGGGATCTATGCGCTGAAAGTCCTGAAAAATCTCGACTTCAAGGACTACGCGCAAATCACTTTCCTGCTCGACGCCAGCGAAGAAACCGGCTCGGACATCGCCACCGACCTGATCAAGAAAACCGCCAAGGCCCACGACGTCACCCTCAACCTCGAACCGGGCCGCCCGGCAGATGGCCTGGTGGTGTGGCGCAAAGGCAGTGCCACCGCCGTGGTCGAGGTCAAGGGCAAGGCAGCTCATGCCGGTGTCGCGCCAGAGCTGGGACGCAACGCCGCCATGGAAGCGGCGCACCAGATTTTGCAGCTCGGCAAACTGGGCGACGCGGAGAAGAAAACCACCATCAACTTCACCGTGCTCAAGGCTGGCGACCGCACCAACGTGATTCCGGATCAAGCCACCGCCAAGGCAGACGTGCGGGCGGCGGTGCCGGAAGAGTTTGACCGGATCGAGAAGGACCTGGCGCGGGTTTCGAAAGACAAGCTGATTAATGACACAGAAGTCACCACCACACTTCAGCGCGGATTGCCGCCGATGCCGCAAACGCCGGAATCGGATCGGTTGATGGCCATGGCTCAGGGGATTTACGGGGAAATTGACCGCAAGTTGACGGAAGAAGGTAGCGGTGGGGCGGCGGATGCCAGCCTGTCAGCGGGTGTGGGTACACCGACGCTGGATGGGTTCGGGATTGTTGGCGGCAATATTCATACGCCGGAGGAATACGCGGAGGTTGAGAGTGTGGCGCCGCGGATTTATTTGTTGTCGCGGATGATTATGGAGTTGGCTAAAGCTCATTGAATTGAGTGCGGTTTTGGGGTGGTGGGTCAGTTGGATCGACCCCTCACCCTAACCCTCCCGAAACGTCGGACCGCCCCAGAGGGGCGAGGGGACTGACCGAGTTGTTTTGGCTATTTACTGCGACCTGAGAGATTGAGTCGAACTTTGATTCGGCTAACAGAAAATCACTTAAAAATCGCATTCACTCGGTCGTTCACGTCGCCGGATTCCTTAAGAAACCCACGGTCAGTCCCCTCTACCCCCTGGGGAGAGGGTTAGGGTGAGGGGTGTTTCTCAAGCCGGACACCGCCGTCAAAACCACCCCACAACTTTCCAAGACGTTTCCCACAGAACTGCTCATTGCAGTGCTGCAAGTTGGCCCTTTATGATCTCGGCTCGCGGTCAATCCCGCGACGATTTTGGCCGGTCGAATCCCTGAAGTCCTTATTTATCAGGAGATGTTTCCATGTTCGACCAAGTCATGCCTCGTTACCTCCCCATCGACACCTACGACGCCGAAACCCCGGTGCTCTTCATCAACACCCACAAAGAACTCAGCGACATCGCCGCGTGCGCTGCGCATCGCTTTACCGTGGTTCGCGATCTGGCGGACACCTTGACCAGCCTGAACCTCAAAGACATTTCCGATTGCGACCTGACGCGCGTTACCCGGGCGGTTCATCTGCTGATGCGTGAAGGCTGCGCGATGCTGAATGTGGTTCAGGCGCGGGCGTTGCAGCGGGAGGTGGAGTTCAAAACCGCGAAGTAGGCAAGATCAAAAGATCGCAGCCTGCGGCAGCTCCTACAGGGCGTACGCCATCTCAATGTAGGAGCTGCCGCAGGCTGCGATCTTTTCGGTGGTATCTGTTATTCCTTCACGCTCATAAACTCTTCCGCCCAACGGATGTATTCCTCAGGCTGCGTATAAGTGTGGGTCAACTCGGTAGCGCTCAGGTCTGACGCCTGAGTAAAGAACTGCCGTTGTTCCCGCAGGCTGTCATACGTGGCCTTGATCGCGGCGAAGTAGGCGCCGTGTCCATCGATGGTGACCCGCACGCCGAGTTCGGCCAGGCGTTTATCGTCGCGCAGCAACGGGTTGCCGTAGGTGACCAGCATCAGCGGTACGTTCAGGTGCTCGGCGATTTGTTCGAGGTGGTCGAAGTCCCGCACGCCCACCATGCAAATCCCGTCGGCACCGGCCTGCTGGTAATGACAGGTACGGCTGATGACTTCCTGCACCGGCAAGATCCCGGCGTTGGTGCGGGCGATGATTGCCATTTCCGAATCGACCCGGGCTTCCAGTGCCGCACGAATCTTGCCGACGCCTTCCGCCACGCCGATCAGGTCGGTGGACTTGCGGCCGAACTGGGCGGGCAGCAACGTGTCTTCGATGGTCAGGGCGGCCACACCGGCACGTTCGAGTTCGACGATGGTGCGCATGACGTTGAGCGCGTTGCCGTAGCCGTGGTCGGCGTCGGCGATGACCGGTAGTTGGGCAACACGGCCAATGCGAGTGGCCTGTTCAGCGAACTCGCTGAGGGTGATCAAGGCAAAGTCGGGGGCGCCCAGTACCTGCAACGACGCGACCGAACCGCCCAGGATTCCCACCTCAAAACCCAGGTCAGCGGCAATGCGGGCCGACATCGGGTCGAAGACCGACGCCGTGTGATAGCAGGTGTTGGAAGCGAACAGCTCGCGAAAGTTACGGCGTAAATCTTGATGAGAAAGCCTGGACATATGAGTTCCACCACTGCAATGGGAATGGAAGGGCTTGAGCAAAAGTGTCAACGCCGAAGGAACAAAAGGCTATCACGCGGGAGGGGGGAGAATGATGACGAATTTGCAGAAGCCAGCGGTTGATTGCTGGGCGATACATCTTGGTGAAAAAAAAGGCTGCAAACCTTGTCAGTCTGCAGCCTTGTTAGTGCACTCAATGAGAGCGGTTTCAGCCTTGAGCCGGCACCCCCCAGATTTTCTTGATTTCGTGGATATTACCCACGTTGTAACGAGGCATGAAGCCGGCGGAGCATGGTTCTACCGACGTTGTCTTGACCGGCGTGTTGATGACATTGGCTCCAGCGCGCAGAAGCGGAGTTTCGTTCCAGTTGTTCATTGGCTTGTTCATATTGATTTTCCTTTTTTAGATTAATGGGGGTAGCCGATTGCTACCCGCCTTGAAGCAGTGACAGCGTCCGTTCAAAGAATGCTGTTTCCTGCTCAGCAATACCGGGGTAAGTCGGTATATAGTTTTCGTCGAAGCACCAGGCTTCTTCGGTTATATCCGATCGCTGAGGGTGAATAAGCAAACTCAGGGATGCGGACATTGTTCTGGGTGGAAGTTGTTTATGTATTTCCTGCAGCGGGAGCATGTGCAAAACTTCGCCGGGTGCGAGTTTAAGTACATGCTCTTCACTGAGTGCGGGTATGGTGCCGGCTTGTATCGGTGTGTTATCAAGTATTTTTCGTGTGATAGTTGTGTACCCGTCGCCGCTATAACCCACAGCATAAATTTCAAAGTCGTGAGTGTGATTTAGGTCATAAATGAACGTTTCACTTTCGTCTTGTGCCGTAACCGGAGACCAGAATCCAAGGCGAACGGTAAACATATCATTGTAGGCCAGTATAAAAGCATAAGCGCTGTAGAGACTGTTACTCGTACTAAACCCGTCTCTCTGGATAGTGGTGTAAAGGTGCTCGCTCAGCAACGTTCGATTGGTTGCCAGTTGACGCAGATCTTCTATGATTCTTGGCTTGTCTCGCTCAAGATCGTAAGTTGTCATGCGCTCAATGAATGTCTCCAGTTTCATGCCGCCTCACTTTGCTGGTCGAGCAAATGGTTCAGCCGACTGTTTTGCAGTTTTCTCAACAGCGGCACGTAATTCAGTGCGGCCTGCGGATTGGTTTGCTGAATCAATTGAAACGCTTTCCACGCAACGGCAGGGTGGTAGTGATATACAAGTTCTTCGGCCACTTTTCCGGCCTCGGGATCCTGTGCAGCTTCAAGTAATTCGAGGCTCACCAGGTAACGGGCGGCGCTATCGTCATGGGGGAACCAGGCGATTTTGCGCAATGAGGTACGATCAAATACACCAATGTCTGCGCCCCTGTCGGGCAGGTTGATGCTGCCGATAAATGCCGTATGCCCGGTGCCCATCGGATTGCTGTCGAACAGGACCTTTGAACCGTCAATGAACAATGGATTGTCGGCGTCGACGATGATCTGCTGCCTGAGTGTCAGGTGGTTATCTTGCACCGCGTAAAGCTGAACGGGGAATGATTGATTGTTGATGGCGAACAAAATACTGTTCCCTGGAACGGTGTAGAGCAACTGTGATGCGGGGGCACTGTCAGGTGCCTTGAGGCTGATGTTGCCACTTTCGTTGCAGTGCAGCAGCAATGTTCTGGTATGGATGTTCGTTAACTTCATGATCTCGGCAGCTTGAGAAACGGCATGGGTGCGTGCGGTGTCTTCGCGCACCCTGCTGACCAGTTTATTAATGTCGGAGGTGATGTCGATGGTTTTGATAATGGTCATAAGCCGGGTTGGCGATAGGTCAGCGTTTAAAAGTGTTTCGATCATGAGGGGCTCTGGTTTGCATTTGTCGAGGTGGGTAAATATTAGTCGGCGTGTATCGTGGGTGATGGTTTGTCGTGTTAATTCAATTTTTAATTGTCGGTGGGAGATGTTTTGTAAAAAATGAATGCGGGTTTCAGTATTGGATGTTTGAGAAAAAAAAGAGATGCCGGGGTGGTTCTTTTTGCGTTTTTCATGACTAAATTGTTTCTTGTGGGCGGTTTGTGTTTTGGAGTATGGAGGGTGTGTTTGTTGGATGCAATTTGGTAGTTGTTAGTTGATGTTGTTAGTTGTTAGTTAATGTTGTTAGTTGTTATTTAATGTTTGTGGGCCAGTACGCATACCGCGACGGGCCGCAAGGCCGGGATGACCGAGGAGATGTTCGGTGAGTTGCAGGCTGTGGTTGGCATGGCCAACGAAACCCATCGCCTGGCCAACGGTTACCGCATGCCCCTGGACGACGCGCTCAAACTGGGGTGAATCAGGCTGCCACTGACTGCTGCTGTTGATTGAGCAGCGGCACGGCGCGTACCGAGTTGCCGGGTTGCAGTTGCAGGCGTTTGGCGGTGAGGCGGTCGACGATCAGGCTGTTGCCCACCTGTCTGGCCTGGGCGGCGGTGATGCGGCAGTTTTCCAGGCGACGGTTATGGATCAGCCACACCGGGGCCTGCTCGTCGGGCGTGCCGATGGCCAGCAGCAGCGGTTGGCTGTCGCGCACGGCACGAATATTCGAGACCGGGGCTTCGATCACCGGGCCGGCGTCAAAGATGTCGATGTAACCCTTATGGGTAAAACCTTCGGCGGTGAGGATTTTCAGCGCCGGTTCGGTATTCGGGTGTGCCTTGCCGATCACGGCCTGAGCCTGTTCGGTGAGCAGGCAGGTGTAGAGCGGTTGGCGTGGCATCAGTTCAGCGATGTACGACTTGCTGCCCAGCCCCGACAAGTGATCGGCGTGGCTGAAATCCATCTTGAAGAAGTGCCGGCCCAGGCTGTCCCAGAACGGTGAACAACCTTGTTCGTCGGCGCTGCCACGCAGTTCGGCGATGAGTTTGTCGCCGAACAGGTGCGGAAACTCGGCCACAAACAACAAACGCCCCAACGACAGCAATCGACCGTTACTGCCGTGGCGTTGATCGGGTCGCAGAAACAGCGAGCAAATCTCCGATTGGCCGGTCATTTCATTGTTCAGGAACAACGTCGGAATCTGTCGTCGGATACCCAGGTCCGGTGAGGAACTGACCGTGAGCCCGACCCGGTAGTTGTACCAGGGCTCGCGCAGGCCCACGGCGCCCACCAGGGCACTGACGCCCACCAGTTGCTGATCGTCGTCTTCGAGTACGAAGAGGTAATCGGCATCGGCGCGTTCAACCTGTTCGGCGAAGGTTCGTTGGGCCCAGCGTATCCGGTGGGTCAGGCGTTCCTCGTTGGCCGGCAGGGTGGTGAAGCCGGGGCCGGCCTGGTGCACCAGATTCAGTAAGGCGGGCAGGTCGGTGACGTGAACCGGGCGGACAATCATGATGCAACTCCTTCTGCACGCCCGCTCGGGCGCTGTCGTTGGGCGCGGGGCCGGGTGATGCTCACAGGGCGATCAACCGGATCGAGCTGCCTTCGGTCACGTTCAGGGCAGCGCACATCTCGGCGCTCAACCCCACAGGTTGCCCGGCTTGATAATCCAGATCGGCGACGATGGCGCGATAGTCCTTCAGCGAATCGTTGCTCACCAGATAACTGCCAAGGGCATCGATGGACGCAACCGGTTTCGCCGTGCCGGTCTGGCTCTGGGCGATGGAGCGGATGCCGGGAGTGCGCGCATACAGCGTCGGACCACCGTCGAACAGGTCAATGTAGCTGTTGGTTTCGAAGCCTTCGCGCTCGAGGATGTCGAAGGCCTCCTGGCCATCGGGGTGGATGCGGCCGATGCAGTCCTGCGCCGCCTGGGGCAGCATCGGCACGTAGATCGGGTATTGCGGCATCAGTTCGGCGAGGAAGGTTCGGCTTTCCAGGCCGCAAAGTCGCTCGGCCTCGGTATAGGGCAGGTCGAAAAAGTGCTTGCCCACCGCATCCCAGAACGGCGAGTGCCCTTCATCGCTGCTGAAGCCGACGATCTCGGTGATGACGGCTTCGGCAAAGCGCTGCGAGTGGGCGGCGATGAACAATAGCCGCGCCCGGGACAGCAGTTCAGAGAACCGTGTGCGCACCAGCGCTGCGTCAATATGAAAACCCCGCAGCAAGGTATGGCCGCTGAGGTCGTGACACAACGACAGCGCCGGCACGCCGTGCTCGATGTTCAACTCCCGCGAGGCACTGGTGAAATGCCGGTTGCGCAGGCTGTAGAACGGCTCGCTGAAACCGGCGGTGGCAAGGATCTCCGAGCAGCCCACCAAACGCTCTCGGGTCAGATCTTCCAGCACGAAGAAGTAGTTCTCCGGACCATGACCCTCAACGTCTTTTTCGAATGAGGCGCAGGAGTCGAGAATCTTCTCGCGCAGGCATTCGGTGTCGTCCGGCAAAGACGTGACGCCTACCAGACTGTCGCGCGCCAGTTGCTGCAACTGGGGCAGGTCGGTTAAGTCGACTGGGCGTAAGACCAGCATGGATGCACTCCTGTATCAAAGGGTTCGGCGGTTGGCACCGAACCTGACTATCACTGTCGGTTTCCACGCGTTAAATCGGCGGTCGCCTGATTTTTTATCAGACGCCGCTCTTTTTCTTGTCAGCCGTTGCTTGGGTCGGGCAGTACCGTGCTGGCGCCCAGTTTGTTGAGTACAAACAGGTAGACCAGGCCCAGGGCAATCCAGATCAGACCGAGTTTCTGTGCATCGACGCCCATGTTGTACATGATGGCTGCGACGATGATGAAACCGATCACCGGGCAGATCAGGTGACGGATCACCTGACCGGATTTCTGCCGGCGCCAGTAGTAGTTGATGACCGTCAGGTGCAGCAACATGAAACCGCTCAGTGCGCCGAAATTCACCAGCGAGGTGAGGGTGTCCACCGAGTTGATGAACAGGTAGCAGATCACCAGCGACAGCACGGCCACCAGGTAAATGCTCACGTACGGCGTGTTGTGTTTGGGATGAACCTTGGCCAGTACCTTTGGCAGCTTGCCGTCCCGGGCCATGCCGAACAGCAGGCGAGACACTGCCGCTTGGGAGGTGATTGCCACCGCAACACCCCAGGCCAGCGCCGTCGCCACGGCGGTCAGGGTGGCCAGCCAGCTGCCGGCCGCGAGTTCAGCGATTTCATAAAAAGCCGTGTCAGCCGATTTGAAACCCATGCCGGCCGCCAGATCTGTCGCAATCCAGGTCTGCACGACGAAGATCACGCCCATGACTATCAGGGTGATCAGCGCGGCCTTGCCGACGCTGCGGCCCGGGTCACCCTTGACCTCTTCGGCGAGGGTGGAAATCGCATCGAAACCGAGGAACGACAGCACCGCAATCGACACCGCTTGCATCAGCAGGGCGAAGTTGAAGGTCTCGGGGTTGTACAACGGCGCCAGAGTCAGCTGACCGTTACCGCCGCCGCTGTGCAGCGCGTTCCAGGCGTAGAACAGGAAGATCGCCAGCACCACCAGTTGCGCCAGCAGAAAGAGGATGTTCATCCGCGCGGTGAAGGTGATGCCCCGCAAGTTGACGAAGGTCGCGCTGACCAGGAAGGCCAGGATGAAACCAACCTTCGGAATGTCCGGGTACAAATGATTCAGGGCCATGGCCGCGTACACATACAGCAGCGGCGGAATCAGCAGGTAATCGAGGAGCATCAGCCAGCCGGCGATAAACCCTACGTGCTGGTTCAGGCCCCGTTGCGCGTAGGAATAAACCGAACCGGCAATCGGAAAGGCCCGAGCCATGCTGCCGTAACTCAGGGCCGTGAAGAGCATCGCCACCATGCCGATGATGTAGGCCAGCGGTACCAGCCCCGGGGCCTCGGCGTTGACGTAGCCATAAACACCGAACGGTGCGATGGGGATCATGAAGATCATCCCGTATACCACCAGATCGGTCAGCGACAGGCTGCGTTTCAACTCTTGCTTGTAGCCGAATTCTTCTATTTCCATGAAGCCTTTCTCCTTGATATGAACGCAGCTACAAGCTGCGAGTTTGAAGCGATTGCTTTACAACAGCGGCGCCAGGTAATCGGTAAAGCGATTGACGTCTTCAGGCGTGCGCAGCAGGTCGTTGCGCACCTCGATCAACACCGATTCCAGGCCGCGTGCATCGCCATGGACCGGCACGGTCATGTCGCTCAGCGGGTTGATTTTGTACGGCTCATTACCGGCAACTTTCAATGGATGCTGGCTCAAGCCATCGATCAATCGCTGGGCATATTCCCTGGCCTCTCTATACAACACGCCAACTTCAAGCGCGCGAGGCTGTCCGTGATAGACCGGCGTGAAGCTGTGAATCCCCACCACCCGTACCGGCCGGCCTTGAGCGACACGTTCGTCGATCAAGTCTTTCAGACGCGAGTGAAACGGCTCGAACAGGTTTTGCCGACGGTACTCGCGGGTGGCTTCGTCCAGGTCCCGGTTGCCCGGCACCTGATAAATCTCGCTCTGCGCCGGAATGCTGTCCGGGGCCTGGCGCGGTCGGTTGAGGTCGACCAGCAGCCGCGAATAATTGGCCGCCAACAGGGTTGCGCCCAATGCTCGGGATAAGCTTTCGGCCAGCGCCAGGGCGCCGATGTCCCAGGCGATGTGCTCGCGGGCCGCCTCGTGACTCAGGCCCAGGTCATTTAACCCGGCCGGAATAAAACGGCTGGCGTGCTCGCAGACCAGAATCAACGGGTGGTCGGAGTCTTCCCGGCTCAGGGTGTACGCGGGCCCGGTGTAAAGACCGAGCTCAGCAGATTCAGTACAGGCGCGCATAGTGCTCACAGCGTTCGGCGGGCGACAGCTGTTCCGTCAGCGTCAGTTCCTCGGTTTTAAGGGCGAAGTAGGTGTCCAGCAACGCGCTCGGCAGGGCTTCGATCAGTGCCTCGCTGTTGCGCAGGCAATCCAGGGCCTGGGCAAGGGAAGCGGGCAGGGCGACGATGCCGCGCGCCTGGCGTTGTTCTTCGTTCAGGGAGTCGGGGACTTCGTCGGTGATTGCGTTCAAGGCCAGGCGCTGCTCAATGCCCAACCGACCGGCAATCAGTAGCGCGGCCATGGCCAGGTGCGGTGAGGACGTGGCGTCCATGGCGCGAAATTCCAGGTTGTATTGCGACGCCACCGATTTGCCGCCCAGGCTTATCGTCGGGCAGATTCGCAGCGCCGCTTCGCGGTTGCGTTGCCCGAGGCACGCGTAGGACGCGCTCCAGTGCTGAGGCTGCAAACGCTCGTAGGACACCGGTGTCGGCGCGGTAAACGCACAGAGTGCCGGCAGGTGATGCAGGATGCCGGCGGCCCAGTGCTGGCCGAGGGTCGACAAGCCATTGGTGGTGCCGGCGTCGTACATCACCGGTTGGCCAGCCAGGTCCAGCAGGCTGACGTGCAGGTGCACGCCGTTGCACACCGCATGCTCCGAGGCCTTGGGCGCGAAGCTCAACTCCAGGCCCATTTGCCGGGCGATCTCGCGAGTGATTTCACGCACGTTCACAGCGCGATCGGCAGCGGCCACCCCAAGGGTTGGGCGACAGGTGATTTCGTATTGATGCTTGCCGTACTCGGGCAGGAACATTTCCGGCTCGACGCCACCGGCACGCAGGGCGCCGAGCAGCCAACCGCCAAACTCGGCACCCTGACGCTGGGCTTGCAGAGAAAACGCCAGGTGTTCAACGTCGCCGGTGTTCAAGTTGAATTCATGCTCGAACGCCGCATTGACCTGCAAGCCCAACTCGGCGCGATAACGCTCTACCTCGTTGCGCAACACCGTACGCGGGCAGGCACCCCACGGGCGGCCATCGGTTTCGCAAATGTCACTGTGGATAAAATCCAGCGCCGGAGCATTGGCATCCGGGCCGTTACTGACCGTCACTCGGCTGAGCAGATCGGGCATCAGCCGCAAATCGCCATAGGCACCCCACGGGTTGGCGTAGGCGATGATGTCTTGCGGGGTCAACGCGCTGTTGGCCGGCACCCAGCCACAACCCGTCCTTTGATAGTGCTCGAGTTCGTCCGTGGGAAAGGAACGTCCGCGTGTCACGCCGATCAGGTCGGTGGTGACGAGGGTGGTCATGGGCAGTGGCAGCAGGCGCTCGCTCATGGCTGCATCTCCTGCAACCGGCCGAGTACGGTCTGGGTGTCGGTGATCCAGCAGTAACCCTTGATTGCATTCAGGCAGGTCTGATGCCGCTCGGCGGTGTAAGTGGCGCAGGCATCTTCCACCAGCGTCACCAGATAACCGCGGTCGGCGGCGTCACGCACGGCCATGTCAACGCATTGGTCGGTGACGATGCCGGCGATGATCAGGTGCCGTGCCCCGAGGTTGCGCAGCACGTAGTCGATGTGGGTGGAGTTGAAGACACCGGACGAGGTCTTGGGCAGCACGATTTCGTTTTCTGCCGGGCTCAGGTCGTCGATGATCCGCGCTTGCGGGCTGCCCTTGGGCAAGTGCATGTCCGAGAGCTTGTGGTCCAGCGAGCGGTCGCGGCCGTCGGCCGTGAGGCTTTCGATGATCGTGTGCAGCACGTTTTGCCTGGCGCTGCGAAAGGCGCTGAGCAACCGGCGTTGATTGGGCACCACCTGCATGTGGGTGCGAGTCAGAAAGTACTCGGCATCGGGCCCGTTGAGGTGCGGGTCGAACTGTGGCTCAAGCCAGGCGCGTTGCATGTCCACCAGCAACAGCGCGGTGTGATCGGTGACGAATGGCAAATCCCGGGGTGAGTGGTGGGGGAGTGTGAACATCCTTATTTATCCTCCAGCAAGTGGGTGTCGAAGTCGCTCCGCAGGGCGTCGATGCCTTCCAGGCGATCGGCCAGATCCGGACTGCGCAGGGTCAGGCAGGCAATCAGCGCCTCGACCTGGGCCAGCGCCGGAACCAGGGTATCGAAGGCCGATACCGATTCCACCGGCGCACTGATAATCAGGTCGGCCATTTCCCGCAACGGTGAAGCATAGATGTCGGTGAACAACACCACGCGTGCATAGCGATTTTTCGCCGCATTGGCCACGCGCAGGGCTTGTGACTGGTAGCGGCGATAGTCGAACACCAGCACCACGTCCTGACGCTGCACGTCGAACAATCGGTCGGGCAGTTGCGCGTTGTCCTCCAGGGCGAAACAGCCCGGACGCAGCAGGCGCAGGTGGTTGAGCAAGTATTGGGCGAGGAAACTGCTGAAGCGCCCACCGAAGCAATGCACCTGATGGCGGGTGTCGAGCAGCCATTCCACAAGAATCCGCACATCTTCGGGTTGGGTCAGCGCGTGGGTGTCCACCAGCGCTCGATGGCTGTACGCCAGATATTGGCTCCAGGTGTCGCCTTTCTGAAGATGAGCACGGGGTTGCAACAGGGTGCTGGGGGAGCGGAGGCGGTGGTCCATGTCGCTGAGCAGGGCATCCTGGAAATCGGCATAACCGCTGAAACCCAGCTTTTTGACCAGTCGCACGATGGTGGGATCGCTGACACCGGCATGTTCGGCCAAACGTGACATCGGGCCCAGACCGTTACGCGGGTACTGGTCCAGCAAGGCACGGATGACTTTGCGTTCCGACGGCGTAAGGTCCAGGCCGGGATCGGTGATCAGGTCTCTGAGAGAAGGCATCCGGGCTCCTGCTGGATGGGTATGTCGGTTTCATTTCATAAATTGCTAAAACAGTATTTATGTAGCGGACTCAACATGTCTAGTGAATTTTTCAATGGTTTTTTAAAGCCCCAAAATAGGGCGAAAACCCCGTGGGCCGCGGGCTACATGGAAGTCGACTGAGCTTGTAGGCCATCGCCCTTAGCGGTGTCGGACATCGATGATTTTTCCAGGTGTGTGTGAGTTAGAACCTGTGTTTGCTGGATCAAACGAAACGCCCTGGATTGCGCTTCTTGCGGCACAATTGGCAATAATTCGCGGTGTGACGCCGTTTTCAATTTCCATCGACAGAGTGATCCTTCGTGCAGGCGACCCGTTTGACTTTGATGTGCCACGCTCGAACCGTCGCACAAAAATTGGCGTGTTTTCCTACGAATGAGCCCATAGAGATGGATTGGCAATCGGCAAGGGGATCACGTCGTGCTCAGTTCAAGGGGACGCCGCGACTGGTGTGTGGACCTGAACTGCGAACCCGGCAAACCGCCGAGCTGTTCGGCAGTGACGTGGAGATTGTCGAGGCACTGAGGGATTGCGATTTCGGGAGCTGGAAAGGCGCGCGGATCGACGATCTGCAAAAATCCTCAGCCCAAGCGCTACAGATCTGGCTCGATAATCCGAATTCGGCGCCCCATGGCGGCGAGTCGGTAGCGCAACTCGGTGAGCGGGTGGCCGTTTGGCTGAAAACGCTGGAGGCAACACCGGGACACATCGTTGCCGTCACCCATCCGTTTGTCATGCGCGCCGCGCTGACGCAGGTGCTGCAAGGCGCAGCGTTCAACCTGATTGACGTTGAACCGCTGTCGGCCATCGAGTTGCGGTTCAACGGCCGCTGGCGCTTACGCTTGCCGGGCACTGCCCCTGAAGGAGCCTATTGATGAAAAAATTTCTGGTCATCGGTATCGGCGCCGGCAACCCCGACTACATCACGATGCAGGCCGTGAAAGCGCTGAATCTCGTCGACGTTTTTTTCCTCATGGACAAGGGCCAGAGCAAAGACAAACTGATCGACCTGCGCCGCGAGATCTGCGAGCGCTACATCACCGATCGCGACTACCGCTTCGTCGAAGCCCACAGCCCGGAGCGCGAACGCGGTGATGTGGACTACAAGGCCAGCGTGGAAGACCTGAACCTGGCCAAGCAGCAGACCTTCGAACGGTTGATCAGCGAGGAAATGACTGACGACCAGTGCGCCGGTTTTCTGGTGTGGGGCGATCCGGCGTTGTACGACAGCACGATCCGGATCTTGCAGGCGATTCTGGCCTCAGGCCGGTGCGTCTTCGAATTTGAAGTGATCCCCGGCATCACCAGTGTTCAGGCGCTGGCGGCGCAACATAAGGTGCCGCTGAACCGCATTGGCCGCTCGATTGAAATCACCACTGGCCGACGGCTGGCGGCGGGGCAGGTGAGCGATGCCGACAGCCTGGTGGTGATGCTCGATGCAGAAGATTCCTACCATCAGGTGGCGGACCAAGAGACTGAGATTTACTGGGGGGCCTATCTGGGGACGCCGGATGAAATCCTGATCAGCGGCAAGCTCAAGGAGGTGGCCGATGAGATCGAACGGGTACGCAAGGCAGCTCGGTTGGCCAATGGGTGGATTATGGATACGTATTTGCTGCGCAAGCCTTGAGTGCATCGGTGTCCGGGCTGGCGCCTTCGCGAGCAGGCTCGCTCCCACATAGACCGCGTCCGTTCAGACAACTCGGTCAACTGTGGGAGCGAGCCTGCTCGCGAAGAGGCCCTAAAGAACACCTCAAAAAACCGCTTTAACCTCACGCCCAAATCGCTCCCGATACACCGACGGCGGCACCCCGACCACGCTGCGAAACGCCACCCGAAAACTCTCCACCGAGCGATAACCGCAGCGCTGGGCAATCTGGTCGGTGTTCTGGCTCGTGCTCTCAAGCAGCTCGCGGGCCCGGGCCAGGCGCTCATGCTGCAACCACGCCTTGGGCGGCATGCCGGTGGCTTCAGTGAAACGGCGCAGAAACGTCCGTTCACTCATGGCCGCTTCACTCGCCAGCTCGCGAACCTCCAGCGGTTCATGCAAACGCTCGCGTGCCCACTGCATGACGCGCGACAAATCGCTACGCGGCGTAGGACTGACCGGTGTCGGAATGAACTGCGCCTGACCGCCGGTACGTTGCGGCGACATCACCAGCCGCCGCGCCACCGAGTTGGCCACTTGCGTACCGAAGTCCCGCGCCACCAAATGCAGGCAGGCATCGATACCGGCAGCGCTGCCGGCCGAGGTGATCAGCTGACCTGAATCGACATAGAGCACGTCCGGGTCCACCAGAATGTTCGGAAAACGCTCGGCCAACTCAGCGGTGTAACGCCAGTGTGTGGTGGCGCCGCGACCGTCGAGCAAACCGGTGGCCGCCAGCACGAACACGCCCGAGCAGATCGATAACAACCGCGCACCCCGTGCATGGGCCTGGCGCAGGGCCGCGATCAATGCCTCAGGCACCGGGGCGTTGCGATCACGCCAGCCGGGAATGATGATGGTCCGGGCGTCCTCGAGCAGCTCCATGCCGCCATCGGCCAATACCTGAATGCCACCCATGGCGCGCATCGGGCCTTGATCCACGGCGGCGATCCGGTGCTCGTACCAAGGGAAGTCGAACTCCGGACGTGCCAGGCCGAAGATCTCCACGGCGATGCCGAACTCGAATGTACAGAGGCCGTCGTAGGCCAGAATCGCGACCAATCCAGGGGTGGGCTGCATTTGGCGGAAAGTTCCCGGTGAGTGTCTTGTGCGCCACTGTAGCCGCAAGCGTCGGGCGGATAAAGTTTTCTCACACCCACCGAGACTTTGGAGTACAGCCCATGACCAGCCTGGTCCGCGAGATTCCCGCCGCCCCATCTGCCATCGCCCTGATGCATTTCAGCGACCGTCTGACCTTCGAAACCGACTGTTCTGACGTCCACGGCAGCCAACAGGCCGGCGAAGTGGATTTTGTCCTGGTAGACGTGCGCGGCCCGCTCGCGTTCGAGCGTGGCCATGTGCCGGGGGCGATCAATATTCCGGGGCGACTGTTGAGCGCTGAAGGTCTGGCGGCCTACCCGAAAACCAGCGTGTTCGTGGTGTATTGCGCCGGGCCCCACTGCAACGGTGCCAACAAGGCTGCCGTGAAACTGGCGGCGCTGGGTTACCCGGTCAAGGAAATGATCGGCGGGGTGACCGGGTGGCTGGATGAAGGGTTTGAGTTGAGTGTGGCGGTGCAACGGCCTGCCAGCACCGTGATCAGTTGCGAATGTTGATGTAGTCGAAAAGATCGCAGCTTCGTTTCACTCGACAGCTCCTACAGGTCTACGCGATCGCCCGTAGGAGCTGTCGAGTGAAACGAGGCTGCGATCTGTTGATCTTGCTCTATACGGATGCCCACCACTCATCCAGCGTCGCCTGCAACCACTCGAACACGGTTGCATAGGCGGCGCTGTCCTGTTGACCCCGGGGCAGCGGTGACTCGTCGGCAAAGTGCGCATTGAGCGTTGCCACCGATTCAGCCGTCCACTCCGGATGAAACTGCAAACCCACCCGCGTCGGCCCGGCGCGATACATCTGCTGCTCGCACTGATCACTGCTGGCCAGCAACTGCGCGTTTGGCGGCAGGTCAATGGCGTCTTCGTGCCATTCCAGCACGTTCAGATGCTGACCATCGACGAACGTCACACGGGTCCAACCGGTTTCGGTTCGATCCATCCGCCGCACATTCCCGCCCAGACTCAACGCCAGCAACTGCGCCCCCAGACAAATCGCAAACACCGGCGCGTCTTGATCCAGACTGCCCGCCAACCACTGGCGTTCGGCTTCCAGCCAGGCGGGTCCGGCATTGGATTCATAAGGCCCGCCCAACAGGATCACGGGGTCTGCGCTCACTGGCGGCAACTGGCCGAGGTCGGCGCGAAATACGTTCAGGGTCAAACCCCGGGACGCAGCCCACGTGGCAATGGCGCCGGGACCTTCGGCGGGGTGGTGCTGGATCAGGTTCAACGTGGGCATAAGGGCTCTCTTGTAGTTTTTGCTTGTAGGTTTTGTCTGAAAAAAGGACTTGTCCTACAGTCTTTGCACCGGCTTGGCGCACGCTTCAAGGGACTTGAATCCGCCGACCACTTTTCTATAAGTATTTGTCGCTTAAACACAATTTGCCCTCCTTGAGCCGCTCTAGACTGCCGGCCACTTCGGTCTTCACCTACCGAAATCTGCCAATAAAAGCCTCCGCACACAGGAGTTATAAATGAAGAAGCTAGTGATGTTCGGTGCCCTGGCACTGTCGATGTTGTCCCTGACGGCTGTGGCCGAAGACGCCAAGCCGATCCGCCTCGGTATCGAAGCCGGTTACCCGCCATTCTCGATGAAAACCCCTGACGGCAAACTCACCGGCTTCGACGTGGACATCGGCGACGCGCTGTGCGAGCAGATGAAAGTGAAGTGCACCTGGGTCGAGCAAGAGTTCGACGGCCTGATCCCGGCGCTGAAGGTCAAGAAAATCGACGCGATCCTGTCGTCCATGACCATCACCGACGATCGCAAAAAGAACGTCGATTTCACCATCAAGTACTACCACACCCCGGCGCGTTTCGTGATGAAGGAAGGCACCGACATCAAGGATCCGCTGACCGAACTCAAAGGCAAGAAAGTCGGTGTGCTGCGCGCCAGTACCCACGACCGCTTCGCCACTGAAGTGCTGGTGCCGGCCGGTATCAATCTGGTTCGCTACGGCTCCCAGCAGGAAGCCAACCTGGACATGGTCGCCGGTCGTCTCGACGCGATGCTGGCCGACTCGGTCAACCTGGACGACGGTTTCCTGAAAACCGACGCCGGTAAAGGTTTCGCTTTCGTGGGCCCGACCTACGAAGACGCCAAGTACTTCGGCGGCGGCGCCGGTATTGCTGTGCGCAAGGGCGATACCGCCCTGGCAGAAAAATTCAACACCGCCATCACCGAAATCCGCGCCAACGGCAAGTACAAGCAAGTGCAAGACAAGTACTTCGACTTTGACGTTTACGGCCAGTAATCACGCCGTTCAAAAAAGTGGCAACCGTTGACGCGGTTGCCATTTTTTTATGTTCTTTCTGTTGAAATGAGATCCCTGTGGGAGCGAGCCTGCTCGCGAAAGCGGTGTGTCAGGCAAAAGATTTTCCACTGGAAAACCGCTTTCGTCGGAACGCCGCCCGGAGCAGGCTCGCTCCCACAGGTGATTTTCGCCGTTCAGATATTCAGGAGTTTCCATGCAACGCATCGACCATTCACTGCCCTGGAGCCACCTGGGCACCGAACGCACCCTCAGCGTGTTTCGTTATGGCGCGGGCACTCGCAAGGTCTACATCCAGGCCAGCCTGCACGCTGATGAACTGCCGGGCATGCGCACGGCGTGGGAACTGAAAAAGCGTCTGGCCGAACTCGAAACCCAGGGCCAGTTGCAGGGCGTGATCGAACTGGTCCCGGTGGCCAATCCCATTGGCCTCGATCAGCACCTGCAAGGCAGCCACATGGGCCGCTTCGAGCTGGGCAGCGGCAAGAACTTCAACCGCTCCTTCGTCGAACTCAGCGCACCGGTGGCCGAGTTGATCGGCGATCGGCTGGGCAGTGATGCGGCTGCCAACATTGCGCTGATCCGCCAGACCATGGGCCAGGTACTCGACGGCCTGCCGGCACCGACCTCGCAGCTTGAAGCCATGCACCGCTTGCTGCTGCGCCACGCCTGTGAGGCCGATATCACCCTCGATCTGCATTGTGATTTCGACGCGGCGATTCATCTGTATGCGTTGCCGCAACACTGGCCGCAGTGGCAATCCCTGGCGGCGCGTTTGAAGGCTGGGGTGGCTTTGCTCTGTGAAGAATCCGGCGGCAGCTCATTCGATGAGTCGTGTTCAACGCCGTGGTTGCGTCTGGCCAGGGCTTTCCCTGAGGCCGCGATCCCGCCGGCCAACCTGGCGACGACGCTGGAGTTGGGCAGCATGGGTGATACGCGAGTCGATCAGGCTCAAGCCAATTGCGAGGCGATTCTCGGGTTCCTCGCCGAGCAGGGTTTCATCAAAGGCACGTGGCCAGCGGCCCCGAGCGAATGCTGTGAAGGCATGCCGTTCGAAGGCACCCAATACCTGTTTGCGCCGCATCATGGGGTCGTCAGTTTCTTGCGCGATTCGGGTGAATGGGTGGAGAAGGGTGATGCGCTGTTTGAAGTGGTCGATCCGCTGAGTGATCGGGTCACGACCGTTTGCGCCGGGACCAGTGGCGTGTTGTTTGCCATCGATCGCGGGCGCTACACCCAGCCGGGCACCTGGCAGGCGAAGGTCGCCGGGCGTGAGCCGATTCGGGTTGGGAAACTGGTTAACGACTAAGGATTGTCGCCGTTTCCCAGGGCCTCTTCGCGAGCAGGCTCGCTCCCACAGGGGGAATGCATTTCAAATGTGGGAGCGAGCCTGCTCGCGATGGCGGCATCAGCAACAGCCATAATCCCCCGGCAAGCTTCACAGTGTTAGGCTCTGCCCCGAATCCTGCGCTCTGTGAAGGAAGGTTTATGTTGAAGTTTCTCGCTCTGCTGACACTCCTGGCGTCCGCTGCCGTCCACGCTCAAACCCCGCTGCAAACCGATCTGCCGCTCAAGTACCTGGAGCAGGCCAACCCCGAATCGCGCCATCAGCCCCTGGTGATTTTCCTCCACGGTTTTGGCAGTAACGAGGAGGACCTGTTCGACATCAAGGATGAACTGCCCGAGTCATACAACTACCTGTCGGTACGCGCACCGATGGTGATGGAGGAGGGCAGTTACAAGTGGTTTCGCGAGAAGGGCAACGCTGCATACAACGGTGAGACCGATGATCTGAAGACCAGCGGCCAGGTCTTGCTGGATTTCGTCGCACAGGCGGCGAAGAAATATCACACCGAACCGAACAAGGTGTTCCTGGTGGGTTTCAGCCAGGGCGCGATCATGTCCTACGAGGTGGCGTTGCGTCATCCCGCGGCGGTCGGCGGGATCGCGGCATTGAGCGGGCGGATTCTGCCGGTGCTCCAGTCCGAACTGAAACCGGATGAAAAACGCCAGAAGCTGGCGATTTTCATCGGTCATGGCACTGCGGATAAACGCCTTCCGTACATTGACGGCACGGACGCCGACAGCCTGTTGCAGAGCCTGTCACTCAAGCCTGAATTTCATGCCTACCCTGGCGTCGGTCACAGCGTAAGTGCTGCCGAAATGCAGGACTTGAGCGCCTGGTTGCAGCGTCTCAATCCCTGATGCTTATTTGCCGGTGACGATCTGTTTGACCAGCGTCTCGTGGCCAGCGTTGTCGCTGAGGCGGGAAATCACTTGAACGATCGCCATGCGCGTGTTGGACGCGGCCATCAGCGTGGTGTCGAGGGTTTTGCCGCCGCCCTGGGTGGCGGTGCTGTCGATCTGCCGCAGCCCCAGGCCAGTGCCTTTCTGGGTCAGGCTTTTTTCACTGAGTTTGGTGAAGTCCGGCAGCGCCGTGGCTTGTTCGGTGGCGAAGTCAGACGCCACGGAGTCGAGGAACTGACCGTCGTTGTCTTTGACGTTGAGGCCGCCGGGGATGGTGTTTTCAGCGGCGATCACTACGGTTTTAGTGGCCTTGTTGGTGTACATGGTGCCCGTTGCCCCGGCGGTGCCGGTGGCCGCGTCGCCGGCAGGCAACGGGTTGGCGACGAAACCTTTGGGCAGGGTGAACGTGAACTTGCCGCCGAGCATCGAGACTTTCTGTGCGGGCGCGGTATCGCTGGCAGTGGCCTTGGCGGCCTGCGCGTTCAGCGCTCCCAGACTGGCAGCCGCCGTCAACAACAGGACAACGGCTTTTTTACTCAACAATGACATTCAGAAACTCCAGGGATGATCGGTCTCGCGGTGGGGGCGATCATCCCATGGAGGTTGCGGCGCATTCCAGCGCAGTCTAACGGACGGTCACGTTCTTATGGCCAGCGCAATTACCTATGGCTACTTATGGACCAGCTCCAACTAACCGCAGCTGGGCGTCATCGGCCTGGAACGACCACTCACCGCACGCATCGACGACGCCACCAGCGAGGTCAACCTGCTCAACGAAAACGGCATCACCACCGTCTTCAACTCCTACGGCACCGGCCTGCACTTATGGGGTAACCGCACCCGCGGCCTGGCCCAGCGTCACCCACATGCGCAACTTCGAAAACGTGCGCCGCACTGATCTCCGATTCTTGCCGGTGCTCGCTGGTATTGGGTCGACTCCTGTCGGTCGCCACCGGCAGAAATCGGCCGAGGCTGTGTAAAAACGTTTTTGAGCGCGACAGGTACTCAAAACTGGACTGGAACTCGCGCTTCTACGCGAAATCCACATCTGCTGACGTGCCGATAAATTTCAGATTTAACGTAGACGCGCACACTTCAATTTTGGCGAAGCGTTTTTACACACTCTGGGCCAAAAGCAGCCGGCGAGTACCAACAAGAGCCGGAGATCGGTGGGGCGTTCGGTTGCGTCTACTAAGCCAGGGGCTATTCAATGCTACGCTTCCTGTGATTCGTACTTGAACCCTCATCTAGGGCCAAAAAATGACAGCACTGAGGTTCTTTTTCGTGAAGTACAGATATCGCCTCAAGTCGTCGCTCGATAGCGAGTCCTGGTCCGAAGGCACAAGGCCGATTCGGGCGGATAGCCAAGAAGATGCCAATTACAGTGCTAGTCAAATGCTCCCGCAGGAGATGCCAGATCATGTGGTTGAAATTTTAGACCTCAGAAACGAACCATAGGCCGCATACATGTCAACCGAACACCATCACGCAACATCTGTGTCGCTTCCTCCGGAGTCGGCGATTGCTAAAGCCTACGCATCGATGAATCTCGCCGACGCTTACTCGATCGAGCTTCCCTCCGGAGCGTCAACCAATCCCGAATTGTTGGCGAGGTTCATCTTCGCTCACCAAGCGCCTTGGGTCAGCAGCCTCTTGACGGTTCGAGACGCGCTCGTAGCCGGTTTCGGCCTCAAGACAGCTAAGCATCTCGCATCACTGGATGCGGAGAGCGGAGCGGGCCGACTCGGCATCTTTAAGATCTACAGCACAAGTCCAACTGAAGTTGTTCTTGGAGAAGACGACAAACACCTGGACTTCAGGCTCTCTGTTCTGTGTTCCGGTCAGTCGTCGCCGGGAGCTAAACGTCACTTGATTCTGTCGACCGTTGTTCATTGCCACAATCGCTTAGGTCGTCTCTATATTTTTCTCATTGCCCCGTTTCATCGCTTAGTCGTTCAGTCCAATCTTCGTAGTGCGGCACGGATCGGCTGGCCGTCGGCGACGGAGGCGTAAGCCAAAGTCCAAATCATCATGCGCGGCCAACTGAGGTCTAACCCTTCCCTCAACCCGGACCGCAACCGAAGACTGCCGCTGCGCGGCATAGGTTGCGGCCTGTTAGCTCGGCGTTGAACGACAGCTTCCGGGAAGCATGACCGACGGCAAAGGGTCGTTCTCTGCCGGTTATGTCCACGAAGCGTGCCGGTCAAATCCGATGCAATGACTGGTCAAGTCGAATGCAAACGGGTGGGCAAGTATGAGCAATCACCCAGCCAAAAAACGGGCGAAGAAATTCTCGACTTTTGATGCGCATAAACACGTATCAAGGTTCGCGTTTAAAGACACCCGCTGTTACGTCCTAACGGCTACAACGCCTTGCGTCGTTACCTACGCGTGCGCCAGAATCCGCTGGCTTGTGCGGCTGTGGGGCGGGCTATATCGTTTGCTGGTCACTGCAAAACAGTGATCGGGTTTGGTAGCCCGCTACGAAGTTGCATGGCAACACCTTATGCAGTCTCTTTTCGGGACTGTGCTTTTATGGTGGTCATGCGTGGGGCTCCATTGTGAGCGCCGGGTTTTCCCAACTTCGACCGGTCTACCAACCCACGCATGGCCGCCACCCTTCGTTTGGTAGCGAGGGTGATGGCTCCTCAATATTGCAAGTTGGAGCTTCATTTATGTTCAAAGTTACGCCTAACCCCCCGAATACCGGTCCGGTACCCTACGACGCCTTTATTGATCTTGACCCCAAGAAAATGAAAGAGGCGGCCGACCGCGCACTCAATTTCTACCTGAACCCCGGGGCGACGAAAACGCAGATACCGCCCCACAGGCCCAGTACCATTTTCACCATCGACGCAGCGGTGGATGACGAAACGTTGCTCGT
This sequence comes from Pseudomonas sp. TH39(2020), assembly GCF_016650715.1. Classification (NCBI taxonomy): domain Bacteria; kingdom Pseudomonadati; phylum Pseudomonadota; class Gammaproteobacteria; order Pseudomonadales; family Pseudomonadaceae; genus Pseudomonas; species Pseudomonas sp. TH39(2020). The sequence continues at coordinate 468,354 of NZ_JAEKFF010000005.1, read as the reverse complement.
CGAGGCCTGCGAATCGTTGGCATCAGCCAGCGCCATGGTCAATGATCTCGTCGACTTGACGGACGGCCCACGACGCCAAACGATGCTGGTACTGCAACGGGTCATCATGTTGGGTGAGTTAGCGGTCAATCGCGTACTGGACAACCACAAGCCTGGGTAGTCGCCAGGCCGGTAGCGAGGGCGCTTGCGCCCTCGCTGTTTAGCAGCATTCAAAGGTCGCGACCGCGACAAGCTTCCTTATTGTTTTTTGGTAATGCCACCGACGTAGAACCGCAGATGATGGCGCGCGGCGCTCTCAGCGCTCAGGCCACGCAGCTCTGTTGACCGCTGCTCTCCATTCGGTAAAAACATCGTCAACGTATCGCCCGACACCAGGTAGGGGCGGCGTACTGCGTACCTTCATGCTCGATTGTGACTTCGTCTTCCATCTACAACACCTTGTCCTTTCTATGGAGTGATTACTGCCCGATAACGATCCTCGATCGAGCCGCGAAACCCTCTCCTTAAACCCGATTAAAATCCAGAGCCTGTCCCAAGCGACATCATCAGGGCTCTCAAAGAGCTACCCCACCGGGAGCACCCACGGTGGCCGACGCATTCAGCTTCACCCTCAAATTCCCCTTCTACAGTGCCAGCGGCGAGCTGATCTCGACGTTGCCCAACAAATGCCTCAAACGCAAAGACATCAGCGCCGCACAGGCCGTGGCCAAAAAAGACGAAGGTGCGATGGAAGACATGCTCGTTGTCACGTTGGAAGGTCCTCTCAGACCCCACGTCGCACCGGATAGCTCTTGATCACATCCAGAAACTCAATGCGACGTTTGCTGACCAGCAACTGCGGGAGCAGCTGTTCATACGCCTGTCGATACGGCTTGCTCAGGTGACGCGTGATGAAGTCGTCCTTGCTGCAGTTCCAGGTTTCGTAGAGTACCAGGGTGTTCGGATCGTCCTGGAGTTGGTGGACCCAGGTGTTGACGAAGTCCGGTTCGGCCGACATCTGGTGCACCACGTCCAGCAGCCGTTCTTTCATTTCGGCGAAACGTTCCGGTTTGGCCGGCAGGTAAACGATAAACGCGACTTGATCACTCATTTCATCACCTTCGAATGCTGTGAATGGGTTACTGCGCCTGGTTCTGCGGGAACAGGTTGCGACGGGTTTCTTCGTCGAATTCCGCCTTCAGCACCAGTTTCTCTTTAAGACCGTGGGCACGTTGGGCGGCCGGACGGGCGCTGATTTCATCGAACAGGCGCTTGACGTTCGGGTACGCCGCCAGGCCATTTTCGCCGAGGATGTACGGCGCGTAATTGGCCCAACCCCAGAGCGCCATGTCGGCGATGCTGTAGGTGTCGCCAGCCAGGTACTGATGGTCGGCCAGACGCAGATCAAGCACGCGGTAGTGGCGTTCAACTTCCTTGAGGTAGCGGTTTTTCGCATACGCCAGGTCTTCCGGCGCGTGGTGCAGGAAATGCACCGCCTGGCCGGAAAATGGCGACAGCCCAGTGGCGATGAACATCAGCCATGACAGCAGCTCGGCTTGCCCGGTCACGGAGGTCGGCAGGAAGCGCTGATGTTTTTGCGCCAGGTGCAGCAGGATCGCCTGGGAGTCGAATACGGTTGCGTCGCCATCGACCAGGGCTGGCACTTTGGCGTTCGGGTTGATCGCCAAAAAGGCCGGCAGGTGTTGCTCGCCTTTGAAGGTATCGACGCCGATCAATTCGTAGGGCGTTTGCAGTTCTTCAAGCAGCAGGGCGACTTTCATCGGGTTGGGCGAAGGGTGGAAAAAGAATTTCATGGTGTAGGCCTCAGTCAATGGTTGGTTTCGAACTGAGGCTGATGTTGGAGTAAACCCGTTCGAATGACGTGCGAGCTTTTTGCTTTACTCGTTCGAAACTATCGAACGTGTTATTGGCACTTTGGCGGATGATCGCGACGTGGCGATGACTGCCCCGGCGATAATCAGCAGCGCGGGGACGATCAGAATCGGGCTGGCATGGCTGCGCCCCACGGTGATCAGCAACAACGTGGAAATCAGCGGCGCCAGGTAGGACAGCGCCCCCAGCGTCGCCAGACTGCCGTGTTTGGTGGCGTGGTCCCAGGCAAAAAACGCCAGTCCTACCGGTCCAAGCCCGAGGACGACAATCGCGGTCCATTGGCTGATGTCGGGCTGTACCGTGGTTTCGAATGCCAGGTGACAGACCAGTCCGGCCACAGCGACCAGGCCACAGATGCCACCAATGATGCTGCTCGGTACTTCGCTGAACCGGCGGTTGATTACCGAATAAACCGACCATATCAACGCACAGCCAAACGCCGCGAGATAACCGGCGATGGGCATCGCGGCATCAGCATTCGGGGCGCGCTGCTGCATGATGAAGGCCGTGCCGGCCAGGCCCAGCAGTGCGCCGAGCAATTGCCGCTTGTGCAGCTTTTCTCCGGCCGAGAACGCCGACAGCAACACCAGCAACAGCGGCCAAAGGTAGTTGATCAGACTGGCTTCAGCCGCCGGGGCGGCTTTGAGTGCGAAAAAGTACAGCGCGTGATAAACGAAAATTCCGACGAACCCGGTCGCCCATACAGCCCAGGGCTGGCGCCAACTGGTGAACCCTGCGATCCCGCGTCGGCCCAGAATCACCAGGCTCGCCGCGAACGCCGCGCCGAAACCCAGCGTCAGCAGTTCAAACGGTGGAATGCCTTCGGTGAGGGTGGTCAGCAAAGCCAGGGAGGACCAGAGCACGATCGCAATCACGCCGACGGCCGTCGCGCTGTGGCTGTTTCGAAGCGGAGTCATGTCTGTTCCTTCAGCGCGATGAACGGGCGACCATGCTGGCCCGATGACATCAAGCAGCTTAGCGTTTGATCGCCGTACGTCCAGCGTCCGGTATCGGGCTCGCCGGCTTGGCCAACAAGCGCTTGGTCACCCCGAGCATACCCACTGACACCGCGACGCCCAGGGCGAACGCGGTCAGGCCCATGCCTGGCAAGACCAGCGCCAACACCAGGCAAAACGCGGCGAACGAATACATGCCGGTAGCGGTGGCGCGCAACAATGCAGCGGTGAACGCCGGCCCGCGGGTTTGCTGGGAGAACACCGCCATCACGCTGCCCAGTACCGGGAACACCGCGAGCAGGCCGCTCCAGCGTTCGCCGACGGTGCTGGCCAACAACGTGACCGCGAGGGTGAGCAGGGCGCCGGCAATCATGCGCAACAGCAATTTGTCGGACTTCGGCTTTGGGCCTGAAACGATTGGCTGTACCGAGGGAAACAGATACGGCGCCGCCAGCAGCGCGGTCGCGGCGGCGATCACCGAGAACACCAGGGACGGCGGAATCAACGACAACACAACGGCCGCCGTGACCCAGACCAACAGCGAAATCACCAGCGCCCACGGCCACTTCGCCCGTTGTGCAACCTGAGCGTAGGTCACGCAAAAGGCAATCATCGCGAACATCGCCGACAGCGCTGCCGTCGCCGATTGAGCGGCGAACACCTGGCCTTGTTCGATGGCGAGAAAAAACAGAATCGGCCCGACTACCACCGGCAACCCCGACAACCAACCGGCTACGCTAGGACCCCAGCGTTTACCGGCCAGGGAAATCAGCAAGAGAAACCCTGGGATGACCAGCAGTTTGAGTATCAGCACGCACGCACCTCCGACCTGAGTGAGGCGGCAACGTTAGCATTGCGTGGAAGTGATTGCTCTATGGATTCTCTGGTTTTGTATACAACCCTGCGACAACACGGTCCTTGTAGGAGCTGCCGCAGGCTGCGATCTTTTGATCTTGATCTTCGGCGATCCTGAAAATGCTAAAGAGCAAAAGATCACAGCCTTCGGCAGCTCCAGGAGGTTTGCGTGTACACCAGAATGAGTGAAACGTCTAAGCTGCCCCCTCCCATTTGTTTCTGGATGTTTGCGTGAAATTCAGTTTGCCCAAAACCGCCACGGCGCCGTTCTGTCCGCCGGAAGTGGCCGGCAGCGTTGCCGTCGATCCCCGCGCCTCGTTCTTCAACCGGATGCTGCGCTTTGCCGGTCCTGGCTTGCTGGTTTCCATCGGCTACATGGACCCGGGCAACTGGGCGACCGCCATCGAGGCTGGCTCGCGGTTTGGTTACAGCTTGTTGTTCGTGGTGTTGCTGGCGAGTCTGGCGGGGATGGTGGTGCAGTGTTTGTGCTCGCGCCTGGGCATTGCCACCGGGCGTGATCTGGCGCAGTTGTGCCGGGAGCGCTACAGCACGCGCACCGCACGGACCCAGTGGGTGTTGGCGGAAATCTCGATCATCGCCACTGACCTGGCCGAAGTGCTCGGCTGCGCCCTGGCGTTCCATTTGCTGCTGGGCTGTTCGCTGACCTTCGGCATCGCGCTCACGGCGTTCGACACGTTGCTGGTGCTGGCCCTGCAAAACCGTGGCTTCCGCCGACTTGAAGCCATCATGCTGGTGCTGGTGGGCACCATCGGCGTGTGTTTCTTCGTTGAATTGCTGTTGATCAAACCCTACTGGCCCGACGTGGCCCGGGGGTTCACGCCGTCACTGGCCGCCATCGGCGAAGCCGCGCCGCTGTACCTGGCCATCGGGATTCTCGGGGCTACGGTGATGCCGCATAACTTGTACCTGCACACCTCCATCGTGCAGACCCGCAGGATCGGCAAGGACCTGGCCAGCAAGCAGGACGCGGTGAAACTGGCGCGCATCGACACCATTGGCTCCCTGGCCCTAGCCTTGCTGGTCAACGCGGCCATCCTGATCCTCGCCGCGGCGGCGTTCCACAAGACCGGGCATACCGATGTGGTCGACATCCAGGACGCTTATCACCTGCTCGACCCATTGGTGGGCGGGGCGCTGGCCAGTGTGTTGTTTGGCGTCGCGTTGCTGGCGTCGGGGCAGAGCTCGACCTTCACCGGGACTATCGCCGGGCAGGTGATCATGGAGGGCTTCCTCAACCTGCGGATTCCTTGCTGGCAACGACGATTGATCACCCGCGGGCTGGCGCTGATCCCGGCGTTCATTGGTGTCTGGCTGATGGGCGACCATGCGATCGGCAAGCTGCTGGTGTTGAGCCAGGTGGTGTTGAGCCTGCAATTGCCGTTTGCGTTGTATCCACTGATTCGCATGACCAACGATCACAGGCTCATGGGGCCGTTTGTGAATCGGTGGCCGACAAGGGCGCTGGCGTGGGGGTTGTTTGTGGTGATCAGCGGTGCGAATAGCTGGTTGATATTGCAGTTTCTGGCTTGACCGTGATCGTTCCCACGCTCCGCGTGGGAATGCCTCAATGGACGCTCCGCGTCCGCTTCGGGAGGGCCGCGGAGCGTCCCGGGCTGCATTCCCACGCGGAGCGTGGGAACGATCAGTTGTGCTTAAACGCCTCGACCACAAAATCAATAAACACCCGAGTCTTGGCCGGCATCAACGTCCGGCTCGGGTAATACAACGAGATCGGTCCCGCGTCGGCGTGCCAGTCGGGCAGCAGGCGCACCAGTTCGCCCCGCTGGATATTCGCCAGCACATCCGGCAACACCAGCAGTGTCACGCCCAGGCCAAGTAATGCCGCTTCGCGCATGGCGGCCGGATCATTGAACACAATGTTTTCGTTGAGATTGGCCGCTGCTTCGTTGCCCGCGCCATCGTGCATCAGCCATTGGCGAATCCGCCCGGTGCGGGTGCCGCGCATCACAATGCCGGTGTGTCTGGACAAGTCTGCCGGGCTGTCGGGCAGGCTGCGCCCTGAGAGGTAAGCCGGTGAAGCGACCGCCACGATATGCGCCGCCGCCAGCGTCCGCGACACCACCCCGGGCATCAACTCGAACCCGCCGCCTATGGCCGCGTCATACCCTTCGGCAATCAAATCCACAGGGCGGTTTTCGAAGTGCCATTCCGGGCGAATCAATGGGTAGCGCGCCAGGAACGCCGGTAGCAGCGGCAAGACATGACCGATGCCAAACGTCGGCGCCAGACTGACCTTGAGCACGCCCGCCGGCTCGCCTTGGTCGCTGCTTACTGCGCTGATTGCTGTTTGTAACGCTTCCAGATTGCCGCCGATGCTCGTCAGAAAGCGTTCCCCTGCTTCGGTCAAGGACAGCTTGCGGGTTGAGCGCTGGAACAGCCGCACGCCGATGTTGCGTTCGAGCATCGCCACGTTGCGGCTGACTGCGGCAGGGGTCAGCGCGAGCACCCGTGCGGCGGCGGAAAAACTGCCGGTCTCGGCACTGCGGACGAAGGATTCGAGGTTGGCGAGGGTTTCCATAGCAGGCACCTGCTAGTCATGCTTGAAAATCATTCAAAACATTACCCGCTAATCAAGCGCTAATGGCAAGCGCAGTATTCACTCCAACGACAACCCTCGGAGTGAACAACCATGAGCACCATCGGAATCATCGGCGCCGGCGCAATCGGCGCAGCCTTTGCCAGAGCACTGTCGCGTCAAGGCATTGAAGTGGTTATTGCCAACAGCCGTGGCCCGCAAAGCCTGGCCTCGCTGGTGGCAGAACTCGGGCCAACGGCGCGTGCCGGAACCCGCGAGGAGGCCGCCGCACAAGCCATCGTTCTGGTCGCCGTCAACTGGTCGAAGTTGCCGACTGCGCTCGCCGGCCTGCCGGATTTTGGCGGGCGGATTGTCATCGACGCCAACAACTCAATCGAGGCGCCGTCGTTCAAGGCGGTGGATTTGCAGGGGCGAACGTCCAGTGAGGTGTTTGCCGAGTGGGTGCCCGGTGCGCGGGTGGTGAAGGCGTTCAACCACCTTCAGGCGCGTTTTCTGGACAGCGATCCGGCGGCGGAGGGCGGGCGGCGGGTGCTGTTTCTGTCCGGTGATGATGCCGATGCGAAAGCTCAAGTGGCGGAGCTGATCGAACAGCTGGGCTTCTTCGGGATTGATCTTGGGGAATTGAGCGTCGGGGCGCGGCTGGTGCAGTTTCCGGGCGGTCCGCTGCCGGTGCTGAATCTGGTGAAATTTGCCTGACTCTTCATTCACCGCATTCGGCGTAGCAGCTGGCGAAGCCTGCGTTCGGCTGCGCAGCAGTCGTCAAACCTGAGCACGCGGTCTGCCTGAAACACCCTATCGTCTGATTTCACGACTGCTTCGCAGCCGAACGCAGGCTTCGCCAGCTGCTACACAGTGAGCGTTGTGACAGAAATGGGTTTCAGAGATGTGGATAGCCCGGTGCGACGTGAGTCGCACCGGGTGTTTTGCCAGACGGCGAACGGATATTCGTGGGTCCCCGCGCCGTCTGTTGAACGCTTTACGCCCGTTCGATCGCCAGTGCCACGCCCTGACCACCACCGATGCACAGGGTGGCGAGGCCTTTCTTGGCGTCACGCTTGATCATTTCGTGCAGCAAGGTCACCAACACTCGGCAACCCGACGCACCGATCGGGTGACCCAGGGCGATAGCGCCGCCGTTGACGTTGACCTTGTTCAGGTCCCATTCCAGATCCTTGGCTACCGCCAAAGATTGTGCGGCGAAGGCTTCGTTGGCTTCGATCAGGTCCAGTTGGTCGATGGACCAGCCGGCCTTGTCCAGGCAACGACGAGTCGCGCTGACCGGGCCGATGCCCATGATCGCCGGGTCTACACCCGCGTTGGCGTAAGCCGCGATTTTCGCCAGCACGGGCAGGCCGAGGGCCTTGGCCTTTTCGGCGCTCATCAGGATTACGGCAGCGGCGCCGTCGTTCAGGGACGAGGCGTTACCGGCGGTCACCGAACCGTCCTTTTTGAAGGCGGGTTTCAGTTTGCCCAGTGCTTCAGCGGTGGTGCCTGCTCGAGGTTGTTCGTCAACCTGGAAGGCGACCGGATCGCCCTTGCGCTGAGGAATCAGGATCGGCGTGATCTCATCGGCAAAACGCCCGGCTTCGATAGCGGCCGTGGCTTTCTGCTGCGAGGCGGCGGCGAAGGCGTCTTGTTGCTCGCGAGTCAGGCTGTACTTGTCGGCCAGGTTCTCGGCGGTGATGCCCATGTGGTAATCGTTGAACGCATCCCACAGGCCGTCGCTGATCATGGTGTCGACGATTTGCGCGTGACCCATGCGCAGGCCGGTGCGAGCGCCCGGCATGACGTAATTGGACAGGCTCATGTTTTCCTGGCCGCCGGCAATGATCACGTCGGCATCGCCGCAGCGAATCGCCTGAGTGGCCAGGTGCAGCGCCTTGAGGCCCGAGCCGCAGACCTTGTTCAGGGTCATCGCCGGCACGGTGAACGGCAGGCCGGCCTTGATCGCGGACTGGCGCGCAGGGTTCTGCCCGGCGCCGGCGGTCAACACCTGGCCCATGATCACTTCATCGACTTCAGCAACGTCCAGGCCGGTTTGCGCCAGCAACTGACGGATCACCGCAGCACCGAGGTCAACCGCGGACACGTTGGCCAGGGCACCCTGGAAACTGCCGATGGCGGTGCGGGTGGCGGCGACAATGACGACTTCTTGCATGGAATGATTCCTCACTGGGCAGCGAACTGCATTTCCGGAACGTGATCCGGCACGATCAGTTTACCGGCGGTCTTGGCGACAATCTCCTCGACGCTGACGCCCGGTGCGCGTTCCTTGAGAATGAATGCGCCGTCCTTGATTTCCAGGTAGGCGAGGTCGGTCAGCACACGCTTGATGCAACCGGCGCCGGTCAGCGGCAGGCTGCACTTGGACAGGAGTTTGGACTCACCGTCCTTGGACGCGTGGGTCATGATGACAATGATGTTGTCTGCGCCGGCCACAAGGTCCATGGCGCCGCCCATGCCCTTGACCAGTTTGCCGGGAATCATCCACGAGGCGATGTTGCCTTCCACGTCCACTTCAAACGCACCAAGTACGGTCAGATCGACATGACCACCGCGGATCATCGCGAAGGACTCGGCCGAGGAAAAGATCGACGCGCCGATACGCGCGGTCACCGTTTGTTTGCCGGCGTTGATCATGTCGGCATCGATGGTTTCTTCAGTAGGAAAGGGACCCATGCCCAGCAGGCCGTTTTCCGACTGCAGCATGACTTCCATGCCTTCAGGGATGTAGTTGGCGACCAGGGTCGGAATGCCGATGCCCAGGTTCACGTAGAAGCCGTCCTGCATTTCGCGGGCGACGCGTTGAGCCATTTGTTCGCGGGAAAGTGCCATTGTTGTTATTCCTTCATTCGGTCCGGGGGCAGGGGATCACTTACGCACGGTGCGCTGTTCGATGCGCTTCTCGAACGTGCCGCAAATGACCCGGTCGACGTAGATGCCAGGAGTGTGGATCTGCGCCGGGTCCAGCTCGCCGGGTTCGACGATTTCTTCGACTTCGACCACGGTGATCTTGCCGGCAGTGGCGGCCAGCGGGTTGAAGTTCTGGGCGGTGTGGCGATAGATGACGTTGCCGAAATGGTCGGCTTTCCAGCCTTTGACGATGGCGAAGTCACCGGTGATGGACTCTTCCATCAGGTACTTGCGGCCATGGAATTCGCGAACTTCCTTGCCTTCGGCCACAGGAGTGCCGACGCCGGTCGCGGTGAAGAACGCGGGAATGCCGGCACCGCCTGCACGCATTTTTTCGGCGAGGGTGCCTTGGGGGGTCAGGACCACTTCGATGGCGCCGCTGAGCAGTTGCTCCTCGAACATTTTGTTCTCGCCGACATAGGACGCCACCACTTTGCGGATCTGCCGGTCTTCCAGCAGCACGCCGAGGCCGAAACCGTCGACGCCGCAGTTGTTGGAAACCACGGTGAGGTCACGTGTGCCTTTGCGCTTGATCTCGGCGATGAGGTTTTCCGGGATCCCGCACAGACCGAAGCCGCCGGCGATCACGGTCATGCCGTCTTCAAGACCTGCAAGGGCTTCCTCGTAGGAACTCACGCGCTTGTCGAAACCTGCCATATGCACCTCTTTTATTCTTTGTGGGCGGCTGGCTAGCCGTATGGGATAGGAGTGTCTCGCTGAAGGATTCATTTGTTAAGTTGATTTTTAAGGTTGATTGATAGATAAAACTCACCAATCAATCCTGTGGGAGCGAGCCTGCTCGCGAATGGAGCGCCTGCGCTCATTACTGGAGCAATTCGAACATGACAGTCAAGCAGATCCGCGCATTCCTGGCCGTGGCCCAGAGTTTGAGTTTTGCCGTGGCCTGCGAGCGGTTGCACCTGTCGCAATCGGCCTTGAGCCTGACCATCAAGGCGCTGGAGGAGGGGCTGGGCGGGCGCCTGTTCACCCGCAACACGCGCAATGTCGCGCTGACCGCGGAGGGAGAGTCACTGGTGCCACTGGCCCGTCGCCTGATCGCTGACTGGGACAATGCCGAGGATGAGCTGCGGCAACGCTTCACCCTCCAGCGCGGGCGCGTGACGCTGGCGGCAATGCCCTCATTTGCCGGCAACCTGCTGCCGCCGATCCTGAAAACCTTCCGCGCGCGCTATCCCAAGGTCAACGTCACGGTGAATGACGTGATCAACGAGCAGGTGCTGGAGATGGTGCGTGACCGGCAGGTCGAGCTGGGGGTGGCGTTTGAACCGACTCAAAGTTCATCGCTGGCCTTCACGCCGTTGTACATGGATCGGTTTGTGGCCGTGGTGCCGAAGGATTCTCCTTTTGCCGAACGGGGTGACATCGACTGGCAGACCTTGCTCAAGGAACCGTTCATTACCTTGCAGCGTCCGTCGACGGTGCGGGTGATGCTCGAAGAGCACTTGCAGGCGCGTGGGATGAAATTGCCGGTGGAGTTTGAGAGCCATCAATTGGCGACAGTCGGGCGGATGGTGGCCAGCGGTTTGGGGGTGAGTGCGGTGCCGGCGTTGTGTGTCGGGCAGATGCTGGAACTGGGCGCACGGTGCATTACCTTGCGCGATCCGGTGGTGGAGCGGGCGATCGGGGTGTTGACCAAGCCAGGGATTGAGCTGTCGGCGGCGGCGCAGGCGTTGTTCGATATTCTTAAAGCTGAAGATTTGGGGCGACAGTTGAATCCACCCCTCACCCTAACCCTCCCGAAACGTCGGACCGCCCCGGAGGGGCGAGGGGACTGACCGAGTTGCATCGGCTAGGTACTGCGACCTGCGACTGCGAGTCGAATTCAGGATCTGAAAACCATGGAGATCTGCTCCCTTTCCCCTCTCCCCCCTGGGGAGAGGGCTGGGGTGAGGGGTGGATCTTCAGTCGAACACGGAGCTCAAGGCATCACCGCCCCAGCCCCTCCGCCAACAACGGTAAAAGCCGTTCACAAGACCCCGCAATCTTCAAATCAAGGAGCTCATCCGCCCGAGTCTTCCCCAAATTAATCGCAATCAACGGTTTCCCCTGATCCGCCACCGCCCGGCACAACCGAAACGCCGAATACGCCATCAACGAAGACCCGACCACCAACAATCCCGCAGCCTTTTCGACCGCTGCCATCGCTTTGGCCGCTGTCACCTGCGCCACATTCTCGCCAAAAAACACCACATCCGGCTTCATCCGTTCACCTGCGCAATGCGGGCAATGCGGCACCTGAAACCGCGCCTCAAACGCCGCATCCAGCAGCGTGTCACCGTCCGGGGCTTGCACCGCATCCACGCCGGCCAGATACGGATTCTGCGCTTCCATCAATTGCTGGATCGAATCCCGTTCGCTGCGTTTTCCGCAGTCCAGGCACAACACCCGGTGCAGGCTGCCGTGAAGTTCGATGACGTCATGGCTGCCGGCCTGGTCGTGCAGGGTGTCGACGTTTTGAGTGATCAGCCCGCTGATCTGCTGCGAACGTTGCAAACTGGCCAAAGCCTCATGGGCCACGTTCGGCTGGGCCTGGCGCACCCGCGGCCAACCGAGCATCGCCCGCGCCCAATAGCGTCGCCGGGATTCGGGAGCGGAGAGGAATTCCTGATACATCATCGGTTGCCGGCCACGCCGCACGCCCTGATTATCGCGGTAGTCCGGAATGCCCGACGGAGTGCTGATGCCGGCACCGGTCAGGACCACAAACGGCTGGTCGGTCATTAACTGCTGAAGGTGGTCGAGTTGTTCGCGGATGAGGCTGCCTGGCATGTTCAACACTCCGGTGGGCCAGTAGGAGCTGCCGCAGGCTGCGATCTTTTGATCTTCAGCGATTTCAGCATCGCCAAGTCAAGATCAAAAGATCGCAGCCTGCGGCAGCTCCTACAGTAGACCGTCAGCCGTCAGCCGTCAGCAGTGTTTACTTACGCGCCTCCAGAATCAGGTTGAACGGCGTTTCCGTGGCCCGCCGGAACGTCTTGAACCCGGCCTCAGTGAAGACCTTGCGCAGCCGCGCCTCGCCAGCCTGGGCGCCGAGCCCGAGGCCGACTTCCTGGGACAGCGAGTTCGGGGTGCAGATGAAGGTCGAGGCGGCGTAGAACAAGCGGCCAACCGGGGTGACGTTGTCGTCGAGCGAGTCGTTGGCGAACGGTTCCACCAGCAGCACCGTGCCGTCTGGTTTCAGTGCGTCATAAGCGTGCCGCGCCGCACCCACCGGGTCGCCCATGTCGTGCAGGCAGTCGAAGTAGCAAACCAGATCATAGTCATCGCCGGGGAAGCTTTTTGCCGTGCCCTGGAAGAACCGCGCACGCCCGGACACACCGCCTTCTTCGGCGCGCTGGGTGGCGACGGTGACGGAGGGCGCGTGGTAGTCGAAACCGACGAACCGCGAATCCGGAAACGACTGGGCCATGATCACGGTGGAGGCGCCGTGGCCGCAGCCGATATCCGCCACCTTGGCGCCAGTCTCCAGTTTGGCGACCACGCCTTCGAGCGCCGGTAGCCATTCGGCGACCAGATGCGCTTTATAACCTGGCCGGAAGAACCGCTCCGTGCCGCTGAACATGCACGGATGGTGATCGCCCCAGGCGAGGGCACCGTCGCCGCGCATGGCGTTGACCAGTTTGTCCTTGTCATGGAAAAACGATGCGACCACCCCGATGCCACCCGCCACATAGACCGGTGAGTCTTCGATTGCCAATGCCAGGGCCTGCTCTTCGGGCAGGCGGAACTGGCCGTCGCGGTGTTCCATGTAACCGGAAGCGGCGTGGGCGCTGAGCCATTCGCGCAGCAGGCGGGGGTTGCAGCCGGTTTTGTCGGCGAGGGCTTCAGGGGTTATTGGCTGGCTGTCGGCCATGGCCCGATACAGCCCGAGCTCTTCGCCGAGGATGACGTTGGCGAGCATCGCCGCGCCGCCCATGTCGTTCACCAGTTTGCCCATGAAATCATTGAGTCTGGCCTCGTCCATCACGTGTGCTCCTTCAGCAGGATCACAGTCCAGAGGCCTTGTTTTTCGAGGTGTTCACCTCTGAACGGTGGTCGTGGGAATGAACAGGACGATAAGCACGTCCTGCGTGCACTAAGTTTAGTCCGGGGGCTGTGCACTGCTGCCTGGAGCGACGAAAGCCTTCCCACATCCCCTGGTTCACACCGTACCTCCTGTGGGAGCGAGCCTGCTCGCGAAAGCGGTCTGATATTCAACATGGGTGTCGACTGGCAGAGCCTCTTCGCGAGCAGGCTCGCTCCCACAAGGGATTTGTGGTGTGTATCCCACTGTATCTAACCGGCTTCTCGATACAGTGCCCGCTAACTCAGGGCTACTGCCGAACACAGGCGAGATACAAACCTGCGATGAACTGCGTAGGCCATTTGGCACCCTATACACCGTGAAGGGGACAACAATGACTACGCTCCTGCCTGAAACCGACCTGAAATCGACACCCGTCAATCGCCTGCGCGTCGACCAATACACCAGCGGCATCATCGGCCCAAGCCAGCCGATGCTCGGGCCGCTGGCCGACGGCGGCACCCTGATCACAGGCACACCGCCGGGCTGTTGGGGGCCGATGATCACGCCGGCCTTCGAGGGTGGCCATGAAGTGACGCAACCGGTGGCCATCGCCGGTGCGGAAATCGGCGACGCGGTGGCGATCAAAATCAAAAGCATGCGTGTCACTTCGCTGGCCACTTCGTCCGGGGTGATGAGCTTCGTTGAAGGTCGCTACCACGGCGATCCGTTCGTCTCCAAATTCTGCGCCAAGTGCGGCACCGAACATCCGGCCAGCCATGTCGAAGGCATCGGTGAGGATTCGATTCGCTGTAACACCTGTGGTGCCGAAGTCAGCGCGTTTCGCTTCAGCCATGGTTACGTGATCGTGTTCGATGCGCAGAATCAGGTCAGCCTGACCGTCAATCAGGACGTCGCCAATCAACTCGCCGGTAACGCATCCGAGATGTCGGCACTGCCGGAATTCGCCGCGCAACATTCGATCCTGTCCCTGGCGCGCGCCGACATTCCCGGTGTGGCGGCGCATATGCGGCCGTTCCTCGGCAACATCGGCACCACGCCGTCCCGTGATTTGCCCGACTCTCATAACTGCGCCGATTTCGGCCAATACCTGATCGGCGCGCCGCACCGTTTCGGCATGACCCGCGAAGAACTGCACGCGGCCAAGACCGACGGTCACATGGACACCAACTCGATCCGCGAGGGCTGCGTGTTGATCTGCCCGGTCAAGGTGCCAGGCGCCGGCGTGTACATGGGCGACATGCACGCCCAACAGGGCAACGGCGAGATCGCCGGGCATGCCACCGACTGCTCCGGGGAAACCGAAGTGGTGGTGGAAGTAGTGAAAAACCTGACGCTGGAAGGGCCGATCCTCCTGCAAAACCTCGACGACTTGCCGCCCATGGCCCGGCCGATGAATGCCCGGCAGCGGCAGAAAGTCCGCGAGCTGGGCGAGCGCTGGGGTCAGCACGACATCGAGCAGAGCGGGCCGATCACCTTTATCGGCAGCGGCGAGAACCTCAACGTCGCGGTAGAGAACGGCTTGAAACGCGCCGCCTCGGTCACCGGTCTGCCGTACGACGAAGTGCTCAACCGCGCGACCATCACCGGTTCGATCGACATCAGCCGCTTGCCGGGCACCGTGCGCGTGACGTTCCTGTGCCCGATGACCGTGCTGGATCGCATCGGCATTGGCCATCTGGTGCGCGAGAAGTACGACCTGGCGTAACGCGCAACGGCGAGTCTGTACCACAGTGTGTACAGACCCGCTGGCGATACAACCGCCGCGATTTTCTGCCGCAGCGAAACACAGACCCGATACACCCTTTCGGTTAACTGTGATTCCGCTCTGACAATCATTGAGATCGACATCATGCAGACCCCCATCACATCAGCGAAGGCGACCGTCGGGCTCGGTTTGCGTCGCGGTTTAATGAAGGACCTTCAGACAGCCCGTGTGGGTGATTTCGATTTTCTGGAAGTCGCACCGGAAAACTGGATCGGTATCGGTGGTGCTCATGGTCATGCGCTGCGTGCCCTGGCTGAGCGCTATCCGTTGTCCTGTCATGGCTTGTCACTGTCATTGGGCGGCCCGGCGCCGTTGGACGTCGGGTTTCTGCAGGAAGTCCGGGTGTTCCTCGATCACTACAACGTGCCGCTGTACAGCGAGCATTTAAGCTACTGCAGCGATGACGGTCACCTTTACGACCTGCTGCCGCTGCCCTTTACCGAAGAAGCGGTGCACCACGTCGCCGCGCGAATTCGCCAGGCCCAGGACATTCTTGGTCGGCGCCTGGCGGTGGAAAACGTCTCCTACTACGCCGCGCCACAGCAAGACATGGACGAGCTGACCTTCACCAATGCGGTGCTGCGCGAAGCCGATTGCGACCTGTTGCTGGACGTCAACAACGTCTACGTCAACTCGATTAATCACGGTTTCGATCCGCAGACCTTCCTGGCCGGCATCGATTCGGGCCGGGTGGTGGCCATGCACGTGGCCGGGCATTTCGACGAGTCCGACACCTTGAAAATCGACACCCATGGCGCCTCGGTGAAACCGGTGGTCTGGTCGTTGCTGGCGGAGGCTTACGCTCGATTCGGCGCGCAGCCGACGCTGCTGGAACGGGATTTCAACTTCCCGGCATTTTCTGAACTGGTGGCGGAGTTACAGACCATTCGCCGCCTGCAAACCGAGGGGGTGAACCGTGGATAAGCCGAGCCTGTTTCAGCAGCAGAACACCCTGGGCCTTTACCTGCGCGATCCCGATCATTGCGCGTCACCGGCCGGGATGGAGGTGACGCGGGCGCAGGTTTACCGTGACCTGATTTTCGCGAACCTGTCGTCGTTGCTCAGCGGGACTTTTCCGGTGCTGATCAAGATTCTCGGTGATGAACACTGGCGTTCACTGGTACGGATTTTCCTGCGGGACTACCGCGCGCGCACGCCGAAATTCGGCGAGATCGCCAAGGAGTTTGTCGAGTTCCTGGCCTCGGAACCGCAAGCGTTAGTCGAAGGGGCGTGGCCGCCGTTCATGGTGGAACTGGCGCATTACGAGTGGATCGAGATGGCGTTGCAACAATCCGAAGCCGAGCCGTTGCCACTGAGCGATGCCGGATTGTTGCTGGACCGACCGTTGCAGGTTTCGCCGCTGGCCTGGCCGTTGGCGTATGCCTGGCCGGTGCAGTTGTTGGGGCCGGATTATCAACCGGAGACAGCGCCGGCTCAGCCAACGTTGCTGCTGGTGCGTCGGGCTGAGGACTGGAGTGTGAAGTTTTCTGCACTGAGCCCGTTGGCCTGGCGATTGTTGCAGCGGATTGAGGAGTTTCCTCAACTGGACGGGCGTGAGCAGCTGAAAGGATTGGCGGTGGAGGCGGGGATGGCTGGGGCGCCGGAGTTTATGGACAGTGGGGCGGTGTTGTTGCGGCAGATGCATGAAGAAGGGGTGGTGGGCTACTGAAAACACCACCAATCCCCTGTGGGAGCGAGCCTGCTCGCGAAGAGGCCGGCACATTCGACATTGATGTCGCATGATACCGAGCATTCGCGAGCAGGCTCACTCCCACAAGGATCTACTTTGTTCTTGAGTTAGCGTCAGGTCTGGGGAATCAAGCTTTGCCGGCAGTCGAGCACCAACCGCGCACCGCCGAGTTCACTAGTACCGACTTCAAGCGTAAACCCATGCAGGCTGACAATCGCCGCAACGATCGACAGCCCCAGCCCGAACCCGCTTTTCTGGTTGCCGCCGTCGGCACGATAGAAACGCTGGAACACCGCCTCTCGTTCAGCCATCGGAATGCCAGGACCCGAATCGAGCACTTCGATCCGCGTGCGCCCACCCTCATTGACCCCCCGCAAAATCACCTCGCCGCCCGGCGGCGTGAACTTGATCGAGTTGCTCAGCAGGTTCGCCACCGCTTCGAATAGCAACGCGCGATCGCCATTCAGTGGCGGCAAGACGTCAGGCAGTTGCAGCTTGAAAACCAGTTCGCCTTCTTCCGCCAACGGCAGATAAAAGTCGTGCAGCTCTTGCAGCAACGGCACCGGATCCAGCTGCACAAACCCCGAACGCCGCTGACGATCTTCCAGCTCGGAAATCCGCAGCAACCCTCGAAAGCGCGCCATCAAGGTGTCCGCTTCACCGAGCACTGAGTCCAGTTGCACCGCCAGCGTCGAGCCCTCATCAGCCTGTTGCTGAATCCGGTACAGCTGCGCCCGCAGGCGCGTCAGCGGTGTGCGCAGGTCGTGGGCAATGTTGTCGCAGACGCCCTTGACCTCGTTCATCAAGCGTTCAATACGTTCGAGCATGGCGTTGACGATGGCCGCGAGCATATCCAGCTCATCGCGGCGATTGGACAATGGCAGACGACGGGTCAGGTCGCCGGCGACGATGGCCTCGGCGCTGGCCTGAATCGCACGAATCCGCCGCAACGGACGCCGCCGCAACAGGTGCCAACCCGCGATACCGGGCAAGATGGTCAGCGTCACACCCCAGAACAATGCGTGAAGAATGATCCGGGTCACTGCAAACAACGAACCGTTATCCCGCACCAGCACGAGCCAGCGACCGTCCTTTGTCTGGGTCGCTACCGCGTCGCAGCTGTCGGCGGGCAGGCTTGGGTCGTCGGAATCTGTGCAGTCGCCGAGCATGTGAATCTTGCCGTCCAGCGGCAGGCCTTCGGGAATGTGCCGCAGGGCGCCGTTGAGGTAGCGATGCTGAGCATCGAACAAGCCATAGGCATCGATGCCGCGAATGTCGAAGGTCATGCTGACGGCGAGGGCGTCCATCAGTTGTTCGCCTTGAAAGCGCGAGAACAAATGCTGGCGCTGCATCAGCGAGTGTTTGGCCAGGTTGTCCAGGTAATCGGACACCTCGTAGTACATCACCCCCATGAGAATCCCGCTCCAGAGCACGAACAGCGAACTGTAGAGCGCCAGCAAACGGCTGCTGGATGAACGCCAGCCGTTAGAGGGGTTCGGCAATGACATAACCCGAGCCTCGCACGGTCCGAATCAGTGGGACATTGCCTGGCGGGTCGATCTTCTTGCGCAGACGGCCGATGTGTACGTCGATCAGGTTGGTGCCGGGGTCGAAGTGGTAACCCCAGACTTCTTCGAAAATCATCATCCGCGACAGAATCTGCCCGGTGTTGCGCATCAGGAATTCCAGCAACTTGTACTCGGTGGGCAACAGCGTCAGCAGCTGACCGTCGCGGCTGGCTTCATGGCTGATCAGGTTCAGCTCCAGATCCGCCACCCGCAACGTGGTGGCCTGGGCGGTCACGGTGTTCTGCCGGCGCAGCAGGACTTCGACCCGGGCGGCCATTTCATCGGTGGCGAACGGTTTGGTCAGGTAATCGTCACCGCCCGCGCGCAAGCCGCGCACACGCTCATCGACGTCGGAAAGGGCGCTGATCATCAGAATCGGCGTGGCCACGCCCATGGTCCGCAGCGTGGTGACAATCGCCAGACCATCGAGCTCGGGCAGCATGCGGTCGAGGGTAATCAAGTCGTAGTTGCCGCTGACTGCGCGTGCCAGACCTTCGCGGCCGTTGTCGACCCAATCCACGTCGAGGCCGTGGCTGCTCAATTCGGCGACGATTTCCCGGGCGGTCACGGCGTCGTCTTCGATGGTCAAGATGCGGGTCATAGGGCGGGCCTGATTAGGAGTACTCAACGTTGAGCGGCATTTTGCCAAGAAATGACCGCAGGCTTTCTAAATAAAACTTCATGCAGGTGCCTATTTGATCAATGCATAAAACCCGCCGCTACAGGCAGGTTCCTTGCAATTTGCAAGGCCATAGGAAGTTCAAACTTTCTAAATCACTGAAATCCCGAAATTTATTCAAAGTGGGCGACTGGCACGGTGACTGCACTTACTTTGTTGAAGAGTTGTAACACCATCTTTCCTGCCAGGAGCGATATAACAATGAATAGATCCTCTGATGGTTTCTATCCTGCCCTCGAAGAAACGAGCACGCTCTCTGGCGTGTCCTGGGGCGCGATCTTCGCGGGGGCCGCTGCGGCGGCGGCGTTGTCGTTGATTCTCGTGCTGCTCGGCTTTGGCCTGGGTTTTTCGGCGGTGTCGCCGTGGGCCAATGAAGGGGTGAGCGCCAAGGGCCTGGGCATTTCAACGATTGTCTGGCTGGCGGCTACGCAAATCGTGGCTTCCGGGCTTGGCGGTTACATCGCCGGTCGGCTGCGGGTGAAGTGGGCGTACATGCACGGTGATGAGGTTTACTTCCGTGACACTGCCCATGGCTTTCTGGCCTGGTGCGTGGCCACGCTGGTGACGGCGACGCTGGTGGTCGGCTCGGTCAGCAGTATTGTCAGCGGTGGCGTGCAGGCCGGGGCGAGCATGGTTGGTGGCGCTGCGAGTGCCGCGACTCAAGCAGCGGGCACGGCTGTCGGCAACACTGACAGTGATAAGTACGGTTACTTCGTCGACAGTCTGTTCCGCGATGATCGTCCGGCGGCGGTCAGTGATGATGCCGTTCGTGGCACCGTGACGCGCATCTTTGTGCGCAGCCTGAGCAACGGCGGTCAACTGGCTGCCGAAGACCGCACCTACCTGGCGCAACTGGTTGCCCAACGGACCAACCTCACTCAAGCGGACGCGGAACGTCGTGTTGATGAAGTCTATGCCCGCACGCAAAAAGCCGTGGCCGACGCCAAACTCGCCGCCCAACAAGCCGCCGACACCGCCGCCAAAGTCGCTGCCTGGACTTCGCTGTGGATGTTCATTGCGCTGCTGATCGGTGCGTTTTTCGCCAGCCTCGCTGCAACCTTTGGCGGCCGTCGTCGGGATGCCGTGGTGTATCTGGAATCCGACGCTTACGTGACCCCCACTTCACTGCCTGTTCGCTAACCCAGGAGAACTACCATGCGCTCATTACTGCTGTTCTTTCTCGGCGTACCGATCCCGATCATCATCCTGATCGCCCTGTTCATGCACTGACTTACGCTGGGGCACATGCCTCTGCCGCTTCTGCCTCTGGTGGAAGCGGCGTTTTTATGTGAGCGCCGAGATTTACATTGATGTTGACTGTCAGTCCGCAATTCGCGAGCAGGCTCGCTCCCACAGTAGATCTTCAGCGAACCCAAAGTGAGCGACACAGATCAAATGTGGGAGCGAGCCTGCTCGCGAAGGGGCAGATCAGCCACAACAAATCCATCTACTCGATCGGCGTACTGACAAAATCCTCAAGCCCTTCGGCATACGCCGTAAACGCACTGATCTGTGGAAACCGATTCACATCCACCTGATCCGGAACCACCAGATGGGTGAAGCTCCACGCCACCGCCAACGTAATCCCGTCTTGAGCAATCGTCCCGTCAGTCTTCAGAGGCTGCATTTCCAGCTCCCGCTCCAGCGCCGAATAGGCGGCCGCCAATTGTCCTTCGACCCGCTCCACCCACGGCTCAAACTGAATATGCGCGGGCCGCAGGTTGCGTTCGTAGTAAAGCTGCACCGACTTTTCGCACGCCGCCAACGCCAGACCGATCAGGCGCAGCGAGCGCAAGCGTTGAGCGAGATCGCTGGGCATCAGGCTTTTGCCAGGACCGGCCAAGGCTTCCAGGTAGTCGATGATCAGCGTCGAGTCGATCAACACCTCGCCGTCGTCGAGCACCAGGGTGGGCGCCTTGACCACCGGGTTGATCTGCTGGAATTGCTCGAAATGCCGAAACACCGAAACCGACTGGTGTTCCAGTGGGATGCCAAGGCGTTTGGCGGAGATGGCGACGCGCCGCACATAGGGCGAATCCAGCATGCCGATCAGCTTCATTGAACCGCTCCTTCAGATATCCGTTTCAGGACGGACTACCTTGGCTGAGGTTCAGCGACCTGCAACTGGCGCCGGGCTAATCCTCGAAGCCGACCTGTTCGTGAATCTCATCGACCTTCAATTCCAGCCGATAGGCCACGGCAATAAACAGCGCCTGGCACAAGCACAGTGTGGCACTCAGCGAACGGAAGGCAAACGAGCTGCCTTCGTTGACCAGCAGCACAGTGTTGGCGCGCTTGGCCAGGGGCGAGAGGTTGCTGTCAGTGATGATCAGGGTTTTCGCTTGATGGTGCTGGGCAATGCGCAGGCAGTGCTGGGTTTCCTTGCCGTAGGGCGTGAAGCTGATGGCGATCACCAGATCATTGGCGCGCACGCTGCGCATCTGCTCGCGGTAGCTGCCACCTAGCCCCGAGACCAGATGGATGCGCTTGTTGGTGTGTTGCAGGTTGTAGACCAGGTAATCAGCCACCGCGAACGAACGGCGCACCCCGACCACGTAGATATTGTCGGCATTCACCACCAGGTCGACGGCCTTGTCGAAGGCTTGATCATCGAGTTCCAGCCCCAGCCGCTCGATGCCTGACAGGGTTGCGTCGATGCACTCGCGGGCCAGATCGCCGCCGCTGGCCTTCTGCGACTTGTTGGCAATCATGCTGCGAATGCGCTGCTGGTAGTTCTGAACCGGCGTGGTCTTGTGGGTATAAGCCTCGCGGAACAGCGCCTGCATTTCGCTGAAGCCGCTGAAGCCGAAGCGCTGGGAAAACCGCACGATCGCCGACGGGTGCACTTCGCACTCGCGGGCGATGTCGCTGATGCGGTCGACCATGATCCGGTCGCTCTGCTGGCTCATGTAACTGGCGATGCGTTTGAGCTGGCGCGGCAGGCTTTCGTATTCGTTGGTGATCAGCTGCAGCAGACGCTCGGCATTGATCGGGGGGCTGGCGAGATCGCTGTCGGGCGTGCTCTCGGTCGTCGCCGGCTGATCGGTGCGGGTCATAAGGAATCCTTCTGGCTTGTTCTTATAGAGACGACAGAGAGCGTCATCCCCTGACAATAGGTTGGCTGTGCGCAGTCTACAGGGTAGGCCGGAATAAAATCTTGAGCTTGCGGTCAGTACGAGGGGTGCTGAAACGATGCACTGCCTCTGAAACGCCTGTGCCAAAGTTTATTGGAAAAAATATTCCATGTAAAAAATATTTGGAATAATTATTGATTGTTCGGTCCCGGACGTTTTAGTCTGCATCCACCAAGAGTGTTCGGCGCGGCCATCGCCCCGAACGCAGGCTGATAAAAATAACAGGAGCCAGCATGGGCCAGACTCGTTTTGCCAGTGGGCGTCAATTGGATCTGATTTGCCTGGGGCGCCTTGGCGTCGACCTCTATGCGCAGCAAGTCGGAGCGCGGTTGGAAGATGTTTCAAGCTTCGCCAAATACCTCGGCGGGTCGTCCGCCAACATCGCTTTCGGCACGGCTCGGCTGGGCCTGAAATCGGCGATGCTGAGCCGGGTAGGGGACGACCACATGGGCCGCTTCCTGGTGGAATCCCTGACCCGCGAAGGGTGCGACGTCAGCGGCATCAAGGTCGATTCGGAACGTCTGACCGCCATGGTCCTGCTGGGCCTCAAGGATCGCGAAACCTTTCCTTTGGTCTTCTACCGCGAAAACTGCGCCGACATGGCACTGCGGGCCGAAGACATCAGCGAAGCCTTCATCGCTTCCAGCAAAGCCTTGCTGATCACCGGCACCCATTTCTCCGCCGACGGCGTCTACAAGGCGAGTATCCAGGCGCTGGATTACGCCGAGAAGCACAACGTCAAACGGGTGCTGGACATCGACTATCGCCCGGTACTCTGGGGCCTGGCCGGCAAGGCCGACGGTGAAACCCGTTTCGTCGCCGACCAGAACGTCAGCCAGCATGTGCAGAAGATCCTCCCGCGTTTCGACCTGATTGTCGGCACGGAAGAAGAATTCCTGATTGCCGGCGGCTCCGAGGATTTGCTCACCGCGCTGCGTAATGTGCGGCGCCTGAGCGCGGCGACCCTGGTGGTCAAGCTCGGCCCGCAGGGCTGCACGGTGATTCACGGGGTGATCCCGGCACGTCTTGAAGACGGCGCCATTTATCCCGGCGTTCGGGTGGAAGTGCTGAATGTACTGGGCGCCGGCGATGCCTTCATGTCGGGCTTCCTCGCCGGTTGGCTGGAGGACGCGAGCGACGAGCGCTGCTGCCAGTTGGCCAATGCCTGTGGCGGTCTGGTGGTGTCGCGCCATGCCTGTGCACCGGCCATGCCGACCCGTGCCGAACTCGACTATCTGTTTAATAGCCCGGTGCCGATTACCCGGCCGGATCAGGACGCGGTGTTGCAGCGTCTGCATCAGGTCAGCGTGCCGCGCAAACAGTGGAAGCAGCTGTTCATTTTTGCCTTCGACCATCGCGGGCAACTGGTGGAACTGGCGCACAAGGGCGGTCGCGACCTGAACGCCATCGGCGAACTCAAGCAACTGTTTATCAAGGCTGTGGAGCGGGTCGAAGCCGATTTGCGCGAGCAGGGCATCGAGGCCGATGTCGGGCTGCTGGCCGATCAACGCTTCGGCCAGGACTCGCTGAACGCCGCCACCGGTCGCGGCTGGTGGGTGGCGCGTCCGGTGGAAGTGCAGGGTTCGCGGCCATTGGCCTTCGAACATGGTCGCTCCATCGGCAGCAACCTGATCGCCTGGCCGCAGGAACAAATCATCAAGTGCCTGGTGCAATTCCACCCCGACGACGAGCCACTGCTGCGACTGGAACAGGAAGCGCAGATCAAGGGTTTGTACCAGGCATCCCAGGTCAGCGGTCATGAGCTGCTGCTGGAAATCATCCCGCCCAAGGATCATCCGTCGACCCATCCGGACGTGTTGTATCGCGCGCTGAAACGCCTCTACAACCTGGGCATTTACCCGGCGTGGTGGAAGATCGAAGCGCAGAGCGCCGAGGAGTGGAAACAACTCGACGAACTGATTCAGGAGCGTGATCCGTACTGCCGAGGCGTGGTGTTGCTGGGGCTGAATGCACCGGCAGCGGCACTGGCCGAAGGGTTTCAACAGGCCAGCCAGAGCCAGACTTGCCGTGGTTTCGCCGTGGGCCGGACGATTTTCCAGGAGCCAAGCCGCGCGTGGATGGCCGGTGAAATCGACGATGAAACGCTGATCCGTCAGGTGCAGGGCACGTTCGTTGAACTGATCGATGCCTGGCGCGCGGCCCGCGCATGACGCAACACCGCTGGACCCTGTGGGAGCGAGCCGGCTCCGGGCGGCGCTCCGACGATAGCGGACTGACAGTCAATATTAAAGTCGTCTGACACACCGCTATCGCGAGCAGGCTCGCTCCCACAGGGGTTCAGCGTCGTTCTTACTGATTTATGTAAAAACAATAAAAGGTGCAGCCATGCCCGCTATTCGAATTGGCATCAACCCGATCTCCTGGAGCAACGACGACCTGCCGTCCCTCGGTGGCGAGACGCCGCTGAGCACCGCCCTGAGCGAAGGCAAGGAGATCGGCTACGAAGGTTTCGAACTCAACGGTAAATTCCCCAAAGACGCCAAAGGTGTCGGCGATGTACTGCGTCCCTATGACCTGGCGCTGGTGTCCGGCTGGTATTCCAGTCGTCTGGCCCGCCGCTCGGTGGCCGAAGAAATCGACGCCATCGGCAGCCATGTCGAGCTGTTGGCCAAAAACGGCGCCAAGGTGCTGGTGTACGGTGAAGTCGCCGACTCCATTCAAGGCCAGCGCATTCCGCTGGTTGAACGCCCACGTTTCCACACCGAACACGCCTGGCAGGAATACGCCGACAAGCTCACCGAACTGGCGCGCTTCACCTTGTCCCAAGGCGTGCGCCTCGCGTATCACCACCACATGGGCGCCTACGTCGAATCCCCGGCGGACATCGACAAGTTGATGGCGCTGACCGGGAGTGAAGTCGGCCTGCTGTTCGATTCGGGCCATTGCTACATGGGTGGCGGCGAGCCGTTGCAGGTGCTGCGCAAACACATCGAACGCATCTGCCACGTGCATTTCAAGGACGTGCGCAAACCGGTGGTGCAACTGGCGCGCAACAATCTGTGGAGTTTCCCGGATTGCATCATTAACGGCACCTTCACCGTGCCCGGCGATGGCGACATCGACTTCGGCGCCTTGCTCGACGTGCTGCTGGCGGCTGATTACCACGGCTGGCTGGTGGTCGAAGCCGAACAGGACCCGGCGGTGGCGCCAAGTTATGTCTACGCCAAAAAAGGCTACGACACCTTGCGTGCGCTGCTCGACGAGAGGATTGCATTATGAGCCTGCTGGTCAAAAGCAACGCCCGTGGCCGGACCATGGTCGAGCTGGGCAAAGGTGAGCTGGAATACGTCGGCTTCGCCGCTTACCGCCTGAGTCTGGGCGAAACCCTGCCGGTGTCGGCCGGTGATAAAGAACTGTGCCTGGTGCTGCTCAGCGGTCGGGTCAGCATCAAGGGTGAAGCGCCGGGGCAGGGCGCGTTCGACTGGGACAACATCGGCGATCGTCAGTCGGTGTTCGAAGACAAATCACCCTTCGCCGCGTACTTGCCACCCGGCAGTCAGGCGCAAGTGGTCGCGCTCAGCGATGTGCAAATCGCCGTGTGCGCGGCCCCCGGTTCAACGAGCAACGGCCTCGGCCCACGGCTGATCAAACCCGACACCATGAAGCGCAGCGTGCGCGGCAAAGGCGCCAACACCCGTTACGTTTGCGACATTTTGCCGGACACCGAACCGGCCCATTCGCTGCTGGTGGTGGAAGTGCGCACGCCGTCGGGTCACTCGTCGAGCTACCCGCCGCACAAGCACGACACCGACGACCTACCGCACCAGAGTTTTCTCGAAGAAACCTATTACCACCAGATCAACCCGCCCCAGGGTTTCGTGTTCCAGCGGGTGTACACCGACGATCGCAGCATCGATCAGGCCATGGCCGTGGAAAACAGCGACCTGGTCGTAGTGCCCAAGGGTTACCACCCGGTCAGTGTGCCGTATGGCTACGAGTCGTATTACCTGAACGTCATGGCCGGGCCGAAACGCGTCTGGCAGTTCCATAACGATCCGCAGCACAGTTGGCTGCTTGATCTCTGAACTAAAAAGCCTGAATTCCAACCTCTGCACGGAGAACACGATCAATGAGCGACGCCCCGATCATCGGCCATTACATCCACGGTCAAGTGCAAGACAGCAGCAGCGAACGCTTCAGCAACGTGTTCAACCCGGCCACCGGCAGCGTCCAGGCGCGCGTCGGGCTGGCCAGCCAGAAGACCGTCGACGAAGCCGTCGCCTCGGCCCTGAAAGCCTTTCCGGCCTGGTCCGAACAATCGTCCTTGCGCCGTTCGCGGGTGATGTTCAAGTTCAAGGAATTACTCGACCAACATCACGATGAACTGGCAGAAATCATCAGCCGCGAACACGGCAAGGTGTTTTCGGACGCCAAGGGCGAAGTCACCCGGGGCATCGAAATCGTCGAGTACGCCTGCGGTGCGCCGAACCTGCTGAAAACCGAGTTCAGCGACAACATCGGCGGCGGCATCGATAACTGGAACCTGCGTCAGCCGCTGGGCGTGTGTGCTGGCGTCACGCCGTTCAACTTCCCGGTGATGGTGCCGCTGTGGATGATCCCGCTGGCGCTGATCACCGGTAACTGCTTCATCCTCAAGCCATCCGAACGCGACCCGTCGGCCAGTTTGCTCATGGCCCGTTTACTGACCGAAGCCGGGTTGCCGGACGGTGTGTTCAACGTGGTCCAGGGCGACAAAGTGGCGGTGGACGCCTTGCTGCAACACCCGGACATCGAGGCGATTTCCTTTGTCGGCTCGACGCCGATTGCCGAATACATCCACCAGCAAGGCACCGCTCGCGGCAAGCGCGTGCAAGCGCTGGGCGGGGCGAAGAACCACATGATCGTCATGCCCGACGCGGACCTGGATCAAGCCGCTGACGCCTTGATCGGCGCCGCTTACGGCTCGGCTGGCGAACGTTGCATGGCGATCTCGATTGCGGTGGCGGTGGGTGATGTCGGCGACCAGTTGATTGCCAAGTTGCTGCCGCGCATCGACCAACTGAAAGTCGGCAACGGCATGCAGGGCGACAGCGACATGGGGCCGCTGGTGACAGCCGAGCACAAGGCCAAAGTCGAAGGTTTCATCGACGAAGGCGTGGCCCAGGGCGCGCAGTTGATCGTCGATGGCCGCAACTTCAATGTGCCGGGGGCCGAGAATGGCTTCTTCGTTGGCGCGACGCTGTTCGACAACGTCACGACCGAAATGAGCATCTACCAGCAAGAAATCTTCGGCCCGGTGCTGGGCATCGTTCGCGTCCCGGATTTCGCCAGCGCCGTGGCGCTGATCAACGCCCATGAATTCGGCAATGGCGTGTCGTGTTTCACCAGTGACGGCGGCATTGCTCGCTCGTTTGCCCGCACCATCAAGGTCGGCATGGTTGGCATCAACGTGCCGATTCCGGTGCCGATGGCCTGGCACTCGTTCGGCGGCTGGAAACGTTCGCTGTTCGGCGACCACCACGCTTATGGCGAAGAAGGCATTCGTTTCTACAGTCGCTACAAAAGCGTGATGCAGCGTTGGCCCGACAGCATCGCCAAGGGTCCTGAATTCAGCATGCCAACCGCCAAATAATTTACCTGCGGAGAACAACAATAATGAGCAAGCCCCTGCGTTTCGCCCTGAACCGTATGGTCGCCCCACGTTTGTCCCTGCCGGCGTTCATCGAGTTGGCGGTGACCCTCAAGGCCGATGCCATCGAGATCCGCAACGACCTTAAAGGCGTCGAGATCGAAGACGGCACTGCACCTGAGCGCGTGCGTGAGTTGTGCGCGGCCAAAGGCATCACCGTGCTGTCGATCAACGCGCTGTACCCGTTTGATGTGTGGAATGACGAACGCCGTGTGCAGGCGCTGAAACTTGCCGCATATGCCCGTGATTGCGGCGCGCAGGGTTTGGTGATGTGCCCGTTGAATGATCGCGCCGATTCGCGCAATGAAGCCGAACGGGCTTCGGGTCTGCGCACGGCGTTGACTGAGCTGGCACCGATCCTGCGGGATCACGGCATTCTCGGTTTCATCGAACCGCTGGGTTTCGAAGAGTGCTCGCTGCGCCGCAAGCGCACGGCAGTGGACGCGATCAAGGCCATCGGCGGGCTGGATGTGTTCCGTCTGGTTCACGACACCTTTCACCATCACCTGGCCAGCGAGCATGAGTTCTTCCCTGAGCTGACCGGGTTGGTGCATATCTCTGGCGTCGAGGATGCCGAAGCACCGCTGAACAGCATCCGCGACGGTCATCGGGTGCTGGTGGGCGAGGACGACATCCTCGGCAACGCGGCGCAAATCGACACCTTGCTCAGCAGCGGTTACAGCGGCTACCTGTCATTCGAACCGTTTGCCGACAGCGTCCATGGCCTGGCGGATATCGAACAGGCGATCGGCGCGAGCATGGATCACCTGCAAAAATCCCTGGCCTGACAACGTTTTCGGGCTGATGGAGATCAACTGTGGGAGCGAGCCTGCTCGCGATGATGGCGGCACATTCAACATTGATATCGCCTGACGCACTGCAATCGCGAGCAGGCTCGCTCCCACAAGGTTTCTTCGTTTATTGAAGGATCGGTTATGACCACAACAAGACTGACCATGGCCCAGGCCCTGGTGAAATTCCTCGATAACCAGTACATCGAGGTCGATGGGGTTCAAAGCAAATTCGTCGCCGGGATTTTTACCATTTTCGGCCACGGCAACGTGCTCGGTCTGGGCCAGGCCCTGGAGCAGGACAGCGGCGACCTGATCGTCCATCAGGGCCGTAACGAGCAAGGCATGGCCCACGCGGCCATCGGTTTCGCCAAGCAACACCTGCGGCGCAAGATCTACGCCTGCTCCTCATCGGTAGGCCCCGGCGCAGCCAACATGCTGACCGCTGCCGCCACGGCCACTGCCAACCGCATTCCATTGCTTTTGCTGCCCGGCGATGTCTACGCCTGCCGCCAACCGGACCCAGTGCTGCAACAGATCGAACAGTTCCACGACCTGAGCATCAGCACCAACGATGCGTTCAAGGCCGTGAGCAAATACTGGGACCGCATCAACCGTCCCGAGCAACTCATGACGGCGGCGATCCACGCCATGCGTGTGCTGACCGACCCCGCCGAAACCGGCGCGGTGACCCTGGCCTTGCCACAAGATGTGCAGGCCGAGGCCTACGACTATCCCGATTACTTCCTGCAAAAACGCGTGCACCGCATCGAGCGTCGTCCGGCGACTGAAGCGATGCTCGGTGATGCGCTGGCGTTGTTCAAAGGCAAGCGCAAGCCACTGATCATTTGCGGCGGCGGGGTTCGTTACTCCGGCGCCAATGCGGCGTTGCAGGCGTTTGCCGAGCGCTTTGACATTCCTTTCGCCGAAACCCAGGCCGGCAAAAGTGCGGTGGTGTCCAGCCACCCGCTGAACGTCGGCGGGATCGGTGAAACCGGCTGTCTGGCGGCGAATCTGTTGGCCAGGGACGCGGATCTGATCATCGGTGTCGGCACCCGCTACAGCGATTTCACCACGGCGTCGAAATCCCTGTTTCAGCACCCGGATGTGCAATTTCTCAACCTCAACATCAGTCCCTGCGATGCCTTGAAGCTCGACGGCGTGCAACTGTTGGCGGATGCCAAAGTCGGCTTGCAAGCGTTGGCTGAAGCCTTGGGTGATTACCGTTCTGCGTGGGGTGATCAACCGCGTCAGGCCAAGGTGCAACTGGATGAGGAAGTCGATCGCATCTATCAGGTCGAATACCAGGCGAAAGATTTCGTCCCGGAAATCAACGACCACATGGACCCGGCGGTGCTGCGCGAATTCATCGAGCTGACCGGTTCCTGCCTGACCCAGAGCCGCGTCCTCGGCGTGCTCAATGAAACCCTCGCCGATGACGCCGTGATCGTCGCCGCGGCCGGCAGCTTGCCCGGTGACTTGCAGCGCAGCTGGCGCAGCAAGGGGGTGAATACCTATCACGTCGAGTACGGCTATTCCTGCATGGGTTACGAGGTCAACGCCGCACTGGGCGTGAAACTCGCCGAGCCGGATCGCGAGGTCTATGCGCTGGTTGGCGATGGCTCTTACATGATGCTGCATTCCGAGCTGGCGACCTCGATTCAGGAGCGACGCAAGATCAACGTGGTGCTGCTGGACAACATGACCTTCGGTTGCATCAACAACCTGCAGATGGAACACGGCATGGACAGCTTCGGCACCGAGTTCCGGTTCCGCAACCCGGAAACCGGCAAGCTCGACGGCGGGTTCGTGCCGGTGGATTTCGCCATGAGCGCGGCGGCCTATGGCTGCAAAACCTACAAAGTGAACACAGTCGAAGAACTGAATGCGGCATTGGCCGATGCGCGATTGCAGACCGTGTCGACGCTGATCGACATCAAGGTTCTGCCCAAAACCATGATTCACAAATACCTGTCGTGGTGGCGGGTCGGCGTGGCGCAAGTCTCCACCAGCGCCCGCACCGATGCGCTGGCCAAGACCCTGAATGAACGACTGGCCAAGGCCCGTCAGTACTGATTGCCCTGAACGAACAACAACAAATCTAGGAGTCATTAAATGTCTTTGAAGCTTGGAGTCATCGGTACCGGGGCCATCGGCCAGGATCACATCCGTCGTTGCAGCCAGACCCTGCTCAACAGCCAGGTGGTCGCGGTCACCGACATCAATTTGCAACAAGCAGCGAACGTGGTTTCCGACCTGAAACTGACCGCCGAGGTTTATCCCGACGGCCACGTGCTGATCAAGGCGCCAGAAGTCGAAGCGATCCTCGTCACCTCCTGGGGGCCGAGCCACGAAGAGTTCGTGCTGGCGGCGATTGCGGCGGGTAAACCGGTGTTCTGCGAGAAGCCGCTGGCGGTCACCGCTGCAGGCTGCCGCAAAATCGTCGAGGCCGAAGTGGCTCACGGCAAACGCTTGGTCCAGGTCGGTTTCATGCGCCCGTATGATGAAGGTTATCGCGCACTGAAAGCAGTGATCGACAGCGGTCAAATCGGCGAACCGTTGATGTTGCACTGCGCGCACCGCAACCCGACCGTGGGGGAAAACTACAAGACCGACATGGCGATCACCGACACGCTGATCCATGAGCTGGATGTGTTGCGCTGGTTGCTCGACGACGATTACGTGTCGGTGCAAGTGGTGTTCCCGCGCAAGAGCAGCAAGGCCCTCGCGCATTTGAAAGACCCGCAAATCGTGCTGCTGGAAACCGCGAAGGGCACGCGCATCGATGTGGAAGTATTCGTTAATTGCCAATACGGCTACGACATCCAGTGCGAAGTGGTGGGGGAGACCGGCATCGCCAAATTGCCGGAGCCGTCGCAGGTTCAGTTGCGCAGCGGGGCGAAGTTGTCCAACGCGATTTTGATGGACTGGAAGGATCGCTTCATCGCGGCATACGACGTCGAGTTGCAGGCGTTCATCGATGGCGTGCGGGCCGGGCAGGTCGGTGGGCCGTCGGCGTGGGATGGCTTCGCCGCTGCCGTCGCAGCAGACGCGTGCATCGAAGCACAGAACAGCGGCCAGATCGTTAAAGTCGGCCTGCCAGAGCGCCCTCGGTTCTATGGTTGAGTCCGAAAGTATTTCAAGTTTGAGATCGCCCCCTCACCCCAACCCTCCCGAAACGTCGGACCGCCCCAGAGGGGAGAGGGGGCTGATCTCCATAGTTCTTGAAGTTTGCATTCGACTCGGACTCTCAGGTCGAAGTACCTCTATAAACACCTCGGTCGGCTCCCTCTCCCCCTGGGGAGAGGGTTGGGGTGAGGGGTGGCCCTTCCGGCCAGAGAGAATCATCAAGGAGAAAGAACATGCGCATCGCACTAGACCCCTACATGTACCGCACCCTGTCCCTGGGC
Organism: Pseudomonas sp. TH39(2020); assembly: GCF_016650715.1. Classification (NCBI taxonomy): domain Bacteria; kingdom Pseudomonadati; phylum Pseudomonadota; class Gammaproteobacteria; order Pseudomonadales; family Pseudomonadaceae; genus Pseudomonas; species Pseudomonas sp. TH39(2020). The sequence continues at coordinate 436,445 of NZ_JAEKFF010000005.1, read as the reverse complement.
AAGATGGTCGATAAGGTCGCCGAGCTCGGTTACGAACACATCGAACTCTCGCCCCGGGAAGATTTCCTGCCGTTCTACAAAGCTCCGCGGGTCGACAAGGCGCGAATCAAGGAATTTCGCAAAGCCCTGAGCGACACCGGGGTCAAGCTCTCTTCCTTATTACCGATGTACCACTGGGCCGCTGCCGACGAAGGTTTGCGAGTTGCCGCCGTACGCAACTGGAAACGCGCGATCCAGATTGCCGTGGAGATGGACTGCGAGCTGGTCAACACCGAGTTCACCGGCCAGTCAGACAACCCGCTGGTGTGCGAGAACCAGTTCATGCGCTCCATGGACGAGCTGATCCCGGAGTTCGAGCGCGAAGGTATCAAACTTGATATCCAGGCCCACCCGTACGACTTCTGCGAGCGTAACAACGAATCGGTGGACATCATTCGCGGTCTGGATCGCGAGTGGATCAACTACCTCTACGCCGCGCCGCACACCTTCTTCTATGACGACGGCAAAGGCGATATTGCCTCGATGCTCAAGTATGCCGGGGCGAAGCTGAGCCACCTGATCATCGCCGACACCTACAACCACAAGGCTTCTTCCGGGTTGCGCTACATCGTCAATCCACCGGGTGTCGTTGCCACCGTGCACCAGCATCTGGACATCGGTCAGGGTGAAGTCGATTGGGACGCGTTTTTCGGTACCTTGCGCGAGATCCAGTTCGACGGTATCGCCACGGTCTCGGTGTTTGCATGGGAAGACCGGCCGGATGAATCCAACCGGATGATGCTTGAACGCGTGACCCGCGAGCTTTGCCAATAACCTCGAAACCGATCGTTCCCACGCAGAGCGTGGGAACGATCAAGAAGGAGTTGATTCATGCGTATCGGACTTGTCGGTTACGGCCATGGCGGCCGGTTTTTCCATGCTCCGCTGATCAGCAGTTTGCCGGCGGCGACGTTCGTGGGTGTGGTCACCCGTTCACCGGAGCGCCGACAATTGCTGGCGGCCGAGCACCCAGGGGTGCCGGCGTTCGACAGCATCGGCCAACTGGTGGAGGCCGGGATCGATGTGCTGGTGGTGTCCACGCCGCTCAAGGGCCGTCCGGCACTGGTGCTCGATGGCATCGAACACGGTGTGGCGGTGGTCAGCGACAAACCGTTCGCCGCTGATGCGCAGCAAGCTCAAACCCTGATCACCATGGCTGAGCGCCAGGGCGTGCGGCTCAGCGTCTACCAGAACCGTCGCTGGGATTCGGACTTCCTGACCGTGCGCAAACTCATCGAATCCGGTGCGCTGGGCCAGATCACCCGTTTCGAATCGCGGATCGAGCGTTACTCACCGCAGGCGGTGAACAACGGCAGTGGCGGTGGCTTCCTGCGCGATCTCGGTAGCCATCTGGTGGATCAGGCGTTGCTGTTGTTCGGCCCGGTGACACGGGTCTACGCCGAACTGGATTACCTGGAAAAAGGCCAGGTCTTCGATAACGGCTTCTTTATGTCCCTGATCCACGCCAGCGGCGTCACCTCCCACCTGGGTGGCAGTTGTCTGCAAAACACACCCGGCCCACGCTTTCGGGTGACCGGCACCCAAGGTTGTTACAGCGTCGATGGCCTGGACGGGCAAGAAGAATCGGCACTCGCCGGGCTCTCGCCAAAATCCGAAGGTGAGCGCTGGGGTGTTGAAGAGCATCGCCGCTGGGGCTGGTTCGAACAGGGCGAAGTGCGCGAACGGGTTCCCTCCGAGCGCGGTTGCTGGAATCAGTTCTATTTACAGCTGCAAGCCGCGTTGCAGAGCGGTGGCCCGCTGCCTGTGGACGCCCGTGATGCACTGGCGACTACCCGCGTGCTAGACGCTGCGCGACTGAGCGCCGAGCGGCATCAAGTGGTGGAATTGAGCCCGTTCAAGAGCCATGGAATAAAATCAGAATAAAATTCTAAAATGAGTTGATATAGAAATTATATTCTAATAGAGTCATTTCCAGCGACCTGCCTCGCAACCTGTTTCAACCCTTTTCCCGCTTGCCTGCTTACTGAAATCGTCACGCCTCATCCATAAAACCAACAAGAATGTGGAGAAAGACTTTTCATGAAGACCAAGACCCGCTTCGCCTCACTTGCCTTGTCCCTGATGTTCGCCAGTGGCGCGGCGCTCGCCGATATGAAGATCGGCGTCAGCATGTCCCAATTCGATGACACCTGGCTGACCTACCTGCGCGAATCCATGGACAAGAAAGCCAAGTCCTATCCCGATGGCGTGCAGCTGCAATTCGAAGACGCCCGCAGCGACGTGGTCAAGCAGTTGAGTCAGGTCGAAAACTTCATCAGCCAGAAGGTCGATGCCATTGTGGTCAACCCGGTGGATACCGCCGCCACCCGGAAAATCACCGAAGCCGCCGTCAAGGCCGGCATCCCGCTGGTGTATGTCAACCGCCGGCCCGATGACCTGAAACTGCCCAAAGGCGTCGTGACTGTCGCCTCCAACGATCTGGAGGCCGGTGAAATGCAGATGCAGTACCTGGCCGACAAGATGGGCGGCAAGGGCGACATCGTGATTCTGCTGGGCGACCTCGCGAACAACTCCACCACCAACCGTACCAAGGGCGTCAAAGACGTACTGGTCAAATACCCGAACATCAAGATCGAGCAAGAGCAGACCGGCACCTGGCTGCGGGATAAAGGCATGACCCTGGTCAACGACTGGCTGACCCAGGGCCGCAAGTTTGACGCGATTATCGCCAACAACGACGAAATGGCGATCGGTGCTGCGATGGCCCTTCAACAGGCTGGCGTCGAGAAAGGCAGCGTCCTGATCGCAGGTGTCGACGGTACGCCGGACGGCTTGAACGCGATCAAGAAAGGCAACATGACGGTGTCGGTGTTCCAGGACGCCAAGGGTCAGGCCGACGGTTCGATCGACACCGCTGTGAAAATGGCCAAGAACGAGCCGGTTGAACAGGCCGTGTGGGTGCCATACCGCTTGATCACCCCGCAAAACGTCGACACGTTCAAATAGCCCGTCCGTTCAATAACAACAATAAACACGCAAGGTTGCGACCGCGACCTTGCTGATGGAGTACCTGATCATGTTCGCTTCAGCGACTGCTTCGAGCACCCCGTTGGTGGGTAACCAGCCAGCTGCAACACCTGTCGATGAGCCGTACCTGCTGGAGATCATCAACGTCAGCAAGGGATTTCCCGGTGTGGTGGCTTTGTCCGATGTGCAGCTTCGGGTACGCCCCGGTTCCGTGCTGGCCCTGATGGGCGAAAACGGCGCGGGCAAATCCACCCTGATGAAAATCATTGCCGGCATCTATCAGCCGGACGCCGGTGAACTGCGCCTGAGAGGCAAACCGGTGGTTTTCGAAACGCCATTGGCTGCGCTCCAGGCCGGGATCGCGATGATCCACCAGGAACTCAACCTGATGCCGCACATGAGCATCGCCGAGAACATCTGGATCGGCCGTGAGCAGCTCAACGGTTTCCACATGATCGACCACCGGGAAATGCATCGCTGCACCGCGAAACTGCTGGAACGCCTGCGGATCAACCTCGATCCGGAAGAGCAGGTCGGCAACCTGAGCATCGCCGAACGGCAGATGGTCGAGATCGCCAAAGCCGTGTCCTACGATTCCGACATCCTGATCATGGATGAACCGACCTCGGCCATCACCGACAAGGAAGTTGCGCATCTGTTCTCGATCATTGCCGACCTCAAGAGTCAGGGCAAAGGCATCATCTACATCACCCACAAAATGAACGAAGTGTTCAGCATCGCCGATGAAGTGGCGGTGTTCCGTGACGGCGCCTACATCGGCCTGCAACGGGCCGACAGCATGGACGGCGACAGCCTGATTTCGATGATGGTCGGCCGCGAGCTGAGCCAGTTGTTCCCGGTGCGTGAAAAGCCGATCGGCGATCTGCTGCTGTCGGTGCGCGACCTTAAACTGGACGGCATTTTCAAGGATGTTTCCTTCGACCTGCACGCTGGCGAGATCCTCGGCATCGCCGGGTTGATGGGCTCGGGGCGGACCAACGTCGCCGAAGCGATTTTCGGCATCACCCCGAGCGACGGTGGCGAGATTCGCCTCGACGGCGAGGTGGTGCGCATCAGTGATCCGCACATGGCGATCGAGAAGGGCTTCGCGTTACTGACCGAAGATCGCAAGCTCAGCGGCCTGTTTCCGTGCCTGTCGGTGCTGGAGAACATGGAAATGGCGGTGTTGCCGCATTACGCCGGCCACGGTTTCATCCAGCAAAAAGCCCTGCGCGCCTTGTGCGAAGACATGTGCAAGAAGCTGCGGGTCAAGACCCCGTCGCTGGAGCAGTGCATCGACACGCTGTCCGGCGGTAATCAGCAGAAGGCGTTGTTGGCTCGCTGGCTGATGACCAATCCACGGATCCTGATTCTCGACGAGCCGACCCGCGGTATCGACGTCGGCGCCAAGGCCGAGATCTACCGGCTCATCTCATACCTCGCCAGCGAAGGCATGGCGGTGATCATGATTTCCTCGGAGCTGCCGGAAGTGCTCGGCATGAGCGACCGGGTGATGGTCATGCACGAGGGCGACCTGATGGGCACCCTCGACCGCAGCGAAGCGACCCAGGAACGAGTGATGCAATTGGCCTCGGGCATGTCCGCGGTTCACTAATGGATGCCGGCGCTGGTTGTGGCCAGCGTCGGCGACGCGATAGAAGGGTGAGTGTTTATGAACGCGATACTGGAAAACAAGCCAGCAACGGCACCGGTCAAGAGTCGCCGGCGCTTTCCGACCGAATTGAGTATTTTTCTGGTGCTGATTGGCATCGGCCTGGTCTTTGAAGTGTTTGGCTGGATCGTGCGCGACCAGAGTTTCCTGATGAACTCCCAGCGTCTGGTGCTGATGATCCTGCAGGTGTCGATTATCGGTCTGCTGGCGATCGGCGTGACCCAGGTCATCATCACCACCGGCATTGACCTGTCTTCCGGCTCGGTGCTGGCGCTGTCGGCGATGATCGCTGCCAGTCTGGCCCAGACGTCGGACTTTGCCCGGGCGGTGTTCCCGTCGCTGACTGACTTGCCGGTGTGGATCCCGGTGATTGCCGGGCTCGGGGTGGGACTGCTGGCGGGGGCGATCAACGGCAGCATCATTGCCATCACCGGTATCCCGCCGTTCATTGCCACCCTTGGCATGATGGTCTCGGCCCGTGGCCTCGCGCGTTACTACACCGAAGGCCAACCGGTGAGCATGCTCTCGGATTCCTACACGGCGATCGGACACGGCGCGATGCCAGTGATCATTTTCCTGGTGGTGGCGGTGATCTTTCACATCGCCCTGCGTTACACCAAGTACGGCAAGTACACCTACGCCATCGGCGGCAACATGCAGGCGGCGCGTACCTCGGGGATCAACGTCAAGCGGCATCTGGTGATCGTCTACAGCATCGCAGGTTTGCTGGCAGGCCTGGCGGGTGTGGTGGCGTCGGCACGGGCTGCGACCGGGCAGGCCGGGATGGGCATGTCTTATGAGCTGGACGCGATTGCCGCGGCCGTGATCGGCGGCACCAGCCTGGCCGGCGGAGTAGGGCGCATCACCGGCACGGTGATCGGCGCACTGATCCTCGGGGTCATGGCCAGCGGTTTCACCTTTGTCGGCGTCGATGCCTACATTCAGGACATCATCAAAGGCCTGATCATCGTGGTCGCAGTGGTCATCGATCAGTACCGCAACAAGCGCAAACTCAAGCGCTGACCCGCCGATAAAGCAGCCAATGCGCCACGCCTGACCCGCGTGGCGCAACCATTTGTCTTCTATATACAGCCGCTCGATTGAATTTCTTGCTATAAACGCACTCCGATAACCATCGCAAAGACTGCCGTAGAGCACTTTCAGGGCTTAGTCGGACAAATTCGCTGTCTTTTCAGTTGCTGAGGCCTCAAGTCGGCCTTAGACTGCCGCCCCTCGTAAATTGAGTGCCGGGTGGCGCTTGGAATTACACGGCGCCGTTCTGATGGCCAACCCAGGTCCGCCGGAACGCTCCCTAATTCGCCTTAATGCACGTTTTTTTATAGAGATATCAATGACAAAGGACAAGTTGCTGGCCATGCCGGCGGATGACTACATGAATGCCGAGCAACATGCTTTTTTCTCTGAGCTGTTGCAGAACATGAAAGTCGAAACCCATGAGCGCATCGAACAGAACCGCATCGCCATCGAAAGCCTGGACACCCCGGCCGATCCGGCCGACGCTGCTTCTGTTGAAGAAGAGCGCACCTGGCTGGTGAACGCGATCGATCGCGACCAACGCATGCTGCCTCAGTTGGAACAGGCTCTGGAACGCATCAAGGAAGACAGCTTTGGCTGGTGCGACGACAGCGGCGAGGCCATTGGCCTGAAGCGCCTGCTGATCAGCCCGACCACCAAGTACTGCATCGAAGCTCAAGAGCGTCACGAACAGATCGACAAGCACCAGCGTCAGGCCTGATTTCGTAACGCCCCGCATCGCGGGCAAGCCTCACTCCTGTCAGGAGCAAGGCTTGCCCGCGATGCTTTTTTTCGTCTGCGAAAAACCCGCGTACTTCTATTGATCTGCTGCAATGCCCACTACTAATGGATCATAGATAATGGCCTTGTAGTGGCGTTTAATGCCGATACAACAATTAGAATTATTTGTGGGGTGACGAAGATGACGCGTGACGGATCTCTGGTTGCAGCAGCGTCTGCACCCGTGCTTTTGCCGAAAAACCTTTGGCTGACGCCGACCCTGCAAAGCATCGCCCTGATGCTGTTGTTGTGCGGCATGACGCTGGGCGGTTGGTCGCTTTACCTTGGCCTGCCATTGGCGATGCTGGTTATATGGCTACCTCGCTTGCGCTCGCGCGCCACCCCTGAGGCAACCCCCACCGACAGCACCAGCGCAATTGCCGAGTTGACTCGCGATCTTTCCTACACCACCAGTCATAACGCGTTGTCTGCCGCTGGCGTGGCCTTTTCGGTCAAGCAACTGGCCGACAAACTGCAATCGCAGCTCGGTGCCGCGGCGCAGATTGTCAGCAACGCCGAAGTAATGATCGCGACCGAACAAGCCACCTCGACACTCAGCCGGGAAGCGCTCAGCGCGGCCAGCGAGGCTCATCAGAGCAGCGAGGCAGGGCGTACGGAGCTGATCGAGTCCATCGCCCGTATGCATCAACTCAGTCAGCGCGCCAGCAACAGCCGTGAACTGATCGAAGCCCTGAGTCTGCGCAGTGATGATATCCAACGGGTCACCCTGGTGATCCAGTCCATCGCCAGCCAGACCAATCTGCTGGCATTGAACGCGGCTATCGAGGCGGCGCGGGCCGGCGAACATGGTCGCGGATTTGCGGTGGTGGCCGATGAGGTTCGCGGCCTGGCCGCGCGCACCGCGACGGCCACTGGTGAAGTCGGGGAGATGGTCGCTGATATTCAGCAACGCACCGCGCAAGTGGTGGAGCAGATCCGTCAACTGTCCAGCGACCTCGACACCGGTGTCGAACAGGTCGAGCACACCGGTCAGCACCTGGAGAACATTGCGCGTCTGGCTGCCGGCGTCGAAAGCCAGGTCGGGGAAATAGCCAAGGGCGCCGACACCAACCGCGAACAACTCGATAGCCTGTTTCACGCCATCGAACAGATGCGCAGCGATCTGGCGATCAGTGATCAACAGACCCAGCGTCTGGCCCAGGCCGCCGTGCAAATGGAAGGTCAGGCCGAAACCATCAGCGAACGCCTCGCCGAAGTCGGGCTGGATGACTATCACCAGCGGATTTATGACCTGGCCCGTGAAGGCGCGAGTCAGATTGCAGCGCGTTTTGAAGCGGATATCGATGAGGGCCGCGTGAGCCTCGATGACCTGTTTGACCGCAATTACCAAACCATTCCCAACACCAGCCCGGCCAAATACCAGACCCGCTTCGATCGCTACGCCGATCAGGTCTTGCCGGCGATCCAGGAACCCTTGTTGCCGCGCCATGAAGGCCTGGTGTTCGCCATCGCCTGTACGCAGCAGGGCTATGTGCCGACCCACAACAAGGTCTTCAGCCAACCACTGACCGGTGATGCGCAGGTCGATACCTTGCAGAACCGCACCAAACGCAAATTCGCCGACCGCACCGGTATCCGCTGCGGCAGTCACCAGCAGGCCGTACTGCTGCAAACCTACACCCGGGACACCGGTGAACTGATGCACGACCTCTCGGTGCCGATCATGCTCAAGGGCCGGCATTGGGGTGGTTTGCGATTGGGTTACAAGCCAGAAAACCCTCGTTGATTGACCGGCTATTGTTACCGGTTCAACAACGAAGCTGTGCAGTTGCGTTGCTGTTTCCTCGCGGATGAACTCATTACCATGCCTACATAGTTAGGTTGCTAATGAAGTTCGAGAGGTCAGCATGCAAAGCAGAGTCGATGTCGCGGTCATGATAGGCAGCGGTGTGCCTGCCAGTTTGCGTTCGCTGGGGAAGCGTGCTTGTTGGGTGGTGCTGCTGAATGGCGAGCGCCGCGGAACGGCATTCTCAAGTCGCGAAGAGGCGCAGGAGTGCAGGGCTGCCTGGTTGGCGCAACTGAACGCCGAAACACCCGACAGCCTGCACAGAGTCAGAGGCTAGTGAATCTGATGCATGCGCAGGTTCAGGTCGTCGACCACCCGCGCCCAATCCGCGTCTTCACGCAATTGTTCTTTCAGGAAGCCTGCTTGCTGCGGGGTCCAGAACTCGGCATCGATGAGTTTCTTGTCGTCGGCCAGGGGTGAATGACTGGCAATGAAATCGTCGATGGCCTTTTCGCTGGAGTTCAGGCCGAGTTGGTCGAACAAACCTTTCAAGTCATGTGTCGGTGAATCCATGTTCATCTCCTTGCGGGTCGCGTCGAGTGCGAGATCTGAGGGGCGGCTTCAATAGATCTGAGAGAGCCGCGCTTCAGGAGTTCGATGGCGATGTTCAAAAGCAGAAGTGAGCATAGACTGCAAACCGACTATCAGGCTTTCAATGCACCTTCATCGACGGCAACCTTCAGCGCCTTCGCGGCATCCTGGGCGGCAATGGTGGCGACGTCCGAGGTCTTGAACCAGCGATCCTTCTCGACCTGGTGATACGTCACGGTGGTCAGCGGTGGTTTGGCGCGCATGACAATGACTGCCTGGAATTCGCCTTCGACCTCTCTGGCTTCGCCCCGGATAAAAAATTCACCGATATCAAATTCCGTCACGTAGCCGCCTTCCCTTGAAAATATTCTGTTGTTTTGAACGCCGCCCACCCTGGGGACGGATTTCATTGGTCGGGCAGTATGGCAGTAGTTGCATGCCGGCGGCTGAGTTAAGTCGCCGGCGTGACGAAGCGTCTATGGAAATGAACGTGGCGGGACCGTCAACCGCATAACTCGAGCGAGCGGGCAAGGGCGCAGGCTTCGTTATGATTGCCGCGGAAACCTCTGACGCGGCCGGTGGAAATTTCCTTGATATGAAAAAAGGCATTACCGGCCAAAATGACCTGAAAACGTGGCCGGGCAAGCTCTTCAGGGCAGTATTCATGCGGTTGAAACATCCCTGGGGGCAGTGTCCTCGAGCTGTTCGTGTTAGGCGCCTGAGGGTAAGCAAAATGTGTCAGCGTGCACATATGAAGTCCTTTTCGTTGTTTTACCGACGTGCGTACGTGGTTTTGGGTAGTCTCGATGAGCATCGCTGCTCTAGAATCACCGTCAGTGTTTGGCGATCGATGTTCATCTAAAGCAATTTTTTGCTGGCGATATGTCGGAAAAGTGCTTTTTTTAAAGAGTTTTTTCCCTAAAGTTGGTAGTCCCGTTTTTCTGGCCGTCGGAAGGGCTTTTTCCTTCAACCTCTGACGAACGCCAGGCAAGACGACGTGAGTGTTGTTCCAGTAGTCTTCTCAAGCCTCGCGATGGATGAGCCCTCTGCTCGTTCCAGGATTTCAACCCGGGCCTTTTTGCAACACCTTCGGCATTGCCGCTTTTTTCTGCTGTGCGCTGTTTTCCTGCGTGCAGCATCATTTTCAGATGTGGGGATGTTTCCTTGGCAGTAAGTAATCTCGATATGCATGCTTTGTTCGTGCTGGGTGATTTGCGCGCAAAGCTGGTTAAACAGTTCCAGTCACGTTTTGTTTACATCACCGAACAGAACGCTGAAGGCATTTATATTGCCGAGATCGACACCGAAGAGGCGCTGGTGGTTGATGACAAACCTGGGCTTAAGCTCAAGGTCGGCGATCATTTCAGCGCCTCTGTATTGCCCAGTCGCGAAGGCGGCAAGCTGGACATCAAGTTCCGCGAAATCAAACTGACGGTTTACGGCCTGGGTGATTACGCGTTCGTCACCACCGCTGATGGCCACGGGATCGTGTTCAAGGAAGGTCATGGCGTGGTGATGGTGTTCGCCGCTCACCAACAGTTGCAGGAAGGCCTGACCAAAACCCTGAAAGCCGTGACCGCCAAGGCTGCCAAGTGGCGCAAAGGGGAACTGGTCACCTTCAAGGCCAGCGAATAATGACCCTGACCCGCGCCGACTTCCACGAACAGAACCAGGCCAGTGCGCAAGCCGAAGCCCAGCGCCTGTTCGAGCAGAAGGCTGTTTTGCAAGGTGCATGGCTGGGTTGGGTGGCGTCACAGATCTATACGTTGCGTCCGGCGGAATACGCCAGCATGGTACGAAGAGCGTTGGCGCGCTTGCAGGAACCTCCCGAAATCTGATTGACCTCCCTCGAAAGCAGGAACCTCTACTACAGTCAGTTGACTGAGTATTCAGAGGCTTTGCGGTCTTCTGCCAGGCCATCCTGCTATTGCTGTGAACAGCACGAGGTGCAAAAGCATGAACGGATTTCGACGGTTACTGGCCGCTACTCTGGCCACTTTCGGTTTGTTGGCTTCACCCGTTCCAGTGTTCGCTGCCCAGGCGCCGATCCACTTCGCCGACCTGAACTGGGAAAGTGGCAGCCTGATCACCGATATCCTGCGGATCATTGTCGAGAAGGGCTACGGGCTGCCGACCGATACGTTGCCGGGGACGACCATCACCCTGGAGACCGCACTCGCCAACAATGACATTCAGGTGATTGGCGAAGAATGGGCTGGTCGCAGTCCGGTCTGGGTCAAGGCTGAGGCCGAAGGCAAAGTCGCGAGTCTCGGCGATACGGTCAAGGGCGCCACCGAGGGTTGGTGGGTGCCCGAATATGTGATCAAGGGCGACCCGGCGAAAGGCATCAAGCCGCTGGCGCCGGGCCTGCGCAGTGTCAGCGACCTGCCGAAATACAAGGACGTGTTCAGAGATCCGGAAACCCCGGGCAAGGGACGCTTCCTCAACAGCCCAATCGGCTGGACGTCGGAAGTGGTCAACAAACAGAAACTCAAGGCGTATGGGCTGGACGACAGCTATGTGAATTTCCGCAGCGGTTCCGGCGCAGCGCTGGATGCGGAGATCAGTTCTTCGATTCGGCGCGGCAAACCGGTGCTGTTCTATTACTGGTCGCCAACTCCGTTGCTTGGCCGCTTCAAACTGGTTCAGCTCGAAGAGCCGCCGTTCGACGCCGATGCCTGGAAAACCCTGACAGACGCCGACAATCCAAATCCGAAACCGACTCGCTCGCTGCCCTCGAAGCTGTCCATTGGCGTGTCCGCGCCATTCCAGAAACAGTATCCGCAGATTGCCGAGTTCTTCACCAAGGTCGATTTGCCAATCGATCCATTGAACAAGGCGCTGGCCGAGATGAGCGTAAAACACACTCCGCCACGGCAGGCGGCGCAGGCGTTCATGAAGGCGCACCCGGACGTGTGGCAGGCCTGGGTGCCCAAGGAAGTGGCCGACAAGGTGTCTGCAGAATTGAAGTAAAGGGTGGGCCATGGCGGTGCAAAGTCATCGATCAGCACTGATGGCAGTCCGCCATTGCTGACGAATACCCTTACAAAATCGTTCAAGGAAGTTCATTCTGCTGCGACATTTCACGCTGGAAGTCCGAACATGAGCCTATTGATCGCGCAATGGATGGCTGCCATCTTCCTGTTGATCAGCCTGATCCACCTGTACTGGGCGGCAGGTGGCACGTTGGGTAGCGAGGCGGCGGTCCCGCGAATATCCGCAGAGGGCGGCGCGCAATCCAGGCCGGCCTTCAAACCTTCAGGCTTTGCCACGTTGCTGGTGGCGGTCGGGTTACTGCTGATTGCGATGCTGGTGTGCTTGCGAGTCGGCCTGTATCTGCCGACGGTGAATCACTGGTCGCTGCAATGGGTGATCAGCGCGATTGCGATGCTGATGTTCGCCAGGGCGATCGGCGATTCGCATCTGATGGGGTTCTTCAAACAGGTGAAGGATTCGAAGTTTGCCCGGCTCGACACCTGGGCTTATTCGCCGTTGTGCGTGGTGTTGGGGGCTGGGTTGTTGGCAGTCGCCTGGATCTGACTCGACCGGACTATCGCTATCGCGAGCAGGCTCGCTCCCACATTGGATTTTCAGTGAACACAGATTTTGTGTCTGACAGAGATCAACTGTGGGAGCGAGCCGGCTCCGGGCGGCGTTCCGACGAAGAGGCCCCCACAATCAATACAAATCTGCGAACTTAACTCCCGCTCTCCGTGCGCCGACTGCTCACCTCGGCCGGCACATCATCCCCCGCCATACGCTTGCGAAACAGCGCCGCCCGCGCCAGCAGCAACGTGGTCACCGGCACCGTAATCGACAACAGAATCGGAATCAGCCAGGCATGCAACACAGGCCCGGACTTGAGTGCCGAAAAGTAAATGATCGAGGCCAGCGCCACACACCAGGCGCCCAATGTCGACGCCAGCGCCGGCGGGTGCATACGCTGGAAGTAGTCCTTCATCCGCACCAGGCCAATGGCGCCGATCAGCGCAAACAGACTGCTGAGCACCAGCAGGAGCGCCACTGGAATTTCAACCCACAGAGACAGTTCTGCGCTCATTCGATCACCTCGCCACGCAGGAGGAATTTCGCCAGGGCAAACGAGCCGACGAAACCGAACAGCGCAATCAGCAGCGCCGCCTCGAAGTAAGTGTCACTGGCATAACGAATGCCCAGCGCAAGCATCATCAGCATCGCGATGATGTACAGGTAATCCAGCGCCAGAACCCGGTCCTGGGCCGACGGCCCCTTGAACAGCCTGATCAGGGTCAGAATCATCGCCAGCGAAAAGATGAACAGGCTCAGCAGGATTGCGTTCGACAGCAAGGCGCTCATTCGAAGATCTCCATCAAGGGGCGCTCGTAGGTTGCCTTGAAGTGCTGGATGAACAGCGCTTCGTCATCCAGATCGAAGACGTGCAGCAACAGAATGCTGCGGTCCAGCGCCAGTTCCGACCACACCGTGCCGGGAATCACTGTGCAGATCATCGACAACGCGGCCAGGCCATTGGCGTCACGCAAGTCCAGCGGTACCTTGATGAAGTGTGAACGCGGTGGACGGCGACCGACGTTGAGCACGCCCCAGGCCACGGCGAGGTTGGACACCACCACATCGCGACCGACAAGAAAGAACAAACGCACAATCACGCCCGGCCGACGAATACGAATCGGCAGTGGCCGCAGCTTGCGCATCATCAAAGGCGCGCAGAACCCCAGCACCGCGCCCAGCAGCAGATTGCCGGGACTCATCGACAGGTTCAGCACCAGCCACAGCAACCACAGCGCCAGCGACAACCAGGGAGCAGGAAACAGACGCTTCATGGTGTGACCTCCGCTACCGCGGCTTTGGCTTCCGGGCTTGGAATCGCACGGGTGCCGAGCACCGCCATCACGTATTGTTGCGGGTTGTTCAAGGCTTGGGCGGCCGCCTGGGTGTAGCGCAGCAGCGGTTCAGCCTTGAAGGTCAGCGCAATGCTCAAGCCCAGCAGCGCAATGATCGGCACGCATTCGAAACGTCGCAGCAACGGCGACGGCCGCTCCTCAGGCGTCCAGAAACGCTGGATGCCCAAGCGCGAGAACGCGATCAACGATGCCAGCCCGGACAGTATCAACAACGCGAGCAAGCCCCACGCGGCATTGGAAACCGGCTCATCGCTGCCATTGCCCAGGCCCAGCGGATTGAGCAGGGCGCTGAGCAAGCCGAGTTTGCCAATGAATCCCGAGAGCGGCGGCATGCCGATGATCAGCAGCGAGCAGGCAATGAAGCTCAACCCGAGGAACGCCATGGTCCAGGGAATCACCTGGCCGACCACGGCTTTCTGCTCGTCATCGAGGTTGATGCCTTTGGGCGGCTGCAAGGATTCCATCGGTCGCGGCAGATCGCCGTCATCGAACAACGGCATTTCATTGGCCGAACGCGAACGCTCGATCAACTCGGCCAACAGGAACAACGCGCTCAACGCCAGGGTCGAGCTGACCAGGTAGAACAGCGCCGCGCCGATCAGGTTCGGCTGGGCGAAACCGATGGCCGACAGCAGAATCCCGGCAGACACCAGAATACTCAGGCTGGCCAGGCGCTCGAGTCGTTGTGCGGCGAGAATCGCGACGGCGGCGCAGACGATGGTCGCCATGCCGCCGTAGACCAGCCAGTCGCCGCCAAAGTACGCCGACGCGCCGGCCTGGCCGGAAAACAGCAAGGTCCACAGACGCAGCAAGGTGTAGACGCCGACCTTGGTCATGATCGCGAACATCGCCGCCACCGGCGCGCTCGCCGCGGAATAGGCCGGCACCAACCAGAAGTTCAGCGGCCACATCCCGGCCTTGGCCAGGAACGCCACGGCCAGAATCCCTGCTCCGGCATGCAGCAGGCCGCGATCGGCTTCCGGCACCAGCGGAATTTTCAGCGCCAGGTCAGCCATGTTCAGAGTGCCGGTGACGCCGTAGATCAGCGCCGCGCCGATCAGAAACAGCGACGAGGCCAGCAGGTTGATCGAGATGTAATGCAGCCCCGACGACACCCGCGACCGACCCGAACCATGGAGCATCAGGCCATAAGAGGCCGCCAGCAACACTTCAAAAAACACAAACAGGTTGAACAGGTCCGCCGTCAGGAACGCGCCATACAGGCCCATCATCTGAATCTGGAACAGCGCGTGGAAACTCGAACCGGCGCCGTCCCAACGGGCCATGGCGAACAGCAGGGCGCTGACGCCGATGATCCCGGTCAGCACCAGCATCAGCGCCGACAGTCGATCGACCACCAGCACGATACCAAACGGCACCTGCCAGTTGCCCGGCAGGTATACGCCGATGGAGCCGGGGACACCCGTCTCCTGGGTCCATTGCAGCAACAGCACCGCGATGCCCAGTCCCACCAGGCTGGAAAACAGGTTGATCTTGGCCTTCAGCGGACGGTGTTTCTCGCCCAGCATCAGCATCACGGCAGCGGTCAGCAGCGGCAGCAGAATCGGTGCAGCGATCAGGTGCGGCATCAGATTCATTCTTTAGGCTCCCGGCCATCCACATGGTCGGTACCGGTCAGGCCCCGGGAAGCCAGCAGCACCACCAGAAACAGCGCGGTCATGGCGAAGCTGATCACGATCGCGGTCAACACCAGCGCTTGCGGCAGCGGGTCGGTGTAGTGCAACAGATTCTGCGGCACGCCGTCCTTGATGATCGGCTCCTTGCCGATAAACAGGCTGCCCATGCTGAAGATGAACAGATTGACGCCGTAGGACAGCAGGCACAGGCCCATCACCACCTGAAACGTTCGTGGCCGCAGGATCAGCCAGACCCCGGACGCGGCCAGCACGCCGATGGCGATTGCGATGACTTCTTCCATCAGACGGTTCCTTGCGTGGCGACGGATCGAGGCAGGGCAGCGGTCTTGTGACCCCGTACCGATTGGTGAGCGAGGGCGGTGAGGATCAACAGGGTCGAACCGACCACCACGGCGTACACGCCAATGTCGAAGAACAGCGCACTGGCGATGTGAATGTCGCCGAATACCGGCAGTTCGAAATGCCAGGTGTGGGTGGTCAGGAACGGATACCCGACGGCCATCGCCCCGAGCCCGGTGACCGTGGCGAACAGCAGACCAGTGC
Source organism: Pseudomonas sp. TH39(2020) (assembly GCF_016650715.1). Classification (NCBI taxonomy): domain Bacteria; kingdom Pseudomonadati; phylum Pseudomonadota; class Gammaproteobacteria; order Pseudomonadales; family Pseudomonadaceae; genus Pseudomonas; species Pseudomonas sp. TH39(2020). Next base: position 420,491 of record NZ_JAEKFF010000005.1, on the reverse strand, counting down.
CCATCCAGCGCAGCGGTCGCAGGCTCATTTGCGCCTCGACCCACTGGGTGCCGGCGACCATGTATTGCAGGATGAACGCTACGGACATCACCAGACCCGCGACAAAACCGCCGCCCGGTTGATTGTGGCCGCGCATGAACAGGTAGACCGACACGACAAAGGCGATCGGCAACAGCAGGCGCACCAGCACCGCCGGTACCATCATGAACCCGAGCGCGGTGTCGCTGGCGTGACGCGGGTTGACCAGGTCGGTGACCACGTCGGGTGCCAGCAGACGTTGCTGGGCCGGCAATTGCAGGCTTTCTTTCGGAGGTCGGAAGCGTCGCAGCAGGGCGAATACGGTCAGGGCCACGGCCACCAGCACGGTAATTTCACCGAGGGTGTCGAAGCCGCGGAAGTCCACCAGCATCACGTTGACCACGTTGCTGCCGCCGCCTTCGGGCAGGGCACGGCTGAGGTAGAACGAGGAAATGTCGTTCGGCGTCTGGCGCGTCAGCATCGCGTAGGCCAGCAACGCCATGCCGCCACCGACCACGGTCGACAGCAGCAAGTCGCGGATACGGCGGATGCGCGCCTTGCGCAGGGTGCTTGGCAGCGGCGAAACGTCTTCGATCCGGCGCGGCAACCAGCGCAAACCGAGGAGGATCAACACCGTGGTCACCACTTCCACGGCCAATTGCGTCAGCGCCAGGTCCGGCGCCGAGAACCAGACGAAGGTGATGCAGGTCATCAGGCCACAGACGCTGACCATGGTCAGGGCCGCGAGCCGGTGATACTTGGCCTGCCACGCCGCGCCGAGGGCGCAGGCAATCGCCAGCAGCCAGAGGGTCACGAACACGATCGAACCCGGAATCTTCGGCCGGTCGCCCCAGCTCAGGCTGCTGTGGAGCATCGGGATCAACCCGGCCAACACGGCCGCGAGCACCACCAGGAACAATTGGGTTTGCAGGCGCTTGGTGCTGATCCGCCGCTCGAGACGACGGGCCAGGCGCATCATGATCACCAGGCTGCGTTCGAACAGGCGCTTGCCGTTGAACCGGCCAATGATCGGCGGGTACTTGAAACGCCCGTGTTTGAGCTGATTGCGCAACAGCAGATAAAGCACGATGCCGCAGGACATGGCGATCAGGCTCATGATCATCGGCGCGTTCCAGCCGTGCCAGATCGCCAGGCTGTATTCAGGCAAGGTGCCGCCCACCACCGGCAGGGCCGCCGCGGCCAGCAACGGGCCGACCACCTGCGCCGGGAAAATCCCCACGACCAGGCAGGCGAACACCAGCAACTCCACCGGCGCGCGCATCCAGCGTGGCGGTTCGTGCGGGGTGTGCGGCAAGTCGGTGGCGGTCGGGCCGAAGAACACATCGACGGTAAAGCGCAGCGAGTAGGCAACGCTGAAAGTGCCGGCGATGGTCGCGACGATGGGCAGCGTCATCTCGATCCAGGCTGTGGCATTGATGAACACGGTTTCGGCGAAGAACATTTCTTTCGACAGGAAGCCGTTGAGCAGCGGCACGCCGGCCATCGAGGCGCTGGCGACCATGGCCAGGGTGGCCGTGAACGGAATCAGCTTGATCAGGCCGCTGAGCTTGCGAATGTCCCGGGTGCCGCTTTCGTGGTCGATGATCCCGGCGGCCATGAACAGCGAAGCCTTGAACGTGGCGTGGTTGAGAATGTGAAACACCGCGGCCACAGCGGCCAGCGGACTGTTCAGGCCCAGCAGCAGGGTGATCAGGCCCAGGTGGCTGATGGTCGAGTAGGCCAGCAGCCCCTTGAGATCGTTCTGGAACATCGCGCAGTACGCGCCGAGCAACAGGGTGCAGGCACCGGCGCCGCTGACGATGTAGAACCATTCTTCACTGCCGGACAGCGACGGCCACAGCCGTGCGAGTAGAAACACCCCGGCCTTGACCATGGTCGCCGAGTGCAGGTAGGCCGAAACCGGTGTCGGCGCCGCCATGGCGTGGGGCAGCCAGAAGTGGAAGGGGAATTGCGCGCTTTTGCTCAGGGCGCCGATCAGGATCAGGGGTAGCAGAATAGGGTAGAGGGCGTGTGCGCGAATCAGATCGCCGGCGGCCAGGACCTTGTCCAGGTCATAGCTGCCGACCACATGGCCGAGCAGCATGACCCCCGCCAGCAAGCACAAACCACCTGCGCCGGTGACCATCAGCGCCATATAGGCACCGCGTCGCGCATCGGCGCGGTGGTGCCAGTAACCGATCAACAGGAATGAAAAGAGGCTGGTCAGCTCCCAGAAAAACACGATCTGGATCAGGTTGCCGGAGATCACCAGCCCGAGCATGGCGCCCATGAACGCCAGGAAAAACGCGAAGAACCGCGGCACCGGATCGTCCGGCGACATGTAGTAGCGGGCGTACAACGAAACCAGCGTGCCGATGCCCAGCACCAGCATCGAGAATAGCCAGGCGAACCCGTCCATGCGCAGGACGAAGTTCAGGCCAAGGCTGGGCAACCAGAAAAATTCTTCGCGGATCACGCCGCCATCGGCGATTTGCGGGTACAGCAGGGCAACCTGAACAGTGCCTATCAAGGCAACCAGACCAGCCAACAAAGATTCGGTGTTACGCGCGTTGTGCGGCAGCAAGGCTGCCAGACAGCTGCCGATAAAAGGCAGAAGCAGTAGAACTATCAGGGACATAGGCTTCTAATCTGCGGAAGTTTGTGAAGCATCATACGTGCCAGCTCTCGGATCACCAAACGCCAAGCTGTCGCAGAATCCTACAAGGTAGACGGAAAAAACCTGATTCACATTGTTTCCAGGGGCCGGTTTCAACCGTTTCGGCCCCTTCGCGAGCAAGCCCGCTTGCTCGCGAAGGGGCCCTGACAGTCAACATCAATCTCGGCGATCAAACGGCTACCGTCAGACCTGCGCCCGAAGCTGCCGACCCAACACATCCATCACATCACACCCATCGCGCAGCAACATTGCCGCCGCATGCGCGAGTTGCTGCACATCGGCCCCCTTTGCTTGAGTGATATCAAGGCTGGTCAGACTTTCCATCATCTGCGTCACGGCCAGAAACCGTGTGGCCGCGTTGCTGTGCAACAAATCCAACGGCGCTTGAGTGGCGACCAGCAACACCGGGATGTCGCAGTCATTGTTGATCATCGGCATATGCGGGTTCATGCGTCACCTCCAGCTTGGGCTGCGTGCATCCCATCAATGGATGCTTGAACCAACGAGCGCGCAGTACCAAGCATTTGCTGGCTGGCCCAGCGTAATGAAACTTTGTGTTCAGGGCGGGTGGCGGTGGGGGCTTGATGGGCGAGGGTTTCGGCGCAGCTGAGGTAGAGCGCGGCGTGTTCGAGGGCATCGAGTAATGGGATATCGGGTTGTACGGCGAAGAGGTGGTGGTCGACGTGGTCGCAGCGGGCGAAGAGGGGTGGATTTTGTGGTGGAGTTATTCATTGATTTAACTCTTGAGAAAGTAAGAGCTGCCACCTGTTTGCCGTCAAACGAATGGGTGGCAACTGTGCGCAGGTTGACGGACCGGTCCCAAGAACCCGGCGCACCCGAAGATGCCCCATGCACAGTTACCATATGGCTTTGCCGCGGACGAATAGGTACGCGCACAAAGTTAAGGAACTCTACGTCTTGAGGATGCAGCCGAGCCGTCAAACCCGATCACGAATGAGTCGTGACAGACGCGCGGATAGGGAGTGAGGGCAGGGCAGTCAACCGGCCAAAGGCCAAAACAGCTGCTTTGCTAGTAGGTATGCTCCGGGGCTCACAACAACGCAAAATCCATTTTGCGGATCATGTACTATTCGCGATTCTTGATGTTCAAAGGAGAGAAATCATGGCAGGAAAGCCAGTTGCGCGACTTGGAGACCCAGGAAGTCACGGCGGAAACATCACGACCGGCTCAAGCCCTATTTTTGTCAACACTCTCCCGATAGCCTTGGTGGGAGATATCTACTCCTGTCCCATTCACGGCAGCAATCCAATAACAACGGGTGCCCCACACGTTTTTGGACTCGGTAAAGATGTGGCACATGTCGGATCGTTAACGGCTTGCGGCGCCACAATCACAGCAGGTTCTCCAGATACATTTGTCGGCGATGCTGGGGCCAGCGGTGCCAGTAATATTTTCCGCAAACTTTTGCAGGAAAAGACTTTCGTCGAATTTCAATTACTCAATAACAGAGAAGAGCCGATTCCCAACGAGTCGTATGAATTGACACTGCCAGATGGGGCGGTGATCGCCGGCGTTCTCGATGAAAATGGATTTGTTCATGTGCCAAATGTCCCGCGGGGAAGCTGCAGCATAAAATTTCCAAAACTTGAAGATACGGAACATCTTTAATGGTTGACTCTACTAAGGCGTCGGGTACGACGCAGGCGGCAAAAACTGTAGGGGCACCAGGCAAAACTACCAAAACTAATCAGTTGGTAGTTTCCGGTGCCTACATGGAGTTACTGGTCGGTGGTCCTTATACTCGTGACAAGGAAGAGCACCTTTTTGGGCACGCGGCGCTTCATGTTGTCGTGGGTAGCAAAGACATTACGTACGATTTCGGACGTTATGGGAAAACCTGGGGAACCTTTGATAGTGAAGGCGAGGGTGTATTAAATGTCTGGACCTCTTTCAAGGCTTACATTTCTGGAGAAAACAGCCTCGGGCGGACAACGACCGGTTTTGTCTACTTTTTGGAAAACACCAAGGCTGAAGCGGTGATTGCTCACTTTGATGGGGTCGTGGCACAGAAAAAAGAGCTAAGAAAAAAGACCGCTACCGCGACACGTTACGTTTTACCAGCGAATTATCATCCAACCACCAACAATTGCACGACGGTGACAATTGATGGAGCCAAGGTTTCAGGCAAGGCGATCGTGCAGAACCCTGCCGAGTATCGGGAGATGAGAGGGCTTTCCTGGACAGAGAGGCAGGCGGCGCGCACGCAGAAATGGACACAGGATGGCATTTTTATGCCAGCAGACTTGCAGGCTATGCTCGAAGGGAATACCGAGGCGCGTTATGACAAAAAGAATGTTTACAAGTAACAAGTTTCCTTTTTGGCTAGCAGGGTTGATTTTGATCAATTCGGTCGTTTTGGCATTTGTTGTGATTAATAACGTTACGAGGTCGCACGATATGAAAATGATTAAGACTAAAGAACCGTTGCTTATTGAGGGGCCGAATGGCGATGAAAACTATTATGTGCTGCCTCTCGGCACCACGCTTTATCATGACAAGAGCTTTCCTGAAGGGCATGACCGTTATGTCGTTTACTTGAATCATAAGGGTGCAATAGCACACGAAGAAGTGCCGATGAAGCCGGAATATGGAGGCTCGTTTATCGATCCGCTTTGGATGTCAAATATTGATGCCGATACGCTGAAGGAAATCTTCAAGCGCTTCCCGCTTTCGAAGGAAGATGTGGCTGCGGCCATAAAGTCTAACGGCTTCACCAGAGATGATCTCGCTGACATTATCCGGTCATTACCAGAGTGAGCGCGGGATCAGACTGATCCTGGAAAGTTGGGAGCTTGAACGTCGGTTGTGATGCTCATTAGTTTGAGTCGACGGACTCGCTTTCCAACGCCTCCTCAATTGTCTCGCGATCTTTACCCCTGGTCTTCAACTCACTGACAATCACCGCCGCCACAATCAACCCCGCACCCACCAGCGCAATCGCCGGCAACCGCTCCCCGGCAATCCTTCCGACAATCCCGGCCCCAACCGGCTCACCCGCATAAATCAACGTCGCCCGGGTCGGCGAAACGCTCTTCTGCGCCCAGTTCATCGCCACTTGAATCGCCGCACTGGCCGCGCCCAGACCCAACGCGCTGCATAACAGCAGCCAGGAGAAGTCCGGAATACTTTCCTGAGTCGGCACCACCATCAAAAACGCCAGCGCCGAGGTGACCGCCAATTGCACCACCGTCACCCGACGCACATCGACCTGGCCGGCATACGTGCTGATCAGAATGATCTCTGCCGCAATCGCCACGGCGCTGATCAACGTGGCGATTTCACCCGGGCTGAAATTGAACGAAGCACCGGCCGGTCCCGACAGCAACATCAACCCGGTAAACGCCAACATGATCCCGATGCTCGGCATCAACCCCGGACGCCGCCCCAGCACCAGCCATTGCAACAACGGCACGAAGGGCACGTACAACGCGGTAATAAACGCCGACTGACTGCTGGGAATGCTCTGTAACCCGACGGTCTGCAAACCATAACCGAGCATGATCGCCACTCCGATAAAGGCCCCAGCCTTCAATTCGAACAGGGTCAGGTCTCGCAGGTGTCGCCAGGAAAACAGCGCAACAATGATCGCCGCCGCGGCAAAACGCAGACCGACGAAGAACATCGGCCCGCTGACGGTCATCGCATGTTGCACCAGCAAGAAGGTGCCGCCCCAGACCATGGTGATCAGCACCAGCACGCACTCGGCCTTGCTGAACCGCGAGAAACGGGAGGAAGTGTGAGGGGTATTCACCGACGTCATGACCTTGCGCGCTACCTGAGGGCGACGCACAATGCGCCGAATGTTGCGCAGTATACTGCCCAACCCCATCAAGTGAGCAATATAGTGCACAAAGATTCCACGCAACGGACTTCGGTCCTTCAGCACGTCAGCCAAAACGTTCGACGCTTGCGCCACGCCGCCGACATGAGCCAGGCGACGCTGGCGGAAAAATCCGGGGTCAGCCGCCGGATGCTGGTGGCCATCGAGGCCGGCGAGAAGAATGTCAGCCTGACTACCCTCGACCGCGTCGCCGAAGCGCTGGACGTGGCGTTCAGCGACCTGATCCAGGCCCCGGATGCACGCGATCCGAGTCGCATCAACGAAGTGGCGTGGGCCGGGACGATTCCTGGCAGCAAAGCCGTTTTATTGTCCAAAGCCACGGCTACCCGTGAGGTGGAACAGTGGGAGTGGTGTCTGCAACCGGGGGAAATTTACCCGTCGCAACCGGACGCCGAGGGCTGGAGTGAACAAATCTACGTGTTCGAAGGCTGCCTGACGCTGATGCTCGGTGACACGCCACAGGAAATCGCTGCCGGCGAGTTCTACATGTTCGCCAGCAACCAGCCCCACGCCTATCGCAACGATGGGCCGGTGGCGGCGCGGTTTGTGCGAAACGTGGTGATTTGATCGGCGCTGATTTTGCCACGTCAAACACATATATACCTGTTACTTCTTACAGTAGACGATTGGTCTTGGATCCAGACAATGATGAGTGCGCCGGCGGATGGCGGTCCACTCCTCAACATTGGGTTCATATATGTCTATTCATCACAAAAAGCCGTCAGAGCTTTTACCTGCACCCGTACTGCCGGTGGCCTGCGGCGACATCGTCTTTCTCGAAGATGTCGTAGCCGGCGCCCGGGTCGATATTGTATTGAGCCGGGGTGTCTATCCGGGCATCCAGGTGACCCTCGAATACAGCAATGACAGCACTTCCAAAACATTAACGACCCCACTTACTGGAGCGGGGGCATCATTTGTGATTCCTGCTTGCGCGTTTATTAACAGTTTTGGGATGCGGATTCGGTATTGGGTCGACGATCCATTCCAACAAAGCGAAGTGATCGATTTAGGCGTGTCGATGTGCTTGTGAAGCAGGCCTGGCTGTTGGCAGGGCAATAGCGATTGAACATTTTGCGTTTTTTTTAGTGAGTGTGTTTTCGTTGAATAAGTCATAAATAGTTGATTAATACCCCTATTAATAACTGGCACGGCTTCTGTAACTGATGGCGAAGCGGGCGGCGAGCTTATGATGCTGGGCGACGCGCCGCATGAGATCGCTGCCGGCGAGTTCTACCTGTTCGCCAGCAACCAGCCGCATTCCTATCGTAACGATGGGCCGGTGGTGGCGCGGTTTGTGCGAAATGTGGTGATCTGATTTCAGGCCTGAGGCGATCTCTGTAAGTGGTATAGGCCTGTTAGTTCTGACAGTAGACAAGTCCTGTGGGCGGGAGCCCAATTGAAGCGCACTGGTGTGCACACGATGGTCATTGCCAATCGCGGTAATGATGCTGTCCAAACTAAGGAGAGTTTAGGTATGACTTATGAACTGAAAGAGATCCGCATTAATTCGGAGTTGTTGGCGCCCACAATCCTTCAGGCAGAAGGGTCGATTATTTACAGAGAAGCGGTAAAAAATGGAGGTACGATCCGGGTGCCAGTCATTTCACAGGCTCGGGTCGGCGACATACTAACTGTTTGGCTGAGGGCTTACGGTACATGGTCTACGGATCTGGAATTTAACGAGATTAACCTGGGCAAACCATTGGATGTTAACGTGCGATACCTTTCTTTTTCCCAAGGGAACTCAGCAGTTGTCAGTTATTCGTTGCAGCAAGGTGAGGACAAGTTACCTTCACCAGAGACGAGTTATGAACTGAAAGACTGATCGTCCACTCAGGCGATTGGCTGCACCCTTCGCCGATCCAGCCCATAACAGTGAGCTTGATGACAGGTTCTGTCCGGCGAATTTCGATTTGCTATTGAGTCATCTGGATCGGCTTTTTCGTTGATTGGATATTGCCAGGCACTACTGTCCGCCGATCAACAGCTAACAAACAGTTTGTTGTTTTTCTGTAGGTGAAACCTCTCAAGATAGTTCGGTAACCTGTTGAAATTGTGTAACTCCTTTTCAGGCATGACTTCTGCAATAGGCTCTGGGTACTCACCCGAAACCCCGGAGTCGGCCCATGACAGCCTCTGCCCAACCCTCTCGCACCGCCCACGTGATCCGCTCGGACGCCGAAGCCATCGCTGTCGCTCACAAGCTCGCCGCCCGCTTCGCCATTGAGGCCAGTGTCCGCGACCGTGAGCGACGCCTGCCAGTTGCCGAACTCGACGAATTCTCCGCCAGCGGCCTCTGGGGCATCACCGTTCCCAAGGAATACGGCGGCGCCGGCGTTTCCTACGTGACCGTCGCGGAGGTGATCAAGATCATTTCCGCTGCCGACTCATCCCTCGGTCAGATCCCGCAAAACCACCTCGGCGTACTCGACATCCTGCTGCAAACCGCCACCGAGGAGCAGAAGCGTTACTACTTCGGCAAAGTCCTGCAGGGCTATCGTTTCGGCAACGCCTTCTCCGAATCCAAAAGCAAAAACGCCGGGGCCTTCGAAACCCGAATTCGCTTTGATAAAGACACCGCGCAAATCGATGGCGAAAAGTTCTACTGCACCGGCGCGTTGTTCGCGCACATCGTGCCAGCAGTGGCGGTCAATGAAGAGAACAAGGCCTTCATCGCCTTCATCGAGCGTGGCATTCCCGGCTTGACCGTCATCGACAGCTGGGACGGTTTCGGCCAGCGCACCACGGCCAGCGGCGGTGTCACCCTGAGCGCGGTGAAAGTCCCGCTCAGTGCGGTGATCCCGGCCCACAAGGCCTTCGACGAACCCACCGCCGACGGCCCGATTTCACAAATCATTCAGGCTGCCGTGGACACCGGCATTGCCGTCGGCGCCCTTGAAGAAACCAAACGCTACGCCCGCGAAGCCCGGCCATGGATCGACAGCGGACAGGATCACGGCTGGCAGGACCCGTTCAGTATCGCTGCGATCGGCGACCTCGAATGGCGGGTCCACGGCACCGAAGCGATCCTCAAAAAGGCCGGTCGCGCCATTGACCATACCTTGCTCAACCCCAACGAAGACACGGTGGCCCGCGCTTCGGTGGTGGTCGCCCAGGCCAAAGTGCTATCGGCCGAGATCGCCTTGCTTGCCAGCAGCAAACTCTTCGAGCTGGCCGGCACTCGCTCGGTGCTCGGCAAGTACAACCTCGACCGCCACTGGCGCAACGCCCGGACGCACACCCTGCACGATCCGGCACGCTGGAAATACCACCTGATCGGCAACTACCTGCTCAACGGCGTGAAGCCTGCGCGCCACGCCTGGAACTGAGGAGCCCTCCATGAACGCTTTGACTCAACCGATTGTTGCCGGGCAGACCCTGGCCAAAAGTCAGCACGACCTGCACAACGCTCGCAGCGTGCTTGATGCGACGTTGCGTTTCGTCCGGCAGCAGGCCCAAGCCACGGATGATCCTTACGTCATCAGCCGCTTCGGCGATTTGCACATCCGCATTGAAGTCGCCGCCGCGCTGCTCGAACGCGCCGAAGACTTTCTGAACAGCGTTGATGACGACACGGAAATCAGCGTCGCTATCGCCGAGTCGCACCTGGCCAGCGCCGACGCGCTAAATGCCGTCAGCAACGCTGAAGTCGAACTCACCGGCCAACGCACCGTGTTGCCCGGATCACTGCATGACCCGCTGCGCTGGAAACTCCACCTCATCGGCAATTTCCGCCTCAACGGCATCCACCCCCCAAGCTTTAGGAGTGCTGTTTGATGGGCCGCGAAATTCGTCTCAACGCGTTTGACATGAACTGCGTCGGTCACCAGTCGCCAGGTTTGTGGGCGCATCCGCGGGATCGCTCCTGGCAGTACAAGGATCTGGAGTACTGGACCCCGACATCCGTCGTCGGGCTGCCGAAGCCGGACGCGATTCGTCGACGATTCTGATCTTCAACCTGCAAACCGTGATCTTTGGCGAGACCGACGCAAGGCCAAAGCCAAGTTCGAGGAATACAAAACCTGGGTCAGTTACGAAGGGTCAATGGTGCTGAGTTGATGATCGTTCCCGCGCAGAGCGTGGGAACGATCAGGTGCGGAGCGTGGGTTCTCTGTCCTACTTTGGTACTGCTTGATGAACCTTCCATGGGTTTGGCGCCTATTATCGTCCAAGAGATTTTTGAGATGAAACACTGAGCAGTGAGAACGCCATGACTGAAACCCAAAGCGGACAGGCCACCGACGCCATCCGCCACGCGGACATCCTGATCGTCGGCGGCGGCCTCAGCGGCGCAATGCTGGCGGCGCAGTTGCTGCGCCTGCCGGGCAAACGCAAGGTGCTGGTGATCGAACCCCGCGCCGAACTGGGACGGGGCGAGGCGTATAGCGCGGTCGAATTGGGCCATACGCTCAACGGCAATGCGGCGCGGATGAGCGTCGACCCGGACAACGCCGACGACCTGACCCAATGGCTGGCCGAGTACATCGCGGCCGGCGGCTGGCCGGAGTCTGACGAGCAACATGTGCCGGTCAGCGAATTGTTCCCGCCGCGGGGGATTTTCGGCCTGTACGTGCAGCAGCGGCTGGCCGAAGCGCAAGCGGTGGGGGCGTTAAACGGGTCAACGGTCGAGCATGTGCGGGCCGAGGTCGTTGACCTGCAAACCCGAGACGATTCTGTGTTGCTGACGTTGAGTGACGGGCAGCACTTGCAGGGCGCTTATGCGGTGTTGGCCACGGGGATGTTTCCCGCCGCGCGTACGCCACAGACCGAGTCCAGCGGCTTGAACGCGGCGGCACTTGATCCGTGGGATGTCACCGCCATGCAACAGCTCGATCCGCAGTCGACCGTGCTCATCATCGGTTCGGGCCTGACCATGGTCGATGCCGTGGTGTCGCTGGAACAGGCCGGGCATCGCGGGCCGATCGAAGTGTTTTCCCGACATGGCTTGCTGCCTCACGTGCGTCGGCAACCTCCGGCCTGGGCAGACTTTCTCGCCGAGGATCAGAGCATTCGCACACCGCGACAGCTGGTGCGCGAACTGCGTCGGCATTGCCGGGACGCCATCGCTCAAGGCATCGACTGGCAGGCGCCGCTCGACACGGTGCGGGCGCATATCGGCCGCTTGTGGAATCAGGCGACGGATGTGCAGCGCCGACAGTTTGTGCGACATGTGCGGCCGTGGTGGGAAAGCCATCACCACCGCTCGCCGCCGTTGAGTGCCGAACTGGTGGAGCGATTGCACAAGGAAGGGCGGTTGCGGATTCAGGCGGCGTCGTTCAAAGGGTTGGAGCCTTCCTCGGGCGGTGAAGTCAGTATCCGCATCCGTCGTCGGGGTGAGGCAGAAACCACCGTTGTCAGCGGCGCGGCATTGATCAATTCCAGCGGCATCGAATACGACTGGCGGCGGGTCGCCCGACCGCTGCCACAGCAACTGTTGGCCCGCGGACTTGTTCGGCCGGGGCCGTTGGCGCTGGGGATTGCGGCGGCAGTCGATGGTGCGGTGCTGGATGCCGATGAACACGCCGCCAGCCGTCTGTTCGCCATGGGGCCACCGTTGCGCGGCATCTGGTGGGAAAGCACCGCAGTGACTGACGTCGCGAGCCAGGCCAAGGCGCTCGCCGCTCGCCTGACAACAACGCCGGCCCTGTAGCAGCTGCTATAGATATCTCGAGTCTGTATTTCAACACTAAAGACAAGAAACCCCGGGGAGATCGGATCTACCCGGGGTTTGTTGTTTCAAGCGGCGCAACGCCGTTGATCAATAACGCTGATACTTCGAACCGAACTCAGGGCGGTTTTCAGCGACGTAGAGTTTGCTCGCCTGGCTGTCTTTGTGATCAACACCGACGGTGTTCACGTTCAGTGTGGCCGGTTGACTGACTTTGGCCGCTGCAACGACCTGCGAGGTGGCGTGAGGGGCGGCGATGGCGGAGGTAGCGCCAAGAACCGAAAGGGCGAAACCAAGACCGATAATGCTTTTCATGATGGTGCTCCAGAGCGTGGGGAGAAGATGGGGCCACTGTAGTGCTGGAGCATCGCGATGAAAAAACACCCTGACGCATAGTTGTTATCGAGCGCGTTAATCCACTGTCAGCGGGGTGTGTTGTCGCTGAGCCAGCGCTGCTTGAGTTGTTCCAGACGCCCATCGCGGTTCATCTCGTCGAGCGCCTGTTGCTGGGTGTTAGCGGAATACAGCGCCGTCTCCACGTCCATGGGCGGACCGACCCACTGATAAAAGCCTTCGCGCTCGGCGGTGCGCAACATCCCTTAAACCCGCGCTACCGGAACCATAGTCCTGCACCGCTGCCAGTTTTACGTGCTCTGTGTACTTACCCATGACACCCCCAAAGGTTGTGTCCAACCTTTGGGGGGCAGTTCAGAGCGTGGGAACGATCATGGGGATCACCAGGGCATTCAATACCGCTGATATTTCGAGCCGAACTCGGCGCGATTTTCCGCGACAACTACTCCACCGCGTACCGCATTGCTCGGGCTGACCGATGCCACACGTTCGCGCAGTTCTTGCAGACGGTCGGCACCGCCTTCGGCCACGCGATTCTCGATCAGACGATCGGAGCCGCCTTCCACCAGCAGTTGTTGAACCTGGACAGGGGACGCAGCATTGCCGGTGTGGGCCGACGCCAGGCTCGACAGGCCGAGACCACTAACCAGTGCCAGACCGAGTGCCAGGGACGAGACTTTCGAGAAGTTGAACATGGGTGATTCTCCGTGCGTTTAGTTTGAGTGGGTCGGTAGCTGCTGCTATCCGGTGATCACAGTTAAACGCTCGGGTGTATCGGTGATGTGTGCTCGAACAAGCCGAAATCGGTATCTGCGTATCTGTCGCGGGTTCTTATACAGACGGATACAAAACCCTATGAAAAAGTCTCCTCAGGTTCTGCTGGGGGAGCGCTTCATGATTCCGCACCGAGCAATTCCACCGGGTAGGAGAACACGTAGCCTTCGCTGCGCACGGTTTTGATGTAGGTCGATTCCCGTGAGTCATCCATCAATCGCTGGCGCAGACGGCTGACCAGCAAATCAATCGAGCGGTCGAACAGGTCGGCGTCGCGGCCCTGGGTCAGGTTGAGCAACTGGTCACGGCTGAGCACCCGTTGCGGGTGATCGAGGAACACCCGCAGCAGACGGTATTCGGCGCCACTGAGGGCCACCATCGTGCCGTCTTCGTCGAGTAAGTGCCGGGCGGTGGTGTCCAGGCGCCAGCGGCCGAAGCCCAGCAGCCGGCCGCTTTCGGTGATCAGCAGGTTGGGCGGCAACATCCGGGTGCGGCGCAACACGGCATTGATCCGCGCCAGCAATTCGCGGGCAGCGAAGGGTTTGGTCAGGTAGTCGTCGGCGCCCATTTCCAGGCCGAGGATGCGATCGGTTTCGTCGTTGCGTGCGGTGAGCATCAGGATCGGTGTGGCTTTGTGTTTGCCCGAGCGCAGTTCACGGCACAGCAGCAGGCCGTCATCGCCGGGCATCATGATGTCCAGCACGATCAGGTCCACCTGATTGGTTTCCAGAAAGCTGCGCATCTGCCGGCCATCGGCGACGACGGTGGTGCGCAGCCCGTTCTTTTTCAGGTAATTGCCGACCAGCTCGCGAATCTCCCGGTCGTCGTCGACGATCAGGATGTGGTTCACATGTTCCATCGCTCAAGCCTCTTGTTGTTCGCTTTGTATCGCACTGTATCTCGCGCCCCCGGAGACACCTTACGCCTTATTAATTCCGGTTCTACGACACATGGCAGATACCTCGGGCCGATTAAATGGGTTCCATCGAGACAACACAGCTTGCCTCGCAACCACCGCCCATTTGCAACCCTGAGGAAATCACCATGAACTGGAACAAACTGATTGCCGCCAGCTTCTTCGCGCTCCTGAACGTTGCAGCGTTTTCGGCCCATGCCGATGTTCAAGCGCCGTCGCAGACAACTTCTCACGGCACCCACCTGGATATCAAGAAAGTGGTTTCCGTCGTCAACAACGACGGCGGCAATTGCGGCATTGTCGAAGCCCGCCTGACCTATCTCGATTCCAGCGGCGCGCAGAAAGTCCTCGATTACAGCAAATTCGCAGAGTGCGGCAATCAGGGCGGCTGATCTTTCCACTACGCTCATCGCTGTCAAAACCGATGAACGCGCAGTCTGCTCATCCCCCCGCGATGGCTGACTCACGTCGTCCAGAACACCAGGTCAATGACTTCCAGGGAAATCACCATGAAGATGAATGTATTGAGCAAAAAAAACGACTCACGTCGTCGTTTCTTTGGCCCATCGGTCCTCGCTTTCGCGCTGATGCAGTTAGGTGCCCTTGGTGCTGCCAATGCGCAAACCGCGACGCCAGAGCCCGTGGTGGCCAGCGCCGCTACTCTGAAGGCGGACTCGTTCGGCCCGCTGAAGCATGTCAACGCCGGGTTGCTGAATGTGGCTTACGCCGAAGTCGGCCCCGCCGATGGTCCGGTGGTGATTCTTCTGCACGGTTGGCCCTACGATATTCACAGCTATAGCGAAGTGGCGCCCTTGTTGGCGGCCAAGGGTTACCGGGTTCTGATCCCGTATGCTCGGGGCTACGGCGACACGCATTTCCTGTCCGACAAGACGGTTCGCAACGGCCAGCCCGCCGCGTTGGCCAGTGACGTCATCGACTTTATGGATGCGCTCAAGATCAAGAAGGCGGTGCTCGGTGGCTACGACTGGGGCGCGCGCTCAGCGGACATCGTTTCGGCGCTCTGGCCGGAGCGGGTGGAGGCGCTGGTCTCGGTGAGCGGCTACCTCATCGGCAATCAGGCCGCCGGCAAGAATCCGTTGCCGCCCAAGGCCGAGCTGCAATGGTGGTACCAGTTCTACTTCGCTACCGAACGCGGCCAGGCCGGTTACGAAAAAAATCGCCACGACTTCGCCAAGTTGATCTGGGAGCTGGCCTCCCCGAAATGGACGTTCGACGACGCGACTTTCGACCGCAGCGCGGCGGCCCTGGACAACCCCGATCATGTGGCTATTACGATCTTCAACTATCGCTGGCGGTTGGGCATGATTCAGGGCGAACCTCAATATGAGGCACTGGAGCAGCGGCTGGCCAAGGCCCCGGTCATTACGGTGCCGACCATCACCATGGAAGGTGATGCCAACGGGGCGCCACATCCGGCTGCCGAGGATTATGCCAAGCGTTTCACCGGCAAATATGAGTACCGACTCATCAACGGCGGCATCGGCCACAACTTGCCGCAGGAAGATCCGCAGGCCTTTGCCAAGGCAGTGATCGACGCGGATCACCTCTGAGCATGAGTGCCGCGAGATCATTCCCACGCGGGAGCGTGGGAATGATCTTCAAAGGTTACAGCTCACATTAGCTTTATTACGCAACCACTTGATAACACGGCACATACGCCGCGCCACCCGGCAGTTTCATCCGGTGCTGGGCGACGAAGGCCTTGAGCAGTTGATCCAGCGGTTGCATCACCGCCGCGTCGCCACGGATCTGGTACGGCCCGTGCTCTTCGATCAGGCGGATGCCTTTGTCCTTGACGTTGCCGGCGACGATGCCGGAGAACGCGCGGCGCAGGTTGGCGGCCAGTTCGTGGGCCGGCAGGTTGCGGCTCAGTTTCAGGTTGGCCATGTTTTCGTGGGTCGGATCGAATGGACGCTGGAAGCCTTCGTCGATCTTCAGCAGCCAGTTGAAATGGAACGCGTCATTGCGCTCGCGGCGGAACTGTTTGACCGCTTTTAGGCCTTGAGTCATTTGACGCGCGACTTCAGCCGGGTCGTCGATGATGATCTCGTAGTGCTGCTTCGCGGCGTCACCCAAGGTGGCGCCGACAAACGCATCCAGTTGCTCCAGATACGGCGCGGCATGTTTCGGTCCGGTGAGAACCACGGGGAAGGGCAGGCCCGCATTGTCCGGGTGCATCAGGATGCCGAGCAGGTACAGGAACTCTTCGGCCGTGCCGGCGCCGCCCGGGAAAATGATGATGCCGTGGCCGACGCGGACGAAGGCTTCCAGACGCTTTTCGATGTCCGGCAGGATCACCAGTTCGTTGACGATCGGGTTAGGCGCTTCGGCGGCGATGATGCCTGGCTCGGTCAGGCCGAGGTAGCGGCCGCCGTGGATACGCTGTTTGGCGTGGGCGATGGTCGCGCCTTTCATCGGGCCTTTCATCACGCCGGGACCGCAACCGGTGCAGATGTCGAGGTTGCGCAGGCCCAGTTCGTGGCCGACTTTCTTGGTGTATTTGTATTCTTCGGTGTTGATCGAGTGGCCGCCCCAGCACACCACGATCTTCGGCTCGACGCCGGGGCGCAGGGTGCGGGCGTTGCGCAGCAGGTGGAACACGTAGTCGCTGATGCCCTGGGAGGTGCTCAGGTCGATGCGCTGGGCGTCGAGTTCGTTTTCTGTGTAGACGATGTCGCGCAGGGCGCTGAAGAGCATTTCCCGGGTGCTGGCGATCATTTCGCCATCAACGAAGGCATCGGCCGGGGCGTTCAGCAGTTCCAGGCGTACGCCGCGGTCCTGCTGGTGAATGCGGATTTCGAAGTCCTTGTAGGCTTCGAGGATGGTTTTTGCGTTATCGACATGGGCGCCGGTATTGAGGATGGCCAGGGCGCACTGGCGGAATAAGGTGTAGGTGCTGCCGGATCCGGCTTCGCTCAGTTGCTGTACTTCACGTTGAGAAAGGGTTTCCAGACTGCCTTTTGGGCTGACCGAGGCGTTGATTACTTGTCGTTGGGTCATTCAATGATCCTTAAAACGATGCCATTCATACAGGCAAAGGGCATCCGAATAGTATGTATCCATGAAAGAAGATGGCACGAACTGCGCTGTATCGCCATTTCCCCGTTTGACGATGAAAAGATGAAAAGGAGCCTCAGCATAGCTAAATCCCCTGCAGAGGCGATAATGCCCCGCAGCCTTTTTACCCATGCCCTCAAGGAACCCCGTCGCGATGTTCGAAATCCAGCCGCAGAACCCCGAACGCTATCGAAGCCAGACGCGACGCAGCACGATAATCATAGCCTTGATTTTCCTGGCCCTGGCGATGGTGTTGTCCACCACGGCGGTGGCGCTGTTCGGCGAACCCGGTGGCGACAATCTGCGATTCAACGTCGGCGGCGTGTTTGTGTCGGTGCTGCTGATGGCCGCGCTGATGCGCGGCACGTTCTGGACCCAGCCATGGATGGCCCCGGCGGTTTACGGTTGGCAGCTCAAGCGCAGCCTGATGAGCATCACCAACGTCATGCATCAGGTGACGGCGGCGGTGGAGAAGGAGGATCCGGCGGCCATGAAGCTGCTGCGTTTCTACCATCTGGGGTTGAGCCAGATGCACGAGCTGGACGGCAACTCCAGTGATCACAGCCAATTGACCCGCGAGATGGATCAGCACAAGGTGCGGATGGAAGCGCTGGGCATCGAGACGGATCAGACGCAATTGAATCCCGCCTGGATCGAGGCCGTGAAGCAGGCGTCACGCTAAAACATTGGATCTAATGCCATTCAGCCAACGCGATCCCTGTAGCAGCTGTCGAAGCCTGCGTCCGGCTCTGTAGCAGCTGTCGAGCTTGCGAGGCTGCGTTCGGCTGCGCAGCAGTCGCAAAACCTGAGTGCGAGGTTTTTCTGAAACACCGCGTCGTCTGATTTCACGACGGCTGCGCCGCCGAACGCAGCCTCGCAAGCTCGACAGCTGCTACAGAGCCGAACGTAAAGGGATCGTGTTTTGGCGTTTAAACCCGCAGCCGCAGGGTTTCAAACAGTTCCCTGTCTTCCTTTCTGGCCGAGCGCGCATGGCGCCGAATGACCTGCAACAGGCAATCGGTAAAGCACAGCGCTGCATTGCTCAGCGAGCCATTGCGTCGTGTCACGATGCTCAGCTGCCGGGGTTCGAACTGCTCGGCCAGCTCCAGGGCAACCACCCGGCCGAGGAAGGGCGGGGCAACGCTCACGATGGACGGTCCCCAGGTACACATATCGGCCCGCTCGACCATCATCTGCAAGATGGCCAGTGAATGGGCCCGAACGATTCGGTTCTCATCGATCTGCGCACCGTGTTTCCAGAACAACGCCTGCATCAGCCCGTCGTGTCCGTCCGGCGCGTAGTTCAGCGTCCAGTTCTGCTCCAGTAACTCATGAATTGACCGAGCGTCCTGCCGAGCATGACCCTGACGGACCAGCACCGACGTCTGGTAATCGAGCAAGGTTTCGCAGGCAAACTCCTGGGTCGATTGCGCCGGGTGCAACTGGCCAATCGCAAAATCCATGCTGCCATCACGCAACAACGGCTGGGCCACGGCCATCAGGCTTTCGTACAGCTCCAGACGGATTTGCGGCATGCGCTCGCGAAACGCCAGAACCACCTCGGGCAAGAAGGTCAGGGCGATCCAGGGCGTGACCCCGACACAGAGCCGCCCCTGGGCCTTGCCCCGCATGTGATCGAGTTCGGTCTGCGCATGCTCCAGCTGCTTGATCACTAGCCGGGCGTGGGTCAGCAATACTTTGCCGTATTCGGTGAAGTTCAGGCCGCTGGGGGTTCGGGTGAACAGCGGTAGCTGCTGACTGGTTTCCAGCTCGCGCAGCGCTTTGGTCACGGCGGCCTGGGAGATGTCCAGCGAACGCGCGGCGGCGCGGATGCTGCCGGTTTCGGCGCTGGCAATCAGTGCTTGTAATTGATGGAGTTTCATCTGCTCACCCTGGTGACAACCTAGGGTTGTCATCATAACCAAACTGGGCCTCCCCAGCCCAGAGCCCGTTCCCTAAGATCCGACTCAGCAACCGCTCAGGTCTTATCGAAGGAATACAACAATGATCGCCGACCCAGTCTTGCCGGGTATTGCAGCCATCCAAGAGGAAATGATCGCGTTGCGCCACAGCCTTCACGCGCACCCCGAGTTGGGCTTTGAAGAATTCGCCACCAGTGAGCGGGTTGCCGCGTGTTTGACGCAGTGGGGGTTTGAGGTCTGCACGGGTGTAGGCAAGACCGGCGTCGTCGCCACCCTGAAAAATGGCGAGGGCCGGTCCATTGGTTTGCGCGCCGACATGGATGCACTGCCGATTCAGGAAACCACCGGTTTGCCCTATGCCAGCCGGATCGACGGCGTCATGCATGCCTGCGGCCACGACGGTCATACGGCAACGCTGCTAACGGCTGCTAAACACCTGGCGCAGACCCGTGCGTTCAACGGCACGGTGAATCTGATTTTTCAGCCGGCCGAAGAAGGCCTGGGCGGTGCCCGGAAAATGCTGGAGGAGGGCCTGCTCGAACGGTTCCCGTGTGACGCGATCTTCGCCATGCACAACGTACCGGGTTATCCCGTCGGGCATCTGGGGTTCTACAGCGGCCCGTTCATGGCGTCTGCCGACACGGTGAACATCAAAATCATCGGCAACGGTGGGCATGGCGCGGTGCCGCACAAGGCGGTCGACCCGGTGCTGGTCTGCTCGTCGATCGTGATCGCCCTGCAAAGCATCGTCTCGCGCAACGTCAATCCGCAGGAAATGGCGATCATCACGGTGGGCTCCCTGCATGCCGGCAGCGCTTCGAACGTGATTCCGTCCAGTGCCGAGATGAGCCTGAGTGTGCGTGCCCTGACCCCCGAGATTCGCCACTTGCTCGAAGTCAGGATTACCGAGTTGGTCAACGGTCAGGCAGCCAGTTTTGGCGCCCGGGCCCACATCGATTATCAACATTGTCATCCGGTGTTGATTAACCATCCCGAGCCCACCGCGTTTGCCCGAGAAGTTGCGCGCGAATGGTTGGGAGAAGGGCAACTGATCGACGACCTGCGGCCCTTCACCGCGAGTGAGGACTTTGCCTTTGTGCTGGAAAAATGCCCCGGCAGTTACCTGGTGATCGGCAACGGCGAAGGCGATAGCGGGTGTCTGTTGCACAACCCCGGCTATGACTTCAATGATGCCTGCCTGCCGATCGGGGCGAGTTACTGGGTCAAGTTGGTCGAACGCTTTCTGGGTTGAGTCGCCGTATTTTCGTTGGGCCTGAGAGGAGCAAAAATAATGAACAAGATGATTGCGGCTGTTTCACTGGTGTTGTTGACGGCTACGGGAATGGCCGGCGCGGCCGACTGGTCTGGCAAAGTCCTGAAACTGGGGGTCGACCCCACGTATCCACCACTGGAATACAAGAACCAGGATGGCACGCTGACCGGCTTCGGGGTCGACATCGCCGAGGCGCTGTGTGCCGAGCTGAAGGCCCGCTGCATTTGGGTTGAAAGCAGCTGGGACGGCATGATCCCGGCGCTGCTGGCGCGCAAGTTCGACGCGGTGGCGTCGTCGATGACCGTGACGCCCAAGCGCCTGGAGCAGATTGCGTTCACCGACAAGGTCTCCAATGCGCCGGCACGGTTGGTCGTCAAGCGTGGATCGGGCCTGCTGCCCACCCTCGAGTCGCTCAAGGGCAAACGCATTGGTGTGGAGCAGGGTTCGACTCAGGAGGCGTATGCCAAAGCCGTCTGGGGTTCGAAGGGCATCGACGTGCTCTCCTACCAAAATCAGGACCAGGTGTATGCGGACCTGGTGGTGGGCCGACTCGATGCCTCGGTGCAGGGCGCCATTCAAGCCAGCCACGGCTTCCTCAACACCGCGCAGGGCAAGGACTATGAATTTGCCGGCGCCACCCTGGATGACCCGGCCTTTTTCGGCGTCGGTGACGGCATCGGTTTGCGCAAGAGCGATGTCGAGTTACGCGAAGACTTGAACAAAGCCCTGGCGACAATTCTGGCCAATGGCACTTACGCGCGGATCAATAAAAAATACTTCGATTTCGACGTCTACGGCGCGAAGTAACGTCCCTTCGGCCCTTGAAACAGAGCGGTCGCCTGGCCGCTCCATCGCAGCATCCCCCCTCCACCTCGACCTAATAAGAACAAGGAGAGTGAAATGCTTCTGGAAGGCTTTGGCCCGCAGATCCTGCTGGGCACCCTGGCCACTATCAAACTGGCGTTATGGTCATTGTTGATCGCGGTCCTGGCCGGGCTGCTCGGCGCCAGTTCCAAGTTGTCCTCCAACCGTTTGTTGCGAGCGCTGGCCACCGGTTATACGACGGTGATTCGCAGCATGCCGGACCTGGTGATCATGCTGTTGCTGTTCTTCAGCCTGCAAATGCTGCTCAACCGGATGACCGATTGGCTGGGCATCGCTCAGATCGACATCGACCCGTTTCTGGCCGGCGTCATCACCCTGGCTTTCATTTACGGGGCTTACTTTACCGAGACGTTTCGCGGCGCCTTCCAGGCGGTCCCGGCTGGCCAGATCGAAGCGGCAAGAGCCTACGGCATGACCCGTGGCAAAACCTTTCGCAAAATCCTGTTCCCGCAAATGCTCCGCCACGCATTGCCGGGCATTGGCAATAACTGGCAGGTGTTGATCAAGTCGACCGCGCTGGTATCGATCATCGGCCTGACCGATGTCATCAAAGCCACCCAGGATGCGGGCAAGGGCTCCCTGCAGTTCTTCTATTTCACGCTGGTCGGCGGCCTGATCTACCTCGCCATCACCACGGTGTCCAACGTTGTCTTGATGTGGCTCGAACACCGCTATTCGGTGGGTGTCAGGAAGGCTGCGCTATGACCGGCATTCTCGAAAATTACTGGCAGGCGTATCTGTGGAATGACGGGCCACACTTTTCCGGGTTGGCAGTGACCTTGTGGCTGCTCATTCTTTCGGTGGTGACGGGCTTCCTGCTCGCGGTGCCGCTGGCGATTGCCCGCGTCAGCCGCAACCCGCTGATCCGTGTGCCGGTCTGGTGCTACACCTACGTGTTTCGCGGTACCCCGTTGTACATCCAGCTGCTGTTTTTCTACACCGGGGTGTACAGCTTGCATGTGGTTCGATCCCAGGATTTTCTCAACGCGTTTTTCCGTGACGGGTTCAACTGCACGGTGCTGGCGTTCGGGCTCAATACCTGCGCCTACATGACCGAAATTTTCGCCGGTTCCATCCGGGCGACTGCCCATGGCGAAATCGAAGCCGCCAGCGCCTATGGCATGAGCCGGTTCACCCTCTATCGCCGGATAGTTTTGCCGTCGGCGTTGCGTCGGGCCCTGCCGTTTTTCAGCAATGAAGTGATTCTGATGCTGCATTCCACCTCGGTGGCGTTTACCGCCACGGTCCCCGATTTGCTGAAGATTGCCCGGGACGTCAACTCGGCGACTTATGCATCCTTTGCCGCGTTCGGGATCGCCGGGGTGCTGTATGCCGCCAGCGCGTTTTTCCTGATCTGGCTGTTTCGTCGCGGCGAACTGCATTGGCTCGGCTACCTCAAACCGCGGACGCACTGACCCCTCACTGGACATGCTCGAATGTATAAATTGATCGTTGAAGATGTGCATAAGAACTACGGCAGCCATGAGGTATTGAAGGGTGTCTCACTCAAGGCCAGGGCGGGTGACGTGATCAGCATCATCGGCTCTTCGGGGTCGGGGAAAAGTACCTTCTTGCGCTGTATCAACCATCTCGAACAACCATCCTCCGGGCGCATCGTCGTGAATGCCGAAGAGCTGCTCACCCGCAAGAACTCAAGGGGGGATTTGTGTGCGGTCGATCCCGCGCAGTTGCAGGGCATGCGCAGCAAGCTGTCGATGGTGTTCCAGCACTTCAATCTATGGAGCCACATGACGGTGCTGGAAAACATCATCGAGTGCCCGATGAGCGTGCTGGGTGTCAGTCGGGCGGAGGCTCTGGAGCGGGCGCGGCATTACCTCGCCAAGGTAGGTTTGCCGGCGAAGGTCGAGACGCAGTATCCGGTCCATCTTTCCGGTGGACAGCAACAGCGCGTCGCCATTGCGCGTGCGCTGGCCATGGAACCGCAAGTGATGCTGTTCGACGAACCGACCTCCGCCCTGGACCCTGAACTGGTGGGCGAGGTGCTCAAGGTCATGCAGCAGCTGGCCGAAGAGGGGCGGACGATGGTGGTGGTCACCCATGAGATGGCGTTTGCCCGGCAGGTGTCGAACCACGTCATGTTTTTGCATCAGGGCCGGGTTGAAGAACAGGGGGTACCGTCTACTGTTCTGGATAAGCCGGACAGCGAGCGGTTGCAGCAGTTTCTGGCGGGAAGCCTCAAGTAGCTTGTTTTTTGTGTGCATATCCGTTTCTGCGGTCACGGCTGCTTTTGGTTCCGCTCTTACAGCGGGTCACTTGGAAAAGCCCCAAGTAACCAAGGGCTCTTGCCCCTTTCGTTCGGTGCCTCGCCTAGGCTCGGCATGCCCTCGCTCCAGTCCTGCTCCGTGGGCCCGCCGCCATCGGCCATCCATGGCCGGGGGCGGCTAACCCGGCATCCATGCCGGGTTGCCCACTGCGCAGAACCTCCACTCGGCCTCTCGAGAGGGCGGTGCGTCAAGATCAAAAGTTGAAGGCGAGCTAACGCTCGGCCTGATGAGTGGTGAGAAGCAAAAGCTGTACGCCGATTCATTGTGGGAGCTGGCTTGTCGGGTCGCCGCATCGCTGCGATGGCGGCCTGGTAGCCGACCAATCTCTTGCGGGTGTACCCCATCCAAATG
This sequence comes from Pseudomonas sp. TH39(2020), assembly GCF_016650715.1. Lineage (NCBI taxonomy): Bacteria > Pseudomonadati > Pseudomonadota > Gammaproteobacteria > Pseudomonadales > Pseudomonadaceae > Pseudomonas > Pseudomonas sp. TH39(2020). The sequence goes on along the minus strand of NZ_JAEKFF010000005.1, from coordinate 396,424 downwards.
TGGGAGCGGGCTTGCTCGCGATGCTGTTGATCTTGCCGTTGCTTTGCTTTGCTTTGCTTTGGCTTCAGATCTGCCGCCCCTTTCCCAGAGGCCGAACGCAGGCGTTGCGCAGGGGGCACCGCGGCAAGGATGCCGCGGTAGCCGCCCCCGGCCATGGATGGCCGATGGCGGCGGGCCCCCGGAGCAATGCCGGAGTGAGGGCATGCCGAGCCAAAGCGAGGCACCGAATGGAGGGGCAAAGCGTTTTGCTTACTTTTCGGCGTTTGGAAAAGTGAGTCGCTGTAAGAGCGAAACCGTAATCAGCCATCACCGCAGAAACGGATATGTACCCCACCCCTAAGTGAACAGCATTACGCCGTTTGTCGAGACAGCCGTGCGAATACTTCTCGCGTAGATCAACCTATCGGGTGTTTGATGAGGCATAGTCGCCTGCCACCAGGCGGCTCATACCCGTCAGGGGTCATAAAAAGGGTGAACGGGAAGATTCGCCCTGTGATCAATATTCAGGGAGCGTCATGGGTCATCCGTCCGTTAACAATCGTATTGAACAATCCCGCCATGGCGTGCCTTGGGTCGCCGAGCAAGTCGGGGCCACACTCAAGGTTCGCTCTGCGGTGATTCTGCTGGTCGCGGTGTGCCTGTCCATGACGGCGATCGTGATTTGGGAAGCCTGGAATTCGCGTCAGTACCATCTGCACGACAAAGAAGTGGCGATGTCCAACCTTGCCCAGACTCTGGCCTCGCAAGCGCAGGCATCGATCAAGCAAGCCGATACGTTGCTGTTGACCCTCGTGGACCGCCTCGAAAACGACGGCATCGACCAGGCCCGGTTACCCCGGCTGGAGCGTTTGCTCAGCGCCCAGCGCAGTGAGTTGAGCCAGCTCCATGGCTTGTTTATCTATGACGAAGAAGGGCGCTGGATTGCCAATTCCAACGGCGCCGTCCTGCCCAATGCCAACAACGCCGATCGTGAGTATTTCATCTACCATCGCGATCATCCCGACCGCGGCCCCCACATCGGCCCCTCGATCAAGAGCCGTTCAAGCGGTGAATGGATCATGACGGTGTCCCGTCGCGTCAATCATCCGGATGGCCGTTTTGCCGGTGTGGCGTTGGCAACGATCTATCTCAGCCATTTCCTCGGGCTCTACGACAGCATTGACATGGGCCATAACGGCGTGATCAACCTGATCGCCGATGACGCCACCATCGTCGTTCGCCGGCCGTTCAAAGAAACTGAAATCGGCACCAGCGTCGCCAAAGGGCCGCTGTTTACGCAACTGTTGCCCAAGGGCAATTCAGGCACGGCAACGGTCCCGTCCTATGTGGATGGCGTCGAGCGGGTGGTCGGTTTTCGTAGGGTCGACGGTTATCCGCTGATCATCTTTGCAGCGCTGAATAAAGATGAAGTCTTGGCCGTCTGGCGTAAGGAGGTACTGCTGAGTGCCGGGATCGTGTCGTTGTTTCTGGGGTTCCTGGGCGTCTTCGGTTATCGCCTCATTCGCCTCATGAAGCAGCAGAATCACGTGCAGAACGTTCTGCTGGATGCGCAGGAAAAACTCATCGAGGTCAACCGCAGTCTTGAGTTGCTGGCGCTGGAGGACGCGCTGACAGGACTGTCCAACCGGCGTCAGTTCGATCTGTTCATCCTCGCCGAAATGGGCCGCGCCAGACGCAACCAGACCCACCTCGCGCTGCTGATGATCGATGTCGATCACTTCAAGAGCTTCAATGATCTTTACGGCCATGTGGCCGGCGATGAGTGTTTGCGTAGCATCAGCACGATCATCAGGGACAACATCAAGCGCCCCGGCGACCTGGCTGCCCGCTATGGCGGCGAAGAGTTTGCGGTGGTACTGCCCGGCACCGACTATGTGGGGGCATTTCTGGTGGCGGAAAAAATCCGCCGCGCGGTTCAGCAGGCGGGTATCCAACACAGTGAAGGGGCTGAAGGCACGGTGACGGTCAGCCTGGGGGTCGCTGCTTACGATCCGGCGTCACAAGCCCAGCCCAATGATCTGGTGGGGGCCGCCGACAAGGCGCTCTACGTGGCCAAGGCCAGCGGCCGGAACATGAGCGTCATTGCCAACTGAATTCAAACAAACCGGTCACTGCCCTGAACCAGTTTGGTGGACAGGTACGATTGCTTGAGTTTTTCCAGCCACCAGCCCAAGGCGCGGCCGTCATGATCGCCACGCCAGCCGGCATACAAAATGTTCGGCTCACGCGGGTCGGCCATCTGTTTTTCAACCAGCGTGCCGTTCTTCAGTAACGAGCTGACCCGATGCTTGGGTAACCAACCCACGCCCAACCCGTCGCACTGGGCGAGGATCTTGGCGCGCATCGTCGGCACGGCGAGCACCGGTTGGCCGACGGAGACGCCGTAAGTGCTGCCTTCGGTAACCCTGGACGAATCGGCCACGACAATCGCCCGGTGCTGCGCAACCATGGCGCGTGATATCGGCTCCTGGGCCTTGGCCAGCGGGTGCCTGGGCGAAACCGCGAACACCCATTCCATTTCCCCCAGTTGCATCCAGCGCAAGGAAGGGATCGCCGGTGGTTCGTTGGTGGCGCCGATGATCAAGTCCGCGCGGCCTTCACGCAGGGCTTCCCAAACACCTTTGAGGACTTCCTGAGTGATGCGCAACGGCACGCCGGACTCCAGCGCATCGAACTCGTGAATCACCGGGATCAACGCTTCGAATTCGAGCAACTCATCGGTGACGATCCATAGGCGGCTCTCCCAGCCATTCGCCACTTGCTGCACCCGCTGGGTCAGTCGCGAGACGTCTTGCATCAGTCGCGCCGCCTCGTTCACCAGCAATTCACCCGCTGGGGTCAGCTGCAAGCGGTAGCGACGACGGTCGAACAGCAAGGCGTCAAAGCGTTCCTCCAGTTGCCGCGCCGCGTAGGACACCGTCGAGGGCGCCTTGCCCAAGTGGGCAGCGGCCCGGGACAGGCTGCCGGTTTCGCGGATGGCTTCCAGCAAGCTGAGATCTTCAATCGATAACATGGGCAGAGTCCTTGAACGAACAAGATCAAAAGATCGCAGCCTGCGGCAGCTACGCGCCCGTTGGGCGCTGCCACAGCCTGATCAATCTAAAGTAGACCAGCACGTTGATCGCCAGCACCACGCTGCCCAGTCCCAGCTGAATTGCCGGCGTCAGGCCCGCCGGGTAAATGACCGGCCACACGTAATGCTCGATGAAACCGCCGCTATAACCGGTTTGCCCGGCCGCATCGCGCATGAGGTTTTCCCACTGCGTCAGCGGGCAGGGCAGGTGGAAGACTTCCACCGACACGCCCCACGCAGCCGCAGGCAGGTGCCACCAGATCAGGGGGCGCCATTTGAGCACCAGCAGCCCGCCGAACAGCACAAACAGAATGAACCACAGGTGGAACAGGACCAGCCCGTCGGCGGCGATTCGGTAAAGCATGTCGACTCCCTGACGCGTTATGCGAATGGCTCCATGGTACTCGGGCGGGTTGCTGGCGCTCTATCGATTGTTGCTGTTCAACGTCGCCAGCACTTCCTTCAGACGCACCACCGTGGTTTCGCTGCTGCGTTGCATCGGCGCGCGCAGTTCGTCGTCGATCAAGCCTTCGAGGGCCAGGGCGGTTTTCACCGGGGCGGGGTTGGGTTCGATGAACAGGCTTTGAATCAGCGGCAGCAGTTGGAAGAACGTGGCTCGACCGGCCGCCAACTGGTTGTCGCGGATCTGTTGATACAACGCCACGAACAGCTCCGGATGAACATGCGCCGAAGCGGCAATGGCGCCTTTGGCGCCCAGACACAAGGCGCTGAAGATCTGGTTATCTTCGCCGCACAGCACGTCGACCTTGCCACTGCCCAGCAGCGCCAGGGTATTGGCCTGATTGCCGCCGCAATCCTTGATCGCGACGATTCGCTCATGGGCGACGATGTTGAGCAGTGTTGCTTGCTCGAACGCCACGCCGGTGCGGTAAGGGATGTCGTAAAGAATGAGCGGAACGCTGGAGGCATCGGCGACGGTTTTGAAAAACGCTTCGAGGCCCGCCTGGGAAGGGCGGATGTAATACGGCGGCGGCACCAGTAAACCAGCCAGTGGACGTTTCAGGATCTCGCTCTGAAATTGCAGCAGCTCGGTCATATTGTTGCCGGCCAGGCCCATGACCACCCGTTCCGCCGGCACCTGCGCCAGCACCGCATCGAGTACCGCCAGTTGCTCGTGTTTGCTCAGTGCCGCCGCTTCCGCCGTGGTACCGCAGACCACAACGCCATCGACACCTTTTTCCAACAGATGATTGACCAGCCGGCGCAAGCCGACGAAATCGATCGCACCGTTGCGAAACGGCGTAACGAGGGGAACCCAAATACCTTGAAACGATGACATGCACGTACTCCTGAAGGTTGACCGATTTCGTCACCGTCAGAAGCGTAGAAGGCAGTAAGCAAGGGGAGGGTGTCCGTAGCGCTCAATGTCCTGTCAGCTCATCTGACGGGACAGCGCGCCCCGGTCACATGAGCGACTGTTTCTTCGATTTGAGGGCGTGCGCAACGCAACCTTGCGCCTTGGCATTCAAGCCAATGACGACAGTGTTGAGGTTGAAGGTTGCGGACATACTTGCTTACACCCTGAATGAGGCGCTCAGTTTTAAAAGCCCGCGCGATTTTTGTCAATCGCGAAAATCAGCGAACTCCGCACGCATTCTGCCGTTGTGCCTGGCGGCGGACCAAGTGCGCAAGATTGTTCAAGCCAGCCGCCGCGGCTGCTGGCACAGTCTGAGGTCTTTCCCTGGTTGTAGAGCGTTATGTCCAATTCATTCATGCCGCGCAGTGCCTTTCTTCGCGGCGCTGCGGCGATCATGCCGTTGTCCCTGGCCACCGCGCCGTGGGGACTGCTGGCTGGTTCCATGGCCATCGAAGCCAATCTCACGCCCCTGCAAGGCCAGGGGTTGTCGAGCATCGTGTTTGCCGGGGCGGCGCAACTGGTGGCGATCGGCATGCTCAAGGGCGGTGCCGGGATCTTTTCGATTCTGCTGACCACACTGCTGCTGACCTCCCAGCATTTGCTCTACGGGATGAGCATGCGTTCGGTGATTTCGCCGTTGCCGGGGCGCTGGCGTGTGGGGTTGGGCTTTTTGCTCACCGACGAGCTGTTCGCCCTGACCAGTGCGCATGACAAACAACAGTTCAACCGCTGGTATGCGTTGGGTGTCGGCCTGACGTTTTACATCGCCTGGAACCTCTTCACCCTGGCCGGCATCGTGCTGGGCAGCAGCATTCCGGGGCTGGAACATCTGGGGTTGGATTTCTCCATCGCGGCGACTTTTATCGCCCTGATCACCCCGGTGGTGCGAAACGTGCCGACCGTGGTGTGCGTGGCGGTGTCGCTGTTCTGCTCGGTGCTGTTCAGCTACTGGCAATGGGGCTCGGCGCTGGTGCTGTCGGGGTTGGCGGGCATGACCGCAGGTTTTATCTGCAACAAATTCTACGGTGAACGCACATGATGGTTTGGGCAGTGATTTTCGGCATGGGGCTATTGGTGTTCCTCAACCGCTATGTGTTTTTGGAGCCGCGACTGCCCGTGCGCTTGAGCAGCAATGCGCGGCAGTTCCTGGGTTTTGCGGTGCCGGGCATGTTGACGGCGATCTGTGGGCCGATCGTGTTCATGCCGGACAAGCAGTTGAATCTGCAGTGGGATAACCCGTACCTGATCAGTTCGCTGGTGGCGGTGGGGCTGGTGCTTTACACCCGTAATACCTTGCTCAGCATGTTGTTGAGCATGGGGTTCTTCTGTTTGCTGCGTTGGTGGCTCTAAGTCGTTCCCGTCGAAATTGTTCTACGCTTAAAGGAGATCCCTTCAGGAAGAGAGGTGAGCATGGCTAATGATCCAAAGCGTCCGGACCCGGATGAAGAGGTGGATGAACCCACGGAAGAGGAGATCGAGCGGCAGAAGCATGAGATACCGGACTGGAAACACCCCGATGACGGCAAAAGCCTGTCAGACCGCGATGTAGAGATTCCGTTGAAGCCCTGACAGCACATACAAAAAGCCCCGCTATCAAGCGGGGCTTTTCATTGGGCGATTATTAAATCAGATCGCTTCATTCCAGCGAATGTGTGTAATGCCCAATTGCTGCGCTTTGGTACGCGCAGTTTCGAGGTTGGCGTGTGCGGCGATTTGACGACCGGAGTCGGGATAAGCATGGGCGGAAGCCGAATGTATCGCATCGACATCGGAAAACTGTTCAGCCAGTTTGAAAAAGTGCTGACGAACGCCGTCGAACATATAGTGCACGGCATAGGGGACGAGTTTGCTCATATATTCCTCCTCGGGCCGAAGCTCAGTTATTGAGAGTGGTTCGAGGTCGGGTTCGTTCAGTTCTTTGGCTGAATGAACCCGGTCCATCAACTCAAACGTCTTCCAGCAGAAAATCGGGGTGGGCGGCCCGATAACCCAAGGCCTTGTCGATCCAGGCGTTCAACTCGTTGACCATGACCGGAGGTTTACCCGGATAGCGTTCGAGGGTTGTACGCAGGAGGTTGCCGATAGTGGCAATTGAATGCAGGTTGCGGGTCTTTATGTATTGCCCGATAAAACAGTCGAGTGGGTAATGTTCTGTCTTCGAAAGATAAACACACGCCAGACCATCGACTTGATTAATTGTGAAATCGTCGCGCAATTTAATTCTCTGCAAGGCTTGTTGTTGTAGGGATTTCCTTGGTTTATTGACTCTTTGGTCAATTGCGGGGTGCCGAGGGAATGCGGCGCGCATGCTATCCATAGTTATTCTAAATGTATCGAAGTGTCAGACAGGCGGTTGTCAGGTTAAGTCGCAATCAAAGCGAGGTGTTTCTTGGGTGAGACAACATGTGTAACGATCAAGTGTTCAATATGTATATATAACTGTTACTGATGCCTGCATATATGTCTGTATTGATACGTTTATGGGATTTCATCAATCAGCGCAGCGCCTTGATTTCTTGAATTGCCCACCGCTCTGTCAACCTTGTACCACTCGAAAACCTCGCTCACTTCGCCTTGCAACAGCACCAGCTGCTCCGCGCGTTCTTTGGGGGTGGCCGGGTCAAGCCATTCCCGCGCCAGCGGCGCAGACAACACCACGGGGCGCCGGTCATGAATGTCGAGCATGCCGCCCGCACTGTCGGCAGTGATGATTACAAAACCGTCATCGGCCCGCGGCTCACCACCCGGGCCGGGAAACTGTCCGATCGCCGCGCATAAAATCGGCGCCCGGTCCCGTCGGCGGATGAGCCACGGTTGCCTCGTCGAATCCCCGGCGTCGACCCATTCGAACCAGTTGTCGATCGGCACTATCGCGCGGTGCGGCCAGATCGCCCGGAAGAACGGGCCGTGGGCGACTTTTTCGACCCGCGCATTGATCGGTGCCGCCCGATCTTTCGCCCAGTGCGGCCGCCATCCCCAGCGCTGAAAATCGGCGTGCAGGCCGTTGCTCTCCAGATGCAGGAGGGCGAGTTGCGTGGTGGGCGCCGCGTTGTAGCGGGCCAACGGTTCGTCCCCGACGTGGTTGATCAACGCGTCGGGGATGCTCAGCACCGCGACAAAATCGTGAATGCCTCGATATTGCGACAGGCGTCCGCACATAGGCTGATGCTCTGATTGAAGCGCTCTGGCTGAAGATTTCAGCTTAGTTGCTCAGATTACTGTTCAAGGGAAAACAGTCTGTTTTGGCGCTGTTGCTGGACAAACACTGTTCGCAGCTGGTCATGAGCTTATGCATAAATCGAATTTTAAAAGCTTCTTGTAAGAGCGTTATGGTCTATCGCAATCACCCTCAAGGAGCCCCCGATGAACCTGTCCCGATTCGTGCGCAGTCTGCTGACCAGCGCACTGTTCGCCGCACCACTGGCTTACGCCGCCGAGCCCGTCGTCCTGCACGTCGGTGATCAGAACTACTACAACATTCGCGCTTCGGTGGAGGCCTCGGGCGTACTGAAAGACGCGCCGTATACCGTCGACTGGAAGCACTTCCAGGCCGCCGCGCCACTGGCCGAAGCGCTGAATACCGGCGCGCTGGATCTGGGTTTTCTCGGCGATTCGGGTTTTCTGTTCCTCGCCGCCAGGCAGGCGCGGGTGAAACTGATCGGCGTGTCGCGGCAGAACCCCGACACCATCGCCTTGCTGGTGCCCAAGGATTCGCCGGTCAAAACCATCGCCGATTTGAAGGGTAAGAAAGTCGCTTACTGGCCCGGTGCCTGGAGCCAGCAACTGACCCTGCGCGCCCTGGAAAAAGCCGACCTGCCGGAAGACTATGTCGACTTCATCAAACTGATGCCGATCGATGCCGCCGCCGCGTTGCCTCAGGGCAGCATCGACGCGTTCCCGGTCTGGGAACCTTACATCTCCCAGCAGATTCTGTTCTCCGGCGCCCGGCCGATCCTCACCGCCAAGAACCTGATGTCCGGCCTCAGCGCTATCGCCGCCTCGACGCCGTCGATCGACAGCAAACGCGAAGCCATTGCCGACTTTCTGGTACGCCTGAAAAAGGCCCGGGCCTGGGTCGACAACCACACCGACGAGTACGCCGATCTCTGGGCGAAGAAAGCCAACCTTGACCAGAACGTCTCGCGCCATTGGTTGCGCCAGGCCCACATGACCGTCGGCCCGGTGGATGCGCAGGCAGCGAAGGACCTGCAAAGCACGGCGGACTTCCTGTTCAAGGTAAAAGCGCTGCCGACTGCGCTGGCGACCGCGCCGATTATCGACAGCTCGTTTCAGCAGGCGTTGGCTGAGTAAACGTGCGGCGTTACGTAATCACCGGGTCGCTTCTTGCGCGAATGTGTGCAAGCCGGTCGAGTTGCTTTGCAGCATCTCGATGAAGCGTAGCGCGGCGGGCGCCATGGCTTGCCCCGTGCGGGTGATCAGGCCGATAGAGCGTGTGACGCCCGGATGATCCACCGGCACTTTGACCAGATCATCGCGGCCGTCGTCCGCCGACTCAGGCAGCAGGCTCATGCCCAGCCCCTGACGCACCAGCGCCAGCACCGTCGACATGTAATTGGCCTCCAGTCCCGGCGACAACGGCAGTTGCGCGTCTGCGAACAGTTGCTCGACCAATTCGCGCACGCTGCTGTCGCGCCCGGTCAGGATGATCGGTTGAGCCGTCAACTCGCCCAAGGTGACTGAGCGTCGCTGGGCCAGCGGGTGATCGGCGGGGACGAACAGGCACAGCCGATCTTCCATGACCACCTGAAATTCCAGCCCATGGCTCATTCGTGCCCGGACGCCGAGGCCAAAATCCACTTCTCCATCGCGTACCAGCGTGTCGATACGCTGGGCGACGACGTCCCGCAGGCGAACTTCCACGCCCGGAAACTGCTCGCGAAACCGCTTCAGAAGGGGTGGCAGGGTTGAGGCGCACAGCGAGGGCAGGGCGGCGATGGTCACGACGCCGCGGCGCAACGATGCCAGGTCCCGCGAGGCGGTGACGATGTTTTCAAGGTCCAGCAGCAACTTCTCCATTGGCCGCAATGCGCTTTGTCCGGCGCTGGTGAGGCTGACGTGGCGTGGGCTGCGTTCGAGCAGGGCAACGCCGAGCCAATCCTCCAGTTGTTGAATTTGCACCGTCAATGCCGAAGGCGAGAGGTTCACCGCCACCGCCGCCCTGGAAAAACTTCCGGTTTGTGCAACGGCCAGAAAGGCGCGGATGTGTTGGATCGAATTCTTCATTTTGTTTTTCCGAATGCTGGCTACCGAACATTTCAATTTACAAAGATTACCTGCAATTCCAATACTCGGTGAAAACAACAACAGCGCGTCTCATCGCCCATGCGATCAGAGATGACGAACAGGATCTGCCCATGCTTGCCACACTCGGTGTCATTACTATTCTCAGTTTGCTTGCTGCTGTCATGAGCAAACGCCTTTCACCCCTGGTTGCCTTGATCGCCCTGCCGATCATCGCCGCACTGATCGGTGGATTCGGTCTGCAGACCAGTGCCTTCATCATTACCGGTATCAAGAACGTGGCCCCCGTGGTCGGGATGTTTGTGTTCGCGATTCTGTTTTTCGGCGTGATGACGGATGCCGGCATGCTGGACCCGATCATCGACCGGATCCTGCACCGGGTCGGTACCCGTCCGACGCGTATTGTCATGGGCACTGCGCTGTTGGCGTTGCTGGTGCACCTGGACGGTTCGGGGGCTGTCACCTTCCTGGTGACCATCCCGGCCATGCTGCCGTTGTACACGCGGCTGGGCATGGATAAGCGCATTCTGGCCTGTGTCACGGCCATGGCCGCCGGGGTCAATTTCCTGCCATGGACCGGCCCGGTCCTGCGGTCCTCGGCGGCATTGCATGTGCCGGTGGCCGACCTTTTTCAACCACTGATCCCCGTACAGTTCGTGGGGCTGGTGTTCGTCTTTACCTGCGCCTGGTTCCTCGGTCGTCGAGAAGAGCGGCGCTTGGGTCTAGGTGCCGGAGTGTCGGTGGATGTGATGCCGAAACGGGTGCTGAGCGACGCCGAGAACGCGTTGCGCAAGCCGCAACTGTTTTGGGTCAATCTGGTGCTGACCGTGGTGGTGATGGGCGTGATGATTGCCGGGATTGTCGACCCGGTGGTGATGTTCATGCTCGGTACGGTGCTCGCTTTGTGCCTCAACTACCCCAACGTCGATGCCCAACGTGCACGCATCGACGCCCATGCGAAAACGGCGCTGACCATGGCCAGCATTCTTCTGGCGGCCGGTGTGTTCACCGGGATCATGCAGGGCAGCGGGATGCTCAAGGCCATGGCCGAGGTCGCGGTGGCGCAGATTCCCGCCGGGCACGGCAAGTTGATTCCGATGGTGGTGGGCTTCATCTCCATGCCCTTGAGCCTGCTGTTCGATCCCGATTCCTTCTACTTCGGCATCATGCCGGTGGTGGCTGAAGTCGGCCGGGCCTTGGGCGTCGACCCTGTGCAAGTGGCCCAAGCGTCATTGCTGGGCGTGCACACCACCGGGTTCCCGGTCAGCCCGCTGACCCCTGCGACCTTTCTGTTGGTGGGGTTGTGCAAGATCGAACTGGCGGATCACCAGCGCTTCACCATCCCGTTTATGTTCGCGGCCTCGGTGCTCATGACCCTGACAGCGCTGCTTCTTGGAGTCTTCTGAATGAAAACCTTACGCATCGGCTCCGGTGCCGGTTACTCCGGCGACCGCATCGAACCGGCCATCGAACTGGCCGAGCACGGTGAGTTGGACTATCTGGTGTTCGAATGCCTGGCCGAGCGCACCATCGCCCTGGCCCAGCAGGCACGGCTGGTTGACCCGGAAGCGGGCTTCGACCCGTTGCTGGGGGAGCGCATGCGTCGCGTGCTGCCCTTTGTCGGTCGTGGCGCGGATGGCCAGCGCCGACGTTTGCGGGTGATCACCAACATGGGCGCCGCCAATCCGCTGGCCGCGGCGCGCGAAGTCCGACGGCTCGCCGCACAATTGGGTTTGTCAGGGCTGAAAGTGGCGGCGCTGACCGGTGACGATGTACTGGCGACACTGTTGCGCGATCTGTCGCAGCCCCTGGATAACGGCAGCACGTTGGCGTCCCTGGGTGATCGCGTCATTTCGGCCAATGCGTATCTGGGTGTGGAAGGCATCATCGACGCGCTGCACGCCGATGCCGATGTGATCATCACCGGCCGTGTGGCGGACCCTTCGCTGTTCCTCGCACCCCAGATGTTCGAATTCGGCTGGGCGGCGGATGATTGGCCGCTGTTGGGACGCGGCACGCTAGTGGGGCATTTGCTCGAGTGTGCAGGGCAGATCAGCGGTGGTTATTTTGCCGATCCGGGGTTCAAGGAGGTGGCGGATCTGGCGCGCCTGGGGTTCCCACTGGCCGAGGTGGATGCCACGGGGCGCGCGGTGATCAGCAAAGTCGCCGGTTCTGGCGGGCGCATCGATACAGCGACATGCACCGAACAGATGATCTATGAAGTGCATGACCCGGCCGCCTACCTGACACCGGACGTCACTGCCGATTTTTCGGGTGTGTCCTTCACGGCCCAAGGGCCGGACCGGGTGATGGCCCAAGGCGCCGACGGCCGGGCACGACCGCAGTCATTGAAAGTCTCGGTGGGTTATCTCGATGGCTGGATCGGCGAGGGCCAGATGTCCTATGGCGGGCCGGGCGCGTTGGCGCGAGGGCGATTGGCGCGAGAGGTGGTACTGGAACGCTTGAAACTGACGGGCGTGGTGTTTGAGGAGATCCGCGCTGAGTTGATCGGCGTCGATGCCTTGCACGGTACTGAATTGGGTTCACGGACGGACAGTGAACCCTGGGAAGTGCGCCTGCGAGTGGCGGCACGTTGCGCCGATCGCGCCGAAGCGCTGCGCATCGGCAATGAAGTGGAAACCCTCTACACCAATGGCCCTTACGGCGGTGGCGGAGCAAGCAAGTCGGTGCGGCAGGTGGTGGCGGTGGCTTCGCTATTGCTGCCGCGCGATGCCGTCACTCTGCAGGTTCATTTGGAGGACAGCGTATGAGTGGCATCAAACTGCGTGAACTGGCCCACTCTCGAACGGGTGACAAGGGCGATACCTCCAACATCTCAGTGATTGCCTTTCGTGCCGAAGACTATCCGCGCCTGTGTCAGTGGCTGACGGTGGAGCGGGTGACCGAGCATTTCGCCGAACTGCTCGGCCCACGCAGTCCGCCGGTGCGGCGCTATGAGTTGCCGAACGTCCATGCGCTCAATTTCGTCTTGCCGGGCATTCTGCGCGGCGGCGTGACCCGCTCCCTGGCGCTCGATGCCCACGGCAAAGCGCTGGGTGCGGCATTGCTCGACCTGGAACTATGAGCGCGTGATGAGGCGACGCCGGAACCAAACACTGTGTACCCTTATCCAACCTCGGCCTGCAGCGACCTGCGGGCCGACGAAGGATAAATGGGCGAAGGATTTTTGCCCTTTGACGTGTTGACCGTAACGGTCTGGCCCAAGGCAAAACATGAAACGGCTGTTCAAGGTTCTCTCTGCACTCATCATCGCCACAGGGCTGGTGGGGTGTATCGCTTCTCCAATCGAAATGACGCCGCAGACCGAGCAGCGTCTGAGCGCGCAACCACCGATCCGTTTTCTGCTGACCTTCGACGACGGTCCCAGCGCTTCGAGTTTCTGGAATCCGACGATGACGGTGCTCGACAGTCTGGCGACGAACCCGGTGCAGCCGAACCTCAAGGCGGTGTTCTTCGTGCAGACCCGTGCCTCACGGGCGGGCGGCAGTGAAATAGGGCGCCAGGTCATGCACCGCGAACAGGCCGAAGGTCAGATCCTGGGCTTCCACACGGCCACGCCCGGGCACACCAATCATCGCTCCCTGGACCCACAGGAACTGGAACAATCCCTCACCAACGGCAGCGCCGACATCGCCGCGATCACCGGCGCGCCGCCGACGCTAGTGCGCCCGCCATTCTGGAACTACGACAAGCGCACTTTCGCGGCCTATCAGCAACACGGCATGCATGTGCTGCTGACCGACCTGAGCGCCAATGACGGCAAGATCTGGGGCTTCAACGCCAGCCCCCGGCGGCGAGCCCACTTCTTGCGCACAATGTCCGAAGTGCGCGAGCGCATCGCCCTTGGCGAGTTACCGGTGGTGGACGGAGTGATTCCGGTGGTGGTGACCTTCCACGACCTCAATCGCTACACCGCCCGGCATGCTCGGGAGTACCTGCAAATCCTCCTCGACAGTGCACAGGCTACCGGTGTGAAAACCGCCGAAAAGCCGTTTTACGACGACACGGCAGCGCTGCAACGGGCCGCGATGGCGCGTACCGTTCGCGACAGTTCACAGCCGGTTAAATTACCGGGGCTCTGGAATTGGATCTGGGGTGGGGATTCTCACTGAAAGGTCGCCAAAGTGAGAAACAGCTAACACTTATTTTGAGCATTGGTGGGCGCAGGATAGGAAAAGCGCATCTATGCTGAGCAAGTTGGATCCGATTAATGGCCACGGAGGCAGCCAGTCATGGTTTCAGTTCCTGAGCTTTGCCGCATAGTTGAGTCCGGTTTTCAACCGCTTTCCTGTGCCTGCACGGTGAATCCGGACGGAACGTTACAGATCAAAGTCTACGAACCCGCCACCGGGCGAATTGATCTGTTGATCACCGGTGTATCACCCGAACGGCTGACCACCGTTCGTGATATCTCCAATCTGATTGGCGAGTTGCGCATCGAGATGCGCGCCGGGCGCCGGGCGTTTGCCGGCTAGGCCCGCGGTTGCAGCTCATCAATCATCTGCAAGCAATGATTCAACCCCGGCGATACGTCGCCCACGCGCCTGCTGAGAATGATCGGCGAGGTCGCGTTGTCTTCCAGCAGCGGCGTGAAACCAATGTCGTCGCGGTGCAGCAATTGCACCGAGGCCGGCACCAGGGTGACGCCGATTCCCGCTCCCACCAGACCGATGGCTGTTTGCAGCTCGTTGGTCCATTGCGCCACATGAATACTCACGCCATAGGATTCGAATAACGCGATCACATGGTCGGCGTAGCTCGGGCGCGGGTTGCCGGGGTACAGCACAAAAGGTTCTTTCGCCAGTTCGCGAAGACTGATCGGCCCGGCCAGTAATGGGTGACCCGCGGGCAGGGCGGCGACCAGCCGATCTTCGGTCAACACAGTCTGGATGATCGCCGGGTCGTCGATGCGGATTCGCCCGAAACCGATATCGATACGCCCGGCCTTGAGCGCCTGCACTTGCTGCAACGTGGTCATTTCCGATAGCCCCAGTTCAAGCTCCAGGGGCTCGCCGCTGCGCAAGCGGCGAATCAGTTCCGGCAGCACGCCGTAGAGCGTCGACGGGGCGAAACCGATGCCCAGCCAGGTCTTTTCGCCCAGACCGATCCGTCGCGTGTTGTCGCACACCTTGCTCAGTTGCTCGAGCAGGGCGGTGGAGTGCTCATGGAAAAACCGCCCGGCATCGGTCAGCTTCAGCGGCCGCCCGCGCTCCAGCAACAACACCCCGAGTTCATCCTCCAGTTGCTGCATCTGCCGGCTCAGCGGTGGTTGGGCAATGTGCAGAAGCTCGGCGGCACGGGTGAAATTGAGGGTTTGAGCCAACACCTGAAAATACCGCAGGTGACGCAGTTCCATGGGGCCTCCGGAAACCAGTTTGCATACCTTAAAGGTATCAAGTCAGACCAATTCTATATTGGCTTCCCGAAAAAAGCCGTACCAGAATCGGTTCCAGAACTTTAAGAACCTGACGGGTATCGACATGCTTGCAACAGCCATTGAATCGATCGAGACGATCATCGTCGATCTGCCGACCATCCGCCCGCACAAGCTGGCGATGCACACCATGCAGAACCAGACGCTGGTGATCATTCGCGTGCGCTGCGCCGACGGCATTGAAGGTATTGGCGAATCCACCACCATTGGTGGCCTGGCCTACGGCAATGAAAGCCCTGACAGCATCAAGACCAACATCGACAAACACTTCGCGCCGCTGTTGCTGGGCCAGGACAGCGCCAACGTGAATGCCGCGATGTTGCGCCTGGAACGCAGCATCCGTGGCAACACGTTCGCTAAATCAGGTATCGAAACCGCGTTGCTCGACGCTCAGGGCAAACGCCTTGGGCTGCCGGTCAGCGAGTTGCTGGGTGGCCGTGTTCGCGATGCACTGCCAGTGGCGTGGACCCTGGCCAGTGGCGACACCGACAAGGACATCGCCGAAGCGGAAAAGATGCTCGACCTGCGCCGCCATCGGATCTTCAAGCTGAAAATCGGTGCCGGTGAGGTCAACCGCGACCTGGCCCATGTCATCGCGATCAAAAAAGCCTTGGGCGACCGCGCCAGTGTGCGGGTCGATGTCAATCAGGCCTGGGATGAAGCGGTCGCGCTGCGCGCCTGCCGGATCCTGGGAACCAACGGCATCGACCTGATCGAACAGCCGATCTCGCGCAACAACCGCGCCGGCATGGCGCGCCTGAATGCCATGAGCCCGGCGCCGATCATGGCCGATGAATCCATCGAATGCGTGGAGGATGCGTTCAATCTGGCCCGTGAAGGCGCGGCGTCAGTGTTTGCCTTGAAGATCGCCAAGAACGGCGGCCCGCGCGCCGTGCTGCGAACCGCGGCCATCGCCGAAGCCGCCGGTATCGGCCTGTATGGCGGCACCATGCTCGAAGGTGGCATCGGCACCCTGGCCTCGGCCCATGCTTTTGTCACGCTGAACAAACTGGCGTGGGACACCGAGCTGTTCGGTCCATTGCTGCTGACTGAAGACATTCTCAGCGAGCCGCTGGTCTATCGCGATTTTGAGTTGCACGTGCCGAAAACACCGGGGCTGGGCTTGAACCTCGATGAAGAGCGTCTGGCGTTCTTCCGTCGTGACAAAACGTCTACTGCCATTCATCAAGCCTGAGGAGAGCATTATGCTGTTCCACGTAAAAATGACCGTGAACCTGCCGGTCGATATGAATCCGCAAGCAGCCGCCACATTGAAGGCTGACGAAAAAGCCCTGGCCCAACGCCTGCAAGAGCAAGGCAAGTGGCGTCACTTGTGGCGCATCGCCGGGCACTATGCCAATTACAGCGTTTTCGACGTCGACAGTGTGCAGGAACTGCACGACCTGCTCATGCAATTGCCGCTGTTTCCGTACATGGCGATCGAGGTCGAGGCGATGTGCCGGCATCCTTCTTCCATTCGCGAAGATGACCGCTGAACCCAGCCTGTTCAGTTCGCTACGCTAATAATTACAAGATGAGGAACCCACCAAAATGAACGTCAAGATTTCCCACACTGCCAGTGTCCAGAAGTTTCTCGAAGAGGCCAGCGGTCTGCTCAATGACGCCGGCGACCCACGGGTCAAGGCCCTGGTTTACCGCATCCTGCGTGATTCGGTGAACATCATCGAAGACCTGGCCGTAACGCCGGAAGAGTTCTGGAAAGCCGTCAACTACCTCAACGTGCTGGGTGCGCGTCAAGAGGCCGGGTTGGTGGTGGCCGGGCTCGGTCTCGAACATTATCTCGACCTGTTGATGGACGCTGAAGATGAACAGGCCGGCAAGGCTGGCGGCACACCGCGGACCATCGAAGGCCCGCTGTACGTGGCGGGTGCGCCGTTGTCGGAAGGCGAAGCGCGTCTCGATGACGGCGTCGATCCGGGTGTAGTGCTGTTCATGCAGGGCCAGGTCAAGAACACCGCCGGCGAACCGTTGGCTGGTGCCGTGGTCGATGTCTGGCACGCCAACACCGGCGGCACTTACTCCTACTTCGATACCACTCAATCGGAGTTCAACCTGCGTCGTCGTATCGTCACCGATGCCGAGGGTCGTTATCGCTTTCGCAGCATCGTGCCGTCGGGCTATGGCTGCCCGCCGGACGGTCCGACCCAGCACCTGCTCGATCAACTGGGCCGTCATGGCCAACGGCCGGCGCACATTCACTTCTTCATCTCCGCGCCGGATCATCGTCACCTGACCACCCAGATCAACCTCGATGGCGATCAATACCTGCACGACGATTTCGCCTATGCCACCCGTGACGAGTTGATCGCGAAGATCACCTTCAGCGACGATCAAGCACGTGCGGCGGCCCATGGTGTGAGCGGTCGTTTTGCCGAAATCGACTTCGATTTCACCTTGCAGACCTCCGCGCAACCCGACGAGCAGCAACGCCACGAGCGGGTCCGCGCACTCGAGGACTGATATCGGGATGTGATCGAACCCGACCTTGTGGGAGCGGGCTTGCTCGCGAAGGGGCCATCAGCTTCAGCATCAACGCTGACTGACACACCGCCTTCGCGAGCAAGCCCGCTCCCACACGGGTTTCGGTTAACCGGCTGGCAGCACGTCGGTCCACTGACACACCGCTGCAAGTACTGCCTTAGAATGAGCCCGACGCAACCTATAACAATGAGAGTGACCCGATGATGCAAGCGCAACTGTTGAGTCAGCGCAGCACCGTATTCGACCACGCCGACCCTTACGCGGTGTCGGGCTACGTCAATCAGCATGTCGGTAACCATTGCATACTGATGCCCCGGGCCGGGCGACCGCTGGCCAGCCTCAATCACCGCAAGTTTGCCAGCCTCGACCTGTGCCGCATCAGCTATGGCGGCAGCGTACGGGTCACCTCCGGTGCGCTGGAAAGCATCTATCACCTGCAAGTGTTGTTGCGCGGCAATTGCCTGTGGCGCGGGCACGGTCAGGAACACTACTTTGCACCGGGTGAGTTGCTGCTGATCAATCCTGATGATCCTGTGGACCTGACGTACTCTGACGATTGCGAAAAATTCATTCTCAAGGTCCCGACTTCGCTGCTGGAGTCCGTCTGCAACGAGCAGCGCTGGCGTTATCCGGGGCAGGGCGTGCGGTTTCTGGAGAACCGTTACCAGCTCAACGAACTGGAAGGTTTTGTCGGGCTGCTAGCGATGATTTGCCAGGAAGCCGAGGCCACCGAGCAGATTCCCAAGGTGCAGGAGCACTACGCGCAGATCATCGTCAGCAAGATGCTCAGCCTGATGAAGACCAACGTCAGCCGTATCAGTCTCGGCTCACAGACGGCTACGTTCGAGGTGATTGCCAACTACATTGCGGGCCATCTCAAGCAGGACATCGACAGCGAAGAACTGGCACGCCAGGCGCGGATGAGTCTGCGCTCGTTGTACGGATTGTTTGAACGCAACGCCGGCACCACGCCGAAAAACTACATCCGGCAAAAACGCCTTGAGCGCATCAACGCCTGCCTGAGCGACCCGACCTGCAACGTGCGTAATGTCACGGAAGTGGCGATGGATTATGGCTTCCTGCACCTGGGCCGGTTTTCGGATAACTATCGCAAGCAGTTCGGGGAGTTGCCGTCGGATACGCTGAAGCGGCGGGAGTGAGATGCAGGGAGGCTTCACGGGCCTCTCGAAGTTAGCCAATCCACCGGTTATCCAAACTGATTTGCCTGCAAAAGGGATAAAGATTTTTTCAGACTAGTTCAAGCTCAGCGGCTGCGACAAGGCCAAACATTACGAGTAAAAGTCCCCAGCCGGTCCACTGTAAAACAATCAGCTTTCGCCTTAAGACAGCAGGGAAGTTCTTCAAGTCCTCGGCGCTGGCACCTCCATCGCGTAGGTAAAGGCGAGGTGTAGTCATTACTCCCATTATGGCGCCCAGTAAAAACATATTCCCCCAAGGTCCGCCGTTCCTGAATGGTGCTCGAATCATAACTGCGGGGCAATTTTGCAGGTGATTTAGCATCACATCCATTTTTGTGTAGGCAAGGTGGAGTGATATGCCAATTATTATGAATATGCCCGCAAAGTCGATTAAACCGACACAAAGAAATATTTTGTCCGCGGTACTTATGCTCACTTAATGGTCTCGTAGATTTTTTCTCTGCAGGAATGGGCGCGCCGATCAATAGAACAGTCCGGAGTTTCCGATCAACACAAGTAAAATTAGTGCTGCGAAAAGCCCCAGTGCGCTCCAGTGCATAATTATTAACTTACGTTTTAGGAAGCGAGGGAAGGCTTGCAAGTCTTCTGAGCTTAGCTCGCCCCTTTTGAGATAGAATCCGGGGAACGTGATAATTCCTGAAATTCCTCCTACAAGCATCAAGTTTCCCCACGGACCACCGTGCCTGAGCGGAGCACGAACCATGATGGCTGTGCAGTTCTTCAAATGATCCAGGATAAAATCCATTTTTGTGTATGCCACATGTAGCATTACAACGATCCAAATAGACATCGCGATAATCACTACCCCGGATGAATAACCGATAACTATTTCAATGCTGTTCATTTGTATTCTCATATATTAATTCGCCTAATGCTTCTCCCCTATCCCCCCCTAAAAACCCACCTGCAAAAGAACCTGCCCCGACTACTATCAGGCCGCATGCGAGAGTGGCCGTTCCTCCCGTCGGGATTGCTAAGCCCGCGCAGACCCAGCCCACCGTTGAGCCGGTCAATATTGCTGACGCGAAAGCACCACCTATCACTCCTCCGGCAAAACCACCAACTTCTGTAAATTTCACCCTCTTACAAGCCTCCTCATCCTCTGCCGCACATACGCCCTGAACTTTGATAACTGACGCTCCACCGCCCACAGCAGTGCCAACCCAACCGCCATACTTGACATACTTCGCCGCTTTAGAAACGCCTTCAATATGCGTGGCATAACCAGGGATCTGTCCAACAGCCCCAGCTTTTCTCCAGCGATGAACAAGACTTTTAGTCGATATGCCCAACACGTTTTTCAGATTGGGGTGATCCGGAAAGCCAATGCTCTTTTTTGTAAGTTTGGTGAGCTGGGTATTCAACTGAGCCAGCAGGCGCTTACGTTCGGAGTAAAACTCGGCGGTGTTCAAGTGATCATTGGCCTGGAAAGTCCGAGTATGCAAACTCTCGATGTCACGCAGAATGACATTCACGTCGTCCAGGTTCTTCGCGAACATGGAAAGTCCGAAGCTGGCACCGAGTGAGCCCTTCGAAAGAAAGAATGCAATCTCATCATAGTGACGCGCCATGAAATCGGCCTCTTCTGAACTGAGAGGCTCCAGGGCTCTATTTACATTACCCGCCGCTTGCATCAACAGCGCTTCTTCGAAGGTACATTGCTGGTTGTTCGGATCGCTGAGAACAATCATCGTCCCGGCTTTTACCTTATCCAGATTCGGATTCAGGGCCTTGAATTTGGCGATGACGGCGTGGGAGGCTGAAGTGAAAAGCTGAGCTTCCAGTTTGTCAGCGGTAGTGCTCCTGGGGACGACGTAGAACCCTGGTTCTTCTTGTGGGACGGCCGCAGGCCATTGCTCTTGAGGAAAAAACTTCAAGTCCGAGACTGGATGCGGCGAAGAGGTTGCCCTCAATGCGTCGGGCGAATTCGCGGTCGTCGACTCGAGGCTTTGAGCATGGACAAAGCGCAATAAGCGTTCCGGGTCGGGTTTTAATGAAGGCTGTGTGAGCGTTGAGTTCGGGATTCTTTTAACCCGTTCATTGATCGCGCCCTGAGCTTTTCGCGTAACGGCTTGCGATTGGCTAAGCAGGTCTCGTTGTTCTTGCACAAGCGCCTGTATGCCTTGCTCCGGAGTTATGTTGCCCTGCGCAACATCGTCCGCAACGCGCTTTGCATAAAAGGCGACTTCTCGATTGAACCGTTCACGCAGCATACCTTGCGCAAGATGACGGGTACCAAGAGTGCGAGCTTGCCCCACCAGTTTGCCCGCGGCACTGTTGACCTCCCATTGCTCATGACGATTCGGACTCATCCTTCATCGCCCCACGAGCTGTAACCCGCGGTTTTTGCCAGGTGGTGGGTCCAGGTAATGTCGCGGTAACGAATAGCCACCTGTTCCTGGGGCTCGGCGTCGTTTTGAAAAATGGCATGAGGCATTTCAAGCGTCAGGTCGGCAATAACTCCGCCATTGATCGAAACGGTATAAAACTTTTCCTGCATGCCAAAAGCCGACACGCGATAGAAACTTATCGTGCAGTTGATTTCTTCTCTGTTTGAAAGCGCTTGAGCAAGCAGCGGTGATGATTTATCGACGGCTTTTGTGATGATGATCGGACTATGCGTCGACTTTTTGATGTTCCCGATATTGGCGATGTTGTGGCTGTAGGAGAGCACCATGATTTCATCGGTGTGCGCTGCCTGATACTTGTTGCCGATAGAGTCCTGGGTTGAACAGCCCGCTGAAATCAATCCTTGAGCTTTTCCGTTTATGGTCATGTAACCGTGATTAGCCATAGAACCACTCCTTGTAGTCAGGCGGGCAGTCTATGGCAGAAGTTGTAAGCAGTTATGTAGTCCGATTCCGAAAATACGTTCTGCACTAAACGGATAAAGGTCTGCACCCAGCGGATAGTCCACCCCATTGCCCCGTCCTAGCATGAGCCTTGCCTGAACAATAACAATGGAGGCGGCGGCCATGACCCTGCGACCCGAATATCTTCAATCCCTGCTTGAGGACGATCCAGAACAAGGCATCTACCGCTGCAAGCGCGAGATGTTCACCGACCCGCGGCTGTTCGATCTCGAGATGCAGCACATCTTCGAAGGCAACTGGCTGTACCTGGCCCACGAAAGCCAGATCCCCAACAAAAACGACTTCTACACCACCACCATGGGGCGCCAGTCGATCTTCATCGCGCGCAACAAGGACGGTGAGCTCAATGCGTTCCTCAACGCCTGCAGCCATCGTGGCGCGACGCTGTGCCGGCACAAGTCCGGAAACAAGAGCTCGTACACCTGCCCATTCCACGGCTGGACCTTCAACAACTCCGGCAAGCTGCTCAAGGTCAAGGATCCGGCCGAAGCGGGCTACCCGTCGAGCTTCAACTGCGAAGGCTCCCACGACCTGACCAAAGTTGCGCGTTTCGAGTCATATCGCGGTTTTCTGTTTGGCAGCCTCAAGGCCGACGTAGTCCCACTGGTTGAACACCTGGGCGAGTCGGCGAAGATCATCGACATGATCGTCGACCAGTCCGCCGATGGCCTGGAAGTGCTGCGCGGTTCCTCCAGCTACATCTACGAAGGCAACTGGAAACTCACCGCCGAAAACGGCGCCGACGGCTATCACGTCAGCTCCGTGCACTGGAACTACGCTGCCACTCAGAACCAGCGCAAGCAGCGCGAGGCCGGCGATTGCAACCCGACCATGAGTGCCGGCAGTTGGGCCAAGCAGGGCGGTGGTTTCTATTCCTTCGACAAGGGCCACATGTTGCTCTGGACCCGTTGGGCCAACCCCGAGGACCGTCCGCTGTACGAGCGTCGCGATGAACTGGCCCAGGACTTCGGCAAGGCCCGCGCCGACTGGATGATCGAGAACTCGCGCAATCTGTGCCTGTACCCGAACGTGTACCTGATGGACCAGTTCAGTTCGCAGATCCGTATCGCCCGGCCGATCTCGGTCAACCGCACGGAAATCACCATTTACTGCATCGCCCCCAAAGGCGAAAGCGACCACGCCCGTTCGAGCCGGATTCGTCAGTACGAAGACTTCTTCAACGTCAGCGGCATGGCCACCCCGGACGACCTGGAAGAGTTTCGTTCCTGCCAGACCAGTTATCAGGGCAGCGTGACCGCCTGGAACGACATGTCCCGTGGCGCCGAACACTGGATCGAAGGCGCCGATGAGGCGGCCAAGGAAATCGACCTGCATCCGCTGCTCAGCGGTGTGCGCACCGAAGACGAAGGTCTGTTCGTGCTGCAACACAAGTATTGGCAGCAGACCATGCTCAAGGCCTTGGCCGCAGAGCAGTCCGAACTGATTCCTGTGGAGGCCGTGCAATGACCATCACCTATGACGCCGTACGCGATTTTCTCTACCGCGAAGCGCGCTACCTCGATGACCGACAATGGGACGAATGGCTTGAGTTGTACGCCCCGGACGTGACGTTCTGGATGCCGTCCTGGGACGACAACGATGAGTTGACCGAAGACCCGCAGCGGGAAATCTCGCTGATCTGGTACGGCAACCGCACCGGTCTGGAAGACCGCGTCTTCCGCATCAAGACCGAGCGTTCCAGCGCCACCATGCCGGACACCCGCACCTCGCACAACATCAGCAACATCGAGCTGCTCGAACAGGCCGACGGCTTCTGCAAGGTGCGCTTCAACTGGCACACCCTGAGCTTTCGCTACAAGACCGTCGACAGCTATTTCGGCAGCAGTTTCTACACCCTCGATGTGCGCGGTGAAAACCCGCTGATCAAGGCCAAGAAAGTGATCCTGAAGAACGATTACGTTCGCCAGGTCATCGATGTCTACCACCTGTGAGGCAGCGGTCATGACTCATTCCATCGCATTCAATTTTGAAGACGGCGTCACCCGATTCATCGACGCCAATGTCGGCGAAACCGTGGCCGATGCCGCGTATCGCCAAGGCATCAATATTCCACTGGATTGCCGCGACGGCGCTTGCGGCACCTGCAAATGTTTCGCCGAGGCCGGCCGTTATGATTTGGGCGAGGAGTACATCGAAGATGCGCTCAGCGCGGAAGAGGCCGAGCAAGGTTTCGTCCTGACCTGCCAGATGCGCGCCCAGAGCGATTGTGTGGTGCGCGTGCCGACCTCATCCGAGGTGTGCCGCACCCGTCAGACCAGTTACGACGCGACTATCAGTGCCGTGCGCCAGCTGTCCGACAGCACCATCGCGCTGTCGATCAAGGGCGAAGCCCTGAGCAAACTGGCGTTCCTGCCGGGGCAATACGTGAACCTCGGGATTCCCGGCAGCGAGCAGACCCGCGCCTATTCGTTCAGCTCGTTGCAGCGCGACGGCGAGGTCAGTTTCCTGATCCGTAACGTGCCCGGTGGCTTGATGAGCAGCTTCCTCACCGGCATGGCCAAGGCCGGCGACAGCATGAGCCTGGCCGGGCCGTTGGGCAGTTTCTACCTGCGCGACATTCGCCGTCCGTTGTTGCTGCTGGCCGGCGGTACGGGGCTGGCACCGTTCACGGCAATGCTGGAAAAAATCGCCGAGCAGGGCAGTGAACATCCGCTGCATTTGATCTACGGCGTGACCAACGATTTTGATCTGGTGGAAATGGATCGACTCGAAGCGTTTGCTGCGCGAATTCCGAACTTCAGCTTCAGTGCCTGCGTCGCCAACCCGGACAGTCAGCACCCGCTTAAGGGCTACGTGACTCAACACATCGAGCCGCAGCATTTGAACGAAGGCGACGTCGATGTCTACCTGTGCGGCCCGCCGCCGATGGTCGAGGCGGTCAGCCAGTTCATCCGTGAAAAAGGCATTGCGCCGACAAACTTTTACTACGAGAAATTTGCCGCCAGCGCGGCCTGAGTCGCGCTGTTGTGGGAGAGAGACATGAACAGATTCCACGAAAAAGTCGCGCTGATCACCGGCGCTGCCCAAGGTATCGGTCGGCGCGTTGCCGAGCGCATGGCGGCGGAAGGTGCGCGGTTGATTCTGGTCGATCGCTCCGAGCTGGTGTTCGAGGTTCAGCAGCAATTGGGGCAGGGCAGCCAGGTGCTCGCGCTGACCGCCGATCTTGAGCAATACAGCGAATGCAGCCGCGTCATGCAAACCGCCGTCGAGCGTTTCGGGCGTCTGGATGTGCTGGTCAATAATGTGGGCGGGACGATCTGGACCAAGCCTTTTGAGCATTACGAAGCGTCGCAGATCGAGGCTGAAGTGCGCCGTTCGCTGTTCCCGACGCTGTGGTGCTGTCACGCCGCGTTGCCGTTCATGCTTGAACAGGGAAGTGGCGCCATCGTCAACGTTTCCTCCATCGCCACGCGCAGTGTCAATCGCGTGCCGTACGGTGCGGCGAAGGGTGGGGTCAATGCGCTGACCGCTTGCCTGGCCTTCGAAACCGCCGGTCGCGGGATTCGGGTCAATGCCACCGCGCCCGGTGGCACCGAAGCGCCGCCGCGGGTCATTCCGCGCAACAGCGCCGATCAGAGCGAGCAAGAGAAGGTCTGGTATCAGCAGATTGTCGACCAGACGCTCGACAGCAGTTTGATGAAGCGCTATGGCACGCTGGATGAGCAGGCAAGCGCTATTCTGTTTCTGGCCAGCGACGAAGCGTCTTATATCACCGGCATGATCATGCCGGTCGGTGGCGGCGACCAGGGTTGATCCATTTACAAGCGACGCTGAAACGCTTTGATGATTTTGAGCGTGGCGTCGCTTGTGTTCAGGTTCTGGATCGCGTCCAGCGGATACCAGATGCAATCGAAAATTTCGTTTTGCGGACGGGCCTCATCCGCGTTCGCCACTGTGGCTTCGTACACATGGTGTCGGGTGCTGGCCGTTTGCAACTCCATCAGGTACAGCAACCCGTCGACCCCAAGCCCGGTCTCTTCCTGAAGTTCTCGCGTGGCGGCGTCGGCAATGGCTTCACCAGGCTCAACCTTTCCGCCGGGCAGCATCCAGCGACTCCTTGGCTTGCGCACCAGGAGAATGTGCCGGTCCTGCTCGCAAATGACGGTCGCGCGTACTTTCATGTGTTACCCAATTGCCGCTTGTCATAAATCAGTCATAAAAATGCAATATTCGAGCCGGGGTGTCTGTCTCAATGGTTGGAGTGATGGACGAGGTTCAAAGTGCAACCGGATGTCGGAATCCTGGCGCGACGTCTGGTTGGCACTTCAGGGAAGGTCGGGTGTAAGGTATTCAAGTGAATCCAGGATCATCACTGCCGAAATGGAGGTGACTATGAGCGTTCCGATGCTGACCAAAATGCACATGAACGGTTATGACGTACTCAGCGTGAACAACGGCCCATGGCGGGTGTGCACCAAAGGTGACCGGCTTGGAGCCTTTGGCAGTAGAGAGGAAGCACTGGCCTTTGCGGCCGCTCTTCCCGGCTACAAGGCCAGGGCAAGTCGGCCTGCACGCAGCCAGAAATCAGATAAATAGCGCACTTGCAGCCCCGGTTCGCCGGGGCTTTTCTTTGCTGGGCGCTGAAGTCCTGGACTAATAACCGCCGCCGGTACTGCGGGAAGGCTCTCGGGCTTTTTGCTGCGCGTGGCTCCATTCCGCGCAGGTCATGAAGCTTGTATGGTCGACCTTGCCCCTGCCATCGAAACTGACGTTGTACGTCTGCTGATGGCCGGCCTGCGTCAGCTTGTAGTCAAAGCAAGTGCCAGGCTCAACGGTGCGATCCGTTATGGATAAAGGCTGGCCGCCAATCTGCTGGACTTGATCCTTGCTCATGCCAGTCTCGACCTTTGCGACCAGCGGCTGATCACGATAGATACTTGATTCGGTGCTGCAGCCACCCGACGCGGCCAGTACAACGGCCAGCGCGCATAGAGGCTTGTACATGGCCGTGCTCCTGCTATTGAGCTTTCGTTCGAGTGATAATCTTGGCTTTCACTTCCTCGGCATAACCCTTCAGTCGTTCTTCATCTCCCTGAAACAACTCGCACAGCTTTAGGGTTGCTTGCGCATCCACATCATTGCCGGCCAGGCGTAGCTGCTCTGCGATGCGCAAAAGCTCTACCGCTGACCATCTCAAATCCGACGCAACACCTTGCAGGTCACGCCGAAGTTCGTTTTCAGATTCGTTAAGCCACATGATGACCTCCTGCCAATCTCTGCTACGAAATTTTAGTCCCATTTCCCGGATCAGGGCGTTTTGTTCGTCTGAGCCGTTGGTGCAGCCTTTTGTCGGGAAAATGAACGTGAACCCGCAGATCTGATGTCGTAGTGAGGTAGTGAATTTTTGCTAGGGCGAGGCAACCACCAATGACGACTACTGATGACTTTAGATTTCATGCCCATGAACTGATGGTTGATCTGGACGCGGCCACCACGGAAATGATGAAACTGATTTCTGCACATCAGCTGAGCGGCCCGGAATGGGAGCGGGTCACTCAATGGCAGCATGAAGCGTATGAAAGATGGATGACTTATCTGAACGAGAGGTCGTATCCGGATCCCGGTGATCACAACGCCCCTTGCTAAGGTGAGTGCAACAGATGGATGTCTGGACAGCGACACGCTACATTCCCTTTTTTCGGGTTAAGGAAGCGTCATGCGCAAATTGATTGGGGGCGTAGGGTTAGCGTTGCTGGCGGGCTGTTCGTTGCCCGCGTCCTTGGTGCCAGGTGAGCCCAATCTCAGCAAGTACAGCAACAAGGCGCCTAAAGACTATGCCGCGTGCGTTCTGCCGGCGTGGCAGCACGAGATACCCAACACGACCCAATCGGCGATTTCCAATGGCTACAGGGTCAAGGCACCGAGCATCATTACGGCCGACGAGATTGTGGATATCGTGAAATCGAAGGGTGGCAGTCACATATCGCTTTATCAGGGGCCGCCCTGGGCGAAATCCGGGGCGTTGCGTCAGGCAGTGCGTGATTGTCTGTAAGGTTTAGTCGGATCGGTCACCTGGATGATCGGGTCGTCGCTTGACTGAGTGCTCGCACTGGTTTTCTTTTCCCGACGATCGTTCATCCAGTTGTCCACCTGAGCACTGAATTGCGCCGGCGCTTTTTGTCCGACCTTCCTGGCGAGATCAAGAATGGTCTGCTGGGCGAGGGCGTCTTCCATCGCCGCCAGCGATGACATCGGCAACTTCGCACTGATGACCTGCCAGCGCGCTATCTCGCTGGGTCGTCATGCCGGTAACAACGTTGCCGTACAGATTCTGGGCGTGGACCCGACCCCGTACAGCCAGCCTAACTACGTGACCTGTCTGGATCTGGGTGCCTGGGGAGCGGTCTACACCGAAGGTTGGGACCGCCAGGTGAAGTTGATCAAGGAGGAAGCCAAGGCGTTGAAGACCCAGATCAACACGATGTGGATCTACCCGCCCGCGGCTGATCGTGTCACTGCGCTGGCTTCGGCGGATCCGATGATTCCTGTCGCCTGAAACGTCGGCAGCGTTGCTTCGATAACGCTGCCGCTTAGAAAAAATCCCGCCCGGGTTTTCCTGGGCGGGATTTTTTTTGTGCCTTGACCGGTTGTCTTCGTGAAATTTAACGTGTACTTTTTCATGAAAATAAAAGTATAAAAATTCACGAGGCCTGCATGTTTCAGCAATCTACCCAGCACGTCGCCAGCTATTACGCCCACACCTGCGCGGATCGCTTGGTGGATCGAGCGGTTCTTGAAGGCGAGCAGGATACCGAGGTGTTGATCATCGGGGCCGGCTTCAGTGGATTGCATACGGCGTTGCGTCTGGCCCTGGCCGGTAAGCGCGTGACGTTACTGGAAGCCAGTCGGGTGGCCTGGGCCGCCTCGGGGCGCAATGGCGGTCAGGCCATTCTCGGTTGGTCGTGTGACATGCCACCGTTGGAGGCAGCGCTGGGTTATGAGCGCGCGCGCCGGTTATGGGACAGCATGCGCTGGGCTGCACAGGAGTTGCGAGATTTGCCCGCGCGCCATGGTTTCGATTGTGACTATCGGCCCGGCCACCTCTGGACGTCGGTGATGCCGCGTCGGGTGAGTCTGCTGACGGAATGGCAACACGAGGCCAGTCACAAGTGGGGCCACGATGGATTGCAGTTTATTTCGCGCGAGGCGTTGCCTGATTGGGTCGCCAGTGAGCGCTACCAGGCGGGTCTGTTCGATCCTGAAGGCGGGCATTTGAATCCGCTGAAACTGGCGCTCGGCCTGGCCGCTGCGATTGAACAGGCCGGTGGACGCATTCATGAACAGAGCAAGGCGTTGAGTTATCACGAAGAAGGCGATCGTTATGTGGTCACCACTGAGCGCGGTCGCATTCGCGCTGACGTGCTGGTGCTGGCGTGTAACGCCTACCTTGATCGGCTCGATCCGAAGCTTTCGAGTTGCGTGTTACCGGTTGGCACTTATCAGGTGGCCACCGCGCCACTTTCAGAGCAACAGGCGACCGCGCTGCTACCCAGCAATGTGTGCGTCACCGACAACCAGTTTGTCCTCGATTATTTCCGCCGCACGCCGGACAACCGCCTGCTGTTCGGTGGTGGTTGCACTTACCTGGGCGGCATGCCGAAGGACATCGCCGCTGCGACACGGCCCTATCTGGAGCGCGTGTTTCCCCAGCTCAAGGGCGTCGAACTGGACTTTGCCTGGGGAGGCCACATCGATCTGACCCTCAAGCGCACGCCTGACATCGGTCGACGTGGCGATCTGTACTGGCTACAGGGTTACTCCGGACATGGCGTGCTGCCGACATTGGCCGGGGCGCGTGCCGTGTCCGACGCGATACTTGGCCAGCCGGATGAGCTGGCGTTGTACCAGGGTTTGTTCAATGGCAGCTTTCCCGGTGGAAAGTATTTGGCAGCACCGCTGGAAGCTATCGGCAAAGCCTGGTATCGGCTGCGCGACAGCCTTTGAAACATCAATTTCTGGAAGCCTTCAGATGGACATGCAAGAAGAAATCTCGGCGCTGGCGATCCTGATCCAGGACCTGCGCAAACACAAAAAATACACGCTGAAAGACCTGGCGGACAAAATCGGTCGTTCGGTCGGGTTTCTCTCGCAAGTCGAGCGGGGGTTGTCACGTCCCACGGTGGCGGACTTGACCGCCATCAGCGAAACACTCGGCGTGCCGACTACCTATTTCTACAGCTTGCCCAAGCCCATGGCATTGCCGTGGGTGACCCGTCCGGATGAGCGACGCACGCTGTATTACGCCGACGGGATTACCGACATCCTCGTCTCTCCGAAGATGAGGGCGTCCTTTTCAATGCTTGAAAGCCAACTGGAGCCTGGCGCCAGTAGTGGTGATCGGCACATGAACGACAGCTCGGAGCAGGGTGGCTATGTCCTCGAGGGGGAATTGACGCTGTGGCTGGATGACAATAAGCCGGTGACATTGCGCACCGGCGACAGTTTTCAACTGGCCAGTCATACGCATTGTCGCTACGGCAACCTCTCGGATCAGCTCACCCGGGTGCTTTGGGTTTACACCTGATAAAACAACAAGGAACACTAACGATGGATGCTGTCTGCTCTGATCTGGTTGCTGAGGTTCGCGCGTTTCGTCAGCGCTTCCCGCAGGTGCGTTACGTTGACCTGATTTCCCTGGACATCCCCGGGCATTTTTACGGTAAGCGCTACCCGATAGAAATGCTCGAGAAGGTCGCCGCCGGCAGCGCGCTCAAGCTGCCGCAAAACTGTGTGTTGCTGGGTACGCAGGGTGGTCTGTTCAAAATCGGCGACTACTGTTTCAACGACGGCGACCCGGATGCTCCACGCCGCCTGGTGCCCGGTACGCTCAAGCCCGTGAGCTGGGAAAAACAACTGCTGGGGCAAATGCTGATTACCTCAAGCGGTACTGAAAAGCCTATCGTTTTCGAGCCGCGTGAAGTGTTGGCGCAGGTGCTCGAGCGCCTCGGCCGAAAAGGGATATTTCCTGTGGTCGCGTTCGAACTGGAGTTCTATCTGTTCGATCGCCAGCTACGTGACGGCTTGCCACAGTTCCCTCGCGATCAGCTGACGGACGATGCCGATGATCAGCCGAATATGCACATCGAACGGCTGTCGAGATTTTCACCGGTACTCGATGACATGGTCGAGACGGCGCGGGCGCAAGGCATCGATGCCACAGTGATCACTGCGGAGCTGGGCCCGGGCCAGTTCGAGATCAATTTCGGTCACCTTGACGACGGCCTGCGTGCGGCCGACTGGGCGGCCCTGTTCTGCCGCAGCACACGGGGGGTGGCCCTCAAACACAACCACCGCGCCAGCTTCATGGCAAAACCCTACTTGCAGCACCCCGGTAGCGGCATGCATGTGCATGTGAGCCTTTACGACGAGGCGGGAACCAACCTGTTGGCGGCTAACGATCAACAGGCGCTGCGCCATGCAGTGGCCGGTTGCCTTGAAGTGTTGCCGCATTGCATGCCGATCTTTGCACCGAATCACAACGCAATGCGGCGCTTGAGCGGCACGGTGAATGTCGCGACGCGCGCCAGTTGGGGCTTTGAAGATCGTGACGCTTGCCTGCGGGTGCCTGAGTCGGACGCTAAAAATCTGCGCATTGAACATCGCCTGGCGGGCGCGGATGCCAATCCTTATCTCGTGTTGGCGGCGATTCTGGTCGGGCTGGAGCAAGGGCTGGAAGTGGGCCGTGAACCGATTGCATCCCTAAACGAAGATCGTGGCAGCGGAATCGACTTCCCGCTGGAGATGCTGGAGGCCGTGCGTTCGATGCAAAACAACGTGCAACTGCGCGAGGGTTTGGGGGCAGAATTTTTAGATGTCTACTGCGAAAACAAGCGCCAGGACCATTTGGCATTCCTGCAGGACATCAGTGCGCGGGAGTATCGCTGGTACCTCTAGATCAGTCCTTTTCGTCGCTCGTCCATAAAAAATGTGTGGATATTTAATGAGTTGGACGTTTTAGTAACTGAATAGTGAATCAAAATATATTGTTACAGACGGAAATATTAAGTAATATTCGCCCCGCGTTCACCACCACGGTTTATGCATTTTGAGTCCCAGGCGTCCATCAGCTGCCTGGGATTTTTTTTGCCTGAAATTCGGCATTTGCTCAATTTCAGTGGACCGCCGAGGATCTCGGAACAGGTACGCGCTCAAACCTGGAAACCGCTTTGATCCAGAAACGCCGATAAGCTGTTTTATCCGGGGCCAACGGCTTGTGGCTGGACCATGCATGCTCGGCTTTCAAGCTGGCGCGATACGTCTCCCACTCCTTCTCCTCGGCGACTTCCTTAGCCTTGCGTTCATCATCGAAATAGCCCAGTACATACACTTCGCCCTGATCGATGCCGTGCTCGATCAGTAGATAGATATCTTTCATCAGCTTTAATCCGCTGCTACACATTCCAGGATCCCCAGACGAAGGGGCATTGTCCTGACTGTCGGCAAGTATTTTTGATTGTTGAGTGTTATCGATGAATGGCAAGGCAGCTGAGGGCGGGCACGAGCAACCCGACAATTATTGGAATCGACCCTACACGTCAGTCGGCCCCCCCGGCTTCGCGTCCGAGGGGCAGGGCAGCGGACTCAGCGGAACGCCGGGACCACGTGTTTGATAAACAGCTCCAGGGATTTTTTCTTCTCCGCGTGGGGCAAGCTGTTATCGCACCAGAAGCTGAACTCGTCGACGCCCAGTTCCTGGTAATACTTGATGCGCGGGATGATTTCTTCCGGGGTGCCGATCATGGCGGTCTTGTGCAGGCTCTCCAGTTTGAACTCCGGACGTTCGGCGAACTTCTCTTCCGGGCTCGGCGCCAGGAAGCCGTTGACCGGCACTTCCTTGTTGCCGAACCAGGCATCAAAGGTGCGATAGAACTTCGAGATCGCCTTGGCCCCGACTTTCCAGCCTTCCGGGTCATCGGCCGAGTGGACGTGGGTGTGACGCAGGACCATCAGTTGCGGGCGTGGCACGTCCGGGTTGTTGTCCAGGGCCGCCTGAAACTTGTTCTTCAGGTCGAGGACTTCTTCGTCGCCCTTCATCAGCGGCGTGACCATGACGTTGCAGCCGTTGGCCACGGCGAAGTTATGCGAGTCCGGGTCGCGGGCGGCGATCCACATCGGCGGGTTAGGCTTCTGGATCGGCTTCGGTACGCTGGTGGAGGTCGGGAATTTCCAGATATCGCCATCGTGGGCGTAATCGCCTTGCCACAGGGCGCGCACCACCGGAACCATTTCGCGCAACGCTTGGCCGCCGGAGGAAGCGGGCATGCCGCCGGCCATGCGATCGAACTCCACCTGATAAGCGCCACGGGCCAGGCCGACTTCCATGCGACCGTTACTGATGACGTCCAGCAGCGCGCATTCGCCGGCGACCCGCAACGGGTGCCAGAACGGCGCAATGATGGTGCCAGCGCCGAGGTGAATGGTGGTGGTTTTGGCGGCCAGGTAGGCGAGCAGCGGCATCGGGCTCGGCGAGATGGTGTATTCCATGGCGTGGTGTTCGCCGATCCAGACGGTGCTGAAACCGCCGGCTTCGGCCATCAGGGTCAGTTCGGTCAAGTCTTCGAACAGCTGACGGTGGCTGACGCTTTCGTCCCAACGTTCCATGTGCACGAACAGGGAAAACTTCATGACGCTTACCTCGGATCTTTTGTTGTTGGCCAGTCGATCGGGAGTCGGCTGGCTGATTATTGGAGTATAGAAATTCGCACTATGCGCACAATATTTTCTGGATCAGGCGAGCACGGGCAGGGCGCCCATTTTGCCGTGGCAATACACCAGGGGCCCGGCGTTGTGCTGGGGCACGATCAGGTTCTTCACCGCGCCGACCATGATCGCGTGGTCACCCCCTTCATACTCGCGCCACAACTCGCATTCGATCACCGCCGTGGCGTTGGCCAGAATCGGGTTGCCCAGCTCGCTCAAGGTCCATTCGATGCCTTGCGCCTTGTCTTTGCCTTTGCGTGCGAAGGCATAGGCTTCGCTCTGCTGGCCGCCAGACAGGACGTGAATGGCAAAGCGTTTGTTCTTGATCAGCACTGGATAGGAATCGGAGCTGTAGTTGGGGCAGAACAGCACCAGGGCCGGGTCCATGGACAGCGAGCTGAAGGCGCTGGCGGTCAGGCCGACGATGTGGCCGTCGTCATCCAGCGTGGTAATCACAGTCACCCCGGAAGGAAACGAACCCATCACTTGTTTGTAGATGGCGGCATCGATCATGGGACGGTCCTCTGGCGGTGTAATGCGGGTTTTTATGTGTTTGTAGGTCTGATGGTATACCGTAATACATAGTTTGCAAGGGCTTTTTTTTCGACCCGATAAACGTACGCCTTCGGTCTTTAAGTCAATGTTTACGGGGTTTTGCCCTAGGTCTTGGGCGCGTTTATGCAGTGTGATTGCGGATCAGATGGGCTCTCAAAGACCGGATCAGTCTTGTTAAAAACTTGGAATACCATAATATGATCGGCATCTGAGGGGCGGCCAAAGAGCCCCCCCGGTTTGGCTTCGTACAACTATAAGATCAGACAAACTAGAGTTCATGCACATGTCCCAGATGTCCCGGCAAGACCCCCTGATCGAGAATCACACGGTCGACTACGTCCCACTCGCGGAACGCCACGGGAAGGCCCGCGACCTTTTCACTTTATGGTTCAGTACCAACATCGCGCCGTTGCCCATCGTGACCGGCGCCATGGTGGTTCAAGTGTTCCACCTCGACCTGTTCTGGGGACTGCTGGCGATTGCTCTCGGGCACATGGTCGGTGGTCTGGTGATAGCCCTGGCGTCGGCGCAAGGTCCGCGCATGGGGATTCCGCAAATGGTGCAGAGCCGCGGCCAGTTCGGCCGTTACGGTGCGCTGTTGATCGTGTTCTTTGCGGCGATCATCTACATCGGTTTTTTCATCTCCAACATCGTGCTGGCCGGCAAGTCCATTGTCGGCATCGCGCCTTCGGTTCCGGTGCCGGCGAGCATCCTCATCGGCGCCTTGAGCGCCACCGCGATCGGAGTGATCGGTTACCGTTTCATTCACACCCTTAACCGCATCGGGACCTGGGTCATGGGCAGTGCCTTGCTCGCCGGTTTCCTTTACATCTTCGCCCATGACTTGCCGGCGGACTTCTTCACCCGCGGCGGTTTCGACC
This sequence comes from Pseudomonas sp. TH39(2020), assembly GCF_016650715.1. Taxonomy (NCBI): domain Bacteria; kingdom Pseudomonadati; phylum Pseudomonadota; class Gammaproteobacteria; order Pseudomonadales; family Pseudomonadaceae; genus Pseudomonas; species Pseudomonas sp. TH39(2020). The sequence continues at coordinate 361,504 of NZ_JAEKFF010000005.1, read as the reverse complement.
TGTCGGGCTGGCTGGCCACGGTGTCGTTGGGGATCATCTGGCAGATCAGCTTCTCGCCTTATGTGTCGGACTACTCGCGTTACCTGCCGGCGGATATCGGGATTGCCCGTCCGTTCTTCGCCACGTATCTGGGCGCGACCCTGGGCACTATTCTGTCGTTTACCTTTGGTGCGGTGGCGGTGCTGGCCACTCCGGAAGGCACCGAAGCGATGGCTGCAGTGAAGCAGTCCACCGGTTGGTTGGGACCGATTTTGATGGTGCTGTTTCTGCTCAACATCATCAGCCACAACGCCTTGAATCTGTATGGCGCGGTGCTGTCGATCATCACCTCGATCCAGACCTTCGCCAGTCAGTGGACGCCGAGCATCAAAGTTCGCGTGGTGTTGTCGAGTGTCGTGCTGGCGGGTTGCTGTTTTGTCGCATTGGGCGCTTCCGCGGATTTCATCTCCCAGTTCATCGGCCTGATTTTGGCGCTGTTGCTGGTGCTGGTGCCTTGGGCGTCGATCAACCTGATTGACTTCTATCTGATCAAGCGTGGCCGCTATGACATTGCCTCGATCTTCCGTGCGGATGGCGGGATCTACGGGCGCTTCAATCTGCATGCGATCGTTGCGTATTTCATCGGGATTATTGTGCAGCTGCCGTTTGCCAATACGTCGTTGTATGTCGGGCCGTATGCCAACCTGGTGGAGGGCGCCGACCTTTCGTGGCTGGTAGGTTTGGTGGTGACTTGTCCGTTGTATTACTGCCTGGCGACGCGTGGGCAGGGGCAGGGGCAGGAAAGCAAGGCAGCGAAACTGGGTTACACAAACTAGCGCCCGATTGAGTTCGCGTCTGGAATGCCCGGCCTTTGCCGGGCATTTTTGTTTGCGGGAGGTTATGTACATATCCGTTTCTGCGGTGATGGCTGATTACGGTTTCGCTCTTAAAGCGAGTCCCTTTTTCAAACGCCAAAAAGGAACCAAAAGGCTTTGCCCCGGTATGACTCACCCACATAGGTAACAAAACAGTTCAAGCACATAGGTAACAGTTTTTAACTGGCACTGGTCGATTCCGAGGATCTGACCATGCCTGGGCGAGGCACCGAACGGAAGGGGCAAGAGCGTTTGGTTACTTTGCGCTTTTCAAAGTGACTCGCTGTAAAAGCGAAACCGATAGCAGCCGTGACCGCAGAAACGGATATGTACCCACCCCTAAGTGAACACTATTACGGCCCACTTCCCGGGCTTTTTCGTTTCCGGGATTCGTACAGGCAGGTAGTTGTCATGAAATGAAAAGCCATTGTCGCCTGATGAGAAGCGACTCGCCAGGCGGCGTCCTACAGTCCAATCAGCGCAATTCGGCGCAGCACGCCCATCTTGCAGACTGGAGAATAAGAAAAAATGGCCAAAGCCGTACGCTTCTACGAAACCGGTGGTCCCGAAGTCCTCCGTTATGAGGAGGTCGAAGTTGGCGACCCCGGTCCAGGCCAGGTTCGTCTTCGTCATGTGGCGGTTGGCCTGAACTATGCCGACACCTACTTTCGCAATGGCACTTACCCGATCCCGATGCCAAACGGCATGGGGGTTGAAGCCTCCGGTGTGGTCCAGGCCATTGGCGAGGGGGTGACCAATGTCCGTGTGGGTGACCGCGTCACCTATACCGGTTTTCTCAATACATTGGGGGCCTACAGCACCGAGCGTCTGATCCCGGCCGCGCCGTTGATCAAACTGCCGGAAACCATCAGTTTCGAGACCGCCGCGGCCATGACCATGCGCGGCCTGACGTCGTCGTACCTGATGCGGCGCATTTACGATTTCAAGGCCGGCGACAGCATTCTGCTGCACGCCGCTGCCGGTGGCGTGGGCCTGATTGTTTCGCAGTGGGCCAAGCTGCTCGGCCTGACCGTCATCGGCACCGTGTCCACCGAGGTCAAGGGTGAAATTGCCCGGGCCCATGGCTGCGACCATGTCATCAATTACAGCCACGAAGATGTCGCCCAGCGCGTGCGCGAGTTGACTGATGGCGGGGGGGCAACGTGGTGTTCGACAGCGTCGGCAAGAACACCTTCATGGGTTCGCTGGATTCGCTCAAGCGTCGTGGCCTGATGGTGTGCGTCGGCACGGCATCCGGTCCGATTCCGGCCTTCGACCCGGTGATGCTGGCGATGAAAGGCTCGCTGTTCATGACCCGTCCGGCCCTGGCCGATTACATCGATCGTGTTCGCAAGCACGTCTCACCGAGGCCAAGGTCTGGGCTGAGACTCATCTGGATTGAGTCATCATCCTTTAAACAGGAGGTGACTGATGGCATCACTGACGACAAAAACCGTAGAGAAAATAATCAGGATCGGGTTGGCTGGAATGACCAATGATGGCGACGGCCTTTACTTGAAAGTCGGCCGTTCCGGTGGCGCCAGTTAGATCTTTCGCTACAAGATTGCCGGCAAGAGCCGAGACATGGGGCTGGACGGGAGCCCCGAAGTAAGTCTCGCGAAAGCTCGTGAGAAAGCAGCAGAGGCCAGAAAGCTGTTGGGTATAGACCCATCTTGGTCCGTCGATATTTTTTTTAGCACCCTGATGAGCCTTGTGTATCAAGCGTGAGAAAGTTTTTTTACCGAGCCAGATACAGCGTGCTGATCGAGCGGCTGACTATTAGGAAACGTTTCTGGTGACAGAGAATTGTTCCCAGTCGCTCCCAGAGAATGAGGTGCATTCATTCTCGAACTCAATCGCTCAACAAATGATTCAGCTTCAGTAAGGCTGCGGAAACTTGCAATCCACAGATCCATGTGAACCCACCAGAGATTCTGTGCAGGATCTTTTTCTATATAAATGTTCATTTACGGCGCTCGGCGATACAGGGTTTCAATCATCCTGACCTGTGCAGAGTCATCCTTTGTTCTCTAAGTACGATGACGGTAGCAATTGATGCTGTTGATCTTGCTGCTTGTTAGCTTGTACTCGAATAACCAGCAAACTGTTGATTCAAATCAACCCTTCTGGCTTGTTTTCCAATAGCCCTAATACCGCGTGTCGGATTCGTGCACTTGTGCCGCGTCAATTGAATATTGGCGGGCGGCGTTCTGATCATGGTCTTTTTTCGCTGACGGTTGCCGTCAGCTTGTCCGCTTCGGTCACCCAACCGCCGCCTGTCGCCTTGTAAACATCGATCATGGCAGTGAACACCGAACCCCGGGTTTGGGTGTAATTCAACTCGGCATCGAACAAGCTGCGTTCGGCATCCAGGACTTCTATGTAGCTGGTGTATCCATTGTCGTAGCGCAGCCGTGCAAACCTGGTGTAAGTACGCAACGCCTCGACCTGACTGGCTTGGGAAGCCATTTGCTCGCGGGATTTGCTCGCCGCCACCAACGCGTTTTCAACATCCCTGAAGGCTGATTGAATCGACTGCTGATAGACCAGCAAGGTTTGTTGTTGAAAGGCCTCGGTCTGTTGGACCTGACCGGCGATCCCGCCAGCGGTGAAAATGGGCATGCTCGCGGCGACACCATAGGACCAGGTGGCGGCCGGCCCGGTGAACAAATTCGAGAGTTGGTTACTGACTGAGCCCAACAGCCCGGTCAGGGATATCGTCGGGAAGTACAGCGCCTTGGCGGCACCGATACGGGCATTGGCGGAGATCAGGTCCAGTTCGGCCTGACGTAGATCGGGGCGTCGCTCCAGCAAGTCCGAAGGCAACCCGGCGGGGACCGATGGCAGGGTCAGTTGCGTCAGATCACGGCCTCTGATGATGGGTCCCGGATTGCGTCCAAGCAGCACCGCCAAATTGTTTTCCTGTTGCGCCACCTGGGACTCGAATAGCGATACAGAAGCTTGGGTGCGCTGGAACTCGGAGAGGTTTTGCGCCAGTTCCATTTCGGAAATGGTGCCGGCGCCAAAGCGCAGTTTAAAAATTCCGTAGGAGTCGCCACGGGCCTTGGCGGTGGTGCGGGCGATTTCCAGTTGCCGGTCAAGATCGCGTAGCGCTATGTAGCTGGATGCCACCGACGATACCAAGCTCAGAATAACCGTACGTCGACCTTCCTCTGAGGCCAGCAAGTCAGCACGCGCCGACTCATTGAGCCGCCGTAAACGACCCCAGACGTCCAACTCCCAGCTCACATTGAGGGTCGTCTGGTAGTTTTTGTAAATCGGGTCGACGCCGGAATCCAATGGCACCGGGCCGTTGTCGCGCGGTGCCCTGGCGCGACTACCTTGCGCCCCGGCGCCGACTTGAGGAAACATCTGCGAGCGCACCACTCCGTAACGACCCTGGAATTCCTCGACCCGGGCGGCGGCAATCTTGATGTCTTTATTCTCGACCAGCGCACTGCGGATCAAGTCATTCAGGACCGGATCCTTGAACTGTTCCCACCACAGGGTGTTGGACAGATTGTTGGCCTCCTGCTCCGCATAGCGATAGGCAGCAGGGGTGTCTGTGGCAGGGCGCTGGTAATCCGGGCCGAGCATACAGCCCGTCAGGCCCAGGCAAATCAACAACGGGAGATGGCGTGTGCGCATCTCAATCCCCCTCATGTCTGTGCAGGGGGGCGCCGCCGGGAATCTCCCCGGGCGACATTAACGAAGGCGGCGGGGTTGTCTGTTTGACCGCGCCTTTTTTCTCAGTCAAACGTTCAACGAGGTAGTAGAAGAGAGGGATAAAAAAGATGGCGATGACGGTCGCCGCCAGCATCCCGCCGATCACACCTGTACCGATGGAGTGTCGACTGTTTTCGGATGCCCCGACGGCAATGGCCAACGGAACGCAACCCAAAATGAACGCCAGGGACGTCATCACGATAGGCCGCAAGCGCTCCCTGGCGGCAGTCATTGCCGCATCATAGGCGGACATGCCGTTTTCCCGGTTCAGTACCGCAAACTCGAAAATGAGGATGGCGTTCTTGGCGGCCAGGGCCACCAGCATGGTCAAGCCGATCTGGAAGTAGACGTCATTGCTTAACCCCCGGATCAGGACGGCAAGCAGTGCACCGAACAATGCAAAGGGCACCGCCAGCAATACGCCGACGGGCAGGGACCATTTCTCGTACTGAGCCGCCAGGATCAGGAACACCATGATCAGGCCGAAGATGAACACCTGAGAGGAGGCTCCGCCGCTTTTTTTCTCCTCGAAGGCTTCGCCGCTCAAGGCCAGGGCGTAGTCGTTGGTCATGATCTCAGCGCTGATTTCTTCCAGGGCCTTGAGCGCTTGGCCGGAACTGTAGCCCGGTGCGGCGTTGGCGGTGAGTTTGACCGCCGGGAAGTTGTTGAAGCGGGTCAGCAGGTCGGGACCGGTGACGTAGCGGGTGGTCAGCAGGGCTTTGAGCGGCACCATCCCAAGGTTTTTGCTGCGCACGTAAATCTGCTGCAAGTCTTCGGCCTTGAGCCGATAGCTCGGTTCAGCCTGCAGAATCACCTGCCACAGGCGGCTGAATTTATTGAATTGAGACACATAGAGAGAGCCGAACATGGTTTGCATGGTGCTGTAGACGTCTTCCACCGGCACCCCCAGCGTCTCTGCCTTTTCTCGGTCTACGTCGACCAGCAATTGCCGGGAAAACACGTTGAAGGTGGAGGTAATGGCGCCGAGTTCCGGGCGCTGTTTGGCTTTTGCGACAAGGGTGCCGACCATCTCAGCCAATTGGTCGACGGTGGCGTCGCCCTTGCTTTGAACCCATACCTCCATGCCGCCTGTAGTGCCCAGGCCGGGAATGGATGGCGGATTGACCGGAAGAATGATCCCGCCCTGTACCGTGGAAAAAGCGCGGGCAGCTTTCTGAATCACCGCAGGGGCACTTTGTTCCTTGATTGTTTGCGAGTCCTTGTAGCGCTCCTCGAAATCCTTGAACCCGACGAAAAAGGCGCCGGCATTGTTCTTGTTCTGGCCGTCGAGCAGGCTGTAGCCGTTAACGATGGCGACGCCCTCGACGGCCTCATCGTTCATGAAGAAGTCACTGGCTACTTTGCCCACCTCGCCGGTGCGATCCAGACTCGCGGCATCGGGCATGATCACGGCCCCCAGCAGATAACCCTGGTCTTCCGGTGGCAGGAAGGCACTGGGAATGCGCTGCGCCATCAGCAGAATCAGAGCGATCATGCCGGCAAAGAGTAACAACGCCAGGACAAAGCGCTTGATCATAAACGCCACCGAGCGCGAGTAGCCCTCGGTCATGCGTTCGAAGCTGCGCTCGAACCAGCGGAAAAAAGCGTTTTTTTCGCCGTGTTGGGGCTTGAGCAGCAGGGCCGCCAAGGCCGGCGAAAGTGTCAAGGCCACGAGGCCGGAGATCACCACGGAGATGGCGATGGTAATCGCAAACTGTTTGTAGAGTTGGCCAGTGATTCCCCCCATGAATGCCACCGGGATGAACACCGCGCACAGCACCAGCACGATGGCCACCACGGGACCGGCCACTTCATCCATGGCGCGTTTGGCCGCCTCCTTGGGGTTCATCTTGTGCACGTGCATATTGCGTTCGACGTTTTCAATCACCACGATGGCATCGTCCACCACGATGCCGATGGCCAGCACCATGCCAAACAGCGTCAGCATGTTCACCGAAAACCCAAGGGCCGACATGCCGATAAAGGTGCCAACAATGGACACCGGCACGGCGAGCACCGGGATCAGCGTGGCGCGCAGGCTCTGCAGGAAGATGAAAACCACCACGACCACCAACACCAACGCTTCGAAAAAGGTGTGTATGACCTCGGAAATCGACGCGCGGGTAAACGCGGTGGTGTCCATCACGATTTTGTATTCGATCCCTTCGGGAAAGGTCGTCTTCATTTGCGCCAGGGTTGACGTCACGGCTGCCGAGACGTCGAGCGCGTTTGCCCCCGGTTGTTGATACACCGCGATCAATGTGGCGGGACGTCCCTGATAGGTGCTGCGCAGGGAGTAGTCTTTTTGCCCGAGCTCGGCTCGACCAATGTCCTTCAGACGAACAATGGCAGCCCCGTCATTGCTCGCGCGCAAGATGATGTTCTCGAACTCCGCAGGTTCAGTCAGGCGTCCCTTGGTGGTCACGGCAAAAGACTGTTCCACGGCTTGGCCCGTCGGGGATTGACCCACACGGCCTACGGCGAATTGCTGGTTCTGATTGGTGACCGCTTTCTGCACGTCAGCGGCAGTAATCCCCAACTGGGCCATTCGATCGGGTTTGAGCCAGATCCGCATGGCGTAGTCCGGTGTGCCAAAAATACTGGCTTGGTTGGCGCCCGGAATACGCTTGATCGCATCCAGAATATAGAGGTTGGCGTAGTTGGCGACATAGGTGCTGTCATAGCGGTCGCCGGCAGAATACACGGCAAGAACCATCATGAACGCCGAGGATTTTTTCTGTACCTGAATACCCTGGCTCTGAACCGCGGAGGGCAATTGCGGCAGGGCCAGATTGACCCGGTTTTGCACGTCCACCTGGGCAAGAGAAGGGTCGGTGCCAATCTCGAAGAAGACGTTGAGGGTCATGTTGCCCGTCGCGGAGCTCGACGAGTTCATGTAGATCATGTTGTCGGCGCCGTTGACCTGCTGCTCGATTGGCGCTGCCACGTTATTGGCCACGACCTGTGCATCGGCACCCGGGTAGGTCGCTGAAACCGTAATTTGCGGTGGCGTAATATCCGGGTACTGGGCGACCGGCAATTTAGCCATCGCCACTGCGCCAGCCAAGGTGATGATGATCGAGATCACCGACGCGAAGATGGGGCGATCAATGCAATAGTGCGAAATGCTCATGGGCTGCGCCCAGTGTCTTGCGCCGATTTGGCAGCTGTCGGTTTCGCCGTTGTCTCGCCTGCCTGCGCGGGGGGAGGGGGGGAAATGATATTCAGCGGCCCTCCGGGCGTTACTCTGATCGCACCGTCGACCACTATGCGTTCGCCCGCTTGCAAGCCTTGGGTAATGAACCAGTCATCGCCATGCCAGTCACCCACTTCGACAACGCGTTGTTCGGGCTTGCCCTCGGCATTGATCACCCAGACGAAGTGGCTCTTGGCACCCTCCAGCACGGCCTTCTGCGGCACCACAATGGCGTTCGGCCTGGAAGCTCCGATTGCCCGCGCCCGTACGAATTGGCCGGGACGCAGTTGGCCGTTCGGGTTGGCCACCACGGCGCGGACCAGAAAGGTGCCAGTGTCCTGGCTATAAGAGGGCGCGGCAAAATTCAGGCGACCACGGTCAGGTACCACTGACCCGTCGGCCAGCACCACTTCTACGACAAACTCACTGCGCAGAGGGAATATGAGGTGCCCGGAGGCAATCTCGTCGCGGTACTTGAGCGTCTCGTTTTCCGAAAGACTGAAGTTGACGTAGATCGGGTCCATCTGTGAGACGGTGGTCAGCAGCCCGGATTCACCTGGCGTGACGTAACTGCCTTCCTGTTTTTTGGCAAAACTTGAAAGGCCGGTGAGGGGGGAGGCGATGGTGGTGTAACTGAGGTTCAACTGCTCGGTTCGAACCGTGCCCTCGGCGGCAAGCACGGCGGCCCGGGTCTGACGCTCATCGCCGACGGCATTGTCCAGATCCATCTTGCTGACCGCATTCTGCGCCGCCAAGGGACGGACACGGGCCAGTGTGGCCTTGGCCACTTCCCAGCGAGCCTGTTGTTGAGCCAATTGGCCCTGCGCCGACAGCAACGAGGCTTCAAAAGGTTTACGGTCCATCTGGAACAGCGTTTGCCCGCTTTTCACCAAATCGCCTTCGGTGTACAGCCGCTTTTCCAGGAAGCCGGCAACCCGGGCGCGGATCTCCACCTCGCGGGAACTCTGTGTCTGGGCAACGAATTCGAACGTCACCGGGGTATCGCGCGCGGTGACCGTCATGACCGTTACATTGGGGGCTTGACGGGCCAGGGTAGCAGGCTCTTTGCCGCAACCGGCAACAAGGCTTAAGACCCCTATCAGAATGGCGATGGGCAAGCAGACGAGCTGTCTGACAACGTTCATGTTTGCGCCCATGCCCATGCTCCGTAAAGGTCACTCGAACAGAAGCGTAGCCACTATGTCTTCACAATGCGAACCAACAAAAGGTGTCAAATTTGACTGAAATCAATGATCACGAAGAGCCAGTCGAGCAACCCATGGATTGGCACTCAGACCATGTAATAGCACGCTGAGTAAAACGGTACAGACAGCGGTAGCCACCAAGGTACGACTGGCTTGTAGAGGGTAGTCCAATATCATCACGGCAAAGACGATGCTTGCCAGACCTCGCGGGCCAAACCAACTGATGAACAGGCGGGTTTCGAAATCGAAGCGAGTCCCTGCCAGGCTGATGAGCACAGGCAGTATGCGAATCACGGTCAGGCTGAGCACTGCGTAGAGCCAGATGTTCAGGGTAAGACTGCTCCAGGCCCGAGGGATGACCAGCGCGCCAAATACGACCCAGGTAATGACCGATAACAGGCTGGCGAATTCTTCGCTGGCCTTGAGCAGGTGATGTTTTTGCTCGGTAAACAAATAGCTTGCGAACAACCCGCCGACGAATGCGGCGATAAACCCGCTACCGCCTAATGCTTGCGCTGTGGCGAAGCAAAGAATGGCTAACCCGGGCAGTGTCAGTTGTGACCACATGGGGGTTTGCCAATGGTGTTTTTCGGAGTGACGCTGCAACAGCCAGGCGATAAGCGTAAGGGCGATACCGATGACTGCACCGATGCCCAACTCCTCGACAACCAACTCCACTGCCAGCGAGAGGGGTGACTGCGTCTGCTCTTCGACCAGCAGGGCCAGGAACATCAACAGTACTGGAACGCAGATGCCATCATTCAACCCGCTCTCCACGTTTAACCCTTCACGCACGGACGCCGAAACCTTGGGATTGCTCACAACGGCCTTACCCAGCGCAGCATCGGTGGGAGCCAGAAGGATGCAGACGTGACTCGAAACGCCCCGCAAATATGCTGTAGGTCAGGAGGAAAGCGGCAAGCAGGGCTAAGTTCTGATACATCGATGACCTGCTTGTCCAGGTTGATGCTACGGCAATGGCATCATTGCCATTCTGACTCGGCGCTTAAAACGCAGAAAAGTCAGGTTATTCCAGATGCTCGGGTTTGACCGGGTCCCCCGACTTCATATCCAGCTGTACCCTGACATCTTCGAACATCACGTCGTAGTTTTTGTGCATTGAACCGATGGCGCTGTACATCTTGGGTATGCCGTACTTCTCTGCAATATGCGTGACGTTGCTACCAAAATTGTAGGCTTGGTCCTTGGGCAGGAAGAATTTTTCTTCCATCTCCCTGCCCTGGATATTGCCGTGCATCGTGAACAGCATGCCTTTACCTTCCTTGGGATCCTGGTGGACTTCATAGTCGATGCATATGTTGTAACTGACATCGTCCTTGTTCAGCGCGTGGCGCTCGATGTGCAGATGACCGGGCTCAAAGGTAGCCATTGTTGTCTCTCCTTCAAAAAGGCATTGAATCAGGGCAGGTTTCAGGCCGTCCCCGGAGTTCTTTTATTGGTAGCTAATGCCAGGTTTCGCCGTACTGATGCGGGTGCCCGCCGTGCCCTGAACGATGGCCTCGATGTCCGAAAGTGAGCCGATCACCGCGACTTTTCCGGTATGCCGGACGAACTCGCAGGCGGCCTGAACCTTTGGTCCCATGGAGCCTGCTGCGAAGCCGAGTTTTTCCATTTCGTCGGGGTGTGCCTGAGCGATGGCCTTCTGGGTCGGTTTGCCGAAGTCGATGTAGGCGGCGTTGACGTCGGTGGCGATCACCAACAGATCGCTTTCCAGCTGTTCGGCCAGCAGTGCCGAGCACAGGTCCTTGTCGATGACCGCTTCCACACCTTGCAGTTTGCCGCTGGGGCCATACACCGTCGGGATGCCGCCACCGCCGGCGCAAATCACGATGCTGCCTTTTTCCAGCAGCCATTTGATTGGACGGATTTCGAAGATGCGTTTCGGTCTCGGGCTGGCGACTACGCGGCGGAACTTGTCACCATCCGGGGCAATGGCCCAGCCTTTTTCGGCCGCGAGTTTTTCCGCCTCAGCCTTGGTGTAGACCGGGCCGATGGGTTTAGTGGGGGTCTGGAACGCCGGGTCATTGGCATCGACTTCGACTTGAGTGAGCAGGGTGGCGAAGGGCACTTCGAAGTCCAGCAGATTGCCCAGTTCCTGTTCAATGATGTAGCCGATCATGCCTTCGGTTTCGGCGCCGAGTACGTCCAGCGGGTACGGCGAAACCGAGGTGTAGGCGGCGGCTTGCAGCGACAACAGGCCCACTTGCGGGCCATTACCGTGGGCGATGACCAGTTCATTGCCGGCATAAATCTTGGCGATCTGTTCGGTGGCGACGCGGATGTTGGCGCGCTGGTTATCCGCTGTCATGGGCTCACCACGGCGGAGCAGGGCGTTACCGCCCAGAGCAACGACGATACGCATAATGCAGTCCTTCTAAATGAGGTGACTCGGTCTCCCTGTCGAAACCCGGTCAATGTGGGAGCGAGCCTGCTCGCGAAAGCGGTGTATCAGTCGACATTAATAGTGAATGTAAGTCCGTCTTCGCGAGCAGGCTCGCTCCCACAAGGTTTGTATTCCTGCAGGAGGAGCCGCATGGGTCCTTAGATATCCGCCAACGCCGACACCAGGATCGCCTTAATAGTGTGCATGCGATTTTCCGCTTGATCGAAGGCGATGTTGGCCGGCGATTCGAAGACTTCTTCGGTCACCTCGACGCCATTGGCCAGGTGCGGGTAGCGCGCGGCGATGTCCTTGCCGACCTTGGTTTCGCTGTTGTGGAACGCCGGCAAACAATGCATGAACTTCACGCGCGGGTTGCCGGCGGCTTTCATCATCTCGGCGTTGACCTGGTACGGCAACAGTTGCTCGATGCGTTCGTCCCATGCCTCCACCGGCTCACCCATCGACACCCAAATGTCGGTGTGGATGAAGTCCACGCCCTTGACCGCTTCTTTCGGGTCTTCGGTGATGGTAATGCGCGCGCCGCTTTCTTCGGCGAAGGCTTTGCACTGGGCAATGAAGTCAGCGTGTGGCCACAGGGCTTTCGGCGCGCCGATTCGCACGTCCATGCCGAGTTTGGCGCCGATCATCAGCAGCGAGTTGCCCATGTTGTAGCGGGCGTCACCGAGGTAAGCGTAGCTGATGTCGTGCAGCGGTTTGTCGCTGTGTTCGCGCATGGTCAGGGTGTCGGCGATCATTTGGGTCGGGTGGAATTCAGCGGTCAGGCCGTTGAACACCGGCACGCCGGCAAACTTGGCCAACTCCTCGACGATTTCCTGTTCAAAGCCACGGTACTCGATGGCATCGAACATACGCCCCAGCACGCGGGCGGTGTCTTTCATGCTTTCCTTGTGGCCGATCTGCGACGACACCGGGTCGATGTAGGTGACGTGGGCACCCTGATCATGGGCCGCGACTTCGAAGGCACAACGGGTGCGCGTCGAGGTTTTCTCGAAGATCAGCGCAATGTTCTTGCCTTGCAGGTGCGGACGCTCGGTGCCGGTGTACTTGGCGCGTTTGAGGTCGCGGGAAAGGTCCAGCAAATAGTGCAGCTCGCGAGTCGTATGGTGCATCAGCGAGAGCAGGCTGCGGTTGCGCATGTTGAAAGCCATTTTGGATCTCCTTAGGTGTCGGTTATCCCCAGGGCACGCGCTTTATAAGTGCGAGCCGAGGTGGGCGATTTAATAGTCGATAGGGTCGCGAATGATTGGGCACGTCATGCAGTGGCCGCCGCCACGGCCGCGACCGAGCTCGCCGGCGCTGATGGTGATGACCTCCACACCGGCCTTGCGCAGCAGGGTGTTGGTATAGGTGTTGCGGTCATAACCGATTACCACGCCTGGCTCCACGGCCACCACGTTGTTGCCGTCGTCCCACTGCTCGCGTTCGGCGGCGAAGCTGTTGCCGCCGGTTTCCACCACGCGCAATGCTTTGAGGTTAAGGGCCTTGGCCACGGTGTCGAGGAAGTTGGTTTCTTCGCGGCGAATGTCGATGCCACCCGGTTTGCTTTCGTCAGGGCGCAGGGTGAAGGCGACGATCTGGTTCACTACTTCGGGGAAGATCGTCACCAGGTCGCGGTCGCAGAAGCTGAACACAGTGTCCAGGTGCATCGCTGCGCGGGATTTCGGCAGGCCGGCGACAATCACTTTCTCGACTGCTTTGTGCTTGAACAAATTGACTGCCAGTTGGCCGATAGCCTGACGAGACGAACGTTCGCCCATGCCGATCAACACCACACCGTTGCCGATCGGCATCACGTCGCCACCTTCCAGGGTGGCGTTGCCGTGATCCTGATCCGGATCGCCATACCAGATCTGGAAGTCGGCGTTGGTGAACTCAGGATGAAACTTGTAGATGGCGCTGGCCAGCAGGGTTTCCTGACGACGCGCCGGCCAATACATCGGGTTCAGCGTCACGCCACCGTAAATCCAGCACGTGGTGTCGCGGGTGAACTGGGTGTTGGGCAGCGGCGGGAGGATGAAGCTGGAGTGGCCGAGAAAATCGCGGAACATCTGGATGGTCTTGCCGCCGAAGCTGTCCGGCAGGTCGTCAGCAGAGACGCCGCCGATCAAGAATTCGGCGATCTTGCGCGGCTCCAGGCTGCGTAGCCAGGAACTGGTTTCGTTGACCAGGCCGAGGCCGACCGAGTTGGCGGTGATCTTGCGCTCCAGAATCCAGTCCAGGGCTTCGGGGATTGCAACGATGTCGGTCAGCAGGTTGTGCATTTCCAGCACGTCGACATTGCGCTCACGCATTTTGGTGACGAAGTCGAAATGGTCGCGCTTGGCTTGGGCGACCCACAGCACATCGTCGAACAGCAGTTCGTCACAGTTGTTCGGGGTCAGCCTTTGGTGAGCCAGACCTGGAGAGCAAACCATGACTTTACGCAGTTTGCCGGCTTCGGAATGGACGCCGTACTTAACTTTTTCGGTGGTCATTACAGTGATCCTCCAGATGAAAGAATTGTCGGGTGTTACAGAGTCAGGAAGCCGTCATACAGCCCGTAAGCGGCGACCAGGGCGCCCACAACGACTGCTGCGAAAATCAGCTTTTCGACGTTGGTGAAAACTGGTGTATTGATCTCAAGCTTCGCCTTGGCGAACAGGATGACGCCAGGGGCATAGAGCAGGGCGGAGAGCAGCAAATATTTGACGCCACCGGCATAGATCAGCCAAACCGCGTAAATCAATGCGACGGCGCCGATGAACAGGTCTTTCTTGCGTTCGGTCACGGCGTTTTCATAGGTTTCGCCGCGCACTGCCAGCAGAAAGGCATAAGCCGCGGACCACAGATACGGCACCAGAATCATCGAGGTGGCGAGGTAGATCAGCGACAGGTAAGTGCTGGCCGAGAACAGGGTGATGATCAGGAACAGCTGCACCATCGCGTTGGTCAGCCACAAGGCATTGACCGGCACCTGGTTGGCGTTTTCCTTGCGTAAAAACGCCGGCATGGTGTGGTCCTTGGCGGCAGCGAACATGATTTCCGCACACAGCAGCACCCAGGACAGCAGGGCCCCCAGCAAGGAGATGATCAGACCGACGCTGATCAGCACTGCACCCCACGGCCCGACCACATGTTCCAGCACCGCGGCCATCGACGGGTTCTGCAGTTTGGCCAGATCCGGCTGGGTCATGATACCCAGCGACAGCACGTTCACCAGCACCAGAAACAGCAGCACGGTGATGAACCCGATCACGGTGGCTTTACCGACGTCGCTGCGTTTTTCCGCGCGGGCCGAGAAAATGCTCGCACCTTCGATGCCGATAAACACCCAGACGGTGACCAACATCATGTTGCGCACCTGGTTCATCACACTGCCTAGGTCCGGGTTTTTGAGCCCCCAGATATCGGCGGTGAAGATCTCCAGTTTGAAGGCGAAGATTGCGATCAGCACAAACAGTAGCAGCGGTACGACCTTGGCAACGGTGGTCACCAGGTTGATGAATGCTGCTTCCTTGATCCCCCGCAGTACGAGGAAGTGCACCCCCCAGAGCAGCACAGAGGCACCAATCACGGCGGCTACCGTATTCCCTTCCCCAAAAATGGGGAAGAAGTAGCCGAGGGTGCTGAACAAGAGTACGAAGTAACCGACGTTACCCAGCCAGGCACTGATCCAATAACCCCAGGCGGACGAGAACCCCATGTAGTCGCCGAAACCGGCTTTGGCGTAGGCGTAGACACCACCGTCAAGATCAGGCTTGCGGTTGGCGAGGGTCTGGAAGACGAAGGCCAGAGTCAACATGCCGACGGCCGTAATGGCCCAACCGATCAGCACGGCGCCGACGTCGGCACTGGCAGCCATGTTTTGCGGCAAAGAGAAGATCCCGCCACCTATCATTGAGCCGACAACTAGCGCCACAAGGGCGCCGAGTTTCAGTTTTCCGGGGGATTCAGACATAAATGACGCCAATACAGGAGAAGAGATATGTCAGGTTGAATTCGTTCGTTGTTGAGTCTTCTGATTTAAATCAATGTATTGCCAGATTCCATTGCAGAACTTTAGCCAATGTTAGTTTTGCCAGGATCCTGAGGCCAAAAACACCAGTTCAAGAATCAAGTTGCAGCACCGGTGACTGTCAGACACGTTTCGAACCTGGGTTTTTCATGTTCGGCAGCGTTCAGCAGGTTGTCTACGCAGCAGCGTGCCGACATCCACCAAGCCTTGGCCTGTTCAGAAACCGGGCATGTATAAGTTTCTCCTGCAGCATAGGTATGCAGCATATTGCTCCTGAAGGCAGAGCTCAGGCTATTGGGCTAAAGCGGTCGGGCGACAATACCTGGAAGGCGCAGAGCGCGGCCATCCACTTCGCCGCGGCGTGCTAAGTTCTTCAGCAAAACTTCCACCATTAGTTCGCGCGCGGTCGGCTACTGGAGGCTACCAGCGACAAATCACTTTTTTGACTAATGTTACGCACCCCCCATGAGTGGGGGGGTATGCTTCTGGTGACCTGCCAAAATGTAGCCGGATGGTGTATCGATTTAGCTTGCCAAGTACTGCGCGTTACTTAACGCACAGAGGTACCCGTCTTACTGAACAGGTTTTTGAATGCACGCAAGGATCTGCCGCGTTGTTGGTCATGGCGATTCGAGATGACTCATCTAAGGTAAACGACAGACACCGCCGTTCTCTCAATCTTCGACGGCTATAGATTTGCAACGAGGTCCTCAAAGAATGGATCGAATAGAGCCAGAGTTGATCCTCAAAACGACACCTCCGCGCGGCCAGAAAACGGCCCAGGTACGCAACCGTCTGTCCATCGACACTGCTGAACTCGCGGAAAAGGTCGTAATAGCCGTGCAGGCCCCCGCAGGCTTCGGCAAAACCTTCCTGTTGACCCAATGGCGTCGCGAGAGCCTGTCCCACGGAGCAGTAGTGGCTTGGCTGACACTCGATGGTCAAGATGATGGTGACCGTTTTGTCCAGGGTTTGGCCGCCGCCATGGCGATTGGCAGTGGCCGGTCCTCGTTTGCTCACACTTTCGAACGTTTATCCGCGAAGGGCAGCGATGAGTTGGAAGGGCTCACTCAATGGTTGGCTGAGGTGGCCGATCTGGGCAGTGAAACGTTGTTGATTCTGGATGAAGTTGACACCTTGCCCGACGTGACCGTCCGTCATTCCCTGGCCTATCTGTTGCACAACGCCCCGGCCAATTTGCGAGTCATCATGGCCTCTCGCGGACGCTTGAATCTACAAGTGTCGGACCTGATGGCGAGTGGACGTTACGCCCTTATCACCACACCCGCCCTGCGTCTGTCCGTCGAAGAAACCGTCGCAATCCTCAATGGTCGCTTTGGCGCGCGGATCGATACTGATCTCTGTGTACGCCTGCATGAAATCACCGAGGGTTGGCCGCTAGGTTTGCAGTTGGCCATATCGGCGATGGAAAAAAGCCCGAATCTGCGTACGGCAATCGAAGAGCTTTCGACTTGCTCAGGTGATATTCAGCGATATTTCGTCGATAGTCTGATTGCTCATCTTCCGGATGAGCAGGTCCGGTTTCTTATCAGCATGGCGTTTCTGGAAATGGTCCAGCCTACGCTGTGCGTTGCTGTGACGGGGAGTCCCAGTGCAGTCGAATTGCTCAAGG
Source organism: Pseudomonas sp. TH39(2020) (assembly GCF_016650715.1). Taxonomy (NCBI): domain Bacteria; kingdom Pseudomonadati; phylum Pseudomonadota; class Gammaproteobacteria; order Pseudomonadales; family Pseudomonadaceae; genus Pseudomonas; species Pseudomonas sp. TH39(2020). The sequence continues at coordinate 344,471 of NZ_JAEKFF010000005.1, read as the reverse complement.
AATTGTGCGTTTCGACGCCGATTTTCGTCGAGGGTGTCGACAGTGACTGGGTTCGATTTCATCCCTTGGCCCGTGAGTTTCTTCATGGCCGTTTTGCCAGCTTGCCGTTGGAACGGCGCCAAGGATTTCACGAACGAGCGGCTGTATGGCTGGAGCAGCATGGTTTTCTGGAACAGGCTGCCCGACAGTACCTATTGGCCGGTCTTTCAAAACCGGCCTTCATCATGATTGAAGCCTGTCTCTACGATGTCATGCTGGGGGGAAAATTCAGTCGAGTGCTGGAGTGGGTCGAAGAGCTTGCAGATGAGGACGTTTTGTCTCATCCGCGCATATGCCTGGCTTCGGCCTGGGCACTGGCGATGGGCGAGCGCCAGGCTGAAGCGGCGAAGTTGGTTGCCAGCATTGAGCAGCATCCTTCTGCCGATGAAGCGACACGTTGTGAAGCGGCGGCTATTGCGACCGCAGCCGCTTACTTCGCCGACCGTCCGGACGAGTCACTGGCGCTCATCACGCCTTGGGTCGACCGGCTGCCCTCGTTTTCCATCAAGCTGCAAGCCATTGTGGCCAACCAGATTGCACGGCTGGCCCTGTTTCAAGGGCAGCCGGAAAAAGCGCGACGTATCTTTCAGCGTGCGCCGCATTACGCATGGACCCCGGGGCTGGATGCGATTCGCGGATTTGGCGAATGGGTGGTAGGGCTGACTTATTTGTGCGAGGGCCGGATGGTGCCGGCAGAAGCCGCGTTGCGCGACAGTCTGTTGCGCGCGGAGCGGGACATCGGTCGACGTAGCCCGATGACCGTCATGCTTGCCTGCAGCATGGCCACCGTGTTGTTGGAACGCGGGGACCTTCAGCAAGCCAGTACCGTACTGGCAAACAGGTTGGACATGGTCGAGAGACTGGCTTCGCCGCATGCGATTGTTCTGGGTTTTGTCACTGCTGCTCGCCTGGCAACGCTTCAAGGGCAGGGGTATCGAGGTCAGGACATTCTGGAAGCCCTGTTCGCTCTTGGTGAGGAGCGAAGTATCCCGCGTTTCTGCATTGCTTCGCTGGGAGAACAGATTCGTCTGCATGCGTTGCAGGGAAGGGTCGATACCTGTTCTGCATTGTGGCGACGCCTGGACGCTGTTGTTCCGCTCTTTGCCCGTGAGAATCAAGGTTTGCTAGGGCCGGAGTTGGCTTTGTTGGTTGGGTTGGCGAACACTTATTTGATGTTGGTGAAGCGTGATTGGCCGGCGATGTTGCAGGTGCTGGACAGGGTAAGCGAGACCGCTGAACACTTGCGACGCGGTCGGGAGGTTGTCCAGATCAAGCTACTGCGGACCTTGGCGCTCGACGCGTTGGGGGAAGACAGCACCACCTTTTTGCTGGAGGCCGTCAGTCTGGCGCAAGAGTATGGTTTGCAGCGAGTCGTGCAAGACACCCATCCCGACCTCGTCAAACGGGTCCAAAAGCTTCAGCTTCAAACGACTCTGTCCGAGACTTCGTCCTCTGCTCCGATTGCCCCTGCTACGCGAACGGAGTCGGCGACGTCGAGCGTGTCACCTAGTCGGCTATTGACGCCTAAGGAACGAGAGGTGCTGCAGCTGCTGGCGCGCAACCTGTCGAACAAGCAAATCGCCCTGGCTTTGAATGTCGGCGAGGAAACGGTGAAGTGGCACCTGAAAAACCTGTTTGGAAAATTCCAGGCCGGTACCCGTAAGCATGTCGTCGCTCGGGCATACATGCTTGGGATTCTCGAAACGGCGGGCTGAGTCCTGCCCCCCGCTGTATGCCAATGCTGATCCGCTCGGATCATCCTTCGACTCCCCCATCCTGATTTCAATACCCCCTGACGATGGGGGGGTGGCGGCCATAGGCGCGCAATAGTCTGGACCCAAGAAGAGTTGCCGCTGCATGTCGGCCGGCGAGGAGCAAGGGTTATGGCTGAGAAAGTGCTGATCGCCGGGGCCGGTATGACACCGTTCATCCCGTTGGGGAGTTGCGACAGCCATGCCGCACTGGCGGGTCAGGCCATCCGCTCGGCGTTGGACGATGCGCGAATCGACTATGACCTGGTCGACCAGGTGTTTACCTCGTGCGTACACGGTGACGCCAGTGTCGCAGAGCTGATGTTGTCCCGGATTGGTTATTCGGGCGTTCCGGTCTTCAGTCTCAGCGATGGGTGTGCCGCGGCCAGCAGCGCGTTTCAGCTGGCCAGTCATAGCGTGATTTGCGGTGAGGCCGAGTGCGTATTAGTCGTGGGTGTCGAGTGCATGCCCGCACGGATTTCAAATCGTGAGTTTTTTGGTCTGAAGGATCCCGCTCGCGATGAGTTCGCAACGGACGTGCGCGCCAGGACCCCGGGTGTCTTTCTCGAGCGCCGACTACATCCGGCCGCACTTTTTGCGGAGCAAACCAGTTGGTTAATGACCCGCATGGGGATCGCGGCGAGCAGCTTCGATCAGGTGCTCAACCGGTCTCGGGCACAGGCCTCGGTCAATCCCAATGCCTTATTGAATCGCAGTCCGTATCGCGATGGCTGGCTACCACCTTATCTCTCCCCGCCGGCCAGCGGCGCAGCGGCTGTACTGATCTGCTCGCCGGCATTTGCCCTGCGTTTCGGCGCCCGGGCTGGCGTCGCGGTACTGGCCAGTGCTCGTGGCAGTGACAGCACCTCGGAACAGGATGGCGGCTGCGTGCTCGACGTGCTGGGACGAGCGACCACTCGGCGAGTGGTGCAGCAGGCTTATCAACTGGCCGGGCTGGGCGCAGAAGACATCGATGTGGTTGAGCTGCATGACCAGAGCGTCGGTGACTTCATGGTCAACAGCGCTGCCCTGGGTTTTTGCCAGGAGGACGAGATCGAGCGCTTTGTGCAACTCGGTCACCGATTGAAAGGCCAGGCGAACGCGATCTGCCCGTCAGGCGGTTTGCTCGGACGTGGGCACGCCCCGGGTGCCACCGGATTGGCGCAACTGGTCGAGCTGGTCTGGCAACTGCGCGGCATGGCCCAGGGCAGGCAAATTCCGGGAGCCCGTACGGCGCTTCAGCACAGCACCGCCCTGGGACGGGCTGTGTCGATCACCCTTTTGCAGCGCACCTGAGAGGAGGCTCAGTGAACTGCATGCAACAGATGACATTTCGTAAACCATAAAGCAGGTGGCAAGTTAGATGAACAAAAACAATAAGATCTGCCATGCAAACCTCCGCATGGGATTGCTGACTTCAGCCATCCTGGCGGGCCTGGGCATCACACCGGCACAGGCACTGGAAATTGACACGGGGAACGAAGACCTGTCGGTTCGCTTCGACAACACGGTGAAGCTCAACTACGCCCAGCGTGTGGAAGCCGCCAACAGTAAGTTGGCTAATTCCTGGAACAACAATGACGGAGATCGCAACTTCTCTTCTGGCAGTCCGGTCTCTCAGCGCGTGGATGTACTGTCCGAGCTGGACGTGGTTTACAAGCAGAAGGCCGGCTTTCGCGTCAGCGCCAACACCTGGTACGACCATGCCTACGACGATGTCGGCAGTGACAATGCGTCGACCAACCAACTCAACAACGGTCGACCGGATTCTCGGCACCTGAGTGGTTACGCCGATCGTTATTACAACGGTCCTTCTTCCGAAATTCTCGATGCCTTCGTCTTTGGCAGTACGGAAGTCGGTGATGAATCGCTGCTCAGTGGCAAGGCAGGCAAGCACACCCTCTACTGGGGTGAGAGCCTCCTGGCCTTTGCCCATGGCAACAGTTACGGGCAGTCCGGTCTCGATCTTTCCAAGTTTTTGGCGGTGCCGGGAACAGAAGCCAAAGAGCTGTTCATTCCGCGCAATCAGTTGTCCACCAGTTTCACGCTCAACCCGGAACTGACCGTCGGCGCGCAATACTTCCTGGATTGGGATGCCGCACGTCTACCGGAGTCGGGCACCTACCTGGGGTTCAACGACGGCATCCAGAGTGGCGGGCACAACCTGTCGCTGATTGGCGGGCAGAATCCGTTCTTCGGTACCCCCGGGCCACTGGGCGCCAACCAGTTCCTGCGGCTTTCCAATGGGCATACCTACACCCCGGACAAGCTCGGCGACTTTGGTTTGATGGCCAAGTGGAGCCCGGAGTGGCTGCAAGGCACGCTGGGTTTCTACTACCGCAAAACCTCCGACATTCTGCCCAACGTTGTGTTGCGGCCAACGGCTGTCGGGCCCGCACAACTGATCTCCGGGAATGCCGGCAGCTACAACCAGTTCTATGTCGATGACATCGATATCTACGGCATCAGCCTGTCGAAGAACATCGAAGGGGTCAGCGTCGGCCTCGACGTCAACTACCGCCACAACATGGCATTGGCCAGCGTACCGGCAACCGTCAGCCCGGCGGCGGGTGCGGCCGGTTTGCCAGGATTCATCAGCAGTTTTGACGGTGACAACGCAGTAGCCCGAGGCAACACCGTGCATGCGGTGCTCAACGGCTTGACCACCTTCGGTGCAACGCCTGTGTGGGACAGCTCGTCCCTGTTGGTTGAGCTCGCTTACAGCCGCTGGCTGGATGTGACTGAAAACGAACAGCTGTTCAAGGGTGAGAGCTGGTACCGCGGCACCGACAAGGTCAGCAAGGACAACTACGTCCTGGGCATCAACTTCAACCCGACCTGGTACCAGGTGTTCCCCGGCATCGATATGTACATGCCGCTCACCTACAACGTCGGCCTCAAAGGCGATTCCGCGGTGCAGTTGGGTGGTAACGAAGGCGCAGGCAACTACTCGGTCGGCGTCGGCATGGATGTTCACAACCAGTACCGCTTTGACCTGAAGTACGTGGACAACTTCGGCGGGATCGACACCTGCAATGCGGCGGGCGCCGCGACGGCCGGTGGCGTGCAAGGACAAGGTGCCGCGCCGGGCGCCAATGGCCAATACAACTGCACCCCCGGCCAGCCGACCGCTTTTGCCGGCACCTTCGCTCAGCTCAGCGATCGCGGCATGGTCACCCTCACTTTTAAAACGACCTTCTGACCGAAGCGTGCCTCATCACAGGAGACAATCGATGAAATTTGCCAAATCCATACTGGCCAGCACCTTGGTGTTGGCAATCACAGGGACTGCCCACGCGGCAGTGTCCCAGGACGAAGCCGCGAAACTTGGTACCAGTCTGACCAGCGTCGGGGCCGAGAAGGCCGGCAACGCTGATGGCAGCATTCCGGCGTACACGGGTGGACTGACCAGTAACCCGGCCACTTTCCAGGCCGGCAGTTCCTTTCGCCCCGATCCTTTCGAAAGTGACAAGCCACGCGCCGTCATCACGGGTAAGAATGCTAGCGATTTCGCCGGCAAACTGACCGCGACCACTCAAGAGTTGCTCAAGCGTTACCCAACGTTCAGGGTCGATGTTTTCCCGACCCATCGTAGCGTTGCATTGCCTCAACGGCTGCTGGATAACACCGCGAAAAATGCCGTTGGCACCAAAACGCTCGAGGGCGGTGTCGCGTTGGAAAACGCGCTGCCTGGCGTACCGTTCCCCATTCCGAAAGATGGCTATGAAGCCATGTGGAACCACCTGCTGCGCTATCAGGGTTACGCCACCAACTTCAAATACGATTCCTGGAACGTCGACGGTTCCGGCAAGGCGATTCTGGCCACGACCGGTAACGCCTATCTGGAATACCCGCTCTACGATCCAAAGCGTACCGAGCCGGCAAAAGAGAGCGATCTGTTCTTCAAGACCAAACTCTATTACCAGGCCCCGGCCCGTCGTGCGGGTGAAGCCATCCTGGTGCAGGATGCCGTCAACCCTCTGAAGATGGAGCGTCGTGGCTGGCAATACCTGCCGGGCCAACGCCGGATCAAACTCGCGCCGGACATCGCCTACGACACGCCGAACCCGGGTTCGGCCGGTGCCTCGACCTATGACGATGCGTGGGTGTTCAACGGTGCGATGGACCGATACGACTTCAAACTCGTCGGCAAGAAGGAAATGATCATTCCTTACAACACCTACAAGTTGAACTATCACAAGGAAGCGGCGGACATCACCACGGCGAACCACGTCAATCCCGACTTGATGCGCTGGGAGCTGCATCGTGTGTGGGTCGTCGAAGCGACGCTGAAACCGGGCAAACGCCACATCTACAGCAAGCGCACCTTCTACCTCGACGAAGACAGCTGGATTGCCCTGGCCTCGGATGAATACGACGCCAGCGGCAAGTTGTACCGCGGATCCTTCGCGCACCTGGCCTACAGCTACGACGTGCAGGCGCCGAACTCCGACAACCACATGATTTATGACTTTGTCTCCGGCAGCTACAACATCACCGGTATCTACGGTCCGTACGGCGGCATCAAGTACATCGATCCGCTTTCGAAAGCGCAGTGGGCACCTGAGTCATTGGCTGGCACCGGCATTCGCTAAGCCGCCATCCCCAGGTGTTTTTTTGTCGCCAGCAGTGTGCCTCGCACTGCTCGGCGGCTTTTTTTCCCCGAGTAAACGTCATGAATACATTCAGATGGGCCGTGCTCTCTGCACTGGTCGTGGCACTGGCTGTGCCATTCACCCGTCACGTCATCGCTGCGGAGTTTGTCGACACGCTGTCGAGCCCGGCGATTCAGAGCGAAAAGGCCTTGCAAGGCATGTTCACCGGCCTGGCCAGTGCGGGTCAGCGACTGATCGCCGTGGGCCAGCGCGGCCATATTTTTTATTCCGATGATAGCGGCGTCCGCTGGCGCCAGGCAGAAGTGCCGGTCAGTTCCGATCTGGTGGCGGTGCAGTTTCCGACTCCGACGCAGGGCTGGGCCGTCGGGCACGACGGCGTTGTATTGCACAGCGATAACAATGGTGAAACCTGGAAACGCCAACTTGATGGCCGTCAGGTCGGGCAGATCATGCTCGACCACTATCAGCGCCAGCAGGCGCAACAACCGGATGACGCCGCGAGTGCTTTGTTAGTAGATGAAGCCCGGCGAATGATTGATGAAGGGGCTGACAAACCCTTTCTGGACGTGTGGTTCTCAGATGAGAAAACCGGCTACGTCGTCGGCGCGTTCAACCTGATTTTTCGCACTGACGATGGCGGCCGGACCTGGGTGCCGCTGATGGACAGCACCGACAATCCGGGCGCACTGAACTTCTACGCAATGCGGGCCATTGGCGATGACCTGTTCATCGTCGGCGAGCAAGGCCTGGTGTTGAAACTGGACCCGGCGACGCAACGTTTCGTCAGCGTCCCGACACCCTATAGCGGCAGCTATTTCGGCATAACCGGCAAACCCGGCGCCGTGCTTGTTTATGGTCTGCGAGGCAATGTTTACCGCAGTGTCGATCACGCCGCGAATTGGGACAAAGTGGAGCTGGGTGTGTCCTCGAGCATTACCGCCAGCACGGTCACGGCAGACGGTCGAATCATCCTGGTCAGTCAGGCCGGCCAGGTGTTGGTCAGCGCCAATAACGGTGCAAGTTTTACCCAGCAAGCACAAAACCGACCGGCTCCGGTGGCAGCGGCGCTGGCAGCCGGGCCGGGTTCGCTGGTGGTCGCCGGTGCCCAGGGGCTGCGTCAGTTGCCCTTCGAATAAGCCCACTTCACATAATAAAAAGAGACGAGCCTTCTCATGGGTAACTACAACCTCGATACGATGCCGGTGATCCGAGAGCTCAAGGGCTTCGATGCACGCTCCGGCAACTTTCTGGAACGCCTGATCTTCAATAACCGCCTGCTGGTGGTGCTGACCTGCCTGATCGTGACCGTGCTGCTGAGCTATTTCGCGGCCACCCGGCTGACGCTCAACGCCAGCTTCGAAAAGATGATTCCGCAGAGCCAGCCGTACATCAAAAATTACCTTGAAAACCGCCAGTCCCTGCGGGGATTGGGCAACACGGTTCGGGTGGTGGTTGAAAACACCGAAGGCGACATCTACGACCCGAAATACCTTGAGGTGCTCAAGCAGGTCAATGACGCGCTGTTCCTGACACCGGGCGTGGACCGGGCCTGGATGAAGTCATTATGGACGCCGGCCGTGCGCTGGACCGAGGTCACGGAGGAGGGCTTCCGTGGCGGGCCGGTCATGCCCGATTCGTATGACGGCTCGGCCAGTGGCGTCGAGCAACTGCGCTTGAACATCGCCCGCTCCGGCATCATCGGCAGCCTGGTCGGCAACAACTTCAGGTCGAGCATGATCTTTGTGCCGCTGCTGGAGAAAGACCCGGTCACCGGCCAGGCGATCGACTATCACCATTTCTCGCGCATGCTCGAAGAGCAGTTGCGCAACAAGTTCGAGTTTGCCAACAACGGCGCCGTGCACAAGGCCGGAGAGGAGGGCAAAGGTCCGATCAAGATCCGGGTCATCGGTTTCGCCAAGCTGGTGGGCGACCTGATCGATGGGCTGATGCTGATCATGATGTACTTCGGCGCCGCGGCGCTGATCGCCACCGCCATCATCTACCTGTTCACCCGGTGCGTACGCAGCACCGCGTTAGTCATTTTGTGCTCGGTCATCGCCGTGGCCTGGCAACTCGGGCTGGTCACGTTGTTTGGCTACGCACTCGACCCGTTCTCGATTCTTGTGCCGTTTCTGGTCTTCGCCATCGGCGTGTCCCACGGCGCACAGAAAATGAACGGGATCATGCAGGACGTCGGGCGTGGTACTCACCAGTTGATCGCCGCGCGCTACACCTTCCGCCGTTTGTTCCTCGCCGGTCTCACGGCGTTGCTGGCCGATGCCGTGGGTTTTGCGGTGCTGATGCTGATCGACATTCCGGTGATTCAGGATCTGGCAGTCACCGCGAGCATCGGTGTAGCGGTATTGATCTTCACCAATCTGGTGCTGCTGCCGGTGCTGCTGTCCTATTGCGGCGTCAGTCCCAAGGCTGCGGCGCGCACCTTGCGCCAGGAAAGCCAGGAGTTGAAAGGCAAGGGGCTGGGCAATCTGTGGAACCTGCTCGACCGCTTTACCGAGCGTCGCTGGGCGACGGTAGCGGTGGTGGTTGCCGGGCTGCTGGCGGTGGGTGGCTTCGTGGTCAGTACACATTTGAAGATCGGCGATCTCGACCCCGGGGCACCGGAGCTGCGTGCGGACTCGCGTTACAACCGTGATAACGCCTACATCACCGACAATTACTCGCTGTCCAGCGACCAGTTTGCAGTCATGGTCAAGACCGCCAGCGAAGGCTGCCTGAAGTACGAAACCCTGGTGGAGGCCGATCGCCTGGGCTGGTTGTTGCAGCAACAACCCGGCGTACAAACCACCGTTTCGTTGGTCAATGCCGTGCGGCAAATCACTGCCGGTTCCTACGAAGGCAACCCGAAGTGGTTGACCATCGCCCGCAACCAGAACGTGCTGAACTATGGCGCGCAACAGGCTTCGGTGAACAATCCGGAGCTGTTCGACAACGACTGTTCGATGATGCCGGTGATCGCTTATCTGTCGGATCACAAGGCTGAGACGCTTGATCACGTAGTGAAGGTGGCGGATCAATTCGCCCGGGAACACAGCAACGGCGATCGTCAGTTCATGCTCGCGGCCGGCAGTGCGGGGATCGAGGCGGCGACCAACATCGTCGTGCGCGAGGCCAACCGCACCATGCTGTTTTACGTCTACGGCGCGGTGATCGTGCTGTGTTTCATCACCTTCCGAAGCTGGCGCGCGGTTATTGTGGCAGTCGTTCCGTTGATGCTGACGTCGATTCTCTGCGAGGCGTTGATGGTCTGGCTGAACATGGGCGTGAAGGTCGCCACCTTGCCGGTGATCGCCCTCGGCGTTGGCATCGGCGTTGACTACGCGCTGTACCTGCTCAGCGTTCAACTGGCCCAGCAACGTGCGGGTCTGTCGTTGACCGAGGCGTACAAAAACTCCGTGGCGTTTACCGGGAAAGTAGTGGCACTGGTGGGCATCACCCTGGCGGCAGGCGTGATCACCTGGGCCTGGTCACCGATCAAGTTCCAGGCCGACATGGGCATTCTGCTCACGTTCATGTTCATCTGGAACATGATCGGTGCGTTGGTGTTGATTCCGGCGCTGTCGCACTTCCTGCTTAGACGTACGCATTAAAGCAAAGCCAAAAGAGGAGAAAACAAGATGAATGCCGTGGCTTATCCGGCGTGGGTCAGAGAATTGTATGAGAGCGAAATTTTTGGTGAAAAACTTGCGCTAGAACTTATCAAGTTGGCAAAAAGCAAACGCGACGAATACCACTTTGGCACGTTGCTTCAACTGGAAACCGAAACAAAGGCGCGCTTGCGCCCGTTCTTGGCCAAATACGGCATATCCCTGAGCGAGAACATCGAACCAGGCGATATCGAGTCCATTGTCAGCGCGTATCAGGCGACCCATAACCTTCAGGAATTTTCCGCGGTCATCAAGCCCGCAGTGGAAGCGTTCCTGTCGCGCTTTGAAGAAATAGCCCGCATTTGCCCTGAAGAAGACCGCGATGTCGCCGAATCCATGGTCCGCCACGAGTCCGCGATCCTGAAATGGCTGGCTATGGAAAGCGAAGGTCAATCAGAAGGATCTCTGGATGAAATGATCGTGGAGCTGCGCTATCCCTTGCCCAAGCCTTGAAGAATAAATAGAACAAAGGAACTTCCATGATTACTTACTCACCTTCAAATAAAAATGATGAGCTCGTTTACATCGGTTCACCTGAGGACTTAGGCGCAAAAACGTTGTCTGGCTCCGAAATAAAACTGTATGCCCGTGTGGACTTCGGCGGCGGAGATTTGCCATTGACGACGGGCTTATTCGAAGTAACGAAAGGCAGCTTCAGTTTTACTTATCCATTTAGCGAACTGGCAACGCTCATTGAGGGTGAGCTTGAAATCACCGATGAATCCGGCAATAGCGTTACCTATAAGGGTGGCGATGGCCGTAGCTGGTTTATCAGCAAAGGAGCAACCGTTATCTGGCATGTAAAGTCAGCAACGGCGCGCAAGAGCTTCTTCTCGGCAACCACGGATATCGATAAGAGGGGGACACACCAATGAATCGTACCCGGTTGAAAGTTATAGCGTGCGCAGCAGCACTGCTGGTGGGCCTTCCGACGGTCCAGGCCCAGACAGGTGTGAGCCCTGAAGAAGCACGGGCCATCGCCAAGGAAGCCTACATCTACGGCTACCCGATGGTAGACAACTACCGCATTCAACATGGGTATTTCGTGGATCAACAGAATCCAGAGTACAAAGGTCCCTGGAACCAGATTCACAACACGCCTCGCGTCTATACCCCCGCTGACAAGGCCGTCCAGACGCCCAACTCCGATACGCCCTATTCATGGGCGGGACTTGATCTGCGTGCCGAACCCGTCGTCCTCACGATGCCCCCCATCGAGAAAGGGCGTTACTTCAGTGTCCAGCTCACTGATCTTTACACCTTCAATTCCGACTATATCGGCAGCCGCACCACCGGCAATGAGGGCGGTAGTTTTCTGATCGTCGGGCCGAACTGGAAAGGTGATACACCCAAAGGCATTAAAAAGGTCTTTCGTGCTGAAACAGACCTGACGCTCGCCATCTATCGCACGCAATTGTTCAGTCCAGGCGATATCGAGGACGTAAAGAAGGTTCAGGCCGGCTACACCGTGCAGACACTTTCGGCGTTCCTGGGACGCGCCCCGGTGAAAGCCGCGCCACCTATTGAATTCGTCAAGCCACTCAGTCGTGAGGCGCAAAAAAACTCCCTGCAGTTGTTCAGTACGCTGAACTTCCTGCTGCAGTTTTGCCCCACCGATCCTTCTGAAAAAGAACTGATGGCTCGCTTTGCCAAGATCGGTATCGGCGCCGGAAAAGACTTCGATCCAGCCAAACTCAGCCCTGAGATGAAAACCGCCATCGAGCAAGGCATGGCCGATGCCTGGGATGCCTTTGCCGGTGGCGTCAAGCAGCTGAATGAGGGAACGCTGACATCGGGCGATATTCTCGGCTCGCGCGAGGCCATGAAGAACAACTACCTGAACCGCATGCTCGGGACGATTGGTATCTATGGCGCCTCCAGGCAAGAGGCTATGTATCCGTTCTACCGTGTCGATGCCGACAAGCAGAAACTTGATGGAAGCAAGCGTTACAGCCTGCGATTCGCGCCTGATCAGCTACCACCCGTCAATGCGTTCTGGTCGCTGACGATGTATGAACTGCCGGGGAGCTGGCTGGTCGACAACCCTTTGAATCGTTACCTGATCAACTCGCCGATGCTGCCACAGCTCAAGCGCGATGCTGACGGTGGCGTGACGCTGTTCATCCAGCACGAATCCCCAGGCAAGGACAAGGAGGCCAACTGGGTGCCTGCGCCGAAGGGGCCCTTTGCGATGTACATGCGTTTGTATTGGCCGAAAGAGCCAGCATTGGCGGGTACCTGGACTTCGCCACCTCTGGAACAAATGAAGTAAGACGAAGGCAATGCAAAAAGAAGCCCGGGACGCGTTGCGTTACCGGGCTTTTGTTTTTGTCGTCAGTTGCTCTGTTATTTGCCCAGAGGCACGATAAGTGGACCGTCGAAGGCCTGCATGATTAGTGATGCCGGTTGCTTGTGGCTGACCAGTTCGGCCATGGCATTCATGTAGGGGGTCAGGTGCCGAAAATACTTCTTGTAGCTGGGGCACAAGTAATTCAGGCCAGGCTCGCCGTTGGGCGCATTCACGAAGCGGTTTTTCGGACATTCGCCATGGCAGGCGAAGCGATAATCGCACTGCAGACAGTAGGCAGGCAGTTTCTCCTCCTTGGCGGCGCCGAACGCCTGCTGAGCGGCGGAGGCGAGTAGCACCGCAGGATCATCCGTCTTCAGATTGCCCAGCAAGTACTCAGGGTACATGTAGTGATCGCAGGAGTAGACATTGCCATCGTGCTCCACGATCGCCGCTTTGCCGCAGCGCGGGCTGAACAGGCACACCGAGGCTGGGAGCTGGCACCAGGAAGCCAGCGCCCATTCGAAGTTCATGACATGAACCTCGCCGACGTCGTGGCGTACCCACTCATCAAAAATGGCAATCAGAAAGTCGCCATAAACCTCAGGCTCGACACTTTGCACAGTGACGGATGCGGGCTCCGGCAAGGTGTGCAAGCGCAGTTCCGGCGGCACAGCAAAATGCAGTCCCTGACTGACTTGCGCAGAGTCGGGCTGGCGCTCCACCACCGGATTGAACTGAATGTGGCGAGCCCCTTCAGCCTTGAGAAAACGATAGATCTCCAGGGGATAACGGGCCACTTCACGGGCGACGGTGACGAGCACATTGAACTCCACGTTGTGTCGCTTTAGCAGGCCGATGCCGCGCATGACGTCGTCGAAACTGGAGCGGCCGCGTTTGTCGGGCCGATACAAATCATGGACGTGGCGGGGGCCGTCGAGGCTGATACCGACCATGAAGTTTTCGCGGGCGAGGAACGCGCACCAGTCATCAGTGAGTAACGTGCCATTGGTCTGCAGCGTGTTGCGAATGACTTTTCCATCGGCGAACTGACGTTGGTAAGCGATCGCACGCTGGAAAAAATCCAGGCCCAACAGCGTCGGCTCGCCCCCTTGCCAAGTGAATTCGACTTCGGGTGTGTGTTGGGCAGCGATATAGCGCTGCACATACAAGCGCAGCACATCGTCGCTCATGCTGAAGCGCTCCCGTGGCGGGTAGAGCTGCTCTTTTTCCAGGTAAAAGCAGTAGCTGCAATCGAGGTTGCAGATAGGCCCGACGGGCTTGGCCATTAGGTGCAGACCTTGGACCGGAGTTTCTTGGGTAGGCATGGTTGGCAAGCCGCGTGCGGACCGCTCAGCAGGTCGCTGCGGTTTCAACGTCAGAGGCTAGGGGGAGACTGCTCGTTAGCCGCCCCCCATGACTGGGGGGCAATCGTGGTGTTTGTCGGTAGTTAGAGGTTCAGAAAAGTGCTGCACCCTCCCTTGCTCGGGTGGGGCCTGCATCAATGAAGTGACGCAGCATGTGCTCCAGAGCGACCTGCCTTTTGGCGGTTGCGATCGCCTTACGGGGAGAGTTCGAACATGACCGACGACGTAGATGAACAAGGGCGCCGACTGATTCACCGGCGTGAGGTCCAGTGCCTGGGTTATCTGCGGGCAGATGGCCTGTGGGATATCGAAGGGCGACTGGCCGATAGCAAGGCTCATCCGGTAACCCTGGCTGAAGGGCGCGAACTGGCGACGGGGCAGACCTATCACGGCATGTTCATCCGCTTGACCCTGGATGATGACTTTATTGTGCGCGAAGTGCAGGTCGACATGGCCCAGGTGCCAACCAGCGAGTGTCGTGGCGCTATGCCGGCCTACGACAAACTGTTGGGGGAACGCATTGGTGTGGGCTTTTCTCGGCGGATCAAGGAGCTGTTCGGCGGGATTGGTGGCTGCGTGCATCTGACAGAACTGCTGCTGCCCATCGCCACCACGGCGTTTCAGACCATCCCTATGGGACGCGCCATGGTTGCGCCACGCAACGCGGCCGATACCGAGGCCTACCGACGCGCCACCGGTAGACTGCTCAATATCTGCCACGCCTTGCGCGAAGACAGTCCCATTGCGGTGTTGCTGGGAAAATAGTTTGTCAGGCAATTTCCCCATCCCCCCCCAAAAACACCGGGTGTCCAGAAACAAGAAAGCCCGCACGGGGCGGGCTTCCTGGGATATCAAGATTAAGGCAGGTAGGTGACGTGTACATCGTTGATCTTGCCGTTGAAAGCAAACGGTGCACGATCGAAGTAATCAAGGGTGACGGGTGAGCCGAGGTCTTCAGCCACGTCGAAGGTTTCGCTGGCCGTGAACGTCAGTGGCGGGGTGAAGGCTGTCACGCCGCTGGCGACTTCCCGTCCGCCCAGACGCAAGCTCAGATTGGCCGGTGCGCCGGATTTGGCTGACGACATGGCGGTGAGCACTTCGATACTGACTTTGCCGGCGGGTACTCGTTCGGCCGAGCGTAGCTTCGTTCGGGAGACGGCCAGCGCGTTGTACTCGTAGACCAGGAAACCATCATCCATGTACAAACTGACCCCGCCGCCAATACCGCCCAGTGCATACAACACTCCGGTGGCATTGGCGGGTATCTCGGCGTCTACCACGACCGTGTTGTTCTGGCTGCGCAGGTTGGGCGCGGCGAACTCAGGAAAGCGCTGGATACGGTCACTGAAATACCATTCGTGCTCAGTGGTCGAGATCCGCGCGGCTGGATTGAGGAAGGGATAAAGGCCAGCGCCGATCGGATAGACGTGGTTAGCCTTGGCCTGGACGTCGAACTCAGCCTTTAGCTCAGCCAGTTTTTCTGGATTGCTGGCGGCCAGGTCCTTCGCTTGCGAGTAGTCGTTCTGCAGGTTGTACAGCGACCATTGATCATTCGCCGGGTTCCAGCCGGTGAACTGGGCAAAGCCTTGTACCCAGGGTTTACGCGGACCGAATACCGAGGCCATCCAGCCATCCTTGTAGACGCCACGACTGCCCAGCACTTCGAAATACTGTGCAGGCTTCTTTGACTTCACCTGGGCGTCGTTGAAGGTGTAACGCATGCTGACGCCGTCGATTGGGTCCTGAACGATACCGTTCACCTCTTTCGGAGGCGTGATGGACAGCACGTCGTAAACGGTCGGGGCGATGTCGTTGACGTGGTGGAATTGCCCGCGAACCTTGGCGTCTGCCTTGATCTGTTTTGGCCAGGAAACGGCCAGCGGCGTGCGAGTACCACCGAAGTAGCCAGCGACCAATTTGGTGCCTACAAACGGCCCCGAGCCGGCCCAGGCCCAGGCAGCGTTGTACATGCTTTCGAGCTTCGGTCCGCCGAGTGCAGGCAGGCCGCCATACATCTCGTTGAGGACTTTCAGCTGTTGTTCCTTGTTGACCGGGATACCGTTCTGCGCCAGCAACTCGTTGAGCGTGCCCTCCATGCCTTCTGCCGAAGCGCCGTTGTCGCTCTGCACATAGAAGATCAAGGTGTTGTCGCGTTTACCTTCGCGTTCCAGCTCGTCGAGGATTTTTCCGGCCTGGGTGTCGGCGTGTTCCAGGAAGCCGGCATACACCTCCATCAAGCGGGCCTGGTACTGTTTCTGTTCGGCCGACAAGCTGTCCCATGCAGGTAACTCCGCAGGGCGCGGGGTCAGTACAGCGTCCTGAGGAATGAAACCCAGGGCTTTCTGTCGAGCGAAGGTCTGTTCACGATAGACGTCCCAGCCACCGTCGAACTTGCCCTTGTACTTGTCCGCCCACTGCGCGTTAACCTGATGCGGGCCGTGTACGGCACCGGGGGTCCAGTAGAGGAAAAACGGTTTGTTCGGCGCGTAGGTCTGCTGATCCTGCAACCAGTTCACGGCTTGATTCGCCAGGTCTTCGCTGAGGTGATATTTCGGATCGCGCGCCGGTTCGATCGGCGTGGTGTCGCGGTACAAGCGCGGTTCGTACTGGGAAGTTTCGCCCGCCAGGAAGCCGTAGAAATGCTCGAAGCCGTAAGCGGTCGGCCAGGTATCGAAAGGGCCGGCGGCCGTAGTGTCCATGGGCGGCGTGTTATGCCATTTGCCGAACGCCGCGGTGCTGTAGCCATATTGTTTGAGCACCTCGGCCATGGTCGCCGAGCTTTTAGGGATTTTGCCGGTGTAGCCATCCCAGTCGGTCGCCAGTTCAGCAATGACGCCATTGCCGACCCGGTGGTGGTTGCGCCCGGTCAACAAGGCCGCGCGGGTGGCGGAGCTGATCGCGGCGGTATGGAAGGCGTTGTAGCGCACGCCAGTGTCGGCGACGCGGCTCAGGGTCGGTGTGTGAATCGCACCACCGACGGTGTCTGACTGCGCGAAGCCGGCGTCATCGAGCATGATGATCAGGATGTTGGGCGCGTCAGCCGGCAGGTGCGATTGCTGTTGGCGTTTCTGATGCTTCGATTCTTGCAGCGTCGGTTTGGCGTCACTGGCCGTCGGCGTAGGCGGGAAGGGCAGTGACTCTTGTGCGACAGTGACCGAGCTCGCCAGCAGGGCGCAGAGTTTCAGGGTGAAACGTCCGCAAAAGTGGAGTTTCTGGGGCATGGGGCCTCCATTCGAAAGTGTTTTGGTGGTCAGCGCAGCAGCCCGGACGTTTGCCGGGCTACTGCGATGCGCCAGATCTCAGACGGAGAAGCTGGTGATGTCTTTGGGCTCGATGTCATTGGCCTGACAGAAATCCAGATAACGTTGCACGCTGGACTTCCAGTTCTCGATAGCGAAGAGGTTGTCGTTCTCGTCGAAATACAACAGGTCACCCTGGGTGATGTTCAGGGTGATGATTTCGTCACCGTATTCAGGCAGCGCGATTGGGGTATGGCTGGTGCCTGCGGTTTCGAACACCACGCCGCCTTGCTTTGAAATCCAGTCGTGTTCCAGGTATTTCCAGCCGCCCTTGATGGTGTAGACGATCACGGTGCCGGAGTGATGATGCTTGGGCAGCACGGTGCCCGCCGGGGCCTTGAGCAGGGTGATGGTTTCCCCACGAATGGGGTCGCATCTCAGGTATTTGATGAACACTTCGTCACTGTAGGGCGCAAACGGTACCCACGGCAGGTCTTCGTCATTGATGGCGGAGGTATCGATGTTTTCGTAAAACATACTTGTTGTTCTCTTGTTGGGTGGATTCACTGAAAGCGAGTAAGCACGGCGTACCGAGTGCTGCTCAAGTAGCGCCAGAACAACCACGCAAACAGAATGTCGCCCGATGCCAGTACCGGCAACGGCCAGGGAATGCTGCCCGCCAGCCAGTGGCCACAAATAACCGCGACCACCAGGATCTTCAGGACCACCCCGAGCACAATGTAGGGGCGATAACGGACCGGATCGCGGCTGATCATCCAGTAGGCCCAGCCAAACATAACCACCAGGGCCATGGTGATTTGCATGAACAGGGCAGACGTCGGCGTGACTTCCAGGCCCATCAAATCTGCGGCCGGGCGCATGGCCACCAAAAATGGCAGGCCTGCGAATACGTTGAAGCAAGCGGCGGACTTGAATAGCCCGTTGGTGTAAGTGTTTTGCATGGAGTGTTCCCCTCAACCCAGCAGTTTGAGCAGCGTTGGATAACGGTTGGGAAACAGTCGGCTCAACCAGAACACGGTGCTCGACTTGTGGCCGGTCATGATGCGTTTGGAGCCTTTGCGCAGGCCCTTGATGATGTCGGCGGCACACTCGTCAGCCGGGGTCTGCAGCATGGCGGCAGCCTGGGCGACGAATTTATTTTCTTCTGCTCCAGCAGCCTTGCAACGTCGACCGGACTTTTCGATGTTGGTCTTGATGCCACCGGGATGAACACACACCGCACGGACACCGGTTTTGTCCAGTTCCGACCACAGACATTCGGTCAGGCCACGAATGGCAAATTTCGACATGTTGTAGGCGCTTTGCATCGGGTAGCCCAGCAGCCCGAAAATGCTGGAGATGTTGACGACGCAGCCTTCGCGCTGCTCCAGCATCATGGGCAGGAACGCCTTGGTGCCATACAGCACGCCCCAAAGATTGATACCCAGTTGCCACTCGAATTCTTCGATCGAGGTATTGGCGACCGTGCCGATGACAGTCGCGCCTGCATTATTGATGACGTAATGGGCGGTGCCAAAATCCCGTTTGACCTCATCGGCGTGGGCTTGAAACGCCTCCCACGACGCCACGTCCAACAAGTATCCCTTGACCTGGCTACCTGCGGGCAGTCGCCTCAGGGTTTCGTCCAGGCCGATGCGATTGATGTCGGACAGTGCCAGGCGTGCGCCGGCTTCGGCCATTTGAATCGCCAGTTCCCGGCCAATGCCGGAACCCGCGCCGGTAATGACCACCACTTTGTTTTTGAACATGTCTTTTATCCTTCTTGTTTTGATGTGCCGCTCGCCTTGGTCAGTCGCAAGGCGGGGTACTTATTTGCTCAAGATATGAATGGCAACCGCGGCTTCTTCGATGCCCTGCAATCCACCACCGTTTTCCTGAATCCCATGTCGGGCGCCTTTCACCTGGCGTTTGCCGGCCTCGCCGCGCAACTGCGTGACCAGCTCGCAGAGCTGGCCAATACCGGTGGCGCCGAGTGGATGACCTTTGGATTCGAGGCCGCCTGAGGTGTTGACCGGGATTCGCCCACCGAGCGTGAAGTCGCCGCGTTCGGCGGCAGGGCCGCCCATGCCAAGCTCGACCAGTCGCAGATTTTCGACCTGGATGATTTCACCCATCGCCGAGGCGTCATGGACTTCGGCGACATCGATGTCCTCCGGCCCCAGGCCTGCGATGTCGTAGGCGTGATCAGCCGCCAGGCGCGCGATGTTCAGCTCAGGTTGATCGAGGCGGCGATGGCTGAAACTGCGGATCACGCTGGCTGACACCTTGATGCAGCGATTGCGATCGGCGCCGATGCGTTTGAGGCCTTCCTCGGTGCAGAGGATCGCCGCGGCGGCACCGTCTGAAAGCGGGGCGCACATCGGCAACGTGATCGGGTAGGTGATTGGTGGTGCGGCGAGAATTTCGTCGATGGTGAACGGCTTGCGAAACTGCGAAAACGGGTTGTGCACCGAGTGGGTGTGATTCTTCGCCGAGACTGCAGCGATTTGCCGTTGCGTGGTGCCGTAGGTTTTCATGTGGTAGCGGCACATGGCGGCGTAGATCGCCATGAACCGGCTGTACGGTTTGTCCGACTCCGAACCCTCGGGGATTTCGACGCCTTCACCCATTTTCACCAGGTTTTGATAGTTCTCCTCGACACGCGAAACGTCCCATCCCCCTTCGAAAACCTGGAAGGCCTTCAACTTGTCGGGAATGTTCATTTTTTCTGCGCCCAGGGCCAGCGCGACATCAGTCGTGCCGGCCTGAAGGCTTTGCACGGCGAGGTTGAACGCAGAGCTGCCCGATGCGCAGGCATTTTCAACGTTGTAGACCGGTATTCCCTCAATGCCGATTTTGCTGAACACCACTTGGCCGGGAATCGAAATCTGCCCTTGTAACGGGCCGTTGGTCATGCCGGCATAAAAGGCAACGCCCAGATCCTTGCGGCTGCAATTGGCGTCTTTCAGGGCGCCTTCCAGCGCTTCACGTGCCAGGTCGTCGAGGCTGCGTTCCAGATGACGACCGAAGACCGTCATCGCAATGCCGGCGATGTAAATGGTGCTCATGAAACTCTCCTGATATGGCGCCGCGTGAACGCGGCGCCGCACTGCGATTGTTCGAGTGAAAGGTCGTCGGTTCAGATCTGGCGTTGCTGGCCATCCCAATACTGCGCACGCAGATCTTTCTTCAGCACTTTGCCGACCGGGCTGCGTGGGAGGTTGTCGATGAAGTCGACCGACTTGGGCGCCATTACACCGCCCAAGCGGGTTTTGCACAGATCAATCAGTTCCTGTGCCGACGCGCTATGGCCAGGGTTGAGCTCAACCACTGCCTTGACCGCTTCGCCCCATTTCTCGTCGGGTACGCCGATCACTGCGCAGTCCTGCACCGCCGGATGGCTCCACAACACCTGCTCGACTTCGCTGGGATAAACGTTGAAGCCGCCAGTGATGATCATGTCCTTCTTGCGATCGGTCAGATGCAGATAGCCTTCGCTGTCGATATGGCCAATGTCGCCGGTGTGCAGCCAGCCGCCGACGATGGCCTGGGCGGTCAACTCTGGTTGCTTGTAGTAACCCTTCATGATCAGGTCGCCGTGCACACAGATTTCGCCGGTTTCGCCCCGCGCAAGAATCTGCCCGGCATCGTTCATCACTTCGACCCGGATCAGCGGATTAGGCCGACCGACCGACGACAGGCGACTGTCGCTGGCGAGTTCACCGTTAACCAGATGCTCGTCGGGCCGCAGGTAGGAAATGCTCGCTGGAGCCTCGGTCTGGCCGTAGCCGCCGGCCATGATCGGACCGAAGACTTCGATGGCTTTTTTCAGCTTCTCGACCGACATCGGTGCAGCGCCGTAAAGCAGGAATTTGACCGAGGAGAAGTCGACAGTTTCGATGCCGGGAATTTCCAGCAGCTTGTAAATCACCGTCGGCGGCAGGAAGAATTCGCTGACCTTGTGTTGCGAAATGGACGCCAGCATCAGCGCCGGATCAGGCTTTGGGAGCACGACCACCGTGCCACCTTGCGCCGTGCAGGGAACCGCCAGCAACCCGGCGGTGTGGGTCATCGGCGCGGCGGCCATGTTCACCGGCTTCAGTCCATCGCGATAAGCACATGCGAGCATGAAATGCGCAATGAACGTCTGCGTGCTGCGGTGGGTGTTCATCACCCCTTTCGGCATGCCGGTGGTGCCTCCCGTGGGGGAGAGCATGACCACGTCGTCCATGTCATAGGCGACTTCCGGGCGCGTCGAGGGTTGTCCGGCGGTCCATGTTTCCAGCGAAGGCGCATCGACATCGGTGGCGTCGATGCAGATCCAGTGCCTGATCTTCGGCAGTGCGGGACGCAGATCGGCAATGACCGACGCGAACTCGTGCTGATAGAACATCACCTCACAATCGAACGCGTCGAGGATGTAGGTGTTTTCTTGAATCGAGTTGCGCGCATTGACCGGGATCCAGGTCATGTTGGCGCGCCACAATCCCAAAGTGCAGGTCCAGGCAGTCACATCATTGCCGGCCCAGATCGCGCCTTTGGTTCCTTTCGGCAGGTCCAGTGCCAGCAGCGCATTGGCGATGCGGCAGGACAGTTCGCCGACTTCACGAAAGGTGTAGGAACGCTCGCCCTGGATGTAGGCGATAGCGTCTGGATCAATGTTCCAGCCGCGGTCATAGAAATCAATAATAGCCATGTGAAGTCCTGTGCTCCGGATCAGAGCTGGGTAACGGTGGCGCGTGCAAGACCGCGTTCTTCGAGGAAGCCCAGCAGATAACGATGGCCAAAGGCTTTGGAGCCGGAGACGAAGCCAACCTTGTTGGTTTCGCCGTCGATCAGCTTGATCGCCGCCGCAACCTGAAGAGCACCGGTGGCGATGTAGGCGGTGGTGCCATGAACGGTGGCACGCACGGAGGAGAGCTGGCCACGACCGATGGCGGTATCGACCATGCGTGTGATGGTGGTGCGCTCACGTGGCGGCATCACTGGAGTGGTCGACTGGACCATTTGGTGGATGACGGCGTCTTGCTGCTCCGGTGAGAGGTATTTGTATTCCGACTCCCACTTCTGGCCCACCGCATGCACCATCTTCATGACGTCGTTGTCATAGAATCCGACGCAGGACACGCAGGAACGGACCCGTGGATCGTTCTCGAAATACACCGGCAACGACGTGCCGCCCCACGGTAAGGCAAAGACAGGGCTCAAGAAGTCCGGCGAAGCGATGTTGAACGAAGTACCCATCGGGTGCGGTACGAGCTTCTTCTCCCACAGGTAGCATTGCTCGGCGCGCAGCAGTTCGAAAATCGAAGCGGTTGAGCCGATGGTGACACCGGCGGCGCCGCCACGTGGGCCGCGGCACAGTGCCGAGGTTTCGAGTGCGTCGATGCCTGGGTGTTCCAGGGCCAACTCGGCGGCGATTTCCGAGTAGGTGTACATGTAGGACAGCGACGGTGAAACCACCAGGCCGGCCTGGGCGTAGAGTTCGCCGAACTGATCACGCACGTTGCGCATGTATTCTTGTTCGCCGGTTGTATCGAGGTGATGGCAACCCGCCTTAAGCGCTGCTTCAACGGCGGTCAGACCGAATTTAACGAAAGGGCCGACGGTGTTGCAGACGACTTTTGCCCCTTTGAAGGCCTGGGTCAGTGCCTCGACGGTGTGGTCCGCTTCAATGATTTCGTAGGTGGCCGACTCAAGGCGCACTACGCGTTGGGCCATCATTTCCTGGGTGCGCGCAGCATTGCGCGCGACGGCGGTGAACGGAATGTTCTGGTCGATCAGCCAGTCCATTGTCAGCATGCCGGTATAGCCGCTGGCGCCATAAACTACTACGGGGTATTTAGCCATTTCGTGTGATCTCTTGTTTTTAGAGTGTTGCTGGATGGGCTGCCGGGGTCAGTTCTGTGACCAGCCTTCGGCATAAAGCTGTTGGCACAACAAGCCAACGCGCGTAGTGATGATGTAGTTCTCGCCGTCTTCGATCAGTGCTGAACGAGCGTCGCGGAAGAGCTTTTCGATCGGGTATTCACGGGAAGTGCCCGCGCCGCCGAACAATTGCAGGGCCTCGCTGACAACCTTCATGCACTCTTCGGTGACGGTTACCTTGGCCGAAGCCGTGGCGTAGGGATGGGTATGCGGGGAGAGGCGGGCATAGGCCAACGAACGACGGGCCACACCCCGCGCCAATTCGACGCGGCGCATCATGTCGCCCAGGCGATAGCGGGTCAGTTGATGGTCAATCAGTAACTGGCCACCTTGCTTGCGCTCATGGCAATACTGCAGCGCCAGTTCAAAGGCTGAACGCGCGACACCGGTGAACACCTGCGACATATGCGTGCCAGCGTAGGACCAGGCAGATGATTGATTGCCGTAATACTCGTCTTGCAGGGCGGCCGCGAAGCGCCGTGGCACCTTCACGTTGTCGAAATAAACCTCGCCTTGCGGCAAGGATCGCTGGCCGATTTTGTCCAGCGGCTTGCCACGTGAAACGCCCGGCAGATCAAGCGGGATAATCACCGCCAGTCCATGGGGCCGACCGTCGGCATCGAAGTAACCATTGCCATAGTCGGCAGCGATATAAGCCAGTGCGACTTGAGCGACCGCACCGTTGGAAACCCAGGCTGAGCACTGTCCATTGATGACGATGTCGTCGTTGCCGACTTTTGCGCAGAGATTGCCCTTGTTGCCGGTCTGGTCCTTCGGCCATTCGCGCTTCATGTCGTACACCATGATGTCGCTGCCCTTGTCCGGATGAGTGATCATCCAACAGCCGATCTTGCCGGTGCACAGCTCCACCAGTTCCTGGTTTCCGACGGCCATGGCCATCTGCAAGGGGAAGTCGGCAGCGGCTAAAGAGATGCCCAGACCACCGTCGCCCCAGCCCATCTCTTCGCCAATCAACGACTCAAGACGAATGGCGACATCGGGTTCGAACTGAGAGAAGAAATCAGGATCGAGCCCCAGCTTCGCTGCTTCCTGAAACACCGCCCAAAAAGGAGAGCCTGGCGCGCAAACATCGGCCGGGCTCATTTTGTCGAGCTCCTGGCCGATGGGGCGAAGCACGTTTTTGGCGAATTGATGCACCGACTGTTGAATCGCGCGTTCTATTTCGGTCAGAGGTATTTCAAAGCCTGTAAGCCCGACATCAGGCAATTGTAAGGTGTCATGTAACTTGATCATCGGAGTACCTCGCCCACAATTGAACGGAATGCTTGTGGCTATAAGTTGTTTTCCGAGCGCGGTCGCGCGTTGAGCGGATCATCGCAACGACGCAAAACTCACTTCAGGCCTGAAGCATGCGTAGCGATTCAACTGGCATTCCGTCGTGGCGAGCGATCCCGCTTTAGTCCGGAAAACACTCAGCATTTCAGCGAGGATGGGAACGGTGGCCAACGATAAAATCACAGAGAACATTATTATTGTTTTCATCTCATCACCTGCTGCGAGTAGTGTTGGAGAGTCTTTGGGCACTAGCTGCTGGTGTGGAAATTACGTGGTTTGATTTTTTAGAACCCCCCCTTGGAGAGGGGGTGAGGGAGGAGGAGTGGGGGTGATCTGCGCTCTTTGTTGGGGAGAGCAAGTTCGGGGCACGATGCGTGAAGTATCCAGCGGCGGGTTTTCCGAACCACTGGTGAAACGGTGACTTCAGACGAGTTGATCGCACAACCCCGCATTCGCCTGGGCGCACCGGATGAACAGGTTGTCATCAGCGGTAACTACCGCTTGGCCTTGATGTATGAATGCATCGCCCAGGCGTGGCGAATCGGCGTCCCAGACGGTGATTACCCGTGGTCAGCTGTCAGCGCAGGCATCGCATTCATATGCGTCGTTCCGGGGTACGACCGGCACTTTGCGATGTGCGAGGCATTTGGTATCCGGATGATCTCAGCGGCAATGCTGGACGATGGCCCTGATATTGAAGCCATCAAACAACTGGTTTGCATTTTGGTCGCGCTCAGTATTCTGCTTGGTGCGCAAAAAATAATTCAAAAAACAGCCAGTTATGATTTTTTTGTGTTTTTCGTTCCACGTACAACCACGGAAAGCGAAGGGCCAAGGTCTGGGCTGGCAGATTTTTCCGAAAGCCAGAAACGACAAAGCCCTGAATAATCAGGGCTTTGTCGGTACAAATATGGCGGAGGCGATGTCTGGCAGATTTGCGTATTTTGACATCCGCTAATGTCCATTAAAACTCAATAAAAACTATTTAAATCAACTATCTATATGTGTTTCAGTCTTTTTATGTCCAGTCACTACCGCTAGAAGCCAGATGCCAAGGTATGGGCTGGAGTATGGGCTGGAGTTCCTTTAAATTCCGTCACCATCCTGACAGGAAGGAGGTGGTTGATGGCATCACTTACGACGAAAACAGTAGAGAAAATAGTCAGAACAGCATTGCCCGGATTGACCAATGATGGAGATGGGCTCTACCTAAAAATTAGCCGCACCGGGAGCGCGAGCTGGATTTTTCGTTTCAAACTGGCCGGCAGAAGTCGGGATATGGGACTTGGCAGGCATCCGGAGGTCAGCCTTGCAGCAGCTAGGGATAAAGCTGCAGACGCGCGGAGGTTAAGCAGGGTAGGGATTGATCCTCTCCAAAATCGGGACGAAGAGCTTGAGCGTCAGCGAGTTGAAAAAGAAACTGAGCGACTAGCTCTGGAGGCAGCCAAGGTCAAAGCTAAAAATTTCAAAGAAGTAGCTGCTGACTACATTTCTACTCATAGGGCTGGATGGAAAAATCCAAAGCATACCCAGCAGTGGGAAAATACGTTGGCAACCTATGCATTTAAAGTCATTGGACATCTTCCTGCGCACCAGGTTGGTATCGAACACGTGCTCAAAATTCTCACGCCGATTTGGGCAAAGAAACCTGAAACAGCCAACCGTCTGCGGAACCGAATTGAACTGGTGCTCGATGCAGCAAAAGCCAGAGGGTTGCGCGATGGTGAGAACCCTGCGCGTTGGCGCGGGCACTTGGATAAGCTCCTTCCTCCTCGAAAAAAAATTCACACAGTGAGGCATCACCCTGCAATGTCCTGGGCGGAGCTTCCGGATTTTATGGTGAAGATTGGAGAGTCAGAAGAGCTTAGCTTTAAGGCGCTCCGTTTCACTATCTTGACAGCTTGCCGAACGAGCGAAGTATTAGGTGCTACATGGGGAGAGGTTGATTTGGGCGCCGGTGTTTGGACCATTCCCGCATCAAGAATGAAAGCAGGTAGAGAGCACAGAGTCCCTTTGTCGGGTGCTGCATCAGAGCTAATTGCGAGTCTTCCACGGATCGTAGGCAACAATTATCTTTTCCCAGGGGCACGCAGAAAGCGACCGTTGAGCAATATGGCAATGTTGATGGCATTGCGTCGCATGGGACGTGACGATATTACGACCCATGGATTTCGTTCTACTTTCAGAGATTGGGCTAGCGAGGTAACTCATCACCCTCGCGAGGTCTGTGAGCAAGCTTTAGCTCACGTGGTGGAGAATGCGGTTGAGGCTGCTTATCGACGTGGGGACCTTTTTGAAAAGCGTCAGCGACTGATGGGTGACTGGGCGGCATACGCAACCGGAGTCGAAGATCAGAAGCAGAGCGCATAAGCCCGCAATACTGGAGGTATAACCGGTTGCGTGGCAAGGATAGTTCCGGACTTTTCAACGCGGGATGTGGTGGTCATAGGTTGCGCCTTGGATGGACGTTTCCATAGGGCTGGAAGCGATGTTTCCGATGCAGGATAGTTGTACTCTCGGCCCGGTTTGGAACTCGCTCTTGCGGCGAAAAGGCGCAGTCACCAGGTATTCTGATTTAAAAGGCGTGCTATGAACCTCTCTGACGCAACACTAGTGCTGCTACTTGCGGCTCGAATCCATGGAACTATATTAAGTTTTCCCGTCCCGCAGAATTTTGATTGTGAAATAAAACTTCGCTTTGCTGTGCCTCATACCATGTTGCTGGATGCAAGAACTCAAGATCTAAATAGCGAAGTAAATTGCAAGTCGGGGGCATTGCTTAACATGATGCCACTAGTAAGTAATATACTTAGCAGTTCGATTCGAAGTGGAATAACTCGGGCTATCGCGCCAAAAAACAACCTCGCTGATCTTAAGCATGACGACCCGGATTTATATGCATATCTTGAGCAAGCGCATATTCAAGGCTCCTACTGCCACTTTCAAAATCTAGACGGATTGTGTTTGCGTATTGGCTGGCGCCCTTTAGCCTATGCAATCGAAAGCCATATGCGCGACCTCATATATAACGCACCGAAAGCAACGGGACCGATTGGTGCGTTTAACTACGATCTGGAGATTGCACGCTTTCGAGCTATTGCTCCTCGTGAACAATCGATAAGTGATCCAACATATGCATTTCCGGCCAAGCTTTTACCATCAGAACAACCACCATATGAAAGCGGCGATATGTCCATATTTGGTGGATTACTCTGTTTGGCTGGAGAGACCGAAGGATGTGAGCTTGTAAAGAGAAATCAGGGGGCTGACGGCCGGTTTTGGAGATCTCCTAACCAAATAGGGAAAAAGGGTGAAGGTACTTTCAGCGGGGATCAAATCAACGGGGTTTTTGCTTACTTTGCTACTACGAATGATCCGGCTGCATTTTCACGCTATCTCGGCTTCATCGCTGGCAATGCAGAACCGGTGCCATCCCCCACCAGTCCAGTCGACATGGCCTATAAAAGTTGCACGGATGACCCTTTTCAGAAGTGCATGCTTGCCGGCAGTGAATGGAACTTCCTGAATGCGATCGCAAGAAAGTATGGAGTCACTAACCAGATTCCAATCGATGTGCGCGATCCTGAAACCAAGTTTGGCGATCAATTCGACGACCTCATCTGGCCAGCAACATTCGCACCTCGTGGGTTCGAGTTGCATTTGATCGGCGTAAAAATAGCAATAGCACGCCTCTTGGGATATCACACATCAGGCCTGGCCAATGCCGCTGCGATTATCGCCGCAAGAGAGCCAGAAAACCCCTTCTTCCTGTACCTACACCTAGGACTTGACCAGTCCATCATTACCAAACTTGCGCGTAAGTGCTATGTAGATCAGAACCGAAAGGACTACTTCCAGTGGCAATGGGAGCGATCAGAAATCGGGGTCGATCAAGCAGGCAGAACTCCTTGGGATACTTCGATGAGTTGGGATTGCGTATTTATGTACAGCTTGCTGAAAAACCAAGTGCCGATTGGCCCCTAATTATTTCAAAGTATAGGGCGTAAGCGAGAAGCTCCTTGACTGCGCAACGGGCAGCTCTGGGTCGAAAGTAGCCGGTGACAACTTCACCTACTGACCATACCCCGATTGTGTTGGAGTACTAACGCAAAAAAGCCCTACAGCCCTGAAAATAAAGGGCTGTAGGGCTCTTTTGACAAATCGCGGATATTGTTCATTTGGCATTAAATGGCATTGGTTGGCGTACGTTTTGCCCCATTTTTGCCCCATTCCCAACCATCCCGCCACTCTGGTGCAAAGTAGCGCCAAGGAATCCCAACGATTACCAATATAACTTCAACTGACAGTTCACATTCGGCTAGTCACCATCCTGCTACTCTTTCCTCTTCATGGAGGAAACACCATGCCAAACTCTGATGTGCTCCCTTCCCTGTTGTACAAAATCAACGAAAACCAACTCGCCCTTGAAGCCGCTATCCTGGAACTATCGAACTGGGTCGAGCAGCGCGGTTCCGCTGAAGTCGCCGACAACGTGCGGGGCGCCCTAGAAGCCATCGATAAAAATGAAAAATTCATCAAGTTGACGCTTGCGGTCATGATGACGCCGGAATGACGGCTATCGGCTGTGGATTCAACCGGTCGACGCAACAGATTGGCTAAATCGTTCAGCGGGTGTTTCGTAGTCTAGTGTTTTCCGAGGGCGGCTATTTAGCTGCCTTGCGACTTCATTGAGCGTGGCTTGCGAGTGATCCGCAAGGTCGGTTCCTTTTGGGAAGTACTGCCTTAACAACCCGTTGGTGTTCTCATTCGATCCCCGTTGCCAAGGACGATGAGGATCGCAGAAGTAGACCTTTATGTCGGTAGCCACCGTAAAGCGCTTATGGTCAGCCATCTCTTTGCCGCGATCCCACGTCAGCGATTTGTAGAGTTCTTGGGGTAAGTTGCGGGCGTTTTCGATCAGGGCGCTGATGACCGTCTCGCTATCCTTACCGTCCAATTTCACCAGCATTACGTAGCGGGTATGACGCTCAACAAGAGTGGCAATTTGGCTGTTCCTGCTACCGCAAAGCAGGTCGCCTTCCCAGTGACCTGGCACCGCCCGATCCTTAGCCGCGGCCGGGCGTTCGCGGATCGATACCGCGTCAGTGATTCGACCGTGATTTTCTTTCTTCTGCGTGTGATGGCGCGAGCGACGCATGGCCCGCGTGCGCCGTAAATGCTCTAGCAACTCCTTCTTCAGAGCCCCGCGAGCCTGTATGAAGAGCGTGCGATAGATCGTCTCGTGTGACACCTGATAGCTCGTATCGTCCGGGTAGGTACGCTTCAACCAACCGGTAATTTGTTCCGGTGACCACTGCAATTGAAGCTTGTCTGCAACAATTTGCGCCACCGTTCGGTTCTCAACAAGTTTGCAGACCTTGGGCCGATGTGCGCGATCCCAGGCAGCCTGATCAGCCTGATCAGCCTGATCAGCTCGATTAGCCCGGTAGCATCCTTGGCCACCGTTGCGTCTGATCTCACGACTGATCGTAGAGGCTGCTCGACCTAGCAGCGCGGCCATGGAACGAATCGAGTTACCTGCCACCACTGCACGCGAAATCTCTTCGCGCTCAGCCAACGTCAGCGCCAATCTGGACCTGCGGCGTACAGCAGGTCTGATACCGCCTGTTTCCGCCAAGATGCGCTGTATCGATGAATGGTTTCGATCAAATAGTTGAGCGATGTGCTGGAGAGAGTCGCCTTTCTGCCAGTGATCCCACATCAGTTTTTTCTGGCTTTCGGTGTAATAGATCCGAGGTCTCTGCTTCATCTGCAACACTCCTTCTGCTTACACAGAATTTAGTTGTGTTGCATCGACCGGTTGAATCCACAGCCACCAGCAGCCATTCAAATGTGTCTACGAAACCCGGGACGATTTACCAGGACACAACCTGCGCCTTCTCGGCGAGGAAGAGTTCGATTCTGGTTGCTCGCATATTCGAAGTCTGAAAGACTCATACAACTA
Source organism: Pseudomonas sp. TH39(2020) (assembly GCF_016650715.1). Taxonomy (NCBI): domain Bacteria; kingdom Pseudomonadati; phylum Pseudomonadota; class Gammaproteobacteria; order Pseudomonadales; family Pseudomonadaceae; genus Pseudomonas; species Pseudomonas sp. TH39(2020). Next base: position 314,318 of record NZ_JAEKFF010000005.1, on the reverse strand, counting down.
AGCCAACATGGACTTGCTCATGCGGAAAACCCTACTTGCACTCTGTTTGCTCTCTGGATATACGCTTGCCACTGAAGAAGGTGTACCAACTCTATCCGATGATTTTTTCCACCAATTCAGCATCAACTCAACATCATGGACTGAATGGGGCAAGGTATTTAACGAGGATAACTCTCCTCTAAGTGACGACCTTATTCGTCATAGCTCGATCGTAAAAAATATTCTAGAGTACGACTACAAAATAAATATCCCTTTTGACGTCCAGCGCTCTTATAAATATTCATCGCTTTTTAGAGACGCAAAAGATCCTCACTACGTCTATGACGAGAAAAACGGCTGCGGTGCTGCTACAGTAAGAGTGCTTGGGAGTGCCGCCTCTGGTTCCATCTCGGCAACGGTGCCGGAAGTTGCCTTCCAAAATCAGACGAGGGTTGAACAGGTCCGTGAAAGTGGGCGAAAATACAATGAAGAAGCACTGCATGTCCTTGCCGCTTATTGTGGCACTGGCTCAAATCGAGAGATTGAACCTGCACTGAGGGATTTTCTATCAAAGTTTGAAGCCAGTTTACAGGTATCTGGACAGCAAATTCTTGCCGCGAGAAGCACCGAGAACAAGGCTAATGCGGCCAGGCAGGCTAATGTAGATGCAATAATGCAAGCTGGGGCTAAGAAAAAATCTGATGAACTCAAGGTTGCGGAGGAGAGGAAGCAGGAGGCCATGCGTCTTGCTAACGTCGAACAACAAACTTTGAGGCTTGCCAAGGAAGAGGATCAGAAACGGTCGGAGCAAGCAGCGCTAGAAGCTCGTCGCCAAGCTATTGTTGAACATTCACAGATGCTTAAGTCCGGGAAGCTTTCAATAAAAAACATACAAGATGGAGCCATTTATTACGATGCAAAGTATGACGCCCAGGTCATACTTCATCCCCCTCTGGAACCTGATCATATGAATTATATGGCCAGGGGGACGCTGGAGAAGTACGAGGGGGGAAAATACATACTTTCCATGAACATGGGTAATGATATAAAGTATGTTGCTATTATTTTGGACCCTGCTGTGCTTAAAGTTAATGGTTTCGTGGCGCGAGCTGAAGGTACTGTCTCGTTTGTTGGCGAGTTCGTCGCCATCGACACCTACACCACCGTTTCAGGTAGAGAACGCTATGCACCGGTATTCAAGGCCTTAGTGCTTAGCAACTAATCTTCATCTACAGCTCGATATAAAACTTCCCGAGCGGAGGGCTTTCACGAGCCTCTGCTATCCCTTCAAGCGTTACGCATAGCCATCAGTACAGATTGGGTATGCTGTACCATCGGGTAACTGGCCCCGCACAACTTCTGAGAAAGCTCCTTTGTGCCACACTAAACTCCGCGCAAGAAGAGGATTGCCGTTCATTCGTTCTGGGCTTGCCGTTCCTCTTTTGAAAAGCCGTTTGTGCATACGATATGCATACACCTCATCAATCTTTGGATGAGAGCCTGTCGTTTGATGTTCATAGAAAACGAAGTAAGCAGGGTTGCTAGGGCTAATTTTACGAATTTCGTTAAGAAATTCACTATCAACGTAACCATTCTTTTTCTTTTTACTTAGGTACGTATCTGAGTATCTTTCTGTCCTATGCCAACCTCGCTGAAAACGAACTTTAATACCATCTTGCCGCGTACACTCCCCAATCTTTATAAAATGATCCGTCACATTCTTGAATCGATAGAAGTAAAGACCAATCGAGTTCGAGACGTCAGCGGCGCTGAGTTGAGTTATAACAAAGTTATTAGTCTTGGATAAAATCTCTTCTGGGGTGGTGAGTAGAATACAGACAACTTTCTCGCGCCCCGTCCCTCGGCCACTGTCTGTGACGTATTCTTGAAAGATGGTTTGATGCGAAAGCTCTTTCATAATGACTGACTCTAATTAGACTACTCAGGCAGGAGGAGATAAGCGACAAGACCTGCGCGTATATTACGAACTCGTTGGCAGTGTATTTATAGTCGGCTTAAAGCGATAGCAGCCTCCGCTAACATATGCTTCTGGCGTAGTGCCTCCTGATTTGCAAGGCCGCTTCTGGCTGGTTGAATCCACAGCCAAAAGCAGTCACTCAGCTTCTACAAAACTAGAGGTGATTCAATGTTACAGTCCACCGCCCCCCCCCCGAAAAAAACAACCAGGAAGAGGCAGCAATGCGTATCATCGGATGGATACTGACAATACTTGGCTGCGTATGGGCCTTCTCGGGAATCATGAGAGTTATAGCCGCAGCTATGGGAGCGATGCCCGGCCCCGGTAAGCATTTCGCAATGGGATTAGTCACCCTCGTGTTAGCTGCATTCGCTATCTGGGGAGGAGGTAAGCTGAGAGCCAAGGCTGCTCATGCAAAGTCGTTAAAACAAAGTGATTGACTTGCAGATGTCTAGCCGCGACAGGCAGCGGTGATCTCTCTCTGACCGCAATGGGTCGATCGCAGCCCTTCGCGGCAGACAGCAATCGGCCAATTCGTGCCAGTCGATTCCGACTGCTTTAGGTCCAAGATGAGTGATAGTACGTGCAACACTTTTCAGTCCGCGTTGCTACTTAAAGTCTGCCAAGTCTGTTACTTAACAGATCTTAAATTTAGGTGGCAACGCAATTCTCGGCCTAAACTTGACTGGAAAAACAGCCCAAAACATTGTCGCGCTTTGTTTGGTCGAAAGCTGCATCTCGCGAAAGGATACAATCGGATCTATATGCAATCGCTCGTTATTTACCTATGGTTTCTCAGCACGGCACTTGTCTTGAACACCGGTTTGTCAGTCGCCGCCTCAAACGATTGTGGTGACGCATAGATGACTCAATGCCGTCAGCGGACATAGTCGCTAGGTTTACGCTCGAAAAAATTCATTGGAGCGAATTTACGGCTGAAAGACCATCTTTATCCACTAGTCGTAATCAACCTTTTCGAGCGGTGGAGATATATCAAGCCGGGTATTTTGAGGTGTCCGGTGAAACGTTTCTACACGGCCGCACATATTAATTTTCATAGAGTCTGGGCCGGTAAACTCACCGCGTTTTAGCTGGTCTTGAAATGCCATTTTCTGAAAGTAGGTATCTACATCTGGGCCGTTTTTGACAATACGATGGTCTACGTCGACAGCTATCGCGCCAGTGAACGGGGTCGTTTGGACTTGGACGAAGTAAGTAGAAAAACCAAGATTCCTCCCTTTTTCATCTCGGCTATGCAAGACAAGAAGTCCATGCTGAGAGTACGGAAGATCGCCGGGGTTGAGTTTGAGCATAATGGTATCGCGGGTATCGGCGCCCATTTTCTTGCAGACTACTTCAGCCTGCCACTTCCCCACTCCTCGACTCGATAACCCGTTACTATCGGGCGTTTGGGCTGCGCACGCTGTGATAAAAATCGCGGTGACTATTGTAATGATGGATTTGAGCATTTTTTGCTCTCCTTAGCTTCATTGTATAATGAATGCAGCTGATCGAGTGGGGTTAGCCTCCCGAAGGTTTCGTAGGGAGAGGCATCTTTCGCACTGTAAAGATGACATTCCAGGGAAGAAGTACGGATTTTTCAATCGTCAGCTTCGAACCTACGCCCCTAAGATGAGACGCCGCTTAGCGGTGCTACTGACCAATGATATCAAAAGGACACCACAAGAAGACAGGGTTTCTCTTTTGTTACGTTCATCGCTTAAGACCAACCGATTAAGGCCAAATTATGCGATTTCGAAACTCGACGTTGGGGTGAGCCTCACGCTCAAGACGGTGACTAGATTGAATCTGATTGAGATAGCAGTTGATGAAGATTTTCGATAGATTCGCGTGATGGTATGCCGGAAGCCCGGTTGCAGCAGGATCATCCGCAAACCCTTACCCTGATCGATACAAGTTGTAGACAGTGGCACCCTTAGGTTTGCCACCGTCCAAACCTGCGAGCCGTGGATATATTGTAAACATCCCTCTAGGAGGCAGGGTAATCGTAACGTTTAGCTCTAGTTATTTAGATGCTCAGGAATGTTGAGATGTTTGGATATTCTTGAAACTGTGTCAAAAGCATATTTTTGTCCAAGCATCTGGAGTATTACGATTGTTTGGGATGATGCCGCATTAGCATAATTATTCACTAGGTATGAGCTAGGATGGACTAGTTTCGAAAATAGTTTGTAGTAATTTTTATGCTCCTCGCCCAAGCCCAAACTTTCCGCCATCTTGGCTGCTGTAATTGGCTGTTTTGTTAGTTGCAATCCGTGCTTAGCTCTGACCTCTTCAAGCCTATCAATTTCAGTTTGGAGAATCCGCTTAGGGCCAAGTAAGTCGGAGGTTGTGTGAATGCCTAGTATGCCTTCTAGTACTTGAATATTGTCAGTTATAGCCTCTGAGATCCATTTATTAAGATTTTCCTCACTTTGCAAGACTGTGCGGGAGATCAGGTTTATTTCATACAGATTACGAACAGCTAACGCCAAAATGGAAATGTGGTTGCCAATGGATGTGTGAAAAACGTTTACACACTGGGATGTAGAGGATAAAAGGTTTAGCAGCGCTGCGCTTTCATTAGTTCTGATGCAGTTGGAGTCCACCCAATCCATAATTAAAATAATTTTATCCTGGAGGGTTTCGAGTGCTTGTCTTAGGTCATCCTCGTTACCCGAAGAAGTATAATCTTTTATTGGAGTGTCGTTATTCATTTGGTATCTTATAAGTATGAATTATTAAGCTTAGATTGTAGCATGGCGATTTGCCACAACTGAATACCTTTGGGCTTTTTAAGCTATTCAAACTTCGGTTTTTTGGACGTTCTTCGCCGGCTGTCACTACGACGCGTACTGGTCAAGTCAAATGCAAATGGTTGACCAGCCTCAAGGACTGTTGCCAGCACGCCGCTGCCTTGCTATCAAGCCATCGCTATCAACTTTTGACCAACCCACTCCGGGGCCTGCTTAAAAACGGTGTTTCCGGCAGCAAAAGCTTCTGCAAGGTTGTATGAATTGCCGTTGGTTTTGTAGATTCAAATGACTGGCAACTTTGAGATTTCTGACTTCGCGACAGTCAGAAAACGGCCCAGAGTGTGTAAAAACGCTCATGGCCTCATCGTCTTGGAACATCGACGTTCGTGGCTGAACGATCGCAAGGCAAATGCTGCGAGTCGCATCAGTCGCGGCCTGGAACACGTCAATGCTGTTTTTACAGCCTCTTGGATGGCCCAAAATCGGCCTTTTTTAGGCCGACAGCGCCTTCATCAAACCGTGAGCACCGATGATTTTCATGACCCGTTTCATGTTGTAGGCGAGCACATTTAAACTCATCTCTGCACCCACCCCGGCCAGCTTCCGAGTCAGGAAGTGCGTCGCACCCATCCATTGTTTGAGCGTCCCGAAGGGATGCTCAACCGTCCGTTTTCGGACTCGCATCATCTCCGGTGCTTTGCTCAGCCGGGCCTGCATTTCCTCCAGTACAGCTTCATGTTCCCAGCGTCGAATTCGTCGTTCCGTGCTCGGGGTGCACTGCGATTTCAACGCGCAGCCCCGGCATTTCGAACTCCAGTAACGATGCAACTTGAGGCCTTTTTCAACGTAGGAATAGTGCCAGATCAGCGCCTCTCCAGCCGGGCAAATGTATTCGTTTTTTGTCGCGTCATAGATGAAGGCATCGTTATTGAAACGCCCGTCAGCCTTGGCTCCAGAGGTCATCGGTTTGGGCACATAGGCGGTGATGCCGGCATCGTGACAAGCCAGGATTTGTTCGCTTTTGAAATAACCTCGGTCCGCCACTACCGACAACGTATCTGACGCCATCGCCTCGCGGGCCTGCTTGGCCATCGAGCTGAGTTGATCGCGGTCGGAACCGACGTTGGTCACCTCATGCGCAACGATCAAATGGTGCTGCGTATCGACCGCTGTCTGCACGTTGTAGCCAACGATTCCCGTGCCGCGCGTCATCATGGAGCGGCTGTCTGGATCGGTCAGTGAGACCTGTTTATCCGGCGATTTATTGAGCTGGATTTCGATTGCCTGAAGCTCTTTCATTTGAGTTTTGAGCTTGGCGATTTTCTCTTCCAGCCGCACGACACCAGGCTCGGAAGCTGTTGGTTCTTGCCGATCAGCAGCATCTAGTGCCGTCAGGTAACGGTTGATGCTCGATTCAATTTCTTCCATTCGCCGCTTCAGTTTGGCGCTGGTGAAATTGCGGTCGCGATTGTTGACGGCCTTGAATTTGCTGCCGTCGATGGCGACCAGATGCTCTCCGAATAATCCCAGCTGCTGGCAGAGCACCACGAATTGGCGGCAGACGCCTCGAATGGCCTTGCTGTTGTCTTTTCGGAAGTTAGCGATGGTCTTGAAATCGGGCATCAAACGCCCGGTCAACCACATCAGCTCGACGTTTCGCTGGGCTTCTCGCTCCAAACGTCGGCTCGACTGGATGCGGTTGAGATAGCCGTAGATGTAGATCTTCAGCAAGATCGCGGGGTGGTAAGCAGGCCGGCCAGTATCGGCTGGAATGGCACCGTCAAAACCCAGATTGACCAGGTCGAGTTCGTCGACAAAGACATCGACTACGCGTACTGGATTGGTATCGCTGACGTAGTCGTCGAGGCTCTCGGGAAGTAAGGTGCCTTGACCTCGATGTTCACCTTGGATAAAGCGCTTCATGGGCGATCCCTGCGATGAAATTCTAAGAAATCATAGCAAGTGTTCGCGAAGGCGTTTTTACACACTCTGGGCCGATTTCTGCCCGTCGAGAAGGGCTGAAATCGACCCGAAACAGTCATTCATTGCCTCTCCCATACGGCGCCAAATCAGCCTCGGCAACTCAACTTTTCCCCTGCTTTGCAAAACGGATTGTCATGAACTGGATAGTCTCCGTCGCGAGATGTACATAACCCACGTTCGAACATTCATATATTTCAGTCCAAAGGGCCGTAGCCCCGACAAGAAAATTCAGACTGGAGATACGAGACGGCCAAACTGTTGATCAATAGCGCTGATAGTTGGAACCAAACCCGGAATGGTTTTGCTCGACGTAGAGTTTTGCTTTCTGAACATCCTGGCGCTCATCGCCTGCATGCGAATTCTGTTGATCAGGCTGAATGAAATGTTGCGTGACGGCACTGAATGGCGATGACGCACGGCAGCGTGAAGACAGATGCTGCCACTGGCTCCCATGGCGATCCTGCGCTCTTGCACAACCTGCATTTCCTAGCTGCATACACTTCACTGCTCTTTGAAGAAGGGCTATGTGAAACTCTTCGGACTAATTACAAGACCGTTGCAGTTGTGGAGTTTAGTATGAGTTCGTTCGTTGATGATTTTGATGCCGTGGTTGCCTCGCGCAGGGCTGTGCGGGCTTTTTTTCCGACGCCCGTTTCGAGGAAGTTGATCAATGAAGTCATCGACGTTGCTCGTTTAGCCCCCAGTAATTCCAACACCCAGCCGTGGTCCGTGCATGTGGTGACCGGCGAACCCAAGCGCGCCCTGAGCACCTTGCTGGCCAGCGCTCACGCCGACCCCTTCGCTGAACCGTTGCAGCATCTACCAGACGATCTGGCGCAGAAATACCGCGACCGCCAGGAAAATTTCGGCGCCCTGTTCTACGGCCTGCATCAGATCGACAAGCGCGACAACGATGGCCGGGCGCGCGTGAGTGGATTGAATTTCGAATTCTTCGGCGCACCGGTCGGGCTGATCTTCACTATCGATGCGAACCTGAAGAAATACAGCTGGCTCGACTACGGCCTGTTCCTGCAAACCCTGATGCTGGCGGCGCGCTCACGAGGGCTGTCAACCTGCCCACAGGTGTCATTCGCTCGATTCCAGGCCTTGATCAAAGACTTTCTCCACCTGGACCATGCCCAGGAAATCGTCTGCGGCATGTCGTTGGGTTATGCCGACGAAACGGCACCGGTGAACGCCCTGCGCATGCCGCGGGAGTCGTCCCACGCCTTCACCCATTTCCTGGGCTTCGATCAGTAGTCCATTTTTCGGGACGCCGCGCTCTATCGACTGACCGGCGTCCCCCACACGGCAGCACGAGGTGTACATCAAGATGGCAGTACGAGTTCTGGCCATATCTGGCAGCGCCCGCAAGGGTTCGTTGAATCAAAAACTTTTGAATGTCGCGGTGCAGGGCGCGTTGGCTGCGGGCGCTGAAGTGACAGTGGTTTCGTTGAGCGACTATCCGCTGCCGTTTTTCGACAGCGAGCTAGAGAGCGAGCAGGGCGTACCGGCCCATGCCCTGAACCTGCAGAAACTGTTCAGTGAGCACGATGCGTTGCTGGTGGCCTCGCCGGATTACAACGGCGGCTACACGGCATTGTTGAAAAACACCATCGACTGGATGAGCCGGCCTACCCCTGAAAAAGTCTCCGGCCTGGCCCTGTTCGCCAACAAGGCTGCAGCGGTAATCTCGGCATCGCCCGGCCCCATGGGCGGCATTCGTTCGATGTTGGCCATGCGCGGTGTTCTGGAAAAGCTCGGTGCCGTGCTGATCCCTCAAACCTTCACACTGGGGGTCGCACACCAGGCCTTTGGCGAGAATGACCAACTGAGCAATCCGCAGGTGGACAGTGAAGTGAAGGCTATCGGCGCGGCTCTTGTGAGGTTCTCCGGCGCGCTGCGCGCAGCCTGACCTTACACTGAGCAGGGACGTTGCCACGAACGGACTTGCTCAGTTCTGCAAACTGGATATTTCATCCGCCGCCGCACTGATCTGGCCATGCAGCCAGCGTTGCGCCGGATCGTTGTCATTGCTGCTGTGCCAGATCATGTCCAGCTGCTGTCGGGCAACCGGGTAGGGCAACGGCTTGATCATGAACCCCAGGGTTCTGGCGAATGTCCGGGCAAGGGGACGCGGTACGATCGCCAACAATTCGCTGCCTTCGAGCAGCATCGGCAACGCCAGAAAATGTGGCAGCACAATTTGCCTTCTCACCGACAAGCCCGTCTCGGTCAATGCATGCTCCAGCGCATTGCGATCATACATTTGCGCCTGCCGCGCCAAGCCTCTCTCCAGAATGTAGCCGCTGAGCATCCCTTCGCCTTCGCCGCCCAGGGACACCACGGCCAGCGGATACCTGGCTAGATCCTCGAGCTGCAGCGTCTTGTCTCCGATCGGGTGACCGCCACTACAGATGAACACCTCGTCCTGGGACAGTACGGGCCGGGTGCGAAAGCGCTCCGGGGCGCTGCGAAATGTACCGATGGCCACATCGATTCGGCCCAGGTCGATCTGCTCGGCCAGGTCCAGCCGAGTCGCCGGTGTGATCGACAGGTCGATGCCCGGGGCCGCTGTCGATAACTGGCGGTTGAGTTGCGGCAGCAAGGTGGCCGACACGTAGTCGTTGGCGGCAATCACAAAAGACCGGCTCACGGTTTCCGGCATGAACGAAGACGCGGCCTGGGTCAGGGTCTTGCTCATGCTGTGCAGCGCCGCGCGCAACGGGCCGCTGATCTCTATCGCATAGCTGGTGGGGGTCATGCCTTTGCCGGTGCGGACAAAAATCTCCTGGGCTAGGCCCTCGCGCAAACGGGACAGCGCATGACTGACTGCGGACTGACTCAGGTGCAGGCGTTGGCTGGCACGCAGCACGCTGCGCTCTTCCATGACGGCATCGAAGACTCTAATCAGATTCAGATCCAGCTTATCGAAAGTAATCATGGCGGGGCATTCCGGGTGGCGCGATCCAGCTAATAATTTGAGGCCATAAATCAAGCATTTGCAAGCGAGTATCGAGTGTTGGCAGTGCTGAATACTGTGCATTGAGACACTGCAAAAAGTTCGCTTTTTGCCCGCAGACAACTATGGGAGAGTGTAAAAAAACCTTAAAACAGTGAGCGTTTGATGATGAAAAAGCGTGATGAGTTGATCAATCTTTGTATTGAGTTTCTTGCCAAGGTCAAAGACAAAACCGCGAGTAATAATCTTGAACAATGGCTCAACGATACTTATGGGCCGGACAGCGAAACCTATCAGCGAATTGCCGACCTGGTGATTGAAGGCGTGGCGCAGGGGTGGGCGGCCAACGCTGAAATCACCGGCCCGAATTATCGTCGCAGTCGTCTGTGTGAACCTTGCGCGGAAACGTTCTACTTCAGCATCACCACGGTCTACATGGACAGCAAGGGGTATGAGCTGGATAACGACCAGCGTACGTTCCGCGGTGATTACCACTGCCACCCTTATGGTGAGTTGAACATGGTGATCCCGCTGGATGAGGGCGCTGTATTGGCCGGGCCTCGGGGCTGGCAGGGTGCCGGCTGGACAGCGCCGTCGCCGGGCAGTCATCACTTTCCGGAGGTAAAAGGCGGCGCGTTGATCGCCTTCTTCTTCCTGCCCGCCGGGCGTATTTCCTATGACTTCTCGGCCAAGGCCAGTTGAATGGAGGTGGTGTATCGGTTTTCGCAGCCGCAACTGAAGTGGAATTCATACGGCCATTGGCGTTCGTCGATGGCCGCGACTCACCGGGACTGGTTGTTTGACCGCCGTTCACTGACGCGTCGCCTCAGGACGCTGTCCGACGATGAATTCGAGGTGATTCCCCTGCGTGAAGTGGCGGGGCCGATCCTGCCGGAAGAATGCCGGATCCTGGGGTTGCAACCCGGGGTCATGGGCTGGATTCGCGAAGTCTACCTGGCCGGTTTCGGTCGGCCGTGGGTGTATGCAAGGTCGGTGATCAATCATCGTGATGTGGATGACACTGATTCAGCGTTACTTCAACTAGGCAATGCGCCACTGGGCAGTTTGTTATTTGGCGAAAAGCCTTTTAAGCGCAGCGAAATAGAAGTGTGTCGTTATCGCGATGCCTATAATGCCAGCAGTCGATCGGCTTATCCGTTATGGGCCAGGCGTTCAGTGTTCAGTCGTGGACAAACTCGCGTTCTGGTTCATGAAATGTTCTTGCCAGCACTTTGGGAGGAGTTGAGTTAAAACAGCACCAGCAGCCACACCAGCAAAGCTGAAAAGCCAATTTTAATAAAAACAAATAGGTATCCAGATGAGCGCTTATCAATATGCGCGCAGGGTTTCCCTGCGCGCCACGTTTGTAGTTTTCACATCCGCGTCAAGTCTTTACTGCGGTTGTGCCAATGCGGTTGATGCTTCCCCAGGCGCCTATATACCGATCCCCACCGGCAGCAATCTCGCCATGCTGTATCTGGGTGGCGGCAAGGCCGATGAATTCCAGCCGGTGCATGGCAAGGCCATCAGCAAAGGCACCGAACTCAAGACCAGAACCGGGCTCGTGCGGCTGTTCCATATGTTCGAGCTGGCCGAGCATCGGGTGCAACTTCAGTTCGGGCTGCCTTTTGGCAGCCAGGATCTGAAATTCAACGGCGCGACAATCGGCCATGAAAGCGGCATCTCCGATGCATACGTGGCGGTGACGGGTTGGTTGATCGACGACCCCGCGCTCAAGCGCTACTTCTCGGTGACCGGGTACATGGCGATTCCCATCGGGTCCTACGAAAACAACCATTCGTTGAACATGGGCAACAATCGCTACGCTCATGCGCTCTCGCTTGGGTATGCAGAAAGCTGGGGGGCGTGGCGGCTGGAGCTCAATCAGGATGTGACCTGGTATGGCGATAACGATGAATACGGTCCGGCCAAACGTACGCTCAAGCAGGACCCCACTTACAACTTTCAGCCGTGGCTGAGCTACACCTTCGACAACAAGGTCACGACCTCGCTGGGGATCGCACGTACCTGGGGTGGTGAATCGAGTATCGAAGGCACCGAGACCGGCCGCCGCACGGACTATCTGCGGGCGCGCGCCGGTGTCGGGTATTGGGTTAGGAAGAATGTGCAGCTCTATACGGAGCTGAGCCGCGACATTGAGGTCGAGGGCGGCTACAAGTTCGACTACACCGGGTTCGTGCGGGTGGCTGTGCTTTTCTAGCGCATGGCGTAAGTTCGGGGATCGATCCGTTTTTCAGTTTTGCGTCGGGTGACAGGGTTTCGGTTTTTATCGGGATCCTGCCCCGGCGTTTTTTTTGCGCGTCGTGCAGGGGCGCAGGTTCGTTCTGTCTGTGGGCGCGAAGCTTGCTCGCGACAACGGCGGCACATTCGAGCTTGCCAGCGATGACGGCGGCACATCCAACGTGGATGCTGACAGACCTGATGCTATCGCGGTGTGTAAATGCTTTGTCCGGAAACGCCAATACCCGCCGAGTGAGTACTCGGCGGGTATTGGCAGGTCAGGCGATAGGGACGGGCCTGTCAGGCATTCAGGTCGTGCAGCTGCACCGCAGCGGGCGCTCTGGCCGTGCGCTGGGTGACGGCCGCGACGGCCAGCAGGGCGATCATGCCCGGTACGGCGCAGAGGATGAAGTTCAGTTGCAGGGACAGGTTCAAGCTCAGCATCAGGCCGCCCAGGGCCGGTCCGGCGATGCCGCCCATGCGTCCGATGGCGGAGCACCAGCTGATGCCGGTGGCGCGAATGTCGGAGGGGTATTGCTGCGCGGCGAACGCGTGGATCACCGACAGGCTGCCAATGGTGGCCGCGCCGGCGAGCAACAGCATGATGTTCAACAACACCGGTCCGGGCTTGATTCCCAGAATGATTAGCGACACAACCGCCAGCGCCAGGCACATCATCAGTGTCGGCTTGGTGCCCCAGCGATCCGCCAGCCAGCCGCCGCCCAGGGCGCCGGCGATGGAGCCCAGGTTCATGGTGATCAGGAACATCAGGCCGGACACCAGCGGATATCCACCCGCGACCATGATCTTCGGTAGCCAGGTATTGAGGCCGTAGACCATCAGCAAACACATGCCGAAGCCGACCCACAGCATCAAGGTGCGAAGGGCGCGGCCTTCTGTAAACAGACCGGAAACAGGCGCGGAAATCCGCTGGGTATCGAGTGACGGCCAACGCAGTTTGCTAACATCGAGCCCGGGCTGAATCCGGCGCAACAGGACGGTCGCGGCGACCTTGTCACGCACCACCAGATAAGGCAGGGATTCCGGCAGGAAACGGTACATCCACGGCAGCGTCAACAGCGGCAGTCCGGCGATGATGAAGGTCGACTCCCAGCCAAAACGCGACAGCACCAACAGCGCCACCAACGCCGATAGCAGTGCGCCCAGCGAGTAGCAGCCTAGCATCACCGTGGTCATGATGTTGCGCCGGGCCTTGGGCGCCATGTCGTTGATCAGCGCGACGATATTGGGAATGGTGCCGCCCAGGCCGATCCCGGTGATGAAGCGCAACACCGCAAAGCTCAAGGCATCCCAGGCAAAGGCGTTGGCAAAGGCTGTCAGGCTGCCCAGGGCAATGGCCACCAGAATCACCCGACGGCGGCCGAAACGGTCGGCCAGTGGCCCCAGGGTCAAGGCGCCGAACATCATCCCGAACAGCGCAGCGCTGCCCATCCAGCCGGCCTGAACGGCGGGCAACTGCCACTGCTCCATCAGGTGAGGCACCACTGAACCGTAGATAACCAGGTCATATCCGTCGAACAACATGATGAAGGAACACCAGAACAGCAATCCGAAGTGGAAGCGGTTCATCGGCGCGGTTTCAGCGACTTCTAGTGCGTCGTGAGTAGCCATAGGAAAATCTCTTGTTGTTGTATGAATCGCAACTGCGCTTAAGCCAGGCCCGCAGCACCCTTTATCGAGGGGAGGGACCGGGTTGACCCAGTCTAAAAATTATCTATTCATGCAACAAATCAATATTTGGTGATGGCAATATAGAGGTTGTTTATAGAGATTCGGAGTGAGCGATGAGCGCCTTTGATTTGAATCTGATCCCCATGTTCGTGGCCTTGCACGAGACCGCCAGCGTCACCGCGACCGCCGAACGACTGCACGTCACGCAGCCATCGATCAGTTACGCACTGGGCAAATTGCGCGAGCAGTTCGATGATCCGCTGTTCATTCGTAACCGCAACGGCATGCAGCCGACGCGGTTGGCCAACGCGCTGTACGCGAGTTTCAAGGAGGTGGCGCAGAACGTTGATTCAGCGATCGCCCAGGCACGCAAATTCGATCCCGCCGGTTCGACCCGCAATTTTCGCCTGGCGTTGTCGGATATGGGCGAAGTGGATTTTCTGCCCAGGGTTCTGGAGCACTTCAACCAGGTGGCGCCGCACATCGAACTGGAGGTGATATCGCTGAACATTGAGCTGGCGACGCAGTGGCTCAACGAGGGGCATGTCGATGCGCTGATTTGCAGTCGGGTACTGGCCGGGGCGGGTATCACGCACCATCCCGTGCTGCTGGAGCATTACGTGTGCCTGTTGGCCGCCGATCATCCAAGGGTGGGGGATTCGCTCAGCATGGAGCAATTCGTCGCCGAGCCCCACGTTTTGGTCAACAGCACCTCGGGGCACAACATGGTCGCTGAAGTCTTGAAGACGCTGAACATCAAACGCCGCGTGCGCCTGCGCCTGCCACATTTTTCGGTGTTGCCGAGCATCCTTCCCGGCACTCAGCTACTGACGGTCCTGCCGTCGCATATCGCCAAAAGCTTTTGCCGCCATCCGGTGAGCGGTCCCTTGAAAGTGCTGGAACTGCCGTTCAAGGTACCCGCGTTCTACGTGAACCTTCACTGGCATGCACGAAGCGATCAATCCACCGCTTTGAAATGGTTTTACAGCGAACTCATGTCGGCCTTGAAAGATATGAAGGCGTGATCGGGCGGTCGTTTACAGTGCCCGCGAATGTACTGTTCCCGCTCGATCAGTTGGTCCTGCTCGGCAATCATCGTCTTGACGATATCGCCGATGGACGGCAGCCGCGGGACACCAAGTCAGGAGCTTGCTGTCGAGTGCTCCTGTTTCAGATGTATGGCAGCGGTGTGCAGCCATCTTGCTGGCTGGCAAATTTTATGAGTGAACGCCAGTTCTTCCTTCAGAGAGATTCGAGAAACCTGGAAATCTCGCTTCGGCATTGCTCCAACAGGCGTGGTCGACGGTCTCCCGACCGGGATTCAGTTGGTCGCTGACAGCTATCGAGAACAACGCCTGTTGATCGCTTCAGTGATGCTCTTTGCGTTCGCACGCCGAGACGAGCTTTTTTTGCTTCTACAGGCCGGCATACACCAGTTGGACAAAATGATCCGGCTTGATTACGAAGTCGCCCCATTTAGCGTCAAAGGCAGCAGAAGGTTTCGCAGCGATTACCTCGTCCAGCGATTTACCTTGTAGTTTTAGCAGCCTGACGTTATCGCGCACGGCCACCAACATATCGCGGAACTCTATGAGTTGAGTTCGTGTTCCCACCGGACCATGACCGGGAATCACGATCGTGTGATCAGTGGTGCGTTCAATGGCTTTGTTGGCCCAATTGATCGCAGCATCTACACTGCCGCCGTCCTGGTTGTCGATGAACGGATAGCCTGCATTCCAGAACGTATCACCCATCGCCAGTACATCGGCTTTTTCAAAGTAGATCGCCAGGTCACCGTCAGTGTGCCCGGGACCAAAGTGCTCGACGTAGATTTTGCTTCCCGCGAAGGTGAAGGTCTTTTCATTTTTCACTAGAACGGTCGGTCGTGCTCCCGCCGGGACAGGCTGAAATGTCCAGTTCCAATCATCGACGTGAGTGGTGTGGGACAGATGTTTCAATGTATTGGCTTGCGCCACGATGGTCGCGCCTGCCGCGTGCATCCAGGCATTGCCATCAGTGTGGTCCCAGTGCCAGTGGGTGTTGACCACATATTTCACCGGTGCCGGGCTGATTGCCAATAGCGCCGCTTTGACTTTTCCCTGGGATTTACTGATTCCCGCATCGACCAGAAACGTACCCTCCTTACCGGACAACACCACGATATTGGCACCGGAACCTTCAAGCACACTGATGTTGTTTCGAAGCGACTGCGTGATGAGGTCGTTGTCGGCACGGTGCAAATAATGATTTCCGGCACCGGTGTGAAAATAGTCATTTTGAACGGGTTTATCGCCTGCGGCGAAAGTCATATCAGCGCCAAACAGTGAGGCTGTGGCTATTGTCGCTGTGAGAAAAAAGTCAGCAGAAAGCGTGGCGGCACGCTTGCTCAAGTGTCTGCGTTTTTTAACGGGGTTCATTTTGCTTGCTCTTTTACTGAGTGGACGTGCAGTGGTTTACAGCGTTAGCAATGCTCCCAATGCGAGCACAAAATGATGCTGCACAGATCTGTTCGCTTGAAACCTGGATCCTTGAAGGCAAGGAAGTCATCGTTGAAGGTGCCGAATGTGCTGTCAGGCCGATGTTTCATGCCGTGATAAAACTCGTCGATCATCTTGTGAGCAAAACCGGATTCGCGGGGATAGGCGGCGATCACCGCGCCACGTTGTTCGTCGGTGAACTGTTCAAAGCCACGTCCCGCCACGTCCATTCCCGCGCCGGCCTGCAGCAGGGCAATTTCTGAATGCATATGTTCTGGAATGCCCGGCGTTGTATGCAGCGCGATCGCGTTCCAGACCTTTGCTATATCGGCCCCGCCAATGCCATGGCTGCGCAGGAAGTCCCGCGCGGCATTTGCGCCGTCCACCTCGAAGCGAAGTTGACTGTTTTGGTATTTCGACGTCAGCCCGATATCGTGAAACATCGATGCGGCGTAGAGCAGTTCAGGGTCAAATATCAGGCCTTTACGATTACCGATCAGCGCTCCCCAAAAGTAAACGCGTGTGGAGTGGGAAAACAGCAATTCACTTTCAGTGTCCCGGATCAGTTGAGTCACCTCGCGTGCTACTGAACTGTCAGGGATTTTTACGTCGAAAGTATCGTTGGGTGCCATGGTTCTTTATCTCTCCAATAAGCCAAAGTTCAGAAACCGTGAAACGAGGCGAATTCTTCAATGGACGCTTTCGGCATGTGCGGACGCCGTTTGGCCCAGTCCGGGTCACCGAACCCCATGGCCATGCTGCAAACCACTAACTCTTCGGCAGCGAGTGGCAGATGCGCACGAAAAACGGTGTGGTAGCGGGAGAGGAATTCTTGAGTGCAGGTGTCGAGCCCACGCGCTTTTGCTGCGAGCATGACGTTCTGGATAAACATGCCCAGATCCAGCCAGCTGCCTTTTTCAAGGCGCCGGTCGATGGTAAAAACCAGGCCGATTGGCGCGTCGAAGAAACGGCAGTTTCGCTCGGTCTGTTCCGCTCGGGCGGACAGGTCGTCGTGTGCGATACCCAGAGAGCCATAGAAGACCGAGCCGAACTCGCGTCGACGTGAAGCGAATGGCTCCGGCAACGGATCCGGAAGGTAGCTGTATTCGGATGAGTGCTGACCAGGTGCTGTTTTGTGTGCAGCAGTGATAGCGTCTGCCAGCGCGGTTTTCGCGGCCCCCGCTGTCACGTAGACGCGCCAGGGTTGCACGTTCGCTCCGCTGCCTGCATGGCGCGCGGCATGCAGAATACCTGTGATGGCTTCAAGATCGACGGCGCGATTAAGATAGAACCGATTGGCAAATCGACTCATCATGAGGTGCTCGACGTCAGTCAATGCTTGTGTCGGTTTAGCTTGGGTACTAGGCATGGTCACCGTCCAATCAGCGGGTGTATTCGGATACCCTACGCCGCTGATTTACGGTTAATGAAGTGCAATTTTCATAAGATGAAAATGCATCCCATGCACGGGAGCGAGCATTGCGTTTCGGTGATGAGTTACGAATCCAGATCCCCCACAAGCTGTGCCGCGTTTTTAAGCATGGTGCGCAGCCATTCGTGCCCCGGATCATGCGTATGGCGTTCATGCCACACCATTTGCACAGCGCGCGGGGGAGATTTCCAGGGTAATTCCGAAAGGTAGGCTGATCCGGATTGGCGGAATAGCTTTGCCAGGGTGGCAGGCACGATCGCCGCGATTTCAGAGCCAGTCAGCAGGCTCGGCACTGCCAGGAAATGAGGTTGCACGATCTTGAATTCCGGTTGTTTGCCGATCGAGTTGAAGGCAGCCGTCAACGCCTTGCGGTCGAACATTTCAGTACGCCGCGTCAGCCCGCGCTCCGAGAGCAGACCATCTTCCGAACCGCTCGTAGAGACGACCAGCAGCGGTAGATTCGATAGATCCTCCAACCCGATCTCGGTGCCGGCGAGCGGATGATTGATATCGACCACCATCATGTCCCGTTCTTCGAACAGCACTTGTTCGCGTAACCGATGGGGGATGCTGGAGAAGGAACCTAGCGCAATGTCCACGCGGCCGACATCGATCTGCGCAGTCAAATCGATCCTGCTGGCAGGCAACACGGTGACGCTGGCATGCGGTGCGAGGTTGGACATTGCCCGCAGTAAATTCGGCAGAATCACCCCTGTCATATGGTCCGTCGCGGCAATACAGAACTGGCGGTCGGTGAGGCCAGGGTCGAATTCCCTGGGCCCGACTGCACGCTCGATCGTGACGAGCGCATCGCGCACGAGCGGTGCCATTTCCAGAGCCCGGACTGTTGGCTCCATACCGGCAACCGTGCGCACAAACAGTTCATCCTTGAGCAACACCCGCAGTCGTCCAAGTGCATGACTCACCGCTGACGGGCTGAGACTGATCGCCTCGCTGGCACGGAGCACATTCCGCTCACGGATGATTGCGTCAAACACCTTGAGTAAATTCAAGTCCAGATTTCTCATTTCCAAGTCACCACATTTTTACGGCCATCAGGCCCATGCTTTGCCTCATTGTCGAATCTGGCGTTCTGAATTGAGCTAGGAAGTGGAACGGCACTGAATCAACTTCTTCGGCAGCCACCTCATTCAATAACTCGCCGTGAACACGAAGTACATGGCACGTTGAGAGAGTGAACGTCAGAAGCGGGTTTGTCGAATCAGTGGTTTAGGCAGCTTATGACATCTATCGAACGCGAATGAGCGGACATTGAATAATTGGCGGACCGGAAGTAATGGCCCGCGAGGCGAGCACTTGGTGGCACTGGTCAAGCACCCTGGCATTGAGATTTGTAACCGAACTGAAAATAGAAAGTGCTCACTTCTGAGAGTGTCCGTATATGGACTCCTCCTCATTGCAAGCCCCGTTGCTTTGGCGCCCGTGCCGACTGCACACGTATATTCGGCCTCTAAATACGGCATCGTTTCGATGCAGGGCCATGATGGGCTATTCGGTGATTCTGAGCCCTCTGCGCCGGCAATTAACTCAGACGTGCAAGACTCCGTCTCGAATGTTGTGATCGTGCAACCGGTAAAGGCAATGAAGAAAGAGACAGTCTCAAAAGGCTTCACGCCCAGGCTGAGAGTCACCCTCCGGGTGGGAAATGAATTTGAAGGCAAGATGCACGAGATGGTACATGTGGCCGATACGCTAAGCTCCCTGGTTGCAGAACAAGAAGCTACTAAGACGGCCAGAAAAAAATTCAGGTTTGTGGAAGTGGTGTCGGTCAAGTCGATGTAAGTGGGTACCCTCACTTGGCTCGCTCGCCTGGCATTGAACCGCATTCGGTTACCGCGGGTCACCCAACCGGTTCGTGTCGATTGAAGCCTCAAACATTAGGGGCGGTAGTCGTATCGCGGACTGGCTTTAACACCATCACTCCATCCAAAATCTCAATGTTTAACTGGTCGCTATATCCAGACCGAGATAAAAAAACTGTTTGGGGGCATCTCCCTGCCAACACATTAATCCCTGTCCCTGGATTGGCCAGTAGCCGTACAAGTCCGCCTGGAAAAGGCGACTCAATTCATCGCACCCGGCACCGGCCGCTCTTGCTCCAGCCAGTCGAGGAACTCGGAAAAGCCGCTTGAGCGCTTCACCCGCTTTGGATAGACCAGCGTGTAGCGTCCGCCGGTAATGATGCTGCCAGAATGCACTCGCACCAGTTGCTGAGCGAGCAACTCATCGCGTGTGAGAACGGCGTCGACGAGCGCTATGCCCTGACCACATTTCACCGCGACGATAGCGGACTCCAGCGTATCAAACGTCAGATGTGCGTTATCGGGGCCGGTTGAACCCGGGTAGTATTCTTCCCATCGGCGCCAGTCCAGGCGATCCATGCTCGAGTCCACGAGCCGAGCGGTCTTGAGTACTTCTTCCGGGGTTGTCCCGGCGAGCAATACCGGCGAGCACACCGGAATCAGTTGCTCTTCCCACAGTTCCAACGCTTCGAAGTCCGGCCATGTGGCTGTGCCGTACGCGATCATGGCGTCGATCGATTCAAACGCGAAGTCTGGAAAACGGTGATACACCGTGTCGACACTGACGGTCACCTCCGGATACAGGCGATAGAAGGCCGTAAGCCGAGGAATCAGCCACCGCGCCGCCATGGTCGGGTGCGCGCGCAGGCTGACACTTCTTCCCACTGTTGCAAGCATGTGCGATGCATCCGACAGCAGGCCGATGACCTGTTCGGCAACCGGTACCAGTGATTTGCCTTCGTCAGTGAGCACGATCTTGCGCGTGTGGCGCTCGAACAGGCGAGTGTCAAGACGCGCCTCCAGTTGCGCGACCTGCCGACTGACCGCGCTCTGGCTCAGGTTGAGCTGCTCACCGGCCTTGCCGAAGTTGCCCGTCTTCGCAACCGTCAGAAATGCCTGTAAAAGCTCGATGGATGGCAGTTGGCGACTCATGCTTCTATGCGCTCCTCACATGGGATTAATGCAGATACATCACTGTTCTTACTGCGGGTCGGGGCACATTCTTAGCTGAAATAAAGACGCTGCGCTACGCGTCATTCTCAGCCTGACGGTTTTCCTTATGAACATTCCAGAAGCGGCATTGGCCAACATGTTGGCGCCCCATGACAACCCTCTGCCTCGTGAAGTCGACGTGGCGATCATAGGTGGCGGTCTGATGGGTTGTGCGTGCGCGTATTACCTTAGTAAAGCTGGCGCAAAGGTTCTTCTCATCGACAAAAGCGTGATCGCGGGTCAGCAATCGTCTCGCGCATGGGGCTTTGTTCGCCAGCAATCGCGTGACGAAGCCGAAGTGCCGCTGATGCAAGCCAGCATCGAGATCTGGCGCTCGCTTGAGCACGAACTCCAAACCGACCTTGGATGGCGCAACGACGGGTGTCTTTTCGTCGCGGGCAATGAGGCCGAACGTGACGGATACGAATCGTGGCTGAGCGTCGCTCGCAGCTTTTCGGTCGATACCGTGATGCTTTCGCCGCGCGAGGTGGTTAAAAAACTGCCGGGTTACGCCGTTCCGCAAATGGGTGGCTTGTTCACCGCCAGTGACGGTCAAGCGGAGCCCACACTCGTGGCTCGCGCCTTCGCGATGCGTGCCCGCGAGCTTGGCGCACACATCGTCGAAAACTGTGGTGCCAAGGGCATCGACGTCGCCGCCGGCCAGGTCGTGGGCATTGAAACCGAGCGGGGCTACGTGAAGTCGAAAACGGTGGTGTGCGCCGCTGGCGTCACGACATTCCGCCTGCTGAAGATGCTCGGCATTTCACTGCCGCAGCAGCTGGTGCGGGGAACGGTAGCGCGAACCACGTCCGGGCCGACGCTGAGCGGCATTTCCACGATCGCAAACGGCGTGGGCTTCCGGCAAAGGCTGGATGGCAGCTTCAACATCGCCGACGACGCCCATGTCGACGTCGACATGACGCTCGGCCATCTGCGCGCACTGCATTGGTATGCACCTTCGCTTTGGGCGCATCGAAAATCGTTTCGCTTCAATCTGAACGGTGCGTGCCTGACGGATCTGCACCAGCGAATGCCGTGGTCGGAATCGTCGCGGCTGGGCGCGGGGATTCACCAGCGCAATCCCCTTGTCCCACCGAATAACAGGGGGCTGGGAACGGCCATGGCCGCGCTCAAGGCCGCGTTCCCCGGGCAGATGGATACTCAGATCGTCGACCGCTGGGCTGGCGCCATCGATGTCTTGCCGGATGGCATTCCCGTCATCGACGCACACACGTCGCCGCGCGGCTTGGCCGTAGCCACCGGATTCTGCGGCCACGGTTTTGCCATGGGCCCGATCGTGGGTAAGACCCTGGCTGACTGGATTGACTCGGGCGATCCGGGACTGGATATGCACCAGCTCCGTCTGTCGCGATTCGCCGAAGGCGACGTCAAGCCGCCTTCTTCGCTGTTCTAGTCGATACCCACATGTCAACGCTCATGCGCCAGCGCTCACGCGCATACCTCACGGGGGAAACACGGTGACCACACAAGACATCTACTACGATCCCGCCTCAGTGGCAGGCAAAGCCCCGCCGATCAGTGACGAAACCGATATTCTCATCGTGGGTGCGGGTCCGGCCGGGCTCACTGCTGCATTGACCGCCGCCGGGCATGGCCTGCGCGTCACCCTGGTTGACGAAAACCCGGTCCCCATTGAAACCATGGGCGAAGAGGTGCCGCTGCATTTCGGAGGAAGGATGGGCGCTGCGGTTTCCAATCGCAACAGCGTGCTGCAGACCCTTCTTGATGCCCGCCCGGAAATTTCCGAGGCGCTTGAAGCCGGTGTCGACGTGCGACTCGGCACGGCGGTATGGGGCTTGTTTCCACAACGACCCACCGCAGCGTGGATCGACGGCGCCGTTGCTGGCCTCGCCGATGACCAGAACGCCTGGCTGCTGCGCTTCAAGCAGGTGATCGTCGCCGCCGGAAGGCGCGACATGGGCCTCGCGTTTGACGGTTGGGATCGCCCTGGAGTAATGGGCGTCAGCGCCGCTCATCGCCTTGCGACTGTTTACGAGGCGCTGGAATGCAAACACGCCGTGCTGGTTGGCAGTGATACGCAAGCACTGGTGTCGGCCCATGCGCTGATCGACAAGGGCGTGCATATTGCCGCGATCATTGAACAGGCCGGCCAGGTGATCGGCGATCCAGCGCTGCTCCAGCTGCTTGTCGAGCAAGGCGCTCAGGTTCTGACGGGGCATGTCATTCGCGAGACGGCCGGGGATGCATTCGGCGTCAAACGCATTACCGCTGTCGCTGTCGACACGGCGGGCAGCCACGTTCACGGATCTTCGAAGGAGATCGAATGCGACACCGTGCTGCTTGGCGTGGCAGCCATTCCCGCGATCGAATTGGTCGAGGCAACAGGCTGTAGCACGTCATTTCAGGCCGAACGTGGTGGCCACGTCCCCGACACGGATTCTTTGCTGCGCACGTCGTTGCCATTCGTTTTGGTGGCCGGTGACTGCGCCGGCGTCTGGGCGTCGAAAAGCCTCGATGACTACATTTCCCGGCGCGAAGGCCGGATCGCCGCGCACACCGCGCTTGTCGCGCTGGGCGTCGACATCGCTCAGAGCGACAACGTTCAGATCGGCAAGGCGCCGATCCCCGACGAACCTGCCTGCGATGTTGCCGCCAGTCGCACGGCCTGGGTGCGCGCGTCCACCGTTCATGCACAGAACGAACCTTTCGTTTGTCTGTGCGAAGAGGTGACGGCCAGCGAAATTCTGGCGCTCCAGCCGCCGCGTTATCTTGACTGGACACCCGCCGATGAAGCGTTGGAAAACGCGATGACGGCGCAGCAAAACGGCTCGCCCAACCCGGATGTGACAAAGCGTCTCACTCGGGCTTGCATGGGCCCGTGCCAGGGACGTCGTTGCCGTGAACAGGTGGCGACCTTGCTCGGCATCGGCGCGGGCGTGAGTGTCGACGACATTGCGCTGGCCTCGTTTCGTCCGCCTGTGCGCCCTTTGTCACTGCAACAGGCTGGTCAGATCGAGGAAACGCCGCAGATGCGCAGCCGCTGGGATGCATGGTTTGACATGCCGTCGCAGTGGACGCCGTTTTGGCTGTGCACCGGGCAGCAGACCGTCGCCAAGCGCCCGCAAGACACCACCCGTCCAACCAACCCGCCGCATAATGAGGGCTGACACCATGCAGGGACTTAAGAAATCGTCCACCAGTGCGTCCGTTGTCATCGTCGGTGGCGGCGTGACCGGATTGAGCGCCGCCTGGTGGCTGGCACGCGATGGCATCGATGTGCTTGTTCTCGAAGCAGGCTTGATTGGCTGGGGCGCCTCGGGCCGTAACGGAGGCGGATGCTCGCATCACCACAGTCCGCTCTTTCTCGAAGAACAGCGGCTCTGGCCGATGATGGACGAACTGCTCGGTTATCCGACCGAGTATCGCCCGGATCGCATCAGTATCGATCTCGATGAACACCAGATTTCGCTCGATAAAAAAGTCGTGAATGAAGCCGTTTACTACGGATTGCGCGTCGACGAGCTGGACCCCCAGCAGGTTCGGGAACTCGTGCCCTTTGCCGGCGATAACGTGCTGGCTGGCTACTACTACCATTTCGGCGGCCACGCCAACCCGCACCGGACCCTGCAGGCCTATGCGTGGGCACTGCAGAACCTCGGCGGGCGCGTTCTCGAGCACGCCCCCGTCGTCGAAATCGTCCGGGACGGTGACCGGGTGACTGGCGTGCGCACCGCACAAGACCTGATCACCTGCGACCACCTGGTGATTGCCGCAGGCCCGCACACCGGTGAATTGGCGGCTCAAATCGGTGTAGATATTCCGCTGGTCACCGCGCGCGCCGAAATGATCGTGACCGAACCGCTGCCGTTGATCGAGGTCGGCGGGGTGGATGGCAATGGTTTGTATGGCCGGCAAACCCTGCGCGGCAACCTGGCATATGGTGGCGGTCCGCACGAATGGGTCGATCTCGCTGATCTGCGCGACACTCGTGCGCAGTCGACACCCCTGCAATGCAATATCGCCAAACGGCTCGCCGAGCTGTTCCCCAAGATTGCTCACAAACGCGTGATTCGCAGTTGGGCAGGGTTCATCGAAAACACGCCGGACGGTCGCCCCGTCATCGATCGTCCCGCCGGGCTGGATAACGTCACCGTCGCGACCATGTCCGGTGTCGGTTTCGGTCTCTCGCCGGCGAGTGGTCATGCCATTCGCGATCTCGTCGTCGACGGGACATGCAGTTTCGCCGACCTGTCCGTTTGCTCGCTCTCACGTTTTGCGTCCCTCGAGCCTGACTGGCAAGCCATCCAGGGATGGTTGCCGTTGTCAGCATCCGGGGCGTAGAAAGGTTTGTTTAACGCTGCACGCAATCGAACCGAACTGTTTCCACCTTTCCTCAATAATAAAAAGGATCGATCATGAAACGAATGCTCCGCAATCTCACTTTGCTGGCCTCTCTCGGTCTGACGTTGTGTTCCTTTACGGCCCCCGCCAGTGCAGCGCAGGAGACGCTGCGTTTTGGTGTTGCCGCGGAGCCTTATCCGCCGTTTCTGGTCAAGACACCCACCGGGCAATTCACCGGCTTCGAGCCCGACCTCATCCGTGCGCTCTGCGAGCAAATGAAAGCCGAGTGCGAAATCAAGGAGGTCGCATGGGACGGCATTATTCCAGCGCTGATCGCCAACAAGTTCGACGTGCTCTTTAACTCGATGGGGATCAGCCCGGAACGTCAGAAGGTCATTGCCTTCTCGCGTCCATACTATGAAACGACGGGTATCTTCGTTGCCGCGAAAGACCTCAATCCGACGCTCACACCTGAAGGTCTGAAAGGTAAAGCCATCGGCGTGCAAGGCTCGACGACCAACGCCGAGTTCATCCGGACCGCTTACGGCAAAACCTCGGAAATCCGCATTTACAATACGCAGGACGACTGCAATGCCGATTTAGTGGCTGGTCGTATCGACGTCATGTTCCTCGACAAACTCGGCGACATAGCATTTCTGGAGTCCAAGGATGGGGCGGCGTTCGAAGAAAAAGGGACGGGCAGCGTCAAGATGGACCCGTTGCAATATGGTCTTGGAGTAGGGGCGGGTATGCGCAAGAGTGACACCGCACTCAAGGCGCGAATCGACCAGGCGCTCACGCAGTTGCATGAATCGGGCAAGTACACACAAATATCGCAAAAGTACTTCCCGATCGATCTGTGGCCACAATGAAGTCTGAGTAAAACTTCCTCGGCGGGTCGAAGTCGTCGAGCTAGCGCTTACGGCAGAACGCGGTCAGTCGAACCTTGCATCGACTGACCGCACCGCTTTTTGAGGGGAATTGCCGAGCGATATCCTCAAGCGCGCGAGCGTCACTCAGCCGGGGCGCGGGCGCGGTTAGAAGGTCGGCGGAGTAATTACCCAGATCACCACCGCATCCACATCGCCGGGGTTGCCGTAGCGGTGCTGTTCCTGGCTGGAGAAACTGAAGCTATCGCCTTCGTTGAGCTGAAAATAGCGCTCGCCCACCCACAACTCGAAACTGCCCGACAACAGATAACCGGCTTCTTCGCCTTCGTGGCTGTAGCTTTGCTGGCTATACGTGCCCGGCGGGAAGCGCGAGTGGAGCATTTCCAGCTGACGGTTGGGCGGCGGGGTCAGCAACTGGTCGACGATACCGTCCTCGTAATGCACGCTCAGGCGACTGTTCTTGCGCACCACCACACCGTCGTCTTCGGGATTGGTGTTGGCTTCGCTGGCGAAGAACCACTGGATGGTCACCCCGAGGCTGCGGGCGATATTGAACAGCGCCGGGATCGACGGATAGGCGAGGTTGCGTTCCAGTTGGCTGATGTAGCCGGCGGTCAGCTCGCTCAAGTTAGCCAGTTCCGTCAGGGTCATGCCCCGACGTTTGCGCAGGCTGCGAATGCGTGTACCGAGAAAGTGTTGTTCGGCGGTACCGGTTGCGGACTGTGTCGTGCTGTTGTTGCTCATGGTGATTTCCGAACCGGGAAGGGGATTGAGCTAATTTGCACAAACCCTGTGGGAGCGAGGCCTGCTCGCGAAAGCGGTGTGTCAATCAACGTTGATGTTGAAGCTGCCGGCCCTTTCGCGAGCAGGCTCGCTCCCACAGGTTTGGTTTTAGCCGTCAAAGTCCCGGAGTATAAACAGCCTTAAAGCTCCCACGCGACTTTCAATCCTTCGTATATCGCTTCTTCAGCGGTGCGCGGTGCCAGGCAATCGCCGATGCGCCGAAACTCCACCAGCCCTTGCAACTCGGCGCCCAACGTGTCCACCGGCTGATGCCCCTGGCACAACACCAGCGTATCAATGTTTTCCAGGAGCATCGGCTCGCCACTGGCGCAGTGTTGCAGGTAGACGGTGTTGTCGTCGCAGCCGTACAAACGCGCATAAGGGGTGATGGGAATACCGAGTTTGTGCAATTCGCCGGCCAGTTGATCGCGCACGTACAGCGGCAGGTTTTCCCCGCAATGGGTGCCGTTGACCGCCAGTTGCACCTGATGCCCGGCGCGGGTCAGGCGCTCGGCTATACCGGGGCCGATCCAGTCGCATCGCCAGTCCACTACCACCACGGAGCGGCCGATTTGCACCTCGTCGCGCAGCACCTGCCAGGCATCCACCACCTGCAGTTCGCCGCCGCGTTCGAAGTGCGGCCAGTACGGCTCAGCACCGGTGGCGACAATCACCATGTCCGGTTTTTCCTGCTCCACCAAAGCGCGGTCGACCCGGGTGTTGCGCACCACGCGCACCCCGGCCAACTCCATTTCCCGCTGCAGGTTGGTGCTGGCACCGCCGAACTCGCTGCGCCGTGGCAGCAATTGCGCGAGCAATACCTGACCGCCGAGTTGCGAACTGGCTTCGTACAGCGTTACGTCATGGCCGCGTTGCGCCGCCACAGCAGCCGCTTTCATCCCGGCGGGACCACCGCCGGCAATCATGATGCGTTTGCGGTTTGTCGCCGGTTGCCGCTGGCCAAAGATCAGCTCACGACCGGTTTCCGGGTGCTGGATGCAGGAAATCGGCAAGCCCTTGTGGAAGTGCCCAATGCACGCCTGATTGCACGCAATGCACGCTCGCACGTCTTCGACGTGGCCGGTGTCGGTCTTGTTGGGCATTTGCGGATCGCAGATCAGCGCCCGGGTCATGCCACACACATCGGCTTGCCCACGGGCGATGATCAGCTCGGCTTCCTGGGGCTGGTTGATGCGACCGGTGACGAACAATGGAATGTTCAGGCTGGCCTTGAACGTCCCGGCCTCCTTGGCCAGGTAAGCCGCTTCAATCGCCATCGGCGGCACGATGTGCACCGCGCCACCCAGCGACGCCGAGGTGCCGGCGACGATGTGCACGTAATCCAGTTGCGCTTGCAGCGACTGCACGGCGGCGAGTGATTCGTCTTCAGTCAGGCCTTCAGGGTCACGTTCGTCTGCCGATATGCGCAGGCCGATGATGAACTGCTCATCGGTCGCGGCACGGATGGCGGCGATGATTTCACGTAAAAAGCGCAGGCGCTGTTCCAGTTCACCATTGTAGCCATCGGTACGGCGATTGACCCGCGGGTTGATGAATTGCGCCGGCAGATAGCCGTGGCTGGCAACCACCTCGACGCCATCGATCCCGGCCTGATGCAGGCGCCGGGCGGCAGCGGCATAGCCGGCGACAATCTCGTCGATCATCGTCTGATCCAGCTCTCGTGGCATCACCCTGAAACGCTCATTGGGCACCGCCGAGGCGGAGTAGGCCACGGCCAGCAAACCATCGCTGGACTCCATGATTTCCCGCCCCGGATGGAACACTTGCGACAGCACCAGGGTGCCGTGGGCATGGCAGGTTTGCGCCAGTTTGCGATAGCCCTCGATGCAGGCGTCGTCGGTGGCCATCAGTACATGAGAGGTGTACCGCGCGCTATCATGCACGCCTGCCACTTGCAACACGATCAGCCCGGCACCGCCTTCGGCACGCGCACGGTGATAGGCGATCAACTGCTCGTTGACCAGATTATCAGTGGGCATCGAGGTGTCGTGACCGCTGGACATAATGCGGTTTTTCAGGTGCTTGCCTCGTATCTGCAAGGGTTCGAACAGGTGGGCAAAGGCAGGTGTCGAGTTCGACATGGTGCAGGTACTCCAGGCAGGCTGACGCCGAAAGTTCGGGTCGTTGTTATTATTTCCTTATATAAATTTACCTTCAGTAAAAAAACAACTGATATTTTTACTACCGCGCGCACTAGTGACGGTTGACCATGACGAACATCTGGAAAAACGCTGACTGGAGACAGACCACACTCTTGCTGTACAGTCGTTCAGCTCGCAAGTACAACGCGGGCCCCTTGATTGAATCCAGGAGCGTGTCGTCATGAATCAGGAAGCCCGTTTTTCTCGCATGGAACCGGAGTTGCGCAAGGCCAATCTGATCGAGGCGACGTTGGTGTGTCTCAAGCGCCATGGCTTCCAGGGCGCTTCAATCCGCAAAATTTCCGCTGAGGCAGGTGTGTCGGTCGGCTTGATCAGCCATCACTATTCCGGCAAGGACGAACTGGTGGCCGAGGCCTACATGGCGATCACCGGGCGCGTCATGACCCTGCTGCGCGAGGCCATGGAACAGGCGGCGCCCAATGCCCGCGAACGGTTGTCGGCGTTCTTCCGTGGTTCGTTTTCCGCCGAATTGCTCGACCCGCAGTTGATCGATGCCTGGCTGGCATTCTGGGGCGCAGTGAAAACTGCCGAGGCGATCAACCAGGCTCACGATCAGTCCTATGGCGAGTACCGCGGCATCTTGCGCAAAGTGCTGATGGAACTGGCGCTGGAAGAGGGCTGGGAGAATTTCGACGCCGATCTCGCCGCCATCAGCCTGAGCGCCTTGCTTGACGGTTTGTGGCTGGAGTTGGGCCTCAACCCCGGCACCTTCACCCCGGAGCAGGGCATGCAGATCTGCGAGGCCTGGGTCGACGGTTTGCAGGCCGGCGGTCGGCAGCGTTTTTGTGTGCAGACGAGCAGCTGTTGATCACTCGTTCAACAGTGGATACTCTCTGGCGCAGATGCAACCAAACATTCTAATAAGAAACACGCCTTCGGGCCTGTGCAGGACACAAAGCAATGACTCCTCGGGTACTGATCGTCGACGACGATCCGCTGATTCGCGAACTCTTGCAGGCCTATCTTTCCCAGGAAGGCTACGAGGTACATTGCGCCGCCACGGCGGAACTGGCCGAAACCTTCCTCGCCAGTCAGACCGTGGACCTGGTCATGCTCGATATCCGTTTGCCCGGCAAGGATGGCTTGACCCTGACCCGGGAGCTGCGGGTGCGTTCAGAAGTGGGGATCATCCTGATCACCGGGCGCAATGACGAAATCGACCGCATCGTCGGTCTCGAATGCGGCGCCGATGACTACGTGATCAAACCCCTCAATCCACGGGAACTGGTGTCCCGGGCGAAAAACCTGATTCGCCGGGTTCGGCATGCGCAATCACCGCAGCCCGAGGCGGCTGTGTCCAAACCGGTCAAACAGTTCGCCGATTGGGCGCTGGATACCGATCGTCGGCGCCTGATCGATCCGGCCGGCAGTGAAACCCTGCTGACCCACGGCGAATACCAGTTACTCAGCGTGTTCCTGCGCAACAGCGGCCACACCCTGAGCCGCGACCAGTTGATGGATCAGATTCGCAACCGCGAATGGGTGCCTAACGACCGCTCCATCGATGTGCTGGTTGGCCGCTTGCGCCGCAAGTTGCACGACGATCCCGCCGAACCGCAGTTGATCATCACCATCCACGGCGCCGGTTACCTGTTCACTGCCAGCCTGGCGGCGTGACGGTTGTGAGGCGATTGCTTTGGCTGATGCTGGCGCTGGTGGCCAGCAGTACCCTGGCGACCGAAAAGGTCCGTTATTGCGATTACCCGGTATACCCGCCGATTTCCTGGAGCGACGGCAAACAGGTTCGGGGTCTGGCGCCGAGCGTGGTGAAAAAGCTGTTCAGTCAATTGGGCTACGAGGTCGAGATCGTGGTGCTGGGCAACTGGCAGCGCTGCCTGCTGGATGCCGCTGAAGGCAGGGTCGACGTGGTGCTGGCCTACAGCAACGCGCAACGGGAACAGAGCATGCTGTTTTCCACGGTGCCGGTGCTGCGCGAAGAAGTGGCCTTGTTCATCAATCGCCAGCACCCGGTGAAATTCGAACGGCTGCGAGATCTGGCCAAATACCGTGGCGGCTTGCTGTTCGGTGAAAGCTACGGCGTGGAGTTCGATAGCATGGTCGCGCAAAACAACAACATCGAATGGGTCTCCGACAACCGCCAGAACTTCGGCAAGCTGATTCGCGGGCGCATCGATTTCATTACCCAAGAGCGTCGCACCGGTCAGCTATATGTCGCCAACCTGCCCGGCGCTCAAGACATCGTTGCCTTGCCCGATGTATTGAGCGTGGACTACCTGCGGGTGGCCGTTTCGCGTCTTTCGCCGCTGGCAAGGCATATGCCGAAAATCAATGCGCAGCTGCAGCGCATGGTCGATGCCGGTGATATCGAGCGTCTGCTCAATGAAAGCGAAGTCACCTACCGCGACATGATTAACCTGCCGGCGAACACACAATGATCCGCGCCCGCACCGGTGGACTATTGCGGCGTCTGCTGCTGTTCATTCTGTTGTTCAGCCTGTGCTTCACCGTGCTGGCTAGCAGCGTGCAGCTGTACATCGAATACCGCCGGGAAATGCGCGAGATCGACTCGCGCATGGAGTTGATTCGCACCGGTTATCTGGCGAGCCTGGAGCGCAGTCTGTGGGATCTGAACCAGGAGCAGTTGAACGTGCAATTGCGCGGCCTGGTGGGTTTTTCCGACGTGGCGCGGGTGCACCTGACCAGCCCGGACTACGACTTGCTACAAGGCAACCCCAACCCGGTGGGGCC
The DNA here is from genome assembly GCF_016650715.1 of Pseudomonas sp. TH39(2020). NCBI lineage: Bacteria > Pseudomonadati > Pseudomonadota > Gammaproteobacteria > Pseudomonadales > Pseudomonadaceae > Pseudomonas > Pseudomonas sp. TH39(2020). The sequence continues at coordinate 282,895 of NZ_JAEKFF010000005.1, read as the reverse complement.
GTTGCGCATCGAGCGTTTTGCTCTGCGATATCTACCGCCATCCGGCCCGTTGCGCCAGCTCGGTGAACTGGAAGTCAGCACTGATCTGGGCGCGGTGTATGAGCGCCTGTACGCCACCGGGTTGACCAGTTTGTTGTGGATGGGCGTATTTCTCTGCGGTTTGGCGGTGGCGCTGTCCGGCTTGTTCTATCGATTGGTCACCCGCCACCTGCGAGTCATGGCCGAATTTGCCCGGCGCATCGCCGCCGGTAAATGGCATGAGCCGTTGCGCCTGGACAAGCGGCGAAACGCTCAAGAAGATGAAGTCGACACCGTGGCCAACGCCCTGGATGACATGCGCCGGGCGATCCTCATTGATATCGACCGCCGGGAAACCGACCGCCTGGCCTTGCAAGACAATCGCGATGAATTGCTGCGCAGGGTCGAGCGGCGCACCGCCAGCTTGATGCGCGCCAAGGACGAAGCCGAAGCGGCCAACCAGGCCAAGTCGCGGTTTCTGGCGACCATGAGTCACGAGCTGCGCACGCCGCTCAACGGCATTCTTGGCATGGCCGAGTTGCTGCGCGGCGCCAGCCTGAATCAGCAGGACAGCAAACGCCTGGATGCCTTGCACAAGGCCGGTGAGGGCTTGCTGGCCATCCTTAATGAAGTGTTGTATTTCGCCAAGTTGGAGGAGGGCGCGAGCCTGCCAGAGACGGTGGATTTCTCGATTCGCCAATTGCTCGACGAAGTGCTGACCTTGGTGGAACCCAAGGCGCTGGACAACGACACGATTCTCACTTGCCGGGTCGATCAGCGGGTGGCCGAACAACACCACGGCGCGGAACAATTTTTGCGGCAGGTCTTGAGCAACCTGTTGGCCAATGCGATCAAGTTCACCGAAGGCGGCAAGGTCGGCGTGGAAGTGGCGTTGCTCGCTCAGGCTGAAGGGCAGAGAGGGCAGCACTTGCGGGTGAGTGTCACCGATGACGGCATCGGCATTGCCCCGGCGATGCAGGCGAAGATTTTCGAGCGCTTCACCCAGGCCAGCGAGGAAGTGGCGCAGCGCTTTGGCGGCACCGGGTTGGGGTTGGCGATCTGTAAACATCTGGTGGAGCACATGGGCGGTTGCATCGGTGTCAGCAGCGAAGTCGGACGCGGTAGTTGTTTCTGGTTCGAACTGCCCCTGCAGCCGGCCAGCGATGTCATCAACGTAGCGCCGCTTCCCGAGGTGGGCCCGGCACTGGACATTTTGGTGGTCGAGGATGTGGCGCTTAACCGTGAAGTGGCCGAGGGGCTGCTGCTACGGGATGGACATCAGGTGTGGCTGGCCATCGATGCTCAACAGGCGTTGTTGCAGTGTGCGACGCGGACATTCGATCTGATTCTGCTGGATGTGCATCTGCCGGGGATGAGCGGCGTCGAGCTGTGCTCACAGATCCGTAGCACCGACGGGCCGAATTGCCAGACCCGCATTTTCGCCCTGACCGCCAGCGTACAACCGGCGTTGGTACGCGGTTACCTGGACGCCGGCATGGACGGCATTCTGGCCAAACCGCTGAAGCTGGACAGCCTGCGCCAGGTGCTGGCGGGGCAGACGATTGTCAAAAAACCCTTGGTGGCTGGCGGGACGATGGATTGGGCGTTGCTGCAAACCCATCGCACCTTGCTCGGTGAGCAAAAGGTGCAGGGCCTGCTGGCGTTGCTGCACGACTCGATCCTTCAGCACCGGGAAGCGCTGGACGAAGCAATCGAGGCCGACGATTGCACAGAGGTTGCGCAACTGGCGCATGGCCTGGCCGGCAGCAGCGATTCATTGGGTTTTCGTGGATTGGCCGAGGTATTGCGAAGGCTGGAAACAGCGGCGCTGGGCAACGACGAACCGGCGATCCGTGAGCTGGCGCCGACCGTTCAAGCGCAAATACAACGGGCGCAGCAAACCCTGGAAGATCTGTTGCAGCACAGATGAACAAGCCGCTCTTACAATATTGTTACGATTTTCTACAACTTAGATCGCTGCGTACAACGCGACCTTACATGGCGTTCCAATAATCGACGCAGCCGCTGCAGCGCGGCCTTCGAAGCTTATTGGAGATAATAATAATGAATTGCCGTAAAGCTGATCCTTCCCCGCGCCATGATCTCCTGTCATGCGCCGCACACCTCACTGACTGCTGAGGTGCCGACATGAACGAAAGCACTGATCGCAAAGGCATCCAACTGACCCGAGCCCTGAAAAGCCGGCACATTTTCATGCTGTCTCTGGGCGGCGTGATCGGCACCGGGCTGTTCATGGGCTCCGGGGTGATCATCAACCAGGGCGGTCCGGTGGGGGCGATTCTGGCGTACCTCGTCGCCGGTTTCCTGATGTACCTGGTGATGGTCTGCCTGGGCGAACTGTCGGTGCACATGCCGGTATCCGGTTCGTTCCAGACCCACGCCACCCAATACATCGGCCCGGCCACCGGGTTCATGATCGGCTGGGTGTACTGGATGAGCTGGGCCACCACGGTCGGCCTGGAATTCACCGCAGCCGGGATGCTGATGACCCGCTGGTTCCCGCAGGTGCCGATCTGGTATTGGTCGGCGCTGTTCGTGGTGGTGCTGTTCGGCCTCAACGCCCTGGCGACCCGCGCCTTCGGCGAGGCGGAATACTGGTTTTCCGGGATCAAGGTCGCGGCGATTCTCGGGTTCATCGTGGTCGGCGTGCTGGTGATCTTCGGCGCGATCCCGCTGAGCAGTGGCGCACCCGCGCCGATGATGAGCAACCTGATCGGCGACTCGTTGTTCCCTCACGGCCTGTCGGCGGTGTTCGCGGTGATGATGACCGTGGTCTACGCCTTCCAGGGCTGCGAGATCATGGGCGTGGCCGCTGGCGAAACTGACCAGCCGGAAAAAAGCATCCCGCGCGCCGTGCGCAACGTGGTGTTCCGGGTGCTGATTTTCTATGTGCTGGCGATTATCGTGCTGTCGGCCATCGTGCCGTGGCAGCAGGCGGGGCTGATGGAAAGTCCATTCGTGCAGGTGTTTGACATGGTCGGCATTCCGTACGCCGCTGACTTGATGAACTTTGTGATCCTCACGGCGATTTTGTCGGTGGGCAACTCCGGCCTTTATGCGTCGACCCGCATCCTCTGGGCCATGTCGAAAACCGGCATGGCGCCCAAAGGCCTGTCGGTGCTGAGCAAACGCGGCGTGCCGTTGCGCGCCCTGAGCATCACTTTGTGTTTTGCCCTGGTGTCGCTGATGACCAGTTTCGTAGCGGCGGACACGCTGTTCATGGTGCTGATGGCGGTGAGTGGCATGTCTGGCACCGTGACCTGGATTGTCATCGCCCTGGCGCAATACAAGTTCCGCAAAGCCTATTTGCGCGATGGCGGCAAACTCAGTGACCTGAAATACCGCGCCCCGTGGTTCCCGGTGCTGCCATTGATGTGCATCACGCTGTGCTGCTCGTTGTTCGTGTTCCTGGCACTGGACGAAACCCAGCGCCCGTCGCTGTATTGGGGCTTTGGTTTTATTGCGCTGTGTTATGGCGCGTATTTCGTGTTCCACCGCAAACGCGAGGCGGTGCTGGTGCCGAGCTTGCCGTAAGCCCCAGAAAAAAATCCAAACCCTGTGGGAGCGAGCTTGCTCGCGATAGCGGTAGATCAGTCAGCAGAGATGTTGATTGTGATGACGCCATCGCGAGCAAGCTCGCTCCCACAGTTGTTTTGCGGTGGAGCATTCGTCTATGCATACCGCAAATCCCGTAGTAGCGGGGCTTGCTCGCGAAGGCGTCCCCGAGATCACAGCGTTGTAGGCAGTTGTTCGAAGTTGTAACAGCGCCACCGCTCCATGATCGCTTGTCGAGAGATAACCAATATAAAACAACAACTTAACAATTTTTAAAGCCTGTTACAGCGCATTTCATCTCCGATTGCCGTCTTACTGAACACTCGTTTAGTATGGCCTCAAGTCGCATCACCTCACGCCAAACACAATAATTCGAGGACTCGCATGACTACTCATGATTCTCTGCTCAGTCAGGTCGAAGCAGGCGTTGCCTGGATCACCCTCAATCGCACTGCTCAGCGCAATGCGCTGGACATCCCGACGCTGAAAAGCCTGCATGCCTTGCTCGACACTTACAACGCCGATCCTGCGGTCCGCGTGGTGGTGCTGACCGGCAACGGGCGCAGTTTCTGTGCGGGGGCCGACCTCGATGAATGGGCCGCCGCCGAAGCCCGTGGCGCGCTGGAAAGCTACGGCTGGACCGAAACCGCCCATGCCTTGATGACCCGCCTGTACAGCCTGGAAAAACCGACAATCGCCGCCATCAACGGCACGGCCGTCGGCGCGGGGATGGACCTGACCCTGTGCTGCGACCTGCGCATCGCCGGGGAATCGGCGCGTTTCAAGGCCGGCTACACCAGCATGGCCTACTCGCCGGACGCCGGCGCCAGTTGGCACCTGCCGCGGCTGATCGGCGCCGAGCAGGCCAAGCGCCTGCTGTTCCTCGACGAATTGTGGGGGGCCGACCGCGCCTTCGCCGCCGGTCTGGTCAGCGAAATTTGCGCCGACGATCAACTGCAGACAGCTGCCAGTGAACTCGCCGCACGCTTGGCCGCAGGGCCGACCTTTGCCTTTGCCCAGACCAAAAAACTCATGCGCGAAGGCGCCGACCGTAGCTTGCCCGAGCAACTGCAAGCGGAACTGGCCGCCGGCCTGTTGTGCGGTCGCAGCGAAGACGGCAACGAAGCCCTGCGCGCGGCCATGGAAAAACGCCCGGCACGCTTTATCGGTCGTTGAGCCTCGGTACACCTCTATCAGCACACGAACAACAGGTAGCACCATGAACTTCCAACTGACCCAAGAACAAGAAATGTTGGTGGACGCGGTACGCAGTTTCGTCGCCAAGGAACTGCTGCCCTATGAAGATGAAGTCGATCGCGCCGACGAAGTCTCCCCGGAGTTGGCGGCGCAGATTCGCGGCAAGGCGATCGCCGCCGGTTTCTATGCCTTCAACATGCCGGAAGAGGTCGGCGGTGGCGGTTTGGATTACCTGTCCCAGGCGCTGATCGAGCGTGAACTTTCCAAGGTGTCCTGGGCGCTGCATGTCTTCGTTGCGCGGCCATCGAAAATTCTCATGGCCTGCACCGGCGATCAGATCGACGACTACCTGTTGCCGTGCATCCAGGGCGAGAAGATCGACTGCTTCGCTTTGACCGAACCGGGCGCCGGTTCCGATGCCAATGCGATCCAGACCCGTGCCGTGCGTGACGGTGACGACTTTGTTCTCAACGGCAGCAAACACTTCATCAGCCACGCCGGCCACGCTGACTTCGCCATTGTCTTCGCTGTCACCGACACCTACGAACACAACGGCCGCAAGCGCAACGCCGTGACCTCGTTTCTGGTCGACCGCGACACCCCGGGCATGACCATTCGCCGTGGCCCCAAGTGCGTGAGCAACCGTGGTTATCACACCTTCGAAATGTTCTTCGACGACTGCCGTGTCCCGGCCTCCAAAGTTTTGGGCGAAGTCGGCAAAGGCTGGGAAGTGGCCAACGCCTGGCTGACTGCCGGCCGGGTGATGGTCGCCGCCAACTGCGTCGGTCAGGCGCAACGAGCGCTGGACGTGTCGCTGCAATGGGCGGCGGATCGCAAGCAATTCGGCCAGCCGATCGGCACCTATCAAGGGGTGTCGTTCAAATTGGCGGATATGGCCACGCAGATCCGCGCAGCGGAACTGCTGACCCTGCATACCGCCTGGAAAATGGACCAGGGCACCATGACCGATGGCGACGCCGGCATGGCCAAGCTGTTTGCCAGCGAAGTGCTGGGGCGCGCAGCCGATGAGGCGGTGCAGATTTTTGGCGGCATGGGCCTGATGGACGAAGGTCCGGTGGAACGCATCTGGCGCAACGCGCGGATCGAACGGATCTGGGAAGGCACCTCGGAAATCCAGCGCCACATCATTTCCCGCGAGCTGCTGCGGCCACTGCTGCGCTGATCGCCCCGGAGAATTCCCATGTCGCAAACGATTCGTGACAACCTCAAACGCATGCTCGCCCCGCGGCACGTGGCGTTTGTCGGTGGCCGCAGCATGGCCCGCGCGCTCAAGCGCTGTGCCGACGGCGGTTACCCAGGGCAAATGTGGCTGGTCAATCCGCAGCACGACAGCCTCGAAGGCGTACCGTGCTTGCGCAACATTGCGGACTTGCCGTGCGGCCCGGACGCGGTGTTCATCGCGACCAACCGTGAGCTGACCCTGACCTGCGTCGCCGAACTCGCCGCCGTCGGTACGGGTGGCGCGATCTGCTACGCCTCGGGGTTTGCCGAGACCGGTGCCGAAGGCCAGGCCCTGCAACAGCAACTGCTCGAAGCCGCTGGCGACATGGCGTTGCTCGGCCCCAACTGCTACGGCCTGCTCGACTACCTGCACAGCTCCGCGCTGTGGCCGGTGGCCCACGGCGGCAAAGCGGTGGAGAAGGGCGTGGCCGTGCTGACCCAGAGCGGCAACTTCGCCTACAACCTGTCCATGAGTGACCGCTCGCTGCCGGTGGCCTACATGGCCTCGGTCGGCAATCAGGCGCAACTGGGCGTGGCCGAATTGATGGATGTGTTGCTTGATGAGCCACGGGTCACCGCCATCGGCCTGCATATGGAAGGCTTGAAAAACGTACCGGGTTTCGCCCGCGCCGCGCACAAGGCACTGGAGAAGGGCATTCCGATCATTGCTCTGAAAACCGGCGTGTCGCAGATCGGCGCCGAACTGGCCCTGAGTCACACCAGTTCGTTGTCCGGTTCCGATGCGCTGTACGACGCTTTGTTCGCAAGGCTCGGAGTGATTCGCGTCAGTGGTCCGGTGAGTTTTGTCGAAACCCTGAAAGCCGCGGCCTGCGGCAACCTGCCAGCGGGCAACAGCCTGATCGCGCTGGCCTGTTCCGGTGGCGACGCGGGGTTGATTGCCGATTACTCCGAACGCAATGAACTGAGCCTGCCAAAACTCGACGAAGGACAAGTCGGCGAGCTGGCCCAGGTACTGCCGAGCTACGCCAACCTGGTCAACCCGCTGGACTTCACCACAGCGATCTGGGGCGACGGCGAAGCCTTGAACCGCATGCTCGACAGCGCTCTGCGCACTGAAGCGGATGCGGCGATGCTGGTGCTCGATTACCCGGCGCAATTTACCGGCGAGCGCAAGGAATGTGACCTGTTGCTGGATCTGTACTGCGAGGCGCTGGTGCGTCACGGCAAGACCGGTTTTGTCACCTCGGCCTTCCCCGAGTTACTGCCAGCTCATGCCCGCGAGCGTTTGCACGGGCAAGGTGTGGCGGCGTTGCAGGGTGTCGAAGACGGTTTGGCGGCCTGGGGCCGTATCGCCGGTTATCAGCGCAATCGTCAGGCGTTGTTGGCATTGGGCGAATCGGCTCTGGTGCCACTCTGTCCGCAGGCGCTGGAAGGCGAAGGGCAGTTGCTCAATGAATGGGATTCCAAGCAGGCCCTGCGCGAGTTTGGCCTGCCGACGCCCAACGGTGTACTGAGTACGCCAGACAAAGCACTGAAGGACGCCGAAGCGTTGGGCTATCCATTGGTGCTCAAAGCGGTCAGCGCGCAGTTGCCGCACAAGACCGAGGCCGGTGCCGTGGCACTGAACCTCAAGCATGGCGCCGCGTTAAGCGTTGCCCTGGAAAAAATGCGCGCCAGCATCGCCGCTTACGCGCCTGGCGTGCCTTTCGATCAGGTGCTGCTGGAACCGATGGCCAAGCCGCCGCTGGCGGAGCTGATTGTCGGCATCAAGCGCGAAAACGATTTCGGCCTGGCTTTGGTGATTGGCGCCGGCGGCATTCTGGTGGAGTTGCTCAAGGACAGTCGCAGCCTGTTGCTGCCGACCACCGACGGGGCGATTCGCCAGGCCTTGCTGAGCCTGCGCAGCGCCGCATTGTTGCGAGGTTTTCGTGGTCGCGAAGCGGCGGATCTGGACACCTTGGTGGCGGCGATCGGTGCGGTAGCCGAATACGCCTGCGAGAACGCCGGACAATTGCTGGAACTTGATGTGAACCCATTGTTGGTCGGCGCCGATGGCACGACTGCGGTCGACGCGTTGATTCGCCTCGGCCATGCGTGAGGACCTGAACATGCAAAGCAAAACCTTGACGGGTGGCCAGGCGCTGGTGCGTCTGCTGGCCAACTACGGCGTCGACACCGTGTTCGGCATTCCCGGCGTACACACCCTGGAGCTGTATCGCGGCTTGCCCGGCAGCGGCATTCGCCACGTATTGACTCGCCATGAGCAGGGCGCCAGTTTCATGGCCGACGGCTATGCGCGGGTGAGCGGCAAACCCGGCGTGTGCTTCATCATTACCGGCCCCGGCGTGACCAACGCCGCCACCGGCATTGGCCAGGCCTACGCAGATTCGATTCCGATGCTGGTGATTTCCAGCGTCAACCACAGCGCCAGCCTCGGCAAGGGCTGGGGTTGCCTGCACGAAACGCAGGATCAGCGTGCGATGACCGCGCCAATCACCGCGTTCTCGGCGGTGGCGTTGACCGCCGAAGACTTGCCGGAACTGATCGCCCGCGCTTATGCAGTGTTCGACAGTGAGCGTCCGCGCCCGGTGCACATTTCGGTGCCGCTGGATGTGCTGTCGGCACCGGTTGCCCGCGACTGGAGCAACGACGTAGTGCGTCGTCCGGGTCGCGGCACGCCAGCCGCGACTGTGCTGGACGAAGCGGTAGCCAAGCTGCATGGCGCGAAACGGCCGATGATCATCGCGGGCGGCGGCGCATTGAATGCCGCATCGCAGTTGCAAGAACTCAGCATCCGCCTGGCCGCGCCGCTGTTCACCAGTGTCGCCGGTAAAGGCCTGCTGCCACCGGACGCACCGCTCAATGCCGGTTCGTCGCTGTGCGTGGAACCGGGCTGGAACCTGATCGCCGAGGCCGATGTCGTGCTGGCGGTCGGCACCGAAATGGCCGACACCGATTTCTGGCGCGAACGCCTGCCACTCAACGCCGAACTGCTGCGAGTGGACATCGATCCGCGCAAATTCAACGACTTCTATCCATGCGCGGTGGCGTTGCACGGTGATTCGCAACAGACGCTGGCGGCGCTGCTGGAACGCCTGTCGCCGGACGTGCGTGATGCCAGCGCGGCGATTGCCTCGGTAGCGGCGCTGCGTGAGGCTGTGAAAAACGGTCACGGGCCGTTGCAGTCGGTCCATCAGGCGATTCTGCAGCGCATTGCTGCCGAACTGCCGGCCAACGCTTTCATCAGCACCGACATGACCCAGCTGGCCTACACCGGCAACTACGCCTTCGATTCACTGGCGCCACGCAGTTGGTTGCACCCGACCGGTTACGGCACCTTGGGTTACGGCTTGCCCGCCGGCATCGGCGCCAAGTTTGGCGCGCCGCAACGTCCGGGGTTGGTGCTGGTGGGTGATGGCGGTTTCCTCTACACCGCGCAGGAACTGGCGACGGCGGTCGAGGAGCTGGACAGCCCGCTGGTAGTGTTGTTGTGGAATAACGACGCCTTGGGGCAGATCCGCGACGACATGCTCGGCCTGGACATCGAACCGATCGGCGTGCTGCCGCGCAACCCGGATTTCGCCGCTCTCGGTCGCGCTTTCGGTTGCACCGTGAACCAGCCGCAAAGCCTGGCCGAGTTGCAAACTGATCTGCGCCACGGTTTCAAACGCAACGGTGTGACCCTGATCGAATTCAAGCATGCCTGTGCGAACTGATTTTCACCTTTGTTTAGCGGGGCTTTTTTAAAGGGGCTTCTTTTAAGGGAACAGAACCATGCGCTTTTCCGATCTGACTCAACGTGTCGCCGGTGACGGCGCCGCCGCCTGGGATATTCATTACCGCGCACTGGCAATGCGCGAGCAGGGCGAAGACATCTTGCTGCTGTCGGTGGGCGACCCGGACTTCGATACGCCGCCGCCCATCGTGCAGGGTGCCATCGACAGTTTGTTGTCCGGCAATACTCACTACGCCGAGGTGCGCGGCAAGCGCGCCTTGCGTGAAGCCATCGCCAAACGCTACGGGCAACGCAGTGGGCAACAGGTGACGGCGGATGAGGTAACGGTGCTGGCCGGCGCGCAGTGCGCACTGTTCAGTGTGGCCCAGTGCGTGCTCAATCCGGGTGATGAAGTGATCGTCGCCGAACCGATGTACGTCACCTACGCAGCGGTGTTCGGTGCCTGCGGCGCCGTAGTGGTGCCAGTGCCGGTGCGTTCGGAAAACGGTTTTCGCGTGCTGCCCGAAGACGTCGCCAGCCGTATCACCCCGCGTACCCGCGCCCTGGCGCTGAACAGCCCGCACAACCCATCGGGGGCGAGCCTGCCGCGCAGCACCTGGCAGGCCGTGGCCGAATTGTGCATCGCCCACGACCTGTGGCTGATTTCCGATGAGGTTTACAGCGAGCTGCTGTTTGAAGGCGAACACGTCAGTCCGGCGAGTTTGCCGGGCATGGCCGAACGCACCGCGACGCTCAACAGCCTGTCGAAATCCCACGCCATGACCGGCTGGCGCGTCGGCTGGGTGATGGCGCCATCCTCGTTGTCCGCGCATCTGGAAAACCTGGCGCTGTGCATGCTCTACGGCTCGCCCGATTTCATCCAGGACGCCGCCGTGGTGGCGCTGGAAAGCCAGCTGCCGGAACTGGACGCCATGCGCGAAGCCTATCGCCAACGCCGCGATCTGGTCTGCGAAAGCCTGGGCGATTGCCCCGGCGTGCGCGCCTTGAAACCCGATGGCGGGATGTTCGTAATGGTCGATATCCGCGAAACCGGGCTCAGCGCCCAAGCGTTCGCTGATCGTTTGCTCGATCGCCATGGCGTCTCGGTCCTGGCCGGCGAAGCCTTTGGTCCGAGCGCGGCCGGTCACATCCGAATCGGGTTGGTGGTGGGGGCCGCGCCATTGCGTGATGCCTGCCAGCGCATCGCCCGTTGTGCTCACGAATTGATGGAGGTTCAGGTACATGCTTAATCACCAATCACTGTTCATTGATGGACGCTGGCAAACCCCGTCCGGGCAAGGCGTCGCCGAGGTGATCAACCCGGCCACCGAGGAAGTCGCCGGCAGCGTGCCGCTGGGCGATGAACGCGATGTCGACAATGCGGTGGCGGCGGCGCGCAAGGCCTTTGCATCGTGGTCGCGTACACCGTCCAGCGTGCGCGCCGGGTACATCCGTGCACTTGCCGAACAACTGCAAACCCGTGCCGACGAAATGGCGGCGGTGATCACCACCGAACTGGGCATGCCGGTGCAATGGAGCCGTTCGGTACAAGTGGACGGGCCGATCATCGGCCTGGAGCAGTACGTCGAACTCGCCGGTTTGATGGACGAAGTGCGCGAGGTCGGCAACTCGCTGGTGATCCGCGAAGCGGTAGGCGTCTGCGCGTTCATCAACCCGTGGAACTATCCGCTGCACCAACTGATCGGCAAGCTCGGCCCGGCGCTGGCCGCCGGTTGCACGGTGGTGGTCAAGCCAAGCCAGGACACCCCGCTGCATGCGTTTTTGCTGGCGCAGATGATCGAGGATATCGGCTTGCCGGCCGGTGTATTTAACCTAGTCAGCGGGCCGGGTACGAAGGTCGGCGAAGCGCTGGCCAAACACCCGGACGTGGACATGGTGTCGTTCACCGGTTCCACCGGCGCTGGTGTGCGCGTTGCGCAAGCGGCGGCGCCTTCGGTGAAACGGGTATGCCTGGAACTCGGTGGCAAGTCGGCGCTGCTGATCGCCGAGGATGCGGATCTGGACGCCGCCGTGCGCTACGGCGTGCAGGACGTGATGATCAACTCCGGGCAAACCTGCACCGCGTTGACCCGCATGCTGCTGCCCGCCAGCCGTTATGCCGAAGCGGTTGAAATTGCGTTGGAGGAAACCCTGAGCCTGCGCATGGGCGATCCGCTCGATCCGCAGAGCTTCCTTGGCCCGATGTGTTCGGCGGGGCAACGGCGCACCGTGCTCGATTACATCAAGGTCGGTCAGGAGGAAGGCGCGCGTCTGTTGTGCGGGGGCGATTCGACGCCGGGCCTGGAGCGTGGTTACTACGTCAGCCCGACGCTGTTCGCTGACGTCAATAACAGCATGCGCATCGCCCAGGAAGAGATCTTCGGCCCGGTGCTGTGCCTGATCCCCTATGCCGATGAGGCGCAGGCGATCCAGATCGCCAACGACTCGCCGTTCGGCCTATCCAGCGGCGTCTGGGCCGGCACCACCGAGCGTGCCTTGCAACTGGGGCGGCAATTGCGGGCGGGCCAGTGTTTTCTCAATGGTGCGGCGTTCAACTATCAGGCGCCGTTCGGGGGCTACAAACAATCCGGAAATGGACGTGAATGGGGGGAAGAGGGGCTCAACGAATTCGTCGAAGTGAAGGCGATCCAGGTGTGACGGTTGGCGATTTGAACGATTTACGCACCGGGCCATGGCCCGGTGCCTTGCGTGGTTTTGAAGGGTTATTTCATTAGCTTTCGATCAGGGGCAATGCAATGAGCGATAACAAAAACAAGATTACTCAAGCGAACCAAGAATCAAGTTTCCCGCGTCGAGATTTTCTTATAGGGAGCTTGAAGTACAGCGCAACCGCCGCAGCGGTGGCCGGGGCGTTCTCCATGGGCCTGCCATTGGGTGCCTTCGCCGAGGATGCAACACCAAAACCCGGTGGTGTGTTGCGCCTTGGCTTGGCCGGTGGAAGCACCACCGACTCGAAAGACCCCGGCTCCTGGGTCGATACCTTCACCTTTGTCGGTTTCTCGGCGATTTATAACACCCTGACCGAAATTGCTGTCGACGGCACGGCGATCCCCGAACTGGCCGAAAGCTGGACGTCGACCCCGGACGCACGAGTCTGGACCTTCAAATTGCGCCAGGGCGTGACCTTCCACAAAGGCAAGACCCTGACCGCCGACGACGTGGTCGCCTCGATCCAGCATCACCTCGGGGATAAATCCAGTTCGGCGGCCAAAACCGTGTTGGGCGATGTAGCCAAGGTCAGCGCCAACGGCAGCGACAGCGTGGTGTTCGAACTGCATTCGGGCAACGCTGACTTCACCTATGTGGTCGCTGATTACCATCTGGTGATCATGCCGAGCAAGGACGGGGTGCCAGACTGGCAGGCCGGTGTCGGCACCGGCGGTTATCGCCTCAAGGACTTCGAACCGGGCGTGCGCATGACCCTGGAGCGCAGCCCGGATTACTGGAAACCGGGCCGCGCGCACTTCGCCAGCGCCGAACTGATCGGGATCGCCGATGGCGCCGCGCGAATCAACGCGTTGGTCACCGGGCAAGTGGACGTGATCAACAAGGTCGACCTGAAAACCGTGGCGCTGCTCAAACGCAACCCGAACCTGGTCATCGAAGAAACCAAGGGCGCGCAGCACTACACCTTCCCGATGCTCACCGACAGCCAGGTGTTCCAGAACAACGACGTGCGCATGGCGATGAAGCACGCGATCAACCGCGAAACCCTGCTCGCTTCGGTACTGTACGGTTACGGTCTGGTGGGCAACGATCACCCGATCCAGCCGGGCAGCCGCTTCATCAACACTGCGCTGGAGCAACGCAGCTACGATCCGGACAAGTCGCGTTTCTACCTGAAAAAGGCCGGCCTGGATTCGCTCAAGGTACGCCTGCAAGCCTCCGATGCGGCGTATACCGGCGCGGTGGACGCCTCGGTGCTGTTCAAGGAGCAGGCACGTGCGGCGGGGATCGACATCGATGTGGTGCGCGAACCCTCCGATGGTTATTTCTCCAATGTCTGGATGAAACAACCCTTCACTACCTCGTTCTGGTACAGCAGCCTGACCGCGGACCGCATGTTCAGCATTGGTTACGCCAAGGGCGCGGCCTGGAACGAAACCCACTGGGACAACCCGCGTTTCAACCAATTGCTCAACGCCGCACGGGGCGAGATGAACGACCCGCTACGCCGCGAAATGTACAACGAAATGCAGGCGCTGTGCCGGGATGACGGCGGGGCGATCGTGCCACTGTTCGCCAGCTCCGTGGCGGCCCGTTCCAACCGCGTCAGCCACGGTGGGCAGACTGCGCCGTATGGTGAGCTGGATGGACTGCGCGTGATCGAGCGTTGGTGGCAGGCGTAAAGCCGGGATAGTCAGAACAGTAGAGATACGTGGTCTTCACTAACGTGCCCATTTCGAGGAGCTGTGCGGTGAATAGTATTTTAAAGCTGCTGTTGCAGCGTTTGGCATTGGGGCTGTTATCGCTCTTCGCGGTATCAGTGATCATTTTTCTCGCGGTCGGCATGCTGCCGGGCGACATCGCCCAGGCCATGCTCGGCCAGTCCGCCACTGCGGAAACCGTGGCGGCGTTCCGCGCGCAACTGGGCCTGGACCTGCCGCCGCTGACCCGTTTCGGGCACTGGATCTGGAACCTGCTGCAAGGTGACCTCGGCGCGTCGCTGGCCAACCAGCGACCAATCGCCGAACTGGTCGGCACACGCCTGGGCAACACTTTCAGCCTGGCGTTGCTGGCGGCGCTGGCGTCGGTGCCGCTGGCCTTGGTGCTGGGGATGCTCGCGGCGTTGTATCGCAACAGCTGGTTCGACCGTTTGCTCAATACCTCGGCCCTGAGTGCGGTGTCGTTCCCCGAGTTCTTTGTCGCCTACCTCCTGATCCTGGTGTTCGCGGTGAAGCTCAACTGGTTTCCGAGCATTTCCAACCTGTCGCCGGACGCCTCCCTTGGCACGGTACTGGAACGTTCAGTACTGCCGGTCGCCACCCTGAGCCTGGTGGTGATCGCGCAGATGATGCGTATGACTCGCGCCTCTCTGATCAACCTGCTGGCCAGCCCGTACATCGAAATGGCCCGGCTTAAGGGCATCAGCCAGTCGCGGATCATCTTCCGTCATGCCTTGCCCAATGCCCTGGCACCGATTGTCAATGTGGTGGCGCTGAACCTGGCGTACCTGGTGGTCGGTGTGGTGGTGGTCGAAGTGGTGTTTGTTTATCCCGGACTCGGCCAGTTGTTGGTGGACTCGGTGGCCAAGCGCGATATCCCGGTGGTGCAGGCCTGCAGCCTGATCTTCGCCGCGACGTACATCCTGCTCAATACCAGCGCCGATGTACTGTCCATCGCCAGCAATCCACGCCTGATGCATCCGAAGGGTAAGCCATGAGCCTGTTCAAACAATTAGTGCAAGCGCCGCTGAGCGCGAAATTCGGCCTGTTGGTAATCGTGGTCTACATCCTGGTGGCTTTGCTTGCGCCGGTATTGGCGCCGTTCGGCGAAACCCAGGTGGTGGGCGAGGGCTTCGCGCCGTGGGGCGGCCAGTTCCTGTTGGGCACCGATAACCTGGGACGAGACATGCTCAGTCGCCTGGTCTACGGCGCACGCAACACCTTGGGCATTGCCTTCCTGACCACGGTGCTGGCATTCCTGCTCGGCGGCCTGAGCGGGCTGATCGCGGCAATCAAGGGCGGGTGGGTCGATCAGGGTTTGTCGCGGGTGGTGGATATCCTGATGGCCATTCCGCAACTGATTTTTGCCTTGCTGATCCTCAGCGTGGTCGGCACCACGGCGACTTCGCTGGTGTTGGTGATTTCGCTGTTGGATGCGACCCGGGTGTTTCGTCTCTCGAGGGCGGTGGCGATGAACGTGGTGGTGCAGGACTTCGTCGAAGCCGCGCGCCTGCGGGGTGAAGGCCTGTGGTGGCTGGTCACCCGCGAAGTGCTGCCAAACGCAGCGGCGCCGTTGATTGCCGAATTCGGCCTGCGTTTCTGCTTCGTGTTCCTGTTCATCAGCGCGCTGTCGTTCCTCGGCCTGGGCATTCAACCGCCCACCGCTGACTGGGGCAGCATGGTGCGCGACAACGCCGTGTTGATCACCTTTGGCGACATCAGCCCGTTGCTGCCCGCCCTGGCCGTGGCGTTGATCACGGTGAGCGTCAATTGCGTCGTCGACTGGATGCTGCACAAATCCAGCGGCCTCAAGGTATGCTGAACATGACGACATCCAAACCCTTGCTGGAAATCCGCGACCTGCACATCGAAGGCCATTACGAAGACGCCTGGCATCCGCTGATCAAGGGCATCGACCTGACCCTGCAACGGGGCGAGGTGCTGGGGCTGATCGGTGAGTCAGGCGCGGGCAAATCGACCCTCGGCCTTTCAGCCTTGGGCTACACCCGCGACGGCTGCCGGATCACTGGCGGTTCGGTGCACTTCGACGGTATCGACCTGCTGAACGCCAAACCCGAAGCCCTGCGCAAATTACGCGGCTTGCGCATTGCCTACGTTGCGCAGAGCGCGGCGGCCTCGTTCAACCCGGCCCATCGGCTGATTGATCAGCACGTGGAAACCGCGGTGAAAAACGGCGGCATGAGCCGTGCCCGGGCCATGAGTGAAGCGGTGGAGCTGTATCGGGTGCTGTGCCTGCCCAATCCCGAGCAGATTGGCCAGCGTTACCCGCATCAGGTGTCGGGTGGCCAGTTGCAGCGGGTCATGACCGCGATGGCCATGGCCTGTCACCCGGACCTGATTATCTTCGACGAACCGACCACCGCGCTGGACGTCACTACCCAGATCGAAGTGCTGGCGGCGATCCGAGACGCGATCGCGACCTACGGCAGCGCGGCGATCTACATCAGCCACGACCTGGCCGTGGTGGCGCAGATGGCCGACCGCATCATGGTACTGCGCCACGGCAAACTGGTGGAGGAGGCCGAAACCCGCAAGATGCTCCGCGACCCGCAGGAGGACTACACCAAGTCATTGTGGGCGGTGCGCAGTTTTCGCACCGAACCCAAGGCTTGCCCGCAGCAGGAAAAACCCTTGCTGCAATTGCGCGCCTGTTCCGCAAGCTACGGTCATCAACCGGTGCTGCACGATGTTTCGTTGAAGCTCTACCGTGGCCAGACATTGGCGGTGATCGGTGAGTCCGGCAGCGGCAAAAGCTCCACGGCGCGCTTGATTACCGGCCTGCTAACGCCGACGGCCGGCCAGGTGCTGTATGACGGCGAGCCACTGCCGGCGGACTTTCGTCAGCGCAGCAAGGAGCAACTGCGGCGCATCCAGATGATCTACCAGATCCCCGATACGGCGCTCAATCCACGCCAGCGCATCGTCGACATCATCGGCCGCCCGCTGACGTTCTATCTGGGGCTCAAGGGCAAGGCCATGCGGGCACGTGTCGCCGAGCTGCTGGAGATGATCGAACTGGACCCGGCGACTTTCATGGAGCGTCAACCCCGTGAACTGTCCGGCGGCCAGAAACAACGGGTGTGCATCGCCCGGGCGCTCGCGGCCGATCCGCGCCTGATCATTTGCGACGAAGTCACTTCGGCACTGGATCAACTGGTGGCCGAAGGCGTGCTCAAGTTGCTCAACCGTATTCAGCAGCAACTGGGCGTCACCTACCTGTTCATCACCCACGATGTCGCCACCGTGCGCGCGATTGCCGATGAGGTGCTGGTGATGCAACGGGGCAGGGTGGTGGACCACGGTTCGCGCAGTGCGATCTTCACCCCGCCGCACCAGGACTACACCGGGCTGCTGTTCTCATCGGAACCGCAAATGGACCCCGACTGGCTCGACCGCTTGCTGGCCAGTCGCGCCGCCACGAATACAAACCCTACGCTGGAAAAAGTCTAAGGAATCGCCATGAAAGTACTGATCGTCCACGCTCATCCCGAGCCAAAATCCTTCACAGCGGCCCTGCGTGATCAGGCTGTCGCCACCCTTGAAGCCCAGGGCCATGAGGTGCAGGTCAGTGACCTGTACAAGATGAACTGGAACCCGGTGGCCAGCGCCGACGACTTCTCGTCGCGGGAAAATCCCGAGTACCTGGTGTATGCGCTTGAGCAACGTTTGGGCGTGAAAAGCCAATCGTTGGCGGCGGATATCCACGCTGAACTGGACAAACTGTTGTGGGCCGACCTGTTGATCCTCAACTTCCCGATTTTCTGGTTCTCCACCCCGGCCATGCTCAAGGGCTGGATCGACCGGGTGCTGGTGTCCGGCATCTGCTACGGCGGCAAGCGCTTCTACGATCAGGGTGGCCTGAGCGGCAAGAAGGCACTGGTCACCGTCACCTTGGGCGGTCGCGACCACATGTTCGGCGACGACGCGATTCACGGTCCGCTGGAGGACATGCTGCGGCCGATCCTGCGCGGCACCTTGGCGTACGTCGGGTTTGATGTGCTGGAACCTTTTGTCGCCTGGCATGTGCCGTACATCAGCGACGAGGCGCGCAAAGAGTTCCTGGTGGACTATGCCAAGCGCCTGGAGCATCTGAATGACGATCAACCCTTGGTGTTTCCGAAGTTGTCGCAGTTCGATGAAAAGCTCTATCCACTACAAAAAACGGCCGTTGACGATGCCTGATCAACACCACAACCCTTGTGGGAGCGGGCTTGCCTGCGAAAGCGTCGGCACTATCAGTCAACCCGATACGCAAAAACGCCACGACTGTCGTAAAAACGACCTGTTTACGCTGAACGCGAACCCTGAGAATTTTTCTGTTGAACGAGTGTTCAGCTTGGTCTATGTTCGTTTCACATCTCTCTCCCGGTTGGTTGCGGGCTTGCGTTTCTTCACTTCGAACGAGGCACTGGCATGCGGTTTTCACCCTTTGTTGAGCGAATCTCAGGGCAAGGAGTTGCTGCCTGGGATATTCATTACGCCGCGTTTGAAGCACGACGCCGTGGCGAGGATGTAATCATTCTTAGCGTCGGTGATCCGGATTTCCCCACGCCCGACTTCATCACCGATGCCGCCATCCAGGCCCTGCGTGAAGGTGACACTCACTACACCGAAATCGCCGGTCGCATGGCCTTGCGCGAAGCCATCGCCGCGCGCTACGGCAAGCTGTTCGATCGCGCGTTGCAAGCGTCAAACGTCATCGTCGTGGCCGGGGCGCAAAACGCGCTGTTTGCAGCTTCGATGTGCCTGCTCACTGCCGGCGACGAGGTCATCGCCCTCGATCCGATGTACGTGACCTACGAAGCAACGCTCAAGGCCTCCGGCGCCACGCTGGTGCGGGTGGCCTGCTCGGCGGATGATGATTTTCGCGTCGATGCCGCCATGCTGGCCAAGGCAATCACCCCGAAGACCAGGGCGATGTTCTTCTCCAACCCGAACAATCCCACTGGCGTGGTGATGAACCGCGAAGAGCTGCAAGCTATCGCCGACCTTGCCATAGCCAATGACCTGTGGGTCGTGGTCGACGAAGTCTATGAAAGCCTGACGTTCGAGCGTAACCATCTGAGCCTGGCGGCGTTGCCCGGCATGGCCGAGCGTTGCGTGGTGATTGGCAGTCTGTCGAAATCCCATGCCATGACCGGCTGGCGCATTGGCTGGATCGTTGCCGATCAGGCATTGGTCGCGCATGCCGAAACCCTGGTGTTGAGCATGTTGTACGGTTTGCCGGGGTTTGCCATGGAGGCCGCGCTCAAGGCCGTGCAGGCCCATGAAGAAGTGACTCACGGCATGCGCGATATCTATCGTCGTCGGCGTGATCTGGTGGTGGCAGGTCTTTCGGATTGCCCGGGGATTTCAGTGCTCAAACCCGATGCCGGCATGTTTGTGCTGGTGGATGTACGCGGCACCGGCCTGACCTCGCTGGAGTTCGCCTGGCGGCTGTTGCGCGAGGCGCGCGTCTCGGTGCTGGACGCGGCCGCCTTCGGCGAACCCGCACAAGGTTTTGTGCGTCTGTCGTTCACCCTCGGTGAAGAGCGGCTGGCCGAGGCCTGTCAGCGTATCCGCGATTTCGTCCTGGTGCTCAACGGCGAAGCGCCGCGGCCCGTCATTGCACGCGTGACCCGTGAAGCTGTGGCGGCGCCCGTTGCGGCCCGAACCATGATCGAGGTCGAGCAACTGCATAAACGCTTTGGCAATATCGAGGTGCTCAAGGGCGTGTCCCTGACCGCCCGCGAAGGGGAGGTGATCTCGCTGATCGGTGCCAGCGGCTCGGGTAAAAGTACCTTGCTGCGTTGCATCAACATGCTCGAAGTGCCGGATCAGGGCCGCATTCTAGTGGACGGCGAAAGCATCCACGTCAACCAGACCCGCCCCGGTCTACCGCTGGTATCTGACGCCAAGCAACTGGTTCGTATCCGTTCGAGCCTGGGCATGGTGTTCCAGAACTTCAACCTCTGGCCCCATCGCACGGTGCTGGAAAACCTTATCGAAGCGCCGACCCAGGTCCTGCGTGAAAGCCGTGCCGAAGCCACTGAACGGGCCGAAGCCTTGCTCGAACGTGTCGGGCTTGCAGCCAAGCGTAACGAGTACCCGGCGTTTCTTTCCGGGGGACAACAACAACGGGTGGCCATCGCCCGTGCCTTGGCCATGCGACCCAAAGTCATGCTGTTCGATGAACCCACCTCGGCACTCGACCCGGAACTGGTCGGCGAAGTGCTGCGGGTGATCCGCTCTCTCGCCGAAGAAGGCCGGACCATGATCCTGGTGACCCATGAAATGGCCTTCGCACGTGATGTCTCTTCCAAAGTCGCCTTTTTGCATCAAGGGCTAATCGAGGAAACCGGTTCGCCGGACGAAGTGTTCGTACACCCACGCAGCGAGCGTTGCCGACAATTCGTCAACGCTCATCAGACTCGCTAATAACAACAAAAGACGGGGAAAAATCATGGGAAATCGACGTTTGGCAAACTGGTTGACCGGCGTGGCGTGCGTAATGCTCGCTGGCATGAGCGCGGCGCAAGCCCAACCGATCCGCTTCGCGGTCGCGGCCGAGCCCTATCCGCCGTACACCGAGAAACAGGCCAACGGTGAGTGGAAGGGCTTTGAGGTCGACCTGATCCACAAGCTGTGCAGCGAAATGAAAGCCGAGTGCGAGATCAAGGAAGTGGCGTGGGACGGAATCATTCCGTCGCTGCTGGCGAAGAAGATCGACGTGATTTTCTCCTCGATGTCGGTGACCGAGGAGCGCGAAAAACAAATCGCGTTCAGCAAGGCGTATTACGACTCGGTGATTGCGATTGTCGGACCGAAGGATGTTTCGGTGAAAAAGTATCCGGATGATCTCAAGGGCAAGACCATCGGCGTGCAGAACTCGACAGTGAGCGCCAGCTTCCTGAAGACGTACTACGAGAAAATTGCCGACGTTAAGTATTACGACACGCAGGACTCGGCCAACGCCGACCTGATTGCCGGTCGAATCGACCTGATGATGGCGGATGGCACGGCCATGACGGCCTTCGTCAAGACTGCGGACGCAAAAGACCTGGCCTACCTCGGCGCGGTGCCTTATGACCCAATCTTCGGCAAAGGTGTGGGCGCCGGCCTGCGCAAAGATGACACCGAACTTAAGGCCAGACTCGACAAGGCCATCAAGACCTTGCTGGCGAGCAAGGACTATGACGACTTGTCCCAGAGCTACTTCGGTACCAGCGTGAAGCCGACGTTCTGACCTGGACACCGAACCTGTGGGAGCGGGTGTTGGACAGTGATTTCGCTAACTGGAGACTGAAATGCCAACGATGTTCGAGATGATCGGTTTCAGCGAACAAGGGTGGGGCGGGGCGCTGCTGAAGGGGCTCCTGATGACCCTGCAGATATCGGCCGGGGCCTTTGTGGTCGGGCTGATCGTCGGATTGGTAGTCGCCTGCCTCAAATTGGGTGCGCCCAAGCCGATTGCGGTACTGGCGCGTGGTTACACCACGTTGTTCCGCGCCGTACCAGAGTTGTTGATGATCCTGTTGCTGTTCTATGTCGGTTCCATGCTCCTCAATTCGTTGATGGAGTGGTTGGGTTACGGCGCAGTGAATGTCAGCGGGCCACTGGCGGCGATTGTGGTGCTGGGATTGGTGCAGGGCGCGTACGCGTCGGAAATTTTCCGGGCGGCGATACAGGCGATTCCTTATGGCCAGATCGAAGCCGGGAAGGCGTTCGGCCTGCACGGCTTTGGACTGTTTCGGCGTGTGACGTTGCCGATCATGGCGCCTTATGCAATGGCGGGGATGTCGAACCTGTGGATCAACCTGATCAAGGACAGTGCGTTGATCAGCGTGGTTGGCACCAACGAGTTGTTGTACACCGCCAAGCAAGCGGCGGGGTCGACACGCCAATATCTGTTGTTCTACCTCACGGCCGCGGCGCTGTACTACGCAGTGACTCTGGTGTCCAACTATCTGTCGGGACGGCTAGAGCGACGTATTCGTCGCTGGATGCCTTTGGCTGAGTGAATGAAATGATTCCAGCGTGGACAGTTGAATACGCATCGTTGTTGATTCGAGGGTTGCAGACAACCATCGAAATTCTGTTGATTTCCTCTGTGTTCGGTTTCGTGCTGGCGGTGCTTGTGGCGCTGGCGCGGATTTCGAAAAACAAAGTGATTGCCAAGGTCAGTCTGTTCTATACCAGCGTGACGCGCGGTACACCGTTGCTGATCCAGATCTACATTTTCTACTACGGCCTGGGCAGTCTGTTTGCGCAGTTTCCTCTGATACGGGGCAGTTTTTTCTGGTCTTATCTGCGTGACGGTTACTGGTACATCGTGTTCGCCCTGGTGATATCGGTGGGTGCGTACGTGGGCGAAGTGATTCGCGGTGGCCTGCTGGCGGTGCCCAAAGGCGAAATGGAAGCCGCTTCGGCGTTTGGCATGACTGCGCGTCAAGCTCTGTTGCGGGTGCGTTTGCCTCGGGCGCTGCGCTTGCTGTTGCCAACCTTGGCCGGGGAAACCGTGATGCTGCTCAAATCCACGGCACTGGCATCGACCATCGCAGTAATCGACTTGCTGGGCGCGGCCAACGTGGTGCGGGCCCAGACGCTGCAAGTGTATGAGCCGTTGCTGCTGGTGGCCGGCGTGTACGTCTGCCTGACATTCCTGATCGAGGCGTTGTTTGCGTTTGCCGAACGGCGGGGAACGCCAGTACGCAGGTCCGCATGATGAATAAGCCACTGGTTGACCGCTCGTTGCAAGGCATTGGCCTGTGCACTTTGGGCTACGCATTTCTGTCCTTGCAGGACGCGGGCATCAAGTGGCTGGTGGACGATTATTCGGTGTTCACGATCCTGTTCTGGCGCGCGGTTGTAGTAACGGTCGCTTGTTTGCTGGTGGGCCGCCTGCAATTGGTTCAACGGGCATGGTGCTCGCCCAGTCGGCGTTTGCTGGTGGTGCGCGGCTTGCTGTCGATCGCCGCATGGCTGATGTATTACACAGCGGCCAGGGACCTGACGCTGGCGGAAATGACCACCCTGTATTTCTCGGCACCGATCATGGTGACGGTGCTGGCGACGGTGATTCTCAAGGAGCGCGTCACCGGTTGGCAGTGGTTCACCCTGATTATCGGGTTTGTCGGCGTGGTGATTGCCTGTCGCCCCAATAACATGGCCGATCCGTTACCCATTGTTCTGACGCTGTTGGCGGCGATGTGCTGGGCGTTTACCTACATCCAGTTACGCCAGGTGGATGACCAGACCTCGGTGCTGGAACAGATGCTGATCACCAATGTGGTGTTTGTCATCTGCATGACGGTGGCGTTGCCCTGGACGTACACCCCGACACCAACTCCCGCCTGGTTAAGCATGATCGGCGCAGGGCTGATGGGCGGTATCGGGCAGTTCCTGTTGTTCGCCAGTTTCCAGCGCGCCACCGCGACCGTGCTGGCGCCGTTCGAGTACACCGGGCTGATCTGGGCGTTCCTGTTGTCGAGCCTGATCTGGGGCACGCTGATGGATGTGTCGCTGATGATCGGCGCCGGTCTGATCGCGGTCAGCGGCACCTTGGCGATGATCTTCGGTCGGCACCCGTCACAGGACGTCGTCGGCTCCGAATGCTCCGTGTCGCAGCCCCTTTATCCAGCAGCGGCAGATGTGGAGGCCGTTGGCGGGACTGAAGGTCTCGGGGTTCAGGCACCACTCGATCCAGAGGCCGTCAAGCATCGCCGATAAACCGATGGCGGCGAGGCGGGTGTCGAGGATCGTGAAACCTTCGCTGGCCGCCAGGTCATCGAGCAGCCGGCGCAGCAGGTCGAGGTAGGCACCGTAGCTTTTTTCGTGGGACTGGCTGACGTGGTCGGAGTGGCGGATCAGGCTCCAGAAAACCACCCAGGCACCCAGCAGTTTCGGGTCCATGACCCGCGGTGAAAAAGAACCGACCAGGAATGCATCCATCTTTTGTGCCGGTGTCCCGGCCTGGTGGATTTCGTGGAGCAGGGCAGTGGTGAGTTCACTGGCGAGCTTGTGGTAGGTGTCGGCGATCAGCGCATCGATGCTACCGAAATGGTGATTGAGCAGGCCAACGGACACTCCGGCCTCGGTAGCGATGCGCCGCACGGAAATCCCGGCGTGGCCATCGCGGACCAGACAGCGCAAGGTCGCGGCAACCAGCAGTTCGCGGCGTTCGTCGGGATCGGCGCGGCGGTTTTTCGGGGCGATGGTAGTCACAAAAAATTCCTTGAAGTAGCTGCTCGTTGGCGAGCTTAGTTGAACAGGCGTTCAATCTCCAGTATCGGCAGCGACGATGTTTAACAGTCATGACGGGAGGGCAAACACATGGTCCAGGATGTTTCGTTCGACGTACTCAACAATAACGGCGACGCGGTGCAGGTCGGTGCCTGGCGTTTCGTGGGCGACGGCCATGGGCCGACGGTGCATTTGCAGGCCGGGGTGCATGCTGACGAAATCGCCGGGATGCTGGTCTTGCATCTGTTGATGCAACGTCTTCACGCGGCTGAAGCACAGGGCCGGTTCAAGGGCAGTGTGACCGTGGTGCCACAGGCCAATCCCTTGGGCATCGGGCAGTTTTTCCAAGGGCGGATCCTCGGGCGATATCACGATGCGACCGGACAGAACTTCAATCGCGGATTCGACCGGTCGGCGGCGATGGAACGACCTTCAACCAACGTTCATCAGTGGCAAAAAAAACTGGTGCAACTGGCGGCGTCGGCGGACTTGATGCTCGACCTGCACACTGACGATGAAGCGCTGCCATACCTCTATGTACACCGCAGTTTCTGGCCCCGTGGCCGTGAACTTGCGGCGGCGATGAAGATGGACGTGGCGATCATCTGGGACGACGGTGGCGATGGCTCCTTCGAGGAGACCATCATTGCGCCGTGGCTGCGCGATGGCACCACCGATCAGCACATGGCCGCGACCCTTGAGCTGCGGGGGCAGGGCGACGTCAGTGATCGATTCGCCGAGCAGGATGCCGAGGGGCTGTATGCCTGGCTGTGCGCAAATGGGGTCATCGACGATGCGGTGTCACCGGCTGACTGGCCCGTTGAAGCCGTGGACATGGGACACATGGAGACCATTCTTGCACCGCAACCGGGGGTGCTGATCTTTGAAAAGGAACTGGGCGATGTCGTCGAAGAAGGACAGTGTTTTGCGCGAATCTTGCGTCGACCGGGTGATCCGAGCTCCGAAGTGGTGCTGTTCGCCGAGCAAACCGGGCGCCTGATCACATGCTATCGGGATCGTTTGATTTCCCAGGGCATGGGGGTGGCGAAGTTCACTGGCACTCGCTTGTCGCGGAACTGGAGCGGAGGGCTGCTGGACCCGAACTAGAGCCGGCAGTTGTGGGGCGACGTTCACTACGGTGAATCATACGCCCCGATTTTTGCTCCTTTTACTGTCCGATCGAGAGGTCAGAAGGCACAATCGCACCACCCTTCATCACCACGGGGAGGGTCTCAAGAATCGAAATATCAGCAATCGGATCGCCGTCGACCGCGATCATGTCGGCGTAGCGACCCGCGCTGACGGCGCCTACATCCTCCTGCCAATTGAGCAAGTCGGCAGCGACCACAGTGGCGGACTGGATCGCCTGCATTGACGTCATTCCGAACTTCACCATGTAGGTGAATTGTTTGGCATTCGTGCCAATTGGATAAACACCCGCGTCGGTGCCATAGGCAATCTTCACCCCAGCCTTGACCGCTTTGCGAAATGCCTGACGCTGTACGTCAGTGGTCTCGGTGTTCTTGCGCAAGTAATCCTCCGGCCAGTTTTCCTTGCGACCGACCTCATCGATGTAGTCACCGTTATAGATATCCATCACCAGGTAGGTGCCTTTTTCTTTCGCCATTTTGATGCCTTCGTCATCCAGCAGCGAGGCATGTTCAACAGATTTTACGCCGGCACGGATAGCGGCCTTGATTCCTTCCGCACCATGGGCATGCACGGTGGCATAGCTTTTGTGAATCTTGGCTTCCTCCACCACCGCGCGCATTTCTTCTTCGGTCATTTCCATTTGACCCGGTTCAGTCCCTTCGGCCAGTACCGAGCCGGTGGCCATCATCTTGATAGTGTCCACGCCGTGCTGGAACAGATAGCGGGTTTTCGCTTTCGCATCATTGGCATCACGATAAACCCCGACTCGCATATCCGCCGGAATCTCCACACCTGGCGCAAATCCCGTCACTTCCCCACCACCGCCCGCAACGGTGATGTACGCGCCGACCACGTTCATTCTTGGCCCCAGCACCCGGTTGGCGTTGATCGCATCACGAAGCGCGACATCGGTAAAAGCGCGGTAGGTGCCAAGGTCATGCACGGTTGTGAAACCCGCGCGCAACGTTTGATAGGCGTGTTTCGCGCCCATCAGCGCGACATCCTGAGGCGAATGCAGGAGCGGCTCTGCCACGTTGTTGGTCATGTCCCAATCGGAGATATGCGTGTGCATATCGATCAGACCTGGCAACACGGTTTTGGTCGACCAATCGATGACTTTGCTATTGGCCGCTGGTGCACTCCAGGGCTCCACGGCAACGATGCGCTCGCCCTCCACTTTGATGCGTTGATCGGTCAACACCTTGCCTCGCTCGACATCCACCAGGCGGCCGGCGTGAATGTAGACCGTGTCGGCTTGAGCAGTTAATGCCATCGACGAGAGTGTTACGGCCAACGCAATGCACTTTACTGAAAAGTTTTTCATGTAAGACCTCTTGTTTTGAACGCAGGGACATCTCTTCAAAATAGATCCAGCGGAAACTCTGTGATTATTCTTAGTTGTTTCACGCTGTCACCGGTAAATGCATGCTCGGCATAGCGTACTCGCACGGACAGATTCTTCAGTGCACCCGTTTCAACAACGGTTTTCAGGTCGATATCTCGCTCTATCTGTTTATCTGAATGAGCGAAATAGGCGTATAGGCCCTCCGGGTCGACTTTCTCATTATCGATATCAAACCCATAGACATAACGAAGCCCAAGTGTTGTGTGCAATCCGCCAGTACTTCCGAAGTCATAGGCATAACCGAGCCCTACCGACTTTTCTCCGGGGCCATTGAAGTCCCCATATTGCGAAGAGTTCGCCAGGTAGATGGAGTCCATGTAAGTCCCATCTGAACCCATCAAATAGTCGAACGGTTGACTGCCGTGTATTTTTTGTAAGGACAACGTGTAAGTGTGTGGGCCATTGCCATAAGCGGTCGCTAACGACCAGGTCGTGACATTTATTGCACCGGCCCGGGCCTGCCCTTCATCGAGTGAGCGATAGAGATTGAAATCAAAACTCAGTGTTTGTTCTGCTTTCAGGGGGAAGATGTAATTGGCATTGACGTAGAACTGACGCCACAGATCCTCTGCGCGAGACGCATAAAAGGCAACGCTACCCTCATCGACGGGCTGGTACGTCAACCCGGCGTAGTCCACGTCGCCGGCGTCCACCCCAGCGTACCCGGCCATGAACCCCTCGTTGTGATTTGTGGTTGTATAACCTCGGGAGGAATAAAAATGCCCGATATCGATACTGACCTTGTCGATATCATCACTTAATAATTGAAAGCCCCTTGTGGTCATCGGCATCAATCTTAAGTCGGGCGTTGCGAACACAGGATTATAAGGACGCAGATCGCCATACTTTATAATCGTGCTCGACCATTTCATTTTTACCGACGCATTCAGCGTAGAGGACTCGGTTCTTTCTCCCTCACCTTCGGCGGGGAACATCCCCGTGCCCACGGTGCCACGCCCACCATCCAACTTGTAAGCAGTGTAGGCACTTGCATCAACACCGAATCCGATATCGCCTGGGGTGAAACCGGATTGGTAGTCCAACTGGAAACCCTGTCCCCACCCTCGGGAATCGGGATAATCAGACAATGAGTTTCGATTGAAATACATATTGCGCGCAATCAACTTGGCGGCTCCGCCCTCGACAAAACCTTCTTGGGTTTCGTCAGCCTGTGCTTGCAAAGAACTTGCGGACATCGAAAATATAAACAGACCCAACAGTGGACGCTTCTTCATTGGAGGCCTCTGGGTTTTTATTCTTATTGTTCTATAGACGCGCCTGTACAGCTCAGTGGTAATCAGTCTCCTGAAATCAATCCATACCGAAATGTCTAGAGTCAGCGATCATTTCTGCGGTGAGCAATAGCGTGGGAATTTGGTGAAGCATCGAATTCCATGCCGCTAGCAAAAGCAAAAAAAGAGGGGTGAGGCCGGCCCGACAAAGGCTGGCCTCGTACCGGGCTTAAACGGGTTTGAAGCAATAGGCAGCCAGTTTGTTGCCGTCCAGATCACGGGCATACGCCGCGTAGGCATCCGGTGCCCAGCTACGTGGCCCAGGGAGGCCTTCACACGTACCGCCAGCGGCCAATGCTGCGGCATGAAACGCGTCGATTGCGGCACGCGTCGGTGCCTCGAAACTGACGGTCACACCATTGCCGACGCTGGCGGGTGCGCCGTCAGCCGGTTTTAAAACGAAAAAAGAAGGTGCGTTCTCGCCCCAGATAGAACCGTTGTCTGCGAGGTCTGCGATACGTTTATGGCCAAGTTTGCCCAGCACGTTGTCGTAGAAGCTGCGGGCTTTATTCAAATCATTGGTGCCGACTGTAACGTGAGTAAAGACACTCATTTTTTAGCTCTCTTTGGTAGAAACGAGGTGGGTCGATGTTGGCGCTAAGAATGTGCCCCGTTCATCCGTAATTACAGTGATGTATCTGCATTAATCCCATGTGAAGAGTGCATAGAAAACAGGAGCTGCCGACTGCTATCCATCGAGCCAAGGTTGGCACTATCAGAGGAGCCAGGCGCAGCGACTAGCTATGCGCGCCTCGGCAGATTTGAAGGACTGCTTATGGCTGTGGATTCAACCTGTCGCCTCATTCAGCTGTGGTTCGGCATCGGTGGCGGTATCGATACACAGCGAACCTGAATCCTCCATCCGCGGTTGCCAAGTAACTGGTGAACCAAGTACTGCTGGCCGATGCTGATAATCTTCAAACGGTATTCGATAAAGCCCAATCCAGCGGCACCCTCCAAGCCCTGCTGATGGCCACTGGAGCCTGTCTGCTGGGGTGCTTACTGATCTGGATGACCGCCTCAAGCGTGACCCAGCCGATCACTCGCGTAGCCGGTATGCTCAAGGCGATTGCCAGCGGCGATGGCGACCTGACCCAGCGTTTGCAGTACAGCAAGAAAGACGAGTTGGGCGAACTGGTCAACTGGTTCAACCGCTTTCTCGACAAGCTGCAACCGACCATCACCCGGATAAAGCAAAACACCCTCGATGCCCGCGGCACCGCCCCCGGGTTAATACAGCGGTGTTGACTCTGGGGTCTCTCAATCGAGCGGGTATCCATAAACATAAATGCTCTGAGGTGCCGCGCTTCTGCTGTTCGTTTTCCCCAGCTCATTTTTCCTCTGGTGTTCTGGAGTTTGCGGCACTCAATGAGAGAAACCAGTCGGCATAGGGAGTGTTGGCAACCTTGTGCCTATTGAAATCAGGACTGCCGTCGCCCCACCAAACCGGCCCGCGCTCCCCGAGCGCCACCTTCGCCGTTTGGACGCGCGCCCTGGCCAACTTCAGCTGCCTAGGATCGCCAGAAGCTTTCGCTGCCTTTACCTCACGTCTCCCTGTCATCAGGTCTTTGACCAATTGCTGCCGCACATCCTCAGTCAGCGATGGGTTGCAGCAACGCCACAGCTGCCCTTTGACCACAAAGTAGCGACCGTCAGGAGTCGTCGGATACATGTCGGGAAGTGCTCCGGGTACCGTGGTTTGGCTCGTACTGAAGCGCTATTGGCGCCACCAGAATGGTTTCAGCTGGCAGGCTATACAACACCGACAAATGATAGGATAACTAGGGCTATCACCACTGCCCCAACGATGTAGATGATATTGTTCATGAAAACCACCTCCTTATCTGAATGGGATTTCGACACCAAGGTGCCTAATACAAACGACACTTTCGCTGGCAATTCCGTTCCGTAAACCTAATTCAGATGCTGCGCATCACACCAATGTTCCGTTGCGATATTACAAACCTTTCCTGGTCGCCTAATGTCTATTAATGGACGTTTGCTCAAGTGCGAATCCTGCAACAGATACGACCTAATGAGCAAAATAAACGCACTTACTTCATGCAAATCGGTGTTTGTGGTGTAACGTTAGAATAACAATCACGGAGAGATCTCCCATGTCCAAGCTCGCAGAGTTCCGCCAGCTCGAAAAACACCTAGCTGAACAGCTTCAAGCACTCGAAGCCCTCAAAGGTGACGCGGGCTTGAAGGCTGAAATCGAATTCGAAACAAAACTCCGTGCCTTATTGGCGAAGTACGGCTTCAGCTTAAAAGACATCGTCAACCTACTTGATCCTAAGGCGGGTCGTCGCGCACCAGCTGCTGAGTCGAAGAGCAGCACTCGCAAGCCTCGCCAGGTGAAGGTTTACAAGAATCCTGAGTCCGGCGAAGTCGTAGAAACCAAAGGCGGCAATCACAAAACACTGAAGGAATGGAAAACTCAGTATGGCTCCGACACCGTAGAGTCTTGGCTGGCCAAGTAAGTTGATTTGAGTACAAAAGGGCCCTACGAGGGCCCTTTTTGTTCGCGGGAAGAAGATGCCTTGCCTCGCAGACTGCGATCAAAATGCAGCTGATGATGAGCGGTACTCCATCGGCCATCGTGAGTTGATCGCGCAGCTGGGCTTAATCGAAGAAGCATTTTTGACGTATTGCGTATCAAAAAACCGACTTCTTTCCAACGGCACTCAATTGCCGTTTAAAAGGATGTAAACAGGTAGCTTGCGATCAAACGTGTCTCGTCAATATCTCTGGCGTCATCACTACGATAGGTCGCGTTCCTCAAACGCACAGAAAAGCCTTTAAGCCTCCCCTGAAAGGCGTAGCTCACATCCACATCGCGCTCCCATTCCTTGTCGGTGCCGACTTTCTTCAATCCATCTCCATGGATGTACGCCGTAAAAAAGCTCAAGCCGGGAATGCCCATGGCTGCGAAGTCGTAACCATATCGCAGCTGCCAGCTACGTTCGCCTGCGCTTCCGAAGTCGTGGTATTGAACGTAGTTGGGTAGGTAGGGGTTATTGATGTAAGGAAAGCCCGTAGCCCCGCCCATGACCTGATAGGTCGCCATGACGCTATGCCCATTATCCAGGGCGTAGCCGAGCGCGGCAGCGTATGCGCGGTTATCAACCTCTCCCGCTTTAGCTGCGCCAACATCACGACTTGAGAAGGCACGCAGGTCAGTGGTCAACATGCCTTTCCCGAGGCGCGTGTTGTGTATCAATCCAGCGAACTGCTGACGGTATACGTCATCAAGCTCGCCATAGAAGTACGTTGCACTCAGCTCTGGCGTCAGTTTGTATGTCCCGCCGCCATATCGATAGTTGTCGCCGATACCCGTTGCACGATAGCGACCATCCTTCACAGCAAGGGTGATGTTCTGAAGATCGGTAGAGTCGGGTGTGATCGTCTTATCGAATTGAGCCAGGTTTATGGTCAGGCGATCTATGTCGGTAGAGTTAATCTGCCAGCCTTGGAACGTCTGAGGAAGCAGTCGGCTGTTGTTGTACTGAAGCACTGGAACCTTTGGCAATGACATTCCGTAGCGCAGTGATGTCTGAGATATCTTGAGTTTGGCGCCATATCCTGCTTTTGAGTATTCATCAGCGGCCTCACCGGAAGCTCGTTTGGGGAGGAGGCCGCTACCGGAACGATCTGGACTCGAATCTAGTTTGTAACCTGCGAAGACCAATGCGTCGGCGCCAAAGCCGATGATTCCCGGTGTGTATCCCGATTCATAATTGAGCAAAAAGCCTTGAGCCCATTCTTCTTTTTTAGATACACCAGTTCCTTGACGGTAATCCCCGTTGTAGTAGAAGTTTCGAGCTTCCAAGCGAATCTTGCTGTCAGCAATAAAGCCATCGGCCATTGAGGTGTCGATGGAGAAAAATACAGGTGTGAGCAAAGCAACGTATAAGGCGCGGTTCATTTTTATTATTTTCCTGACGCAGGGAGTCGCTGCTCGGTACTAGACCGAACAGGGACTTTTTTAGAGATGTTGTGATCGATAGAGCTGAGGTTTACGGCTTGGTGGCAAGTTCCTGGGCGAGTTTGTCGCGATCCAGTTCTTTTTCCCACGCGGAGACAACCAGCGCGGCGACACCGTTACCCACCAGGTTAGTCATGGCAAGTCCGGTGCCCATGAAGCGGTGGATACCCAGAATCAATACCATGCCCGCCACCGGCACAAGCGGCACCACCATCAAGGTGCTGGTCAACATGACGAAGGCTGCACCTGACACACCGCTGGCACCCTTAGAGGTGAGCATGGCCACGATGACTAAAGTGAGTTGCTGCGAAAGTGACAGGTCGATGTTCAGCGCTTGAGCGATGAAGAGCACCGACATCGTCAGATAGATGTTGGTACCGTCGAGGTTGAAGGAATAGCCCGTGGGAATAACCAGCCCAACGACGGGTTTGGAGCAGCCCAGACGTTCCATTTTTTCCATGATCTGAGGCAGTACCACTTCCGACGAACTGGTACCTAGTACGACCAACAACTCCTCTTTGATATAAGAGATAAAGCGCAGGATGCTGAATCCACAAATTTTCGCGACTCCACCCAGCACCACAATCACGAACAACGCACACAGGATGTAGAAGCTGCCTACCAGTTTCATGAGAGGGAGGAGTGCGCCAACACCGTAAGTACCGACGGTGAAAGCGATGGCGCCGAATGCACCGATGGCGGAGAGCTTGGCGATGATGTGCACGATGCGAAAGAACACGCCGGACAGACCTTCGATCATGTCGTAAACCGGTTTGCCTTTCTCTCCCATGGCTGACAAGGCGCACCCGAAAAGCACGGAGACCAGCAATATGCAAAGCACGTTACCTTCGGCAAAGGCCTGCACAAACGTCGAGGGAATGATCCCCATCAGAAATTCGACCATGTGCATGTGCTGAGCCTTCTCGGCGAACCCGGTGACCGCCGAAGCGTCCAGCGTATTGACGTCAACATTGAAGCCCGCACCTGGATTGAACAGGTGACCGCCGATAAGGCCAATCAGCAGTGAAACAGTCGAAATGACTTCGAAGTAGAGCAGTGCTTTCCCACCGACTCGACCCACCTTTTTCAGATCGCGCATACCGGCGATGCCGGTGACGACTGTGCAGAAAACCACTGGGCCGATGATCATCTTGATCAGCTTGATGAACGCATCGCCCAGCGGCTTGAGGTCGGCAGCAAAGGTGGGCCAGAAGTGGCCGACGGCGACTCCCGCGATAATCCCGAGAAGGACTTGAAAGTACATCGCGCGATAGAAGGGTGGTTTGGTCTTCACCTTGATGGGAATGGTTACGTCTACCTGAGCAGATGCAGGGCTGGGGTTCATGGCGTTCACTCACTGAAAGTCTTATTTTTGGAGGTGCAGCAAAGGGGTTGCGCTTAGCGTCCGTATAGCTTCATCGGGTTATCGATCAGCAGTTTTCGACGCAGCAGAGGATCGGTACAGAAGTCGAACATCAGATCAACCAACTCGCCGTCGTTGGGCATGTCTTTGCTAATGTTTGGATGCGGCCAATCAGTGCCCCACAGGACGCGATCTGGAGTAATTTCAATGAGTCTCTCGGCGAACGGAACGGCATCGTTGAATGGTCGCCGGCCCACGGATACGCGTTCTGCGCCGCATACCTTGACCCATGCCAACGGGTTTTCCATCAGTTGCTGCAACGCAAGGAAGGACTGCTGCTCGATGCCGTCCTGAGCTTTGACCCTCCCCATGTGATCGATGATGAAAGGGACGGGTATCCGCGCCAATCTGTCCGCATAGGTCAGGATGTCTTGTGCATCAAGGTGCAGGACGACATGCCATCCCAAATCAGCAAGACGATCCACCGTGCTATCAAAGACGTCCAGGTCTGGTGCACCACCCAAATGAGCAACGAAGTTGAACCGCACGCCGCGAACACCTCCAGCGTCCAACTCGGAAAGTTGCTCATCGGTCTCACTACCATCGACAATCGCTACGCCTCGGTACCGTCCTTCACTACGCGCGATGGTGTCCAACATCGCGCGATTGTCGGTGCCATGACAGCTGGCCTGGACAATCACACCCCGAGTGAATCCCAAGTGGTCGTGCAATGCCCGCAATGTTTCAAACGGGGCGTCTGGTGGGGTGTAGCTACGATCTTCGGCATAAGGGAAGTTAGCCGCAGGGCCGAACACATGGCAGTGAGCATCCCAAGCGCCAACAGGCAGCGATTGCTTTGGTTTTTTAGGATTGGAGTCAGGTGCGAGGCAGGTTTTCATCTCGTGTCCTTTAGTCGTTGTTAGCGGAAGCGATAGCCGATGGTGGCCGCCTCCACGCTTTACAACAACCAGACGCAGGCTCTAGCAGTTATGCGGATTTTGCATGCATCTCTTCAGTCTATGCAGATCTCACGAACTAATGACATGGTCTGTTCTGCCAGTCGAGACAGCGGACGCTGCTCAAATGTGGCGATAAACAAATGTGTTTGGATAGATGGATCAACGATCTGCGCCGCTTTCAGGCCTTCCAGTTTTCCGTCTCTATTGGCCAAGGCCGAGCGAAACAATACGCCGTATCCCATGTCGAGATTGATAAGTTCCAATAGCGAAGGGATGCTATCGATCTCCAGGCAAACGTTCAGCTGCACCTCATGCCGAGACGCTTCACTTTCGATGAGACGGCGTATGGAGTGAGGTTCGCTGGGAGTGATTAACGGGTATTGCCCCAAGTCTTTCATCGCTACCTGGGAAGGGAGATTCGAGTGCTGGCTACCGATGAGCATCAACGGCTCTGAGTGAATGTGCTCATATTGCAGTTGTGCGCTGTGGCCGGGATTGAAGAGAAGCGCGAAATCCAGGCGACCCAGCAGCAACCACTCGCGCATCGAATGAGTCAGACCTTCCTTGATCCCTAATATGCAGTTAGGAAAACGCTCACGAAAGGCAGAGACCACTGCCACGGTGTGACGTCGGGAAATACTTGGAGGAAGCCCGACGACTACTTTGCCAGACAACGTATCGCGTTGTTCGCGCAGATCTTCACGAGCCACCTGCACCTGTCGCAAGATGCCTTTGCCATGATCGAACAAGCGTTGCCCAGAAGCGGTCAGCAAGACCCCCCGACCATTTCGCAACAGCAGATGTTCCTGCAGCTCGACCTCAAGCTGCCTGACCTGACGGCTAACGACCGACTGAGAAATGTTCAGTACAGCGGCGGCCTTGGTGAAGCTTCCGAACTCGGCCACCCTTACGAAACATTCGAGCTGTTTTAGATCCATGAGTGCGACTCTGGGAAAAGGCTATGTTACCGCTTTTCCTCTATAGCGCTTTCACGAGCGATTGGACTGCCATACAACGTGTCGATCAGGTTTAACCAGTCGAATGGCTCAAGGTTTGGGTAATCAATATCGGCATCAAGCATGGCATCGACGAGCCCTAGCTGAGCGTTGACGATGGCTTGGCTCATGTTCGGAACAACGTCTACGTCGCGAGCGGTTTTTGCCACTTCCTTCATTTCCTCTGAACGACGCCGACCGTGCTCTGCCACGCGACTGATCAAGTAGTGGGGGAGTGCACCATCCCAACCCATCTGCGGAAAACTCTGGTGCAATGACGCCAGCACCTCGTCCTCAGCATGATATTGGCGAGCGGTGCTCAAGCATTCGGTGGTGAGTGCTTCCAGGCCTTTGATCATGATGCTTCGACACATCTTTATCGCCGACGCTACGCCAATCACCTCAGCCACTACCCGCACGTTCATGCCTAGCCCGCTTAATCGTTCAGCAACCAGGGGAGCGTGTTGGCCGCCTAACAGAATGGGTGTTTTCAAGCGTTGCGGTGGAACCGGCGCCATGACTGCCGCATCGATGTAATCAACGCCATACTGTTGCATCGCTTTAGCTGCCGCGCGCTTGGTAGAGGGCGCGACCGAGTTGATGTCGATGAACAGTTGGCCAGGCCTCATCAGTGGCGCCGCGTTCAGTGCGACTTCGAGTGCGTTATCCGCTGTGACGGCTGAAATGATCCACTTGCCAAGCGTTATCGCTTGAGCCGCACTCTCGCATAGCTGAACGCCACACCGATGAGCGCGTTCCTGCAGTGCTGCTCGTTTGGTGAGGTCTTCAAGGAGTCGATCATAGGCGTAGATCTTCACGTCCAGCGCGGCAAGATCCTGGCCCAGAATGGCACCTGCTTCGCCGAATCCGATCAGAGACAAGGTAGTGCACATTATGATTTCACCGTGTTTTGCCAGACATCGCCAGGAATGAGCACGTTGCCTTCGAACAACAACCGTGCCGTGCGCACCAGCCCGCAACCGGCTAACTGACCGCCAATCAAACGCAGCTCGACCGTAAACTCCCCGGTTGGATGCTCGACAGACAGTTGCATTCGGTCACCCGTTTCCACTTGGGCCAAACTGCTCGCGACTGTCCCTTTAACCTGGCAGGCAGAGGCGACACTGACAGCGCCGAACACCCCGATCGATGTGTGACAGCGGTGAGGAATGAAGGTACGGCTGCAAATGGCGCCTCCATTGCGGGGGGCTGCTATTAGAGACATTTTCGGTACTGTGCGCTCGCGGACATCCCCCAGATTCATCAAGGGGCCCGCCTGCAGCCGGATCGATTCCAACAGCGCCTTGAGCTCGATGTTGGCGTCCAGTTGCTCGGGAGGTTCATCGCCCGTACAACCCACATCAGTGGCCCTGATCAGCACAACAGGCATTCCATTGTCGATACACGTCACTTCAATGCCATCGAAGCGGTCAATGGCATTTCCGGTAGGCAAGAGCGCTCCGCAACTGGAGCCGGCAATGTCTTCGAACTCGACAATCAGTGGAGCGCTGGTGCCAGGAACGCCATCGATGCGGGTATCACCTGCGTACTCGACGATGCGACCTGGTGTGGGGACGTTAGCCACGGCGATCTGGCCAGTATTCATCATGAAAATCCGCACGGTCGTCAGCGATTCGTCTGCGCTGATCAGCTCCCGCTCAATTGAAAAGGGGCCGACACCTGCGAGGATGTTTCCACAATTCTGGCCGTAATCCACTTGAGCGTGTTCGACTGAAACCTGAGCAAACAGATAATCGACATCAGCGTCCGGGCGATTTGAACGACTGATAATGGCGACCTTGCTGGTCAGCGAGTTTGCACCCCCGATGCCATCTATCTGGCGCGCATCGGGTGATCCCATAACGGCCAGTAATACTTGATCACGCAGCTTGCCTTCAGGCGGCAGGTCGTCGGCCAGAAAGTAAGCGCCCTTGGATGTTCCTCCACGCATCATAAGACACGGAATTCGGGTCTGGCGCATGAAAGTCATCCTTGCACGTCAGTGAGGCTGTCGTAATAAGTCAGGCCCCGATCGATGAGCTTCTGACGCATCTCGTAGATATCCAGGCCCAACTCGCCAGCAGCCAGGCGCACGCGTTTCTCCTCTTCGATTCGAGCGCGTTTTCGGCTGGTTTCAAACACGCCGGGTAACTCTTCGCGGCGAACAATGACCACGCCGTCATCGTCAGCCACTACGACGTCCCCGGGCTCGACCAACTGGCCGGCGCAGATGATGGGCACGTTGACTGAACCCAGGGTTTCCTTGACGGTCCCTTGGGCATGAACCGCCCGCGACCATACCTTGAAGCCCATGTCCCGCAGCGTTCGGGTATCGCGTACCCCAGCGTCAATGATCAGGGCGCGTACCCCTCGGGCCATCAACGATGTGGCGAGCAGGTCGCCGAAGTAGCCATCGGTGCAGGGTGACGATGTCGCGACCACGAGGATATCGTCCGGTTGGCATTGTTCGACCGCCACGTGAAACATCCAGTTGTCGCCCGGCGCGACCAACACGGTCACCGCCGTTCCGCTGATGCTCTGGTTCTGCTGAATGGGACGAATGGCAGAATCCAACAGACCTTTACGCCCTTGGGCTTCATGCACAGTAGCCACGCCAAAGCGATCCAGTTCGTCGATCAAAGCCGCGTCAGCACGCGGGATGTTGCGCACGACAATGCCGGTTTTTCCGATCAGTGTGCTCATGCCAGGTTCTCCGTCACCCGTGGGAAGATGCTTTGGTAGCCCTCGGCGTAAACGATGTTTCGGGTAGAGGCGATACCCACATTGCGCTTAGCCTGAACGCCGCGTTGCAGTGCGACGCGTGTGTAGTATTCCCAGAGATGCTCCTGGCCGGCCATGCACTGGATGGCAGCATATTTCTTGTCCCAGACTTCGGTGATATCCAGCAGGACATCTGGGCGCCATTCGCATTGCTCAGGTTGATGGGGTTCGAAACTGTAAACAGGCGGGGCCCCGACAATTTTTTCGCCAGGCTTGTACCCTTCAGCCTGGGCGATAATGCGCGCCTCCTGAGTCAGGTTCATAGCTAGCGGGTGATCGTAGTTGTAGGGGTCTTTGATCGAGTGACTGAGGACGAACTCCGGTTGCACGCGACGAAACACATCGGCCAAACGAAACAGCGTTTCTTTGTCGGCGCGCATCGGGTAGTCGCCGATGTCGAAGAATTCCACGCTCGCGCCAAGGATCTGGGCTGCGGCTTCAGCCTCGCTGCGCCGCGCGGTTTTGACCTTGTCTTCAGACATCTCGCCTTTGCGCCAGAGCTTGGCCGACTCACCTCTTTCTCCATAGGAAAGGCACACGATGTGAACGGCGTGACCTTGTTGGGCGTGCAGGGCGATGGCACCACCTGCGCGCCAGACGAAATCGGCAGAGTGGGCGCTGACGACCAGTGCAGTTTTTGTTTTATTGATCATGGGAGGGCTCTTCTTGCGGCTGTTTGATAGAGCCCACATTCGCATTTGAGGTGGGTGGTGAATAATGCGTTCGGCGATAAGAGGTATGCGTTTTACTTATCGGGATGAGTTCTGCATGCTGTCTGACCGCTTTTTCGAAAACTCGGCAGGTAGACATGCACAGTCTTGAATTGCCCAATCTGATGCAGGTTCGAGCATTCCTTCGTGTTGTCGAACACGGCAGTGTATCCAGGGCCTCCGCCGTGCTTTTCCGGGCTCAGCCCGTCGTGACTCGCGCCATCCTGGCCTTGGAGAAGCGCCTCGGCGCTGCGTTGTTTGAGCGCAACGTCAGTGGTATGCGTCTGACCGATTATGGTGAGCGCGCAGTACCTCGGGCTCGGCGGGCCATGGATGAGTTGCTCGCCGTACCGCCTTTACTCGGGCAGGCGTTGGGTCAGGCCGCCGAGCCGCTTTACTTATTTCAGACCAGGCGCCTGGAAGCGTTTGCGAAGCTCTGCGAAACCCACCATATGCAAACGACCGCCAGCATCCTGGGGGTGTCCCAACCAGCGATCAGTGCAGCTATCAAAATACTTGAGCAGGGTAGCGGCTGCAGCCTGTTTGAACGCACCCCCCACGGCTTGCTGCCGACTCGTCTATGCCTGGCAATGTTGGTGCGGGTACGCCGAGCCCTGAATGAGCTGCGTCACATCGATGCGGACATCGCTGCGTTGGGTGGCTCCCTTCAAGGCGTCGTGCACGTAGGGGCCCTGCCTCTTGGGCGCACGGGGATATTGCCTGAAGCCATAGTGCGCCTGACCCTGGAACACCCTCATGTACGAATCGTCACCAACGAAAGTCCGTTCGACTTGTTGGCCAGCGAACTGCGCGCAGGCGATGTGGATTTTGTGCTGGGCGCTCTACGCCCGTCGGCCTACGCCAGTGACCTGCATAGCGAGGCGTTGCTGCAGGAAGAAATGGTGATCCTTGTACGCCACGACCACCCTTGGTTGAAACGGACGCCAGTCTATGAAGACTTGAGTGCCGCCCGCTGGATCCTGCCTCGTGCCGGTTCCCCGGCGCGACAACTGCTGGAAGCATTTTTTTTTCACATCGGTATCGCCGCACCCAGCCCCGTGATTGAAACGGGCGACCTGGCAATTTTGCGCGGTGTGTTGCTGCGCTCAGACATGCTCGCCGCTGTTTCAGCACACCAGTTGGAGTACGAAATGCTCAGCGGTGATCTTGTTCAGCTGCCGCTTTCCCTAAGCCATACCACGCGGCCAATTGGTTTTATCTCAAGGACGGGAGCGCTTCAATCACCGGCTGCGCAGGCGTTGATGGACAAGATTCGGGAGGTGGTAGGGGAGACAGCGACGAGAATTACACAGTCGACCTGACGCAGATTGGCTGCGGCTTGGCGCCACCATTCGTCAGCAAAGTGCCTTGATCCTTATTGACAGCCAAGCTGTCTGGGCAAATACTCGCCCCAATATTCATATAGATGACTAGATAACAAGGTGAATAAAGTCGATGAATTCTCTATCCAGTGATGTCCGCCTGCCGCTTTACCAACGTTTGCGTGACCAGTTGGCTGAACAGATCGCTAACAATCGCTGGCGCCCAGGAGAGGCTATTCCCACTGAAGCCGCGCTTTCAGCGGAATACCAACTGTCCACTGGCACCGTTCGCAAAGCAGTCGACGCGTTGGTCAGTGAGGGCATTCTGGAGCGTCAGCAAGGCCGAGGAACTTTCATTCGCCGTCCTCAGTTCCAATCATCGCTGTTCCGTTTCTTCCGTTTTCAAACCGCTGCCGGTGTCCGTCAGGTACCGGAGAGTCGCATCCTGTCGATCGAGCCGGTGTCCGCGCCCTCGGCGGTAGCCCAGGCGTTGGGGCTGCCACTCGACGCGCCGGTGATTCGCATTGTTCGTGTGCGTCTGCTCGATGTTCAGCCAGTGCTCGCCGAAGAAATCTGGTTGCCCCGCAACCGCTTTCAGCCGCTGTTGGAGATCGACCTGAGTCGCAAAGGGCCGCTGTTGTATCCGATCTATGAAGAGGTCTGCGGTCAGGTCGTCGCCTCGGCCGAAGAAACGCTTACCGCTGAATCGGTGAATGACGTGCACGCGCGATTGCTGCAACTCCCGATCAACAGCCCGGTGGTGGTGATCGAGAGGCTGGCGCGTGATTACGCCGGTACGCCGCTGGAGTGGCGTCGTTCTCGCGGGCATGCCGAGCACTTCCGTTACAGCGTGGATATTCGCTAACCCGTGCCTGGGTAGCGGATCGTCAAGCGGCGAGGCGCTCGCCGCTGGTTTCATTGTCTTGTTTTTCATGACTGGCCCCGTAGCGGCGCGGTTCGCTCTCGGCTGCCTCACGTTCCACCTATAAGGATAAGAATCATGTTTAGCTGGTATCGCCAAGTCACTCCTCGGGAGCGCAAAACGTTTTGGGCCTGCTTCGGTGGATGGTCGCTCGACGCACTGGAAGTACAAATGTTCGGCCTGGCGATTCCGGCGCTGATCGCCGCATTCGCCCTGACCAAGGGTGATGCAGGGTTGATCAGCGGAGTCACGCTGGTCACCTCGGCCATCGGCGGCTGGGTAGGGGGGACGTTGTCCGACCGCTACGGCCGGGTGCGAACGCTGCAGTGGATGATTTTGTGGTTCTCCTTTTTTACCTTTCTGTCGGCGTTTGTCACCGGGTTCCATCAGTTGCTGATCGTCAAAGCACTGCAAGGCTTCGGTATCGGTGGTGAATGGGCCGCTGGCGCGGTACTGATGGCCGAGACGATCAACCCTAAATTTCGTGGCAAGGTGATGGGCTCAGTGCAAAGCGCTTGGGCCGTGGGTTGGGGCCTGGCGGTTGGGGTATTTGCGCTGATTTATTCGTTCGTGCCGCAAGACATGGCCTGGCGTGTGATGTTTCTCGTTGGTTTGCTGCCATCGTTCCTGATCATCTGGGTACGGCGTAATGTCGAGGAGCCCGACAGCTTCCAGCGCCTGCAAAAAGAAAACGCAATCCCGCAAAGTTTCTTCAAATCCCTGGCCGGCATCTTCCGCCCAGAGCTAATCCGCGTGACGCTGTTCGGTGGTCTGTTGGGCCTGGGTGCGCACGGTGGTTACCACGCGGTGATGACCTGGCTACCAACGTTCCTCAAGACTGAGCGCAATCTGTCCGTGCTCAACTCTGGCGGCTACCTGGCGGTGATCATCTTCGCCTTCTGGTGCGGGTGCGTGGTCAGCGGGTTTTTGATCGACCGTATTGGTCGTCGCAAAAACATCGTGCTGTTCGCGCTTTGCTGTGTCGTCACTGTGCAGAGTTATGTGTTCCTGCCGCTGACCAATACCCAGATGCTGTTCCTGGGGTTCCCGCTCGGCTTTTTCGCGGCCGGTATTCCCGCGAGCCTTGGCGCACTGTTCAACGAGCTGTACCCAGCGGATGTACGCGGTGCCGGTGTCGGTTTCTGCTACAACTTTGGCCGGGTGCTCTCTGCAGTATTCCCGTTTCTGGTCGGTCACATGAGCGACTCCATGTCCTTGGGTTCGGCGATTGGCATCGACGCAGGGATTGCCTACGGCGTGGCGGTGATCGCGGCACTTTGTCTGCCGGAAACCCGTGGACGCAGCCTCGAAGCTTCGAGTGCATCGGTGCCAGCAACGGTCAACGGCAACGAGAGTGCCCGGGCCTGATGCCCTTTACCTTCTATA
Source organism: Pseudomonas sp. TH39(2020) (assembly GCF_016650715.1). Taxonomy (NCBI): domain Bacteria; kingdom Pseudomonadati; phylum Pseudomonadota; class Gammaproteobacteria; order Pseudomonadales; family Pseudomonadaceae; genus Pseudomonas; species Pseudomonas sp. TH39(2020). The sequence goes on along the minus strand of NZ_JAEKFF010000005.1, from coordinate 240,263 downwards.
GATGAACGCTATGACTGACACCTGTTATACGCCGATCACCGGCATCGACTCCCATGCTCATGTGTTTAGCCGTGAGCTGAATCTGGTCGGTGCACGGCGCTATACCCCTGATTACGACGCCACGCTTGAGCAGTATCTGACGCACTTGCACGCTCATGGTCTGAGTCATGGCGTATTGGTGCAACCGAGCTTTCTCGGCACCGACAATAGCTACTTGCTGGCGGCGTTGAGGCAAGCGCCAGATCAGTTGCGAGGCGTGGTTGTGCTGGAACCAGGCATCAGTCGCGCCATGTTGAATGACATGGATCACCTGGGCGTGGTCGGCGTTCGCTTGAACCTGATGGGGAAGGCGTTACCTGATTTTCGTAACAGTGCCTGGAGAGAGTTTTTCAGCCACATTGCTGATCTTGACTGGCATGTCGAGTTGCATCGGGAGGTAAAGGATCTGCCGGGACTGATCCATCAATTGACGCCGTTCGGTTTGAAGTTGGTGATTGATCACTTTGGTCGGCCGGATGCCAATTCGGGCGTCGATCAGCCCGGGTTTTGCGAGTTACTGGAGTTGGGATCGAAAGGTTCGATCTGGATGAAGGTATCGGGAATCTATCGTTTGGGAGGTACGCCGCAACAGAACATCAATTTCGCTCGAATGGCATTACCGCTGCTGGAACAAAGTTTCGGCCTTCGCCAGTTGGTGTGGGGCAGCGACTGGCCGCATACGCAGCATGAGCAAAGCATCGGTTTCAGCACCGTAGTCGATCAGTTGCAAGCCCTGGAGTGTTCGACGCAGGTTAGCTATTCGTTGCTGGTGCAAGTCCCTCGAGGGTTATTCGGTTTTGCAAAAGGCGAAAGCTGAAACTTACGCCTGCATTTGCAGATGACCATTCATCTCACCCATTTAAACGAATACATACAGAACGTTCGAAGTGCGACGTTGCAGTAAAACCTATCGTGCCTCATCGAGAAGTTCTGTGTAATAGCAGCATATTCCAATTACAAGAGAGTAGATTCCATGAACACGTCATCCAATGCCGAAGTTGAAAGCACCCAAACGATGTTTGGTTTATCGCGTGTGCCGACAGGCGTTACGGTTTCAAACTTCTCTTTCAATTCTGAGTGCAGTTTGGGCGCCAGCCCAACCGAGATCCTTTCATGACTTCCTTAGATATAGACCTCTTACTGACCGCATTGGTGAGCGTCCTGGTGCTGGTGGCGCTCATCGTGTCGCGTCTCAAAATGCACCCGCTCCTGGCCTTGCTAGTAGTTTCCGTTGGCGTTGGCTTTGCAACCAGTATGGAGCCAGAAGCCATCGTCTCCCACTTGATCACCGGCGCCGGAAAGACACTGGGAGCAGTAGGGGTCGTAATCGCGCTTGGAGCGATGCTAGGCAAAATTCTTGCTGATGCAGGCGTCACAGAGCAGGTCGCCGAGGTCATCCTCAAGCGAACATCGGATCGGATGATACCTTGGGCCATGATGATGGTTGCATTTGTAATTGGCATTCCCATGTTTTTCGAGGTGGGCTTGGTGATCATGCTGCCGCTGATATTCAGCGTGGCGCGAAAGCTGGAAAGCCAGGCTCGCTTCAAAGGTTCAGCGTATGTGTATGTCGGTGTTCCGGTGATTGCGGCACTTGCAGCCATGCACGGGATGGTACCGCCGCACCCTGGCCCCTTGACGGCCATCGCCGCGCTCAAAACCTCGGTTGGGCCCACAATGCTCTATGGCTTCCTTGCGGCTATTCCTGCAATGATTTTAGGCGGCCCGCTTTATGGCGCATTCATTTCGCCGCGCATGAGCACTCGGCCCGATCAGGTTTTGCTAGATCAGTTCACCCTAGCTGAAAAAGCCGACGATCAACCAAGCACCAGCGTATGCCTTGGCGTGCTGGCCGCCTTGCTACCGGCGATCCTGATGCTGATTCATGCCGTCGCTGAGATGGTATTACCCAAGGGCAATGCGATCCTGAAGATGGCTAGTTTCTTGGGCAATCCCCTGATAGCCATGCTCCTAGGTGTGCTGTTTGCAGGGGCAAGTCTGGTACTCGCGCGGGGCGGCGATGCGGGGCAGTTGCGCGAATCCCTGGGCAAGAGCCTCAAGCCAATCGCCTCAATCATCATGATCATCGCCGGCGGTGGTGCCTTTCAGGAGCTGCTGACCAGCGCCAAGGTGGGCGATGCCATTGTGCACCTGACTCAGCAGTCTGCGTTCCCTCCGCTGATCTTGGGTTGGTTGATCGCGATGTTGCTCTCGGTATCTACCGGTTCTGCCACTGTAGGTATCGTTGGTGCTGCTGGCTTGCTGGCGCCGCTTGCAGGTGCTGATCCCAGCCTCAACCTGCCTCTGCTTGCCTTGTCCATAGGCTGCGGCTCGCTGTTCTTCAACTATGCGAACCATGCGGGCTTCTGGATGGTGAAGGAATCCTTCGGCATGACTATGGGCGAAGCCACCAAGACCATTTCGGTGGTTCAATCCATCGTAGCCGTGGTCGGTTTGATTGTGGTGTTGATGTTGAATGCGGCTGTCACGGTGATTTGAGTCAGGATCTGTTCGCAGGTAGTAACCCTGCCCGAGCGAGTTAGCCGAGGGTGGGAGATATAGTTACGTTCCACAGGGTGTTTTACCATCGAACTTGAATGCTCAGTGTTCGCTGGCACCCGTAAACCACGCATGTTTAAGGTCTATAAAAACCCTCATACCGGCGAAGTGGTAGAAACCAAAGGCGGAAACCACAAAACGCTGAAAGAATGGAAAGCCAAATATGGCTCGGACAAAGTCGAGTCCTGGCTGACCAAGTAAGTTGATTTGAGTACAAAAGGGCCCGAGAGGGCCTTTTTTTCTGTGTGGATTTATTCAAAACCGGTCTTAACTTGCTCACTAATAAGTTGGGCCAGTATCCGCACCGGTTCGGTAAAGCTCTGTCGAGACCTGTGTACGAGCCCGATATCACGGTGGAAGGTGTGCTGTCCGAGATCGAGCGCTCGTACACCTACGGGCCATTCCTGATGGGTTGCTGTCTGCGGCACCAGCGCTACACCAACGCCATTTTCCACTAGCTTGATGATCGCCTCTAATTCATCCAGCTCGCAAACCTCCCGCAAGGTGAAATGCATCTGCCGAAGGAAGCGATCCACCTGCCTGCCCCCGAAGGATGATCGGTCGTACCGAATGAAGGGTTGGCTTGAAAGTAGTTCTGACCAATCTTCTCCCGGCACGTCGCGCGGGACGATCAGCCGGTAGGGCTCAAGCGCCAAGGTCGTCCAGCGCAGGTCACTTTGAAGGGAGAAGGGCGGGCGAATGATGACGGCCATGTCGATTTCGCCCGCGTCTACGAGGTTCACCATCTCCATTGAAAGCCCCGGGATGACACGTGTGCGGCACTGCGGACACTGTTGGTGAAACTTCGCCAGCGCATCGGGCAAATAGGAACGCTGCACGGATGCGATCGCACCGATGTTGACCAGTACGCTGGGAGGCTCGCCCAGCGTAGTGGAGCCAAGATTGTCGTAAAGCCTGAGCAGCTCCTGCGCCTGCAGAAGTATCTGATGACCCATCTTGTTGAGATGGGCTGAGCGTCCTTTCCTGTCGAAAATTTCAAAACCGAGCTCGGTTTCCAGGCGCTGGATTTGCGCGCTCACGGCGGCCTGAGTCAGGCCGATCTTGTTGCCGGCAGCGGCGAATGTGCCTTCCCGCGCCACAGCAATGAGTGTCTTCAGTTCTTTGATCATTCACAAATATTAATTGTGTTTCTAAGAAATATATATTGATTTTTATGTTTGGTTTTCCGTCCTACGATGTTTCCCATCCCCGGCAACGGCTAAATCCAGAGAGCCAATGACGGTGGAAATGTTCGCCAACCAACAAAAAATATTTGGAGTTCTGATGAGCCTCTCGCCATTCCACCTCGCGATCCCTGTTTACAACCTGGCTGCAGCGCGCACCTTTTACGGTGAGGTCTTTGGTCTTGAAGAAGGGCGCTCCAGCACGCAATGGGTCGATTTCGATTTTTATGGTCACCAACTTGTGATTCACGAACATCCAAAAACCGCTTCGCAGGAAAGCGTCCATAGCAACCCGGTCGACGGACACGATGTTCCTGTTCCGCACTTCGGCATCATTTTAGGTTGGGAACAGTGGGAGGCACTGGCCGAGCGTCTGAAGTCGTCTGGTACCGAATTCGTGATTGAACCGTACATTCGATTCAAAGGCCAAGTGGGCGAGCAAGCCACCATGTTTCTCTTTGATCCGTGCGGCAACGCTCTTGAGTTCAAGGCTTTCAAGGATATGAGCCAGCTCTTCGCCAAATAACAACACCCATGGCACAACAGCGTTGTGCCATTTGGTCTCAAGTGAGCTGGAAGCTCATGACTCTAGCAACTGCGAATAGACGCAGACCTTTCATTCCAACAAGAAGGCTAGACATGAAACGTATTCCCTTGGTGTGGCAAATCGTTGCCGGGCTGTTGCTTGGCGTGCTTGTCGGTTGGTACTTCAATACGCATCCGCTCTATCAGACATGGGTGAGCGCGGAGATCCTCAAACCGCTCGGTGACATCTTTATCAAGATGATGAAGATGGTGGTTGTACCGATCGTGTTCTGTTGCATGATTCTGGGCATTGCAGGCGGTGGCGATAACAAGTCGTTTGGCCGTATGGGGATAAAGTCGCTGGGCTACTTTTTTGCTATTACGGCCTTGGCCATTGTCATCGGCTTGTGTTTCGCCAACGTTTTCGAGCCTGGTGCGGGCACCGACATTTCCGGAATTTCGCACGGTACTGCAGCGATCACTCTGGAGCCGTCTAAAGGCGCATTGGTCATCTTGCAGAACATCGTCCCTGACAACGTGCTGGTTGCTATGTCAGAAGCGAAATTGCTGTCCGTGCTGTTTTTCGCCGTCCTGTTAGGCATGGCATTAAACGCTCTGCCGAAGGACAAAAGCGCACCTTTCATCGCTGTGGTTCAGAGCCTTTCCGATGCGATGTTCAAGGTCGTCTCAATCGTCATGGCTTACGCGCCGATCGGTGTGTTTGGGATGATCGGGGCGACCGTGGCGACGTTTGGTTTCGCCTCATTGTTGCCGTTGCTCAAGTTAATCGGGGTGGTTTATCTGGCGCTGATTGTTTTCGCGTTGGTGATACTCGGCGGTATTTGCTACTTGATTGGCGAAAACATTTTCAAGTTGATCCGCTACTTTCGCAATGAGTTGATTCTGGCGTTTTCGAGTGCCGCGTCAGCCGCCGTCATGCCGCAGTTGATGACGCGATTGGAGAGCTACGGTGTACCGCGTCGGATCGTCAGTTTTGTGGTGCCGGTGGGTTATGCGTTCAACCTGGATGGCGCATCGATTTTTCTCGGTGTGGCGACAATCTTCGTAGCGCAGCTCTATGGCATCGACCTGTCGCTTTCCCAGCAGATTCTGCTGGTGGTCACAATGGTGTTGACCTCCAAAGGTGCTGCCGGGGTACCTGGATTTGCCATCATTATTCTTTCTGCAACGTTGGCGTCTGCCGGTCTTCCATTGGAAGGGGTAGCGCTTATTGCAGGGATCTTTAGGATTATTGATAGCGGCACAACCACGCTGAACGTGCTGGGTAATGCGATCGCACCATTGGTTATCGCCAAATGGGAAAAGGCGAACCTTGAGCCTTTAAGAGTCGAGCGCGTAGCACAGAAAGCATAACTACTCATGAGGAGCCATCGGCGATCAAAAGCCTGTGGCTCTTCTTGTTTTCATCGTTCAACAAATAAATTTTTATGTCTTTTCTCTTTGCCGGGTTCTGAGCTGTGCAGTTAGATTTTTTCTTAACTGCATCAATTCGGATTTCCGCGTTTTGCTGCCGATTTCTAATAAAAAATAAGGTGCTTTATGCGCAAAGAATCCCTTCCCGATTCACATCGTAAGTTTGCTTTGTTGTGTGCGGTTTTACTTGCCAGCTTCCTGACCGTGGGAAATGCTCAGGCCACTTCAGGCAATATTGTTAAATCGCATCTGTTGACCCATTCTGCGGTGGCAGTACCTGATCGTTATGCGGCTGAAACAGCTAGAGCCATCTTTGCCAAAGGTGGCAATGCCATCGATGCGGCGGTGGCTATTGCATTCACTTTAGCCGTTACCTATCCGGAAGCTGGCAACATTGGCGGTGGTGGGTTCATGACGATCTATCACGAGGGTAAGCCTTATTTCCTTGATTACCGCGAGCGGGCACCGCTCAAGGCGACTAAGGACATGTTCGTCGCCGGCAATGGACGAGTGATCCCTGCTGATAGCACCCAAAGCAGCGTGCTTGGCAACAAGGCCGTGGGCGTACCAGGTACGGTCGCCGGCCTGTGGGAAGCCCATCAGCGTCTTGGCAAGCTCAGCTGGCAGGCGCTGGTCGAGCCGGCAATCCGCTATGCAGATGCGGGCTTTCGAGTTGATGAAATGCTAGCCGGTTTGGCAGCAACGGAAAACCAACAGCGATTCGCTGGAAAAACCAATTTCTCACAACATTTTGGTACGTTGCAGTCGGGCATGATTTTCAAGCAGCCTGAACTGGCAGCGGTATTGAAACGAATCGCGAAGCACGGCACTGCAGGTTTTTATTCCGGCAAAACAGCCGAACTGATCGTTGCTGATATGACGGAACATGGCGGACTTATCAGCGAAGCCGACCTGCGGAACTACAAGGCAATTTGGCGAGAGCCGATACAGGCAAACTGGAATGGTTTCCAGGTGGTGACCGCGCCACCGCCCAGTTCCGGTGGTATCGCGCTGGTTCAGTTATTGAAGATGAAAGAAGCGCGCAACGCGGATTTTAGTGGCGTGCCGCTGAACTCGCCAGAGTACATTCATCTGGTCGCAGAAATCGAAAAGCGAGTGTTTGCCGACCGAGCGCAGTACCTGGGCGATCCCGACTTCTACAAGGTTCCGGTAAGACAGTTGCTGGATGAGAATTACCTACTGCGGCGTGCGGCGGAAGTGAGTGTTTCGGCCCCCTCAGACACCAGCAAAGTAGCCGCAGGTTTGAAGATTACCTTCCCGGAAAAACCGGAAACGACGCATTTTTCAATTGTCGACAAATGGGGGAACGCGGTATCCAACACCTACACATTGAATGGCTTCTTCGGGTCTGGAGTGGTTGCCGGTAAAACCGGAATACTGCTCAACGATGAGATGGATGACTTCTCTGCGCTTGCCGGAGTGCCAAATCAGTTGGGGGTTGTCGGTAATGACACCAACGCGATTGAGCCCGGAAAGAGACCACTTTCATCGATGTCTCCGACCATTTTTCTGAAGGACGGGAAGGTCGCGTTGGTCATCGGCACGCCGGGTGGCCCTAGAATTTTTACATCGATCTTTCAAGTGGTGAGCAATATCTATGACTTCAAATTGCCGCTAAAGGATGCTGTTAGCGCGATGCGCTTTCATCATCAATTGTTGCCGGCAAATACCATTTTTTGGGAGCCTTACTCTCCGATCACGGGGCAGTTAGCCAAGGATCTAGACGCCAAGGGCTACAACCTAGTCAACCAGGGTTTCAATGGTGATATTCAGGCGATCAAGGTGAATGGCGGTATCCCGGAACCGGTGACAGACCCGAGGGGCAGGGGAGTAACGATGCTGGTCAAATAATTCGTCATTCCTAACAAATGACTCGATCTGAGCAACGGTTTCCGTTTCCATCGTCGGGCACTGAGGTGAGACTTGGCAATTTGAGGGATAGCAGAATTCTAGATCGGGAAAACTCCTCTAGACGACCGGTCTAGTTTTCTGTAGGCTTCCTATCCTATGAAGAAACCTATCCAAGACATGCGGCAGCACATCATCGATGTAGCGAAGTCGCTGATGACCAACAAGGGCTACACCGCCGTGGGGTTGTCGGAAGTGCTGACAACCGCTGGCGTACCCAAAGGGTCGTTCTATCACTACTTCCGTTCGAAAGAGGAATTCGGCCAGGCGCTGCTTGAAGAGTACTTTCAGGAGTACATCGGGCGCGTCGATGTCGTGATGGCCGCAGAAGGAACCGGAGCCGAGCGGCTGCTGGGCTATCTGCACTACTGGGCAAAGACGCAAGCGTTCGATCACCCCGAGGAGAAATGCCTTGTGGTGAAACTGGGTGCTGAAGTCTGCGACTTGTCGGAAGACATGCGTGCGGTGCTGGAGGAGGGCACCGCGCTAATCATCCAGCGCATCACGCGCTGTGTCGAGCAGGGCATGGCAGATCGTTCCATTTCGCCGACCCTGAACGCGGCGATATTGGCCGAATCGCTGTATCAGCTATGGCTTGGCGCCTCGCTACTGGTCAAGGTCAAGCAGACCACAGCCCCTTTTGAAACCGCACTGATCACGAGTAAACGCCTGCTTGCATAGGGGCGTTTTTTTTAACCGGTAAGCTAGACGACCGGTCTAATAGTAGAGGTATTTAGAATGCTTGATGGCAGACGTAACACTGACCTTTTTTCGCCCGTGCAGATGGGCGCCATTGAGATGGCAAACCGTATTGTCATGGCCCCTGTTACACGCAGCCGCATGGGAGATGACGGCGTACCCAATGAGCTTCATGCCACTTACTACGCCCAGCGTGCCGGCGCAGGCCTGATCATCGCCGAGGCCACGAACATTTCTGCTCAGGGCCGCGGCTATGCGATGACGCCTGGTATCTGGTCGGAAGAACAGGTGGCAGGCTGGAAAAAAGTCACTGACGCGGTACACGCGGCAGGCGGCAAGATCGTCAGTCAGCTATGGCACGTAGGCCGCTTCTCCAGCGTCGAGTTACAGCTAAACGGCGAGGCGCCGGTAGCTCCCTCGGCAATCAAGGCCGAAGGTACCACCTACACCAACAATGGCATGGTCGAAGTGTCCATGCCTCGGGCGCTTGAGACTTCAGAGATCCCGGGGATCATCGAGCAGTACAGGCATGCGGCAGAAAATGCAAAGCGAGCCGGTTTTGATGGTGTGGAAGTCCATTCTGCCAACAGCTATCTGCTCGACCAGTTCCTGCGTGATTCCACCAACCAGCGGACTGACCAGTACGGCGGCACCATCGAGAACCGGACACGACTGACACTTGAAGTCACCGAAGCCGTGGTAGCGATTTGGGGCAGTGACCGGGTCGGTATCCGCCTTTCACCAGTAACCCCTGATGCAGGTAACACGCCTCCAGACAGCAACGTCATGGCGACCTACGGTCACCTCATTCAGCAGCTGAACAGAATCAACTTGGCCTATCTGCATTTCGTTGAAGGCGCCACGGCCACGTCTCGTACCGTTCCCGAGGGTGTGGATCTGGACGCGCTGAGTGCGCAGTTCGAAGGGCCGTACATTGGCAACAACAACTATGACCTGGATATGGCGCTGGAGCGCCGGGCGCAAGGGCGGATTGATGCCGTGGCGTTTGGTCGTTTGTTCATTGCCAATCCAGACCTTGTAGAGCGCCTGCGTCATGGTGCCGAACTGACCATCGCGCCTCGTGAGAGTTACTACGGCGGAGGCGCCAAGGGCTACACCGATTGGCCAACGGCCAACTCCAACTAATGAGAGGTTCCCCTTGCGTCAGCTCGGCGCGGGGAGGCTCCGTCGCGAAAGCATTTCGCCGCACAAGAGGTACTCAAGTATGAATTATCTGAAAAACAAAGTAGCAATCGTCACTGGCGCGTCTTCCGGTATTGGTGCTGCCACCACCCGCGCATTGGCCGCACAGGGCGTCCGCGTCGTGGCAGCAGCACTTGATCAGGAAGGGCTTGAATCGTTCGTTGCCGAGCTGCGTGTGGCAGGGAGCGACGTGGTCGCGTTCACTACCGATGTCACCCATCTGGATCAAACCAAAGCTCTCGCGAAGTTTGCACAAGAGACCTACGGCGCCGTGGACATTCTGGTCAACAACGCTGGCCTGATGCTCTTTTCCAACTGGGTCGATCTGGCCGTGCAGGATTGGGAAAAGATGATCGATGTGAACATCAAGGGCTACCTCAACGCTACTGCTGCGGTACTGCCATTCATGCTGGAACAGAAGTCCGGGCAGATTCTCAACATGGACTCTGTCGCAGGTCACCAGGTTGGGCCGGCGGCGGGTGTTTACAGCGCTACAAAGTTTTTCGTCCAGGCCATGACCGAGTCTATGCGAAAGGAGTTGGGCGTGCAGCATGGCATCCGCGTCAACACCGTCAGTCCCGGCGTCATCAATACCGGCTGGGCGGACAAGGTCAGCGATCCTGAAGGGCGCAAGGCTGCCCAAGAGCTGAACCGGATTGCCATTGCGCCTGACGATATTGCCCGCGCAGTGATTTACGCGCTCAACCAACTGGAAAACGTCACCGTCAACGATTTGATCATCTCGCCGACACGCCAAGATTGGTGATCGCTGACAGGCCTTGCCTGTGCCCATCCAGACCTGATGGGCAATCGGAAATTTTTCACTCAGGAGTCCACCATGAGCAATCCAACTTACGTCCAGGAATACAACGCGATCGTCGACGTGCTTAGCCAATACAACGAAGGCGGTGCCAAGGCTGACAGCGCTTTGATGAAGCCTGCGTTCAACAAGCAAGCGACCATGTTTGGGGTCGACGGCGACAAGCTCGTCGGCGGCGGGATCCAGAATCTGTAGGACGTCATCGACAACTCTTTCCGTCCATCTCCCGAAACCAAAGCCGCGATCGTTCGCATCGACATTGTGGGCACTGCCGCCAGTGCGCGCGTTGATACCGAGAATGTTTCGGGGTTTCGATTCACTGACTTCTTCAACCTGCTGAAGGTAGAAGGCAAGTGGACGATCTTCAGCAAGATTTACCACACCCATCCGAGCGCTTGAGCATTTGAGAGCCTCTGGCGAGGTGGGTTGTACCTCGCCCTTATTAAAAGGAGAGAACCATGTCAAAGAACATCAAGGCAGTACCAACCTCCGAGTACAACGCTGTCATCGCTACTGCCAATCAGTACGTTGAAGGTCTGCGTGTGGGCAGTTCAGAAGGCGTTGCTCAGGCGTTCCATAAAGACGCCGTGATGTACGGTTTCACAAATGGTGAGCTGCTTGGCGGCCCGATCAAGAATCTTTTTGATTTCGTTCAGAAGAATGGCAGCGCCCCAGAGATTACCACTCGCCTCGACATACTGGCCATCACCCCCACAACAGCCGTGGTGCGTGTCGATATGGAAAATGATGCGATCGGTGCCGACTACAACGACTACCTGACCCTGATCAAAATCGACGGCATATGGAAGGTCATCGCCAAGGTTTATCACCAGTTCGAAGGTTGATCGTTCACCGATCCCGATTGAGTCAATACCGGGGTCGGAGCTCGTTCATCGTCAAATGGAGAAGCAATCATGAGTACAATTTTCATCATTGGCGCCGCTGGCAAAGTAGGTCGGCGATTGGTTAAGCAACTCGTTGGACGAGGTCACGAAGTGATCGCACTGCATCGGAACCCGGAGCAGGGAAGTGAGCTTGCGGCTCTGGGCGCGACGCCCGTTAAGGGCAATTTGCTTGAGCTTGATCCCGGGCAAATGGCGCGACTTATGTCGGGCGGTGATGCCGTGGTCTTCACGGCAGGGGCAGGCGGCGCAGGTATGGATCTAACCAATGCGATTGATGGGCGGGGATTGGAGTTGGCAGTGGCCGCAACTATTCAGGCAGGTGTCCGGCGTTTCATTCTGGTCTCGGCCTTCCCCGATGCGCTGCGTGGTAGCCCTGTATCCGAAGGTTTCGAAAATTACATTGCCGTGAAAAAACGAGCGGATGCTCACTTGGTGGGGACGGGTTTGGATTGGGTGATTGTGCGCCCAGGAACGCTTCTGGATGACACAGGCACTGGCAAAATCCGTGCTGACGTCGCTATTCCTTACGGTGAAGTTTCAAGAGATGACGTAGCAGCGACACTTGCCGAGTTGATCGATCAGCCCAAGGTGAGCCGGGTCATTATCGAACTCACTCAGGGTGACACGCCAGTCTCCGACGCGGTTCGCAGGCTTGGTCATGAGCGTTGCTTACAATGAAGTTGGTTTTGGTTGGCGCTACGGGGTTGGTTGGACGCGAGGTTCTGAAACAGGCGCTCGACGATCCACGAATCAGCCTTGTGGTTGCGCCGACTCGTCGTGCGCTTGCAGCACATCCCAAGTTACATGCACCTCTAACCGACCTCGACAATCTACCGGAAACTGTCGATTGGTGGCGAGCGGATGCCGTGATCTGCACCTTGGGCACGACGATGCGGCGCGCTGGATCGAGAGACGCTTTTCGGCTTGTTGATTACGAGTACCCGTTGGATGTAGCGCGCCTTGCCAGAATGAATGGCACCTCAGCATACGTTCTCAATTCGGCCACCGGAGCGAACCCAAACTCGAGCTTTTTCTACAACCGGGTAAAGGGCGAGTTGGAGACATCTCTTACAGGGCTTGGTTTTAATTCACTCACCTATGTGAGGCCCGGCGTCATCAGTGGGACGCGCGACGAACTGCGGTTGGGTGAGCGAGCACTGGTAGTCGTACTGGGCTTGGTGGGGAGATTGTTACCTGTTCGCTGGCAACTTAACCCCGCGTCGAGAATCGCTCAGGTGTTGCTCGAATCAGCCCTTGAGCGCAGACCGGGTGTTCACATCATCACCTCCGAGCGCTGCATTTGAGCCGGAGTTAGCTGTTTTCACAAATAGATCATTTGAAGGGAGTTACACGATGCCGATGGTTGAGTTTTCCGCTGTCTTGGACAGCAATACAGGACATGCCTGGAGCGTGTTGAAGAAATTTGGCGAGATCCAAAAATGGCACCCCTCGATTGTGGAAAGCAGCATTGAGGGCAATCAGCCTGATGGATTGGTTGGCTGTATTCGCAAACTCACGTTGGCCGATGGCGCAATTGTCAGGGAGCGCCTGTTATCGGTCGATGATCGCAATACAACGCTGTCCTACCGCTTCGAGGAGGCCCCATTACCGCTGGACAACTATGTGGCCACCGTGAAATTGGCCTCTCTTACTGGACAGTCCAAGACGTTCATCAATTGGTCTGCAAGCTTTGACCTGCAAGATTTGAATACAGCAGACCACTACCAGGAACTCATACGAGGACTGATCGTGGATGGCCACAATAGTCTTCAGTTGTTTCTAATCCGGCATTAAAGAATTCAAGGAATTGACACGCCCAGTCTTGGCTAGGCAAGCATTCTATACTTGAGTGCAAAAGGGCTCTTGGAGGCTGATGATATTCAGCTACGTTGATTGACTGCAGCCATCGCTCCCTTGGCGAGACGGAATTCGTTGCGATGGTCGCCGATCACGCCAGGGCGTATCAAGGCTAAGGCTGCGCTAAGGCCCGACGCTCGCGCGAGATCAAATGTTGGAACAGGAGGCGACCGAACTTACCGGCACCGCAGAGCGCCTGAGTTCCAAAATTTTACGCTCATGCACAGCTCCCCATTCCCGCATGGCACTCACCAAAGGCGCGAGAGAGCTACCTAATTCTGTCAGCGAATACTCCACCTTTGGCGGCACCTCGCGATAGATTTCGCGATGAATTATCCCATCAACCTCCAGCTCTCTCAGCTGGAGTGTCAGCATCCTCTGAGTGATATCTGGTATTAGGCGTCGCAGTTCGTTGAAGCGCTTCGTTCCGGACATCAGGTGAAACAGTATGAGCGATTTCCATTTTCCACCTATGACATCGACAGTAAACGCGACGGGACAAGCAAAGGCCTCAATTTCATCCTGAGGATTACATTTTTTCACTGTTATCACCATGGTATAAAAAGTGTGCCTACAGCACATAATTGTGCGTACTTACACGTAAGTGCTGTGTAAGTTAGCATTATTCCATATTAACCACTATGGAATCCGCTTGATGAGCTTGCTGCTTTCGCCCCATGAAATTAAAGGCCTTAAACTGAAAAACCGCGTCGTTATGTCCCCTATGTGCATGCACATGGCAGCGGATGATGGCTTTGTCACTGAATGGCACCGCGTTCATTATGGAGCTCGTGCTCTGGGTCAGGCGGCGCTGATTTTTCCCGAAACGTTGGCTATTCAGGCTGACGGTCGTATCGGTGCCGGTGACCTTGGTATCTGGAGTGATGAACACGTTGTCGGCTTAAAATCTCTGACTGAACTGCTTCACAGCTTTGGTGCAAAAGCTGGTGCCCAAATCGGTCATGCAGGGCGCAATGCCGATCTGCCCAACCTTATTCATATCGCACCTTCGGCGATTCCGTTTACGGATACCAGCCCTGTGCCTCGCGCACTCTTGGCTGATGAAATTCCGGGTTTTGTAAAGCTCTATGGCGATGCCGCACGACGCGCCAGTGAAGCGGGCTTTGATGTGCTTGAGATCCATGCCGCACATGGTTATTTGCTGAGTGAGTTCCTCTCTCCACTCGCCAATACCCGCGACGACGAATACGGTGGTGATGCCCAGCGTCGCTATCGCTTCCTGCGCGAAGTGCTGGAGGAGGTCAAAACGCATTGGGGCGATCGCCCTTTGTTTGTTCGGATCTCCAGCTCTGATTACGCCGAAGGTGGAAATACGCCTGAGTCATTCCTTGAATACGGTCGCTGGATGAAAGAGCAGGGCGTCGATCTGATCGACTGCAGCTCCGGCGGGATCAAGATGATCAAGGTTCAGACCTATCCAGGTTACCAAGTACCGGCCGCTGAGTTGCTGCGTAAGGAGCTGCATATTGCGACGGGTGCGGTGGGTGTAATCCAGAGTGGTCGTCAAGCCGAAGAAATCCTGCAGAACGGCCGAGCTGACTTGGTATTTGTCGGGCGGCAAATGCTGCGTGATCCATTTTGGGTGCGCACTGCAGCAGATGACTTGAAAGAAATCATTGAGATTCCTGCTGCCTACACACGTTACGGTTCTGTATGGCTTGATACCAAAGCGTGAATTAGTCCACTTCCTAAGCGGGCGGCTGGAAGGTGCTAGTCCTCAACCCAATCCAACGAAGCAGGAGTAAAACCATGAGCAAACCTACTTACGTACACGAATACCAAGCCATCACCGAGGTGCTGAACAAGTACATTGAGGGCTGCAAGCAAGCAAAGAGCAGCATCATGAAGTCTGCTTTCAATGAGCAAGCGACGATGTTTAGCGTCGATGGCGACGGTAAGCTGGCTGGCGGCGCAATTGCAATCCTGTTCAAGGGCATCGACGAGGGTTTTCGCCCATCTCCAGATGCACCGGCAGCTATCGTCCGCATTGAGATTGTCGGTACAGCGGCTAGCGCTCGCATCGACGCCAACGACATGTCAGGCATTTCCTTCACCGATTTTTTCCATTTGTTGAAAGTCGATGGCCAGTGGACGGTCGTCAGCAAGATCTTTCACACCCACGTCGCGTCTTGAACCTCTGTCGTCCTTGAGTCTGCGGTAGTTGAGGCTTCCCAGAACTCAGACATAAAAATGGAAACGTCATGAAAACCCTTACCTCTGCTCTCGCTCCTACCGTCGTTGCCCTTGCGCCTGGTACTGCCTCCGCCACCACATACCCGGGAGTTGAGCACAACACGGCGAAACTCTTGCAATCGCTTGAAGGTGGCCAGACGCTCGACTCCATGACGCCGGTCGATGCCCGTGCCGCGCTGGCGGGTGCCCAAGCTGCCCCCCAAGTGGCCTTGCCGGCAGCTGATGTCAGCGAGATGACGATACGCGTCAACGGCAGCGATCTGAAGCTGACCATCGTGCGCCCGGCCGGCAGCAAAGAGAAAAACCTGCCTGCGTTCATGTACTTTCATGGCGGCGGCTGGGTGTTGGGGGACTTCCCGACCCACGAACGGCTGGTGCGTGACCTGGTGGTAGGCTCGGGTGCGGTGGCGGTCTTCGTCAACTACAGCCTCTCGCCAGAGGCGGCATATGGCGTCGCCACCGAGCAAGCCTATGCCGCGACAAAATGGGTCGCCGAACACGGCGAAGATATCAAGGTAGACGGCACTCGCCTCGCCGTAGCTGGCAACAGCGCAGGCGGGAACATTGCCGCCGTAGTTGCCCTGATGGCCAACGAGAAGGGTGAACCCGCACTGCGCTCGCAAGTGTTGCTGTGCCCAGTGACAGATTCCAACTTTGACACGCCGTCGTACAAGGAGTTTGCCAACGGCTATTTCCTGACGAAGGACATGATGGCGTGGTTCTGGGACAATTACGCACCCGACGCCGAGGCACGCAAACAGATTTACGCTTCTCCACTGCAGGCAACGAGGGAGCAGTTGAAGGGCCTGCCGCCGACGCTGATCCAAACGGCCGAATTCGATGTCCTGCGCGATGAAGCTGAAGCGTACGGCCGCAAGCTCGACGCTGAAGGCGTACCCGTGAAGACGGTTCGCTACAACGGCATGATTCACGATTTCGGGCTGTCGAACGCTTTCAGCCATCTGCCGGCGCCGCGCACCGCGATCGAGCAGGCATCTCAAGAGCTCAAGAACAATCTGAGCGAGTAACTTCAAAGAAAAACCCCACAGGTCACGGTGAAACTGTGGAAGTTATTACTGCAAATACAGCGTTCATTTCATTGCGAAGCTACAGTCGCACCAAAGTTGTTCGGAATACCCGCTGTGCTTTTTTTGCAGTTGAGCATAAATAAATAATCGCAAACCTTATTAAATTAAGAGTAAATAAATGAAAATTACTTCTATCAAGAGTTTGTTTTTTGTGGCCCTAATTTCGAGTTTGGGCGCGATTGCTCAAGCAGATAACACTCAAGCAGATAACCTGTCCAGTGACCAACAAGTCAGTAGTAAAGCAGTGAGCAAACCTACATACGTAGAAGAATACCAAGCTATTACTGAGGTGCTTAACAAGTATATTGAGGGTTGCAAGCAGGCCAAGAGCAGTATCATGAAGCCCGCTTTCAACGAACATGCGACGATGTACAGCGTCGGCGCCGATGGCAAGCTGGCAGGCGGCGCGATTCCAATCCTGTTCGATGGGATCGACAAGGGTTTCCGTCCATCTCCTGACGCACAGGCCGCTATAGTCCGCATCGAGATCGTCGGTACCGCGGCTAGCGCTCGCATCGACGTTAACGACATGTCCGGCATCTCTTTCACTGACTTCTTCCATCTGCTGAAAGTCGAAGGTAAGTGGACTGTGGTTAGCAAGATTTTCCAAACACATGTAGCGCCTTAATTACTTGAGCCGTCCGGCGGCTTTGTGCTCGACTATCTAGGGCTTCTGCGCTGAAACCCTTCGATCACAGCCATCGACTTTAGTTAGTGGAGTCGGTATTCAACCGCCGGATGACTCAGTCCCTTCTTGATCTTACGAAATTTTGATTACTACTTTACCAAAGGCGCCTCTGGCCAAGTGCTCATACGCTTGGCGTGCTTGATCAAATGGATACACGTGGTCGATTACCGGGCGAATCTTGTGCTCATTCAAGAATTCGTTCATGCGATCAAATGAGGAGCGAGGAGCAACGGCGATGCCACGAATCGTTGTTTGCCGGAAGATCAAAGGCATCAGGTTGAGTGCAGAGGTTTGGCCGGTCAGGAAGCCGATCTGTGCGATACGTCCTCCTGCCTTTGTCGCTGCAACCGATTGATTGATGCCATCCCCGCCTGCCACATCCAGCAGGAGATCGACCCCCTTGCCGTCAGTGAGCTTTAGTACTTCCTCTGCCCACTCAGGGCTAGTGCGATAATTTACACCCGCAACAGCACCCAGTTTTTTCACTGCTTGCAGATTGTCATCTCGACTGGAAGTGACGATAACTTTGGCGCCAAGTGCCGTTGCAATTTGTGCAGCGAAAACAGAAACACCCCCTGAGCCCTGAACCAAAACGGTTTGGCCTGCCTCGATCTGGCCGAAATCAACGAGCGCATACCATGCCGTCAGAGCAGCAATTGGAAGGGTCGCAGCTTCCTCATCTGACATGTTGTCGGGAGCACGTACCGCGCTGTCTTCATGGATAATCATGTACTCCGCCAGCCCGCCCGGCAATGGCGAGCCAAAGCAGTAGTTAGGCTCGTCTGGCCCTGGCATGCCATCCAACCAACGTGAGTAAAGGTGTGAGTTAACTCGATCTCCGATAGAGAAGCGGCTGACGCCATCACCGACTGCTACGACAGTACCTGCCGCGTCGCTTATAGGGATTAGCGGCTTAGGCACCATATGAGGCTCATAGATGCCGTCAACGATAGCCTTATCCCGGAAGTTGAGCGATACAGCCCCCACTTTTACCAGCAGTTCTCCAGCGTTGGGCACGGGTGTCTCAGCTTCCCCCTGCAGAGCGGGCTAGGCTCATCCACCGCTGACTTTCCAATGTTTGACATCATCAGCGAACATCATTTGCTTCATCTCATGAGCAATCCCGTATGCCAGGGACTCGTGTGCAGCGATGACTTTTTCTTCTGCTGAAAGGCAATGAAAAATATCGAGCTTGGTCTCTGCGTCAGCAGTTTCGAGTGTGAAAATTTGCACGTAACGCGCGAGGTCGTTATCGAGGCTCGACAGGTATTCACGTAGGCGCTGATGGTCGACTGATTTTTGGCTGAAGTACCAATTCATCGGGTGAATCAGGAAGCGTGAGTGGGGCGAGGTGATTCGGCGGCCTGCCGCCAAAAACATAATAATGCCCATTGACTCGATGTTGCCCGCATTGATCGCGCACAGCGGTACCGGCAATGACTTCAGGAACGTGTAGAGGGTGAAGCCAAAGTTGGTGCTGCCCCCGCTTGTAGAAAGATTAAGGAGCAAGGAGGTGGCGCCTTGATCGATGGCTTCCAGACAACAGTCCCGAAAGCGCTCAGTCGTTCCCTGATCGATCTGGCAATGGAAATGCACGATGTGTTCAGTCATCAATTGACCTCCTGAGTGTGATGCGTGGAGGGCTTCTACGAGTTATTAAGTCTAGTAAATATCGAACATTTGGTACGAAAGCTGGCGTAAGGCTCCATCGATGAACGGTCACACGCCGTCAGTCGCATGCGCGTATTTTCAATGGAACCAATTACTCGAATCCACTCGTCGCGAGCCCCATATTTCCATTCAAACTTTCTGTTTTGTGCGTCCTCCGAATTAGACGAGCCCATGCTCGTGCTAACGATGTAGAGGTGAACAAAAATGGCCAATACAGGAAACAAAAATCCAGGCAATTTTTCTAATGACCGTGACAAGGCTTCTGAAGCCGGTAAGAAAGGTGGAGAAGGCTCTGGCGGAAATTTTGCCAACGATCCCCAACGCGCGTCTGAAGCAGGCCAAAAAGGTGGTCAAGCTTCCGGCGGACAACAATCCCGCGATAGCGATCGCATGTCCGGAGGCGGGCAGGGTACGAATCGCGGAGGCGAATTTACCGACGATAAAGAAAACATGTCCAAACCAGGCCAAAAAGGCGGCCAGGCTTCAGGTGGACAACAACCCAACAAGGCTGATCAATCGTCCAGCGGCGGAAAAGGAAGCGGGCGCGACAGCAATCTTTCCGATGACAACGATAAGTCCTCTGAAATGGGACGCAAGGATGGTGGGGTGAGCGGAGGTGGAGGGCGCAAACCCTGATGCCGTCTGACACCATCAAGCCCCGAGTCTTTCGGGGCTTGATTTCGATATTGCCGGCCAATACTAAGATCCGAGCCTTGGCTCACAAACTCAGCAACGAATATGTTTGGGGGTGAGCAATATCGAAGAGGCGAGTGCCGATCACCAGAATTTTAAGAATCGCTTCTACTGCTTTCGAAGGGATTGGCCCCAAGACGATCGAAATTTGAACGCAAGAGGCGGCATAAGTGATCCTATGAACAGGCATCTGCCTTGTTCACGAAACGACCTCTTAAGATGTCGAGGTTATCCAAATGCACCTGATCGAGATTTTTTTTCCGCTCAACACGAACGATGGCACGCCTCAGCCCGTCGAGCTTTTTCGCCATGTACGGGAGCAGTTGGCCGAACAGTTCGGAGGAGTGACGGCTTTCACTCGCAATCCGGCGAAAGGTATTTCACTGCAGAAAGATAACGAAAGAGCAGAGGATGACATCATCGTTTATGAGGTCATGGTTGAAGCTGTTGATCGGCTTTGGTGGCAAAGCTTTAAGCGCGATCTAGAAGGGCGTTTTCAACAGGAAGAAATTCTGATCCGTGCGACCGCCATTAGTCTCATTCGCTAGCCGAAATCGGTAGAGTCACGTGATGAGCCTTGATGTCGCATCAAAAAAGCTCGCGTGACGCGGGAGCTTTTGGACTTCAAACGGATAGCTTTTCGGGTACGATGCGGCTGGGCTAACCTTTGATTCGACGGGCGGTCAGCAGAATCCACCCTAACCCTTGTTGCTTCGACAAACCTTTTTTCACCGCAATGCGCGCCTTAGGGTTTGGCACCCCAATGAAACATGTCATTGTTTACTCGGCGCGCATCACTCTTCGTTTCGGATATGTACATTAGCTTTGTTGATACTTTATCTCCGAACAGTATCGTAATCGTAGGGTTTGGTTCCATAGAAAGAATGGATTTCTGTTGCCCAAGACTCGTCGGCCATATTAGGCCAATTGTCCTTGTCAAAACCTGGTGCATTTTCCAAGCGTTCTTTCTCTACGTTTAGTACGAAGCGCTTATTTACTGTATCGAGTGTCAATGCATTCCAAGGTACCGCAAACAGTTTTTCTCCCATGCTAAGAAAGCCACCAAAAGATAGAACAGCATAACTCACTCTTCCGCTGCGAACATCCAGCATGATTTCTTTAATATCTCCCAAGTCTTCTTCATTATGGTTATAAACATCATTTCCAATGAGTGTGTCTGCCCCCATCAGGTCGGGGCCAGGCCCCTGTTCCTCGGAGCCGGTATCTCGTAGGAGGTTGGTTTTGTACATGCCATAGGTATCGCGATCTTCGTAGTTCATTACTATCTCCTATCAGCAATCGCCAATCAATCAGGAAATGCACCCACCGCCTTGATGGCTGTATTAGTGGGAGTCACCAGCTTTCGAAAAAGTTGAATTTTTTTCTTGAATGGCGACGAATGGTAAATGGGAAGAAAAAAAGTTAACAAGCTTTTAATTAGTGTGCTATTCATATTTTGTGCTTTGTTTTTATTATGGGTATTGATTAGAGTGATATCGTAGACACATAGATGAAGCAATTCCCCATTATGGCAACTATGTCTCCGGCTTGAATATAACTTCATAAATATAAATATTAAGTTTTTGGTCGCTGCTGTGACCAAACTTATTTGATTGATAGTGGATAAAGGGAAGTCTAGCCAAATCCAGAGCCGGACATTGGCAGGCGAATGTCTGCTTCTGGCGGATTACTGCCTTTCGTGAAGGGCTGAAAACGACCCATTGCAGCCATTCGCAAACGCTCAGACTCGCACTCCCAATCCGCGGAACGTATGACTTGAGCCGCCTGTCAGGCGCGGACCTGGTCGAATAGCTTTTGCAGAAATACATCGCCCGCCACAGAGTCTGAAAGCAAGTAATGTCCAGACCAATTGTCCCAGCCGGCCGCAAGGTTGAACTCAGCACACTGGAAATTTTGATGAATTTGTTCACTGACGCCTATGACGGGTGAACCCACCCGTTTGAGCCCTCGGAGTTTGATCAGCTCTTCAGCTATCGATAGCCAACAAGCGTCTGACAACTCGTTGAAATCAAGTGACAGATGACCATTAGCTGCCTTATGGAGAGTTGGATTCATTCGTTGCCGTCCAAGGTGTGACGCGAAGGGAATGCACTAGCGCGTTTGAAAACTGACTAAGAATACACATCAGTTCTCGCTTGCTGCATGAGCTACTGTTTCACCATTAGGGTGTCCACGGACCGCTTCTGGCCGTTTTTTGCCTGTCGAGAAGGACGGCAATCGACCCTGGCTGTGTAAAAAAGTAGTCACTGTTTTGAAGTCTGCGTCGCTACGTAAAATCTGCCAGTGATTGGTTAACGAACGGACCTGAAATTTGCGTAGGAACGCGATTTTTGTTCTGGTTCTGACCGTCAAACCTGCTCTAAAACGTTTTTACACAGCCTCGACCCAAAGCGGCCGTCTGACTCGTGACTTCTGAGCAAGGAATGCCTTGAGCGCTGATGACGATAGAGTGATGGCGTCAACGGCGTTTAACGCCCCCTGGATAATTATTGCCCCCAGATATGGAACCACAGTTGTGCAAAGGGGGTTGAAGGCATGAGCAAATGTTACCCGTTTGTGAGCCGTTTTTGCGGCGCCCAAAAGCGAGATCAATGGGGTAGCGACCACTTGAACCATGGTGACGCCGGTGGCGAGAACAAATAGAGCCCCTAGAACTGCGACGAACAAGCCGGCGTGCGTCACCGGTATGAAGAGTAGGCAAATCGTTCAGCGGGTAGAAAAGGTGTCACAGTTTTGCGACTAGCTATCGCCTGGACCAATGAGCAAGAACCTCTTAGTCGTGACGTAAGATTATTTCGCTGGCAGGTATCTGCCACTGTCACTTACATTACCAGTTCATATGGTTGCCTCCCAAGTTCTGTAAATAATACATCGACGTATTCATCCACAATTCCGTTCTCACTCAGCGCGTGATGGAGCCTTTCGACATAATCGGCATTGCTTCCCAATGGTCCCTCTGCACTGGCAATGCAGCCGGCGATGGCTGCTACTGTCGCGTCTGCCTCAAAAAACGGGTGAGTGGGCTCCGCTATAAAGACCAGAGCCGTGGCTTCAGAACCATCCTTTAGGGAGATCGTGGTCCAGATCGGCCGATAGACTCCAGTGGCCATCTCGCGAACCCACAATAGAATTAGTTCCTCTTCCGCTACCTGTTCGGTCAGCCGGAAGGCGATTCCTTCAGTACAGCCGCCGGATTTCAAAGCTAGCATTTGTAGTGGTCAACTAATCCCGGACACGACGTTAAGTTTTTCCTCGGCCCGAGCTGGCGCCAGCCCACCGTTGAATTGGTGAGGCCGAATCCGGTTGTACCGATGCATCAAAAAATGGCTGATGTCGCGCTGTGCTTCCTGCGCAGTTCTGTAGCCTAAGGTCGGTATCCATTCAGTTTTCAAACTCCGGAACACTCGCTCCATCGGTGCATTGTCCCAGCAATTTCCCCGGCGACTCATGCTCTGGCGTATGCGGTATCGCCACAACCGCTGGCGAAACAACCGGCTTGCATATTGGGACCCTTGATCCGAGTGGAACAGCAGATCCGAAGGCCTGCCACGCTGCTCGTAGGCCATATCCAGGGCTCGGATCACGAGTTCGGCGTCCGGTTTTTCCGACAGTGCCCAGCCCACTATCCGGCGCGTGCAGAGATCCAGAACGACAGCCAAGTAATGCCACTTTCCTTGTGCCCAAATATAGGTGATGTCACCGCACCAGACCTGATTGGGGGCTGGCACATCAAACTCACGGTTCAAGGTATTCGGGATATCAAGTCTTTCTACTGTCGCTCGTTTATAGGCATGTGAGCCGGGTTGTTTACTGACTAAATCAAGCTCACGCATCAAACTGCGCACTTTGAATCGACCGAGTTGCTCACCATCTTCACGCATCAGTGACAGGATGCTGCGACTGCCCGCAGCGCTGCGACTTTGCGAGAACAGCTCACTGACCCGGCTACGCAACCGAAGCCGTTCAACATCGGGAGTGCGGCGCCGCAGGCGCTGGGCGTAGTAGCACGAGCGGGTGACTTCAAACACCTTACACAGCCAATCAACCGGCTCATGGGCACTCAACTGATCAATCAGCGCAAACGCTCGTGATCTTCCGACATCAAGAGCGCGGTAGCCTTTTTTAGTATGGATTTTTCTCGCTCAAGCCGAGCGATCCGGGCTTCCAGTTCCTGAATTTTCTGCTGCTCTGGGGTCAGCGCCTTGCTCTGCGGAGTGACGCCTTGGTGCTCTTTCTGAACCTGGTCAACCCAGCGGCGCAGCGCTGACTCACCAATGCCGAGTGAGCGGCTGGCTTCGATGTAGCTGTAGTTTTGCTTGAGCACGAGGTCAGCAGCCTCGCGTTTGAATTCAGCAGTAAAGGAGCGGCGTTGTTTGGTCATCTGACACCTCGATCTGGCGAGTATTCTCGCCTAAATGGGTGACCATAGATTTCATTAGACCACTACACGCGCAACCTAACATCAGTCGCGAGGCTCACTCGCTTTATCCCAGCTACTGCGGGCTGGAAACACCCCTGAATGATGCTGAACACCTATGTCTGTGCTACTTCGCACGCGTCTAGCGGTAAAGCCCGTGAGCAAGGGGCAGCGAAAGCTTCGAAAAGCGGCGGTTGATCAAGGCGCAGAACTGTCTGTGGCACGTCCTCAACGTCTGAGAGTTAATAACAGGCGTTAGAAGTGATTATGGGAGGAAAGGGGAATGGATACGACGGACATTCACAACGCATCGGCGTCCAGGTGACCTCAAACGGCATACATGCCTGAACCAAGCTGTGTCGGGTGGATCGTCTTCCAGTTTGGCTTAATAAGCTCGAGGTCAGGTGATACGCAAGCGTTGTCCTTAAAGGCCCACACTGAGTCCCAGCATAGATGGCCTAGATATTGGACTCACCGTTACGAGATTTTGGAAAAAAGAAATGCATTCTTGAGTGGAAAAGCACATACGCTACCGAGCGCCGCTTCGCATTGGACGCGCATGCGGCAAAGCCGCCCGTTCGCTGAACCGAGTCGCTGTCAGTTGCTACGCCGGCAGAGGTCCGAACGCGCGGTATGAATCGACTAGGGCATCGAAAAGCGAGATATCCGAGCGACTTCTAGCAAAGAGCTGTGCACCGACAATAGCTGCGAAAATTGCACGTGCTCTAGATTCACTCTCACTTGATTCGCACACCTTCGCAGCCAATAGAAGCTTGCTTAGCCATGCAATGTTGACATCAGCAAAGGTCTGAATTTCTTTAGTCATTTCAATGGGTAAAGTATCGGTTTCAGCGCCCATGAAACTGCCCAGGCAGAGACGATTGTCGGCCTCAAGCGATCTTCGGAAGATTTCAGGAAAGCGACGCAGAGCGTCAATCGGAGATGGGCTTTCTGATTCGATCATCTCGAGTGCGAGCGCACCGTCCTCCCAATATCGTTTGGCAACGGCAATACCCAGATCGGCTTTGCTTGGAAAATGGTAGTAAATACTCGCCGCTTTGATACCAACATCTTGCGCAAGGTCGCGGAAATTCAAACCATTGTAGCCCTGCGATTGGGCAATTTTCTTGGCCGCCAACAAAATGGCTTCCTTGGAGTTGACGCTCATCTTGGTGCCTTTCGTCTTGGGACGATCTCTTAAATAGGGAAAGCTAATTTACAGCAAACGCCTACCGTGTGACAGGTAGATTGTCAGTGAGAGCAGTGAGTTCAATGCGACTAGGGTGCTCAGGCAGAAGCCGTTCCATCATGGTTCAGCAAGCGGCATCGCCAGCCGACACTAGCGAGATCACTACGGTCACCGAGAAAGCCAGGGGGGGGCGATCTCGGTGCGCCGGAGTTTCCATTGAGAAGCTGTTACTGGGTTGGCGAATCCAGCTCAGGAATGCCGCTGTTGCGATCGGCGTAGGCCGCTTGGAAGCTTGGACGTTTTGTCCAGCGCTGCCAGTACGCATCTAAGAACTCAAAACGCTCGTCCAGTGGAGTGGCATTGACCGGGAATTTCGAGAAGGCGATAGCGGTTGCCAGGGTAATGTCCGAGAAGGTCGGGGCATCGCCGCCGAGCAGCCATTCGCGGCCGTCTGACAGATGACGATTGACCAGTGCGGCGTGAGCCAAAGCTTCCTTACGGCAGTGTTCGCCCCAAGCCTCATTCTTGGTCAGTTCTAGCTTGAAGCCGAGGCCGGTGTGCAACACGTGGAACGCTGTAACGATGCGGTACAGGATGTGCACCCACACCCGGTTATCCCACATGTTATCCAGACCCTGTTCCAGTGCGGTCTCTCCCATGATCTTGCGACCGGGATACTCTTGGTCAAGATAACGAACGATGGCAGCCGTTTCGGAAATGTAGCTACCGTCAGCCAGTTGAAGGGTGGGAGTTTCGCCCCACGGGTTCATATTCAAATGACGCCAGCCACGCTGTTCTCCTACAGGGGACATGTCATAGATGGTCTCGGCAAATTGGTCAGCGATGCCCTTTTCGTGCATGAACAGACGCAGACGCTGTGGGTTCGGAAAGGCCGAAGGCGAAGTGAAAAGCTGAAGTTTAGTAGTCATGGTCGATCCTACAGGTTGGTGGTTTGACTACCTAACTAACGTTAGGTAGTCAAACCTTAGCTGGGGCTTCGACGCACGTCAACATCTATCTAACATTTGTTAGGTAAATCTTTTTGGGTGCCGTCGCGGTTGATACGATATCTCAGCGTCTGCATAGCTGAAGGCGGGGGTAGAATGACGCCGGACGGTCGAGCGAATGCAAATGACTGGTCAGGTCGAATGCAAACGGGTGTTCAAGTGGAGTGCAATTCGCAATTGCTGTCGACTAACTGTCGTCTGAGCCCAAAACCAGCCGTGCCACCTTGACGATACCCAAGCTCAATGAGTCGAGATTGCCCCGCAAAAACTTTCACTGACAGTTCCCGACTGTACTCACCGGCCATCATCCGTTTCACGCTTTTGACGATGTTGGAGACCAGTGATCCGTCGTTGGTAAATTGCTCCGCACAGTATTGAACGGAGACACCTGCTTGGCGGCAGCGCACTTCGTAGCTGGCGCTGACGTCTGGATCCTGGAAGCGGCCCCAGCGACTGACGTCATAGACGAGAACCGTTGAGTAGTCGGCACGACCGCTCTCCACGTCGAAGAACAGTTGCTTCAGAGCATCCCGCCCCTCCAGGCGAAGACCGCTTTTACCCAAGTCCGTATAGAGCTTGACGATCTCGAGAGTGTGGGTGGCGGCAAAAATGCGGATAACGTCGAGCTGATTTTCAGTCGAATACTGCTGATGTTCAGTGGACATGCGGACATACGCGGCTGCCAAGGTCGTGTTTGATTCATTGTGAGCATCACCCGCGCCAGTGAGCGTGTGCATCGCCAACATCCTCAACCTGATCCAGCGGACGGTAAGGCGAAATCAAAGTCGTGATCAGTCACTGCGTTTTTCGGAATAGCTCTAAAGAAGGTAGAAGACGGGGGAGAGAAAAATGTTCACGAAAACGGGCAACTCTTTTCTGGCTCAAAAACAGTACGCAGCTGGAATGGCCAGAGCTCTTCATATGGAGCTTGGTGGAACGCATCAGGCGACAAAAACACTGATGCGATGGACGAACGCGAACGAGAGGACAGTTAAGAATTGGATGGCCGGAAGCAATGGCCCGCGAGGCGAGCATTTGGTGGCACTAGTCAAGCGCTCTGACCTTGCCTTGGCTGCGTTTCTTGGAATGGCACGGAGGCTACTTGCGCTGACTGCATCAGAGCTCCCGTTGTTCAGGCAGAGGCTTCAGATGGCTATAGAGGGGATTGATTCGTGTTGCGTCGAACGGTTGAATCCACAGCCGATTGCTGCCTTTGTTTCTATCCCACCACAAAATCGAAAACGCCGCTCATTGAGCGGCGTTTTCGAATGCGTTTTATTTGTTAACCCAGGGCCCACATGCTTTCGCGTTTCATACCTCATCGATCCTTGCTACCGCACTGATTGCCAGCGATGAGGGGTTCAAATGTTAGCCGCTCGTCGAAGATCGATGATTTATCCAAGGTATGGGCTGAAGTATGGGCTGCAGGGTTTTGTCAAAAGCCAGAAACGAAAAAGCCCTGAATAATCAGGGCTTTAGCGTGTAAATATGGCGGAGGCGATGGGATTCGAACTCATGGACCTGTTACAGTCGACGGTTTTCAAGACCGTTGCCTTAAACCACTCGGCCACACCTCCGTTTGCGTTGCGGGCGCCATAATACCTGAATGAAACACACTGTCAAACTCTCTGCATAGCTTGTTACAGAGCGTCTGTTATGATCTTTGCGACTGAACGTTTCAAACCAACAGGAGTGTCGCCATGCGCGAACAGGATTACGCAGTTAATAACAGCGTGCAGGCTGAGCAGCTAGAGGTTAGCCGCGTCCTGCGCAACACTTACGGCTTACTCGCTCTCACCCTCGCATTCAGCGGCGTGATGGCGTTTGTCGCTCAGCAGATGCGTGTCGGCTATCCGAACGTTTTCGTGGTGCTGATCGGTTTCTACGGCCTTTTCTTCCTCACCAACAAACTCCGTGATTCGGCCTGGGGCCTGGTGTCGGCATTTGCCCTGACCGGTTTCATGGGTTTCCTGCTCGGCCCGATCCTCAACCGTTACCTGGGCATGCAGGGCGGCGCCGAGGTGGTCAGTTCCGCGTTTGCGATGACTGCGCTGGTATTCGGCGGTCTGTCGGCCTACGTGCTGATTACCCGCAAGGACATGAGCTTCCTGGGTGGTTTCATCACCGCAGGCTTCTTCGTGCTGCTGGGTGCGACGCTGGCGAGCCTGTTCTTCCAGATCAGCGGTCTGCAACTGGCGATCAGCGCAGGTTTCGTGCTGTTCTCCTCGGTCTGCATTTTGTTCCAGACCAGCGCCATCATTCACGGCGGCGAGCGCAACTACATCATGGCGACCATTAGCCTGTATGTATCGATCTACAACCTGTTCATCAGCTTGTTGCAGCTGTTCGGCATCATGAGCCGCGATGACTAATCGTCAGCCTTGAGGAAAAAACCCGCTTCGGCGGGTTTTTTCTTGCCTGCGATTTGAGTAAAGGGTCACGCCATCGGTGGCAAGCGGCGCTTGACCGGGGTTTTCTTGACGATTGCAGTGTTGGTTTCGGCGTGGCTGTTGAGGCGGTCGAGCAGGGTGTCCAGTTGTTCCATCGAGCGCACATGCAGGCGGGCGATGAAACAGTCGTCGCCGGTGACTTTGTCGCACTCGGTAAATTCGGGAATGGCCTGGATCTGCCGTTCCACTTCCTGCAACTGGCCCGGCAGCGGGCGAATGCGGACGATGGCTTGTAGTTGATAGCCAAAGCATTTGGGGTCGATCTCGACGGTGTAACCCTTGAGTACGCCACGCTCTTCGAGGCGACGTAAACGCTCGGCGACGCTGGGCGAAGACAGGCCGCTGATTTGCGCCAGAGCCTTGAGGGAGCGGCGTGAGTCTTCCATCAATGCCGTGATCAGCACTTGGTCGATATCGTCGGTCATGGCGAAATCCCTATTAGGCAATTAATTCAAACCGCCTTGATAAAAAAGGCAGAAACCGAGTTTAGCCTGCTTTTTGCGCTGGAGAAGCCCCTCGGCGGATTGGCATACTTTGGGCTCAAACACAGGAGTCTGATGATGGACAAAACAATACGTCACGGGTCATTTGAAATGACCGCCGCCATGCTGATTTCCGGGACCATCGGCTGGTTCGTGCTGGTGTCCGGGCAACCGGTGCTGGACGTAGTGTTCTGGCGTTGCGTGTTCGGCGCCGGCACGTTGTTGCTGATCTGCGCGGCATTCGGCTTCCTGCGCCCCGGCATTCTGACCCGCACCACGTTCTTGCTGGCTGTGCTCAGCGGTGTGGCGATTGTCGGCAACTGGGTGCTGTTGTTTGCTTCTTACTCCCGCGCCTCGATTGCCATTGGCACTGCGGTATACAACGTTCAACCGTTCATGCTGGTGGGGTTGGCCGCGTTGTTCCTCAACGAGAAAATCACCCTGCAGAAACTGTTCTGGCTGGGCATTTCGTTTCTTGGGATGCTGGCGATTGTCAGTGCACATGGCGGGCAGGGCGAGAGCGGCAATGATTACCTGATAGGCATCGCTCTGGCGCTGGGGGCGGCATTTCTTTACGCGATTGCCGCGTTGATCATCAAACGCCTGACCGGCACACCGCCGCATCTGATCGCGCTGATTCAGGTCCTCACCGGCGTGCTGTTACTCGCGCCATTCGCGCACTTTTCGGCACTGCCGCAAGCGCCGAGCGCATGGGCCAGTCTGGTAACCCTGGGCATTGTCCACACCGGCGTGATGTACGTGCTGCTCTACGGCGCCATTCAAAAACTGCCGACGGCGCTGACCGGTGCGTTGTCCTTCATCTACCCGATTGCGGCGATTTTCGTTGACTGGTTTGCCTTCGGCCATCGCCTGGAGCCGCTGCAATGGATCGGTGTTGCCGCGATTCTGTTGGCCGCTGCCGGCATGCAACAGGGTTGGAGCCTTAAGTTTCGTCGGACGGTGACGACGCCGTAAGCCGTCAAGAAACGTCAGATGTTCCAGCGCGGTGCCGTCTTGGCCAAGCGCTGGCGCATCTCGTCGATGTTGGCGGCTAATTGCCGGACCAATAACCGGTAGCCGTCCAGCGGACTGTAAACCGGCGCGGTCAGGCTTGAATCCGACGGCAGTTCGACGGGTCGATTCAGCCGCTGGGATGCACCGGATTTCAGCGCCCGGGCCATACCGATCAGTTGCACCCGAATCAACCGATGTTCGGCTTTCAAGGCCGATTGCAGATGGGCCATGGCATCGGGGTCACTGGCGTCAGGTCGGGTGTTGCCGAGGATTTCCAGGGTGCTGACACACATCCGCAGATGGCGCTGAATGGCATCGAGTTCGGTCATGGAGATCCGTACTTCCTTGGACACCGACGGCATCAACGAGCGCAGTTGCACCATCACCGTGTTCAGGCGGCTCACCAGTTTATGGTGTTCGTCATCGGTGACCGATTGGCCATTGATGATGCGTCCGTAGATCGTCGCGCAGTCGCGCAAGGCATCGGCCAGGTTGTAGCGCCAGGAGTAAACCGCGTAGAGCGGCAGGGCGAAAGAAAACGCCAGGGCCAGGGCGATGCCGATCAGGATGTCCACCCCACGCCACAACCCGTCGGTGATCGGATTGTCGCCATGCCCCGCGACGATAAACACGGTAATCGCCGACAGCAGCGCGGTGTAACCGCCCTTGCCGATGGCGTGGTACGAGAAGAATCCGCAGACCACCGCCATCGCAAAGTAGGTCAGCCAGGGCATCCCCAGCCAGGCCTGTTGCGCCACCAGCAGCAAGCCGACACCGGCACCGATCAAGGTACCGATGGCGCGTTCGGCGGCTTTTTTGCCGATGTTGCCGTGGTGCTGCAAACCGCCGATCACCACCAGCATCGTCACCGACGCCCACTCACCGTGGGGCAAGTGGATACCGGTGGTCAGCAGGATCGTTGCCAGCAACCCCAGCGACACGCGCACCGCGTGGATCACCCTGGCATGGCGATAGCGCCGGTACGGGTCCAGCAACGGACGCAGCAGTCGGCGCATTAGCGGTGGCAGTCGGCTGTCTCTGAATGTACTCAGGCTCGGTCTCCTCAGAAGATGTAATCGGTGGTCAGGAAACTTGAACGGCGTCCGCTGATGATCTCGCTGATGAGTTCTTTGTTGGTTTCCTGGAACTTGGTCGCCACCAGTGTCCGGATCGAAAACACCCGCAGCGCATCATGCACCGACAGCGTGCCTTCGGCGGAGTTCTTGCGGCCGTTGAACGGGAAGGTGTCCGGGCCGCGCTGACACTGGGCGTTGAGGTTGATCCGGCCGACCTGGTTGGCGAAGGTGTCTACCAGCCGGCCGACCGCCACCGGGTTGGTGCCGAAGATACTCAGCTGCTGGCCGAAGTCCGATTCCAGGACGTAATCGATCACCGTATCCAGATGCCGGTAAGGCACGATCGGCACGACCGGGCCGAACTGTTCTTCCTGATAGACGCGCATCTGCGGCGTCACCGGGTACAGCACGGCGGGGTAGAAGAATGATGCGCGGGATTCACCGCCATTGGGGTTCACCACGGTGGCGCCTTTGCCGACGGCATCCGCCACCAGCGAGTGCAGGTAATCGACCTTGCTTGCTTCTGGCAACGGCGTCAGCGCCACGCCGCTGTCCCATGGCATGCCGGGTTTGAGGCTGGCGAGTTTGGCGTTGAATTTCTCGATGAACGCCTCGACCACGTCTTCATGGACGAAAAGGATTTTCAACGCGGTGCAGCGCTGACCATTGAACGATAGCGAGCCGGTGAGTGCTTCGCTGACCGCGTTGTCCAGATCCACCTCAGGCAGCACGATGCCGGGGTTCTTCGCATCCAGGCCCAACGCCGCGCGCAAGCGGTGCGGTTTTGGATGGAGTTTTTTCAGGTCGCTGGCGGCTTTGTTGGTGCCGATAAACGCGAAGATGTCGATCTTGCCGCTGGCCATCAGCGCGCTGACGGTCTCGCGGCCGCTGCCGTAGATCACGTTGATCACCCCGGCCGGGAAGCTGTCGCGGAACGCTTCCAGCAACGGACGAATCAGCAGCACACCCAGCTTGGCCGGTTTGAACACCACGGTGTTGCCCATGATCAGCGCCGGAATCAGCGTGGTGAAGGTTTCGTTCAGCGGGTAGTTGTAAGGTCCCATGCACAACGCCACACCCATCGGTACGCGGCGGATCTGGCCGAGGGTGTCCTGTTCCAGTTCGAAACGGCTGGAGCGGCGGTCGAGTTCCTTGAGCGCGTTGATGGTGTCGACGATGTAATCGCAGGTGCGGTCGAACTCTTTCTCCGAGTCCTTGAGGTTCTTGCCGATTTCCCACATCAGCAACTTGACCACGGCTTCGCGCTGTTCACGCATGCGTCCGAGGAAGGCTTCGACGTGCTGGATGCGTTCGGCCACCCGCATCGTCGGCCACAGACCCTGGCCCCGGTCATAGGCGCGGACGGCGGCGTCGAGGGCGGTCAATGCAGTGTCGGCGTCGAGCAGCGGCGTGCTACCGAGGATCACTTGTTCGTCGCCATTTTCGCCGGTCAGGTACACCGGGCTGCGGACTTGGGCGAGGGGCCCGGACCAGGTTTTCAGCTCGCCGTCGACCAGGTACTCACGTTGCTCGGTCTGGCCGTTCAGGCGATATTTTTCCGGGATGTCGGTGGCGTCGGGAAACAGGTTGCCAAGGATGTGTGCTGTGGTCATGTCGCTACCCCGTCTGGATTGGGTGATGCGGATAAGGTCTGTTATCGCTACGCACTGCTATCAGGTCAAGGCCTGATCACAGCGCGGCTGTCGAAAGTGGTGGCGAGAGGCTGCCGATTACAGGCAGCGCGCTCGATCAGCATAGCTGAATCGTTTTATCAGATGGCAACACGGATTGTCATGACCTAAAGCACACGCTGTCTTGATCGGTTGAAGGAGGGATGAAAGTAGGGGTTTTTGACCTGAAAACACACAACGGCCGATGCTGCGGTTAAACTTCGCGCTCTTTCTAAAGGAGTTCATATGAGTTACTACCAGCCGGGCATTCTCGCCACCCCAGTTCCGCCTCAAGCTCGTCATATGTTCTTCGCACTCGAATCCGCCGCTGCCTTGCCGGCCGCGCTGGAGAATCTTAAGGGACTGGTGGACGGGAAGTCGGCAGTGGTCGGTTTCGGTGAATCCCTGGTCAAGGCCCTCAAGGGGCAAATCGAAGGCCTGCGCGCCTTTCCAGCGTTGACCGGTGTCGGCGTCGACAACCCGTCGACCCAGCACGCGCTCTGGTGCTGGTTGCACGGTGTCGACCGTGGCGAATTGCTCAACCGCAGCAACGCCATCGAAGCCGCTCTGGCCCCGGCCCTGCGCCTGGTGCAGATGAACGAAACCTTCCGCCACCTCACCGGCCATGACCTGACCGGTTACGAAGACGGCACCGAAAACCCTCACGACGAAGCCGCCGTGGCCGCTGCGCTGGTGGGTGACGGCGCTGACGGAATGGTCGGCGGCAGCTTCGCCGCGATCCAGCAGTGGCAGCACGACCTGAAAGGCTTTCACGCGATGCCTTCCCATGCGAAGGACAACATCATGGGCCGCCGCTTGAGCGACAACGAAGAACTCGACGACGCGCCGATTTCCGCCCACGTCAAACGCACCGCCCAGGAAAGCTTTGCCCCCGAGGCCTTCGTGGTCCGCCGTTCCATGCCGTGGATCGAAGGCGATCGCGCCGGTCTGATGTTCCTGGCCTTTGGTTTCTCCCTCGACGCCTTCGAAGCCCAACTGCGCCGCATGAGCGGTCTGGAAGACGGCATCACCGACGGTTTGTACCGCATCAGCCGGCCGATCACAGGCGGCTACTACTGGTGCCCGCCGCTCAAGGACGGTCATCTGGACCTGCGCGCACTGCGCATCGGCTAAACATCAAGGAGTGAGTATGAACGTGGTGCGCTGGGGCATGATCGGGTGTGGCAGCGTCGCTGAACGCAAGAGCGGACCGGCCTTCTACAAGGCACCCGGCTCGGCGCTGGTGGCGGTGATGGGCCGGCGTCTGGAAGCGGTGACGGATTATGCCGCGCGCCACGGCATCGCTCGGGTCTACACCGACGTGGAAGCGTTGATCAATGATCCCGAGGTCGACGCGGTATACATCGCCACGCCGCCTGACAGTCATCACGCTTACGCCTTGAAGGTGGCCGCCGCCGGCAAACATTGCTGCGTCGAAAAACCCATGTCGTTGAATGCCGGGCAAAGCCGTGAGATGCAAAAGGTCTTTGCCGATGCCGGGCTGCACCTGTTTGTTTCCTACTACCGACGCTCGCTGCCGCGCTTCCAGCAAGTGCGGCAATGGCTGGAGGAAGGGCGGATCGGCGAGGTCCGGCACTTGACCTGGACGCTCACGAA
Organism: Pseudomonas sp. TH39(2020); assembly: GCF_016650715.1. Taxonomy (NCBI): domain Bacteria; kingdom Pseudomonadati; phylum Pseudomonadota; class Gammaproteobacteria; order Pseudomonadales; family Pseudomonadaceae; genus Pseudomonas; species Pseudomonas sp. TH39(2020). The sequence continues at coordinate 205,812 of NZ_JAEKFF010000005.1, read as the reverse complement.
AGCGCCGTCGGCGGCGGATCAGGAGGGCGCCGATAACTGGCGAACTGATCCGGCCATTGCCGGCGGTGGTTATTTCGCTGACCTGGCCAGTCATGGCTTCGACCTGTTCCAGTACCTGCTGGGTGACATCGTCGAAGTCGCCGGATTTACCGCGCACCAGGCCGGTTTGTATGCCGCCGAGGATGCCGTCAGCGCCAGTTGGCGGTTTGCTGGCGGTGCTTTGGGCATGGGCTGCTGGAACTTTGTGGCGGATCGTCGCGAGGACCGGGTCGAACTGATCGGTAGCAAAGGCCGGATCAGCTTTTCCGTATTCGATGAGCATCCGGTTCAGCTTGAAGCCGACGAAAACCTCAGCCTGCACATCGAAAACCACCCGCACATCCAGTGGCATCACGTGCTGGGCATGAACGCGCACATTCGGGGTGAAGCGCAGCATCCAGCGGTGGCCGAAGAGGCATTGAAAACCGATTGGGTGATGGACCAGATCCTCAAGCGTTGACGTGGTTCTGTAGATACCGTCTTGAACCTCACCGGGCAAGCGCAAGTTTCGGGTCATAGGGTTGGCCCGACTTGAGCACGCCGTAAACAAAGTGCGCAAAGCCGTGCGCATCGCTTTGAGTCAGCTGCAATGAACCCGGTGGCGATTGGCAATTCCCAGAGCAAACAGCAGCTGCGGTTGAACTGGCCGGACGGCCGCGAGCAGTTGCTGGATCACGCTGAGTTGCGCCGCCAATGTCCGTGCTCGCAATGCCGGGCGTTTCGCCTGCAAGGTCTGACGGTGAAAGTCGATCCTCGCATTCGAGTGACCGAACTGAACGCCCAGGGCTACGGCCTTCAACTGATTTTCAGTGACGGCCACGAACGCGGCATCTACCCCTGGCCCTACCTGGCACAACTCGTTCCCGAAAACGACTGAAATCCCTGTGGGAGCGAGCCTGCTCGCGAATGCGGACTGACATTCAGCACAGATGTCGACTGACACACCGTATTCGCGAGCAGGCTCGCTCCCACAGGGGAAACCACAAGGTCTGGGAAGTGAGCTGACTGGTGGTCCTTGCCAGAAAAAAGCCAAAAGAGTACATATGTACTCCATGACGACTTTAACTCCCCGCCGTACCGCCATCCTGACTTTTATCCGCGATCGAATTGCGGAACACGGTCAGTCCCCGAGCCTCGCTGAAATCAGCGAGGCGTTCGGTTTCGCCTCCCGTAGCGTGGCGCGCAAGCATGTGCTGGCGCTGACCGAGGCCGGTTTTATCGAGGTCAATGCGCATCAGGCCCGGGGCATTCGTTTGCTCGGGCAACCGGCGCGGCCCGAGTTGCTGGACATTCCGGTACTCGGCCGGGTGGCGGCGGGTGCGCCGATCGGTGCCGATGCCGAGGTTCACAGCCGCTTGCTGCTCGACCCGTCGATCTTCTCGCGGGTGCCGGATTACATGCTGCGGGTCCAGGGTGACTCGATGATCGAGGACGGTATTCTCGACGGCGATCTGGTGGGCGTGCACCGCAATCCCGAGGCGTTCAACGGCCAGATCGTCGTCGCGCGACTCGACGGGGAAGTCACCATCAAACGTTTCGAACGGGTCGGCGAGGTTGTCCGATTGCTGCCACGCAATCCGGCCTATAAGCCGATCATCGTCGAAGCCAATCAGGACCTGGCCATCGAAGGGGTGTTCTGCGGTCTGGTGAGGCAAGGGTGATGGGCGCCGTCGTTGCGCTGGATACGCTGTTCAATGGCGGCCAGGTCTGGAAGGGCCGGCCTGCGCCACCGGCTGTCAGCCCGCAACCCACCGGGCATGCCGCGCTGGATGCGGCGTTGCCTACGGGGGGGTGGCCGGAAGCGGCGCTGACCGAAATCCTGTTGGCCGGGCAGGGCGTCGGTGAGCTGCAACTGGTGTGGCCGGCGCTGGCGCGGTTGTCCGCCGCGGGCGAGCGCATCGTGCTGGTGGCGCCGCCTTACGTGCCATACCCCCAGGCGTGGCAGAACGCCGGGGTCGATCTGCGTCAGTTGTCGATCATCCAGGCCAGCGAGCGCGATGCCTTGTGGGCAGCGGAACAATGCCTGCGTTCGGGCAGTTGCGGTGCAGTGCTGTGTTGGCCGCATAAGGCCGATGACCGGGCGTTGCGGCGCTTGCAGGTGGCGGCGGAAACGGGCTCGACCCTGGCGTTTGCCTACCGCTCGATCAATGAGGCAATCAACCCTTCGCCCGCGGCGCTACGCATCGCCATCGATGCCAAACCTGCGCAATTGCGCGTGCTCAAGTGCCGGGGCGGGTTGGCGCGTTCGGCGCCGATTGCCTTCCCTGTGGGACATTGAGGTTGCCATGCGCTGGGTGTGCATTCTCTTCCCGCAATTGGCGCTGGACGCGGTACTGCGTCAGCGCTCCGATCCCGATGAGCCGCTGGCGCTGCTGACCGGCCCGGCCCAGCGTCGGGTGTTGCAAGCGGTCAACGCTTCGGCCCGGGCGTTGGGCTTGCGTCCGGGCCAGTCGATGACCGCCGCCCAGGCCTTGAGCAAAGGGTTTGTCACGGCTGAATACGACGCTGCCGAGATCGAGCACTGGCAGCAGTTTCTGGCCGCCTGGGCTTATCGATTCAGTTCACAAGTCAGCGTGCATTACCCGCGTGCGGTGGTGTTTGAAATCGAGTCCAGCCTGGGGTTGTTCGGCGCCTGGCCGCAATTCGAGGCGCGATTGCGGGCCGAGCTCGGCGAGCTGGGGTTTCGCCATCGGATTGTTGCCGCGCCCAACCCGGTGGCCGCACGGGTACTGGCCAGCGCTTATGACGGTCTGGTGGTGCGCGACGATCAAGCCTTGCAGCATCATCTAGGGCAGTTGCCCATCGACCGGATCGGGCTGGAAACCAGCGTTGCCACCGCGTTGTCGCGCATGGGGTTGCGCACCTTGAGTCAGGTTCAGGCGTTACCTCGCCATAGCCTGGCCCGGCGTTTCGAGGCCCAGGTGCTCAAGCATCTGGACGCCTTGCTCGGGTTACGGCCGCTGGCGCTGGCGTTCTACTTGCCGCCGGACCGGTTCGATGTGCGCATCGAGCTCAACTTCGACGTGCAGTCCCATCAGGCGCTGCTGTTTCCGTTACGCCGGCTGACCGGCGACCTGTCGGCGTTTCTTTGCGGTCGGGACAGCGGCGTGCAGCGTTTCGACCTGCATCTGGAACACGCCGGGTTGCCGGACACCGTCATCAAGGTCGGCCTGCTCAGCGCCGAACGTGATCCGGCGATGCTCTTTGAACTGGCCCGGGGCCGGTTGGAGCACGTCCAGGTCGAGGCCCCGGTGCGCGGTTTTCGCCTGCGCGCCGAAGACTTGCCGGCCTTCGTTCCCCAGTATCAGGAGCTGTTCGACGCTCGCCCGCAGCAGTCCTTGCCGTGGGAGCAACTGCGCGAACGCTTGCGCGCGCGGTTGGGGGATGACGCGGTGCAGGGTTTGCGGTTCCAGGCCGATCACCGACCGGAATGCGCGTGGCAGGCCAGTGCCGACAGTCAGCGCTGTGCGGGGCTGCCTGCGGTGCAACGTCCGGGTTGGCTGCTGACGGAACCGCTGGCGGTGCACGAAGGTTCGGCGCGCATCCTGATGGGGCCGGAACGCATCGAGTCCGGTTGGTGGGACGGCGCCGATGTGCGCCGTGATTACTTCCTGATCGAAACCCGTTCCGGCCAGCAGGGCTGGGCCTATCGAGCGGTCGGTGAGGGCGGCCCGTTGTGGCTGCAAGGCTGGTTCGCATGAGTGTCGACTATGCCGAGCTGCACTGCCTGTCGAACTTCAGTTTCCAGCGCGGTGCTTCCAGTGCCCTCGAACTCTTTCAGCGGGCGAAAAAGCAGGGCTATCAGGCCTTGGCGATCACCGATGAATGCACCCTGGCCGGTATCGTCCGCGCCTGGCAAGCGGCCAAATCCGTGGAGCTGCCGCTGATTATCGGCAGCGAAGTGCGCATCGAGAACGGTCCGAAACTGGTGTTGCTGGTAGAAAACCTTGAGGGTTACCAGACCCTGTGCCGACTGATTACCCGAGCGCGGCGCCGCACGCAGAAAGGCCAGTATCAAGTGCTGCGGGAAGACTTCAGCGAGCCCTTGCCGGGGTTGTTGGCGTTGTGGGTACCGGACGCGGTCGATGACTTCGAACAGGGCCACTGGCTGAAACAGACCTTCGTCGATTGCCTGTGGCTGGCCGTCCAGCTGCATCGCGGCCAGGACGATACCCGGCGTCTGGGCGCATTGCTGGCTCTGGCGAGGGAACTGCGAATCCCGGCAGTGGCCAGCGGTGATGTGCACATGCACGCTCGTGGGCGACGCGCCTTGCAGGACACCATGACCGCGATCCGTCATCACGTGCCGGTGGCGGAGGCCGGGTTGCGTCTTCATCCCAATGGCGAGCGGCATCTGCGCAGTCTTGATGCGCTGCAATCGATCTACCCGCAAACACTGCTCGACGAAACGTTGAACATCGCCCGGCGCTGCTCCTTCGACCTCGGTCAGTTGCGTTATCAATATCCCCGGGAGTTGGTCCCTGAAGGCCAGACAGCCACGTCCTGGCTGCGTCATTTGACCGAGGAGGGCATCGCGTGGCGCTGGCCAAAAGGCCCGCAGGCCCAGGTGCTGACGCAGATCGACAAGGAACTGGAGCTGATCGCCGAGCTGGGCTACGAAAGCTATTTCCTGACGGTTCACGACATTGTGCGATTCGCCCGTGAGCAAAAAATCCTGTGTCAGGGCCGTGGTTCGGCGGCCAACTCCGCAGTGTGCTTTGCCTTGGGCATCACGGAAATCGATCCGGATCGCACCACGCTGTTGTTCGAGCGCTTTCTCTCCAAAGAGCGCAACGAACCGCCGGACATCGACGTCGATTTCGAGCATGAGCGTCGCGAAGAAGTCCTGCAGTACGTGTTCCAGCGTTATGGCCGGACCCGCGCGGCGTTGACGGCGGTGGTCAGCACGTATCACGCGGCCGGCGCGGTGCGTGATGTGGCCAAGGCCCTGGGTTTGCCGCCGGATCAGATCAACGCCCTGGCCGATTGCTGTGGCCACTGGAGTGATGAAACACCGCCCGTGGAGCGCCTGCTTGAAGGCGGGTTCGATCCCGAGAGCCCGGTGCTGCGCCGGGTGCTCAGCCTGACGGGGCAGTTGATCGGTTTTCCCCGACACCTGTCCCAGCACCCCGGCGGTTTCGTGATTTCCGAGCAGCCTCTGGACAGCCTGGTCCCGGTGGAAAACGCCGCCATGGCCGAGCGCACCATCATCCAGTGGGACAAGGACGACCTCGATGCCGTCGGGTTGCTCAAAGTGGATATCCTGGCGTTGGGCATGCTCAGTGCGATCCGCCGCTGTTTCGATCTGTTGCGCCGTCATCGCCATCGGGACCTGAGCCTGGCGACGATCCCGTCCGAAGACTCGCAGACCTACGACATGATTGGTCGTGCGGACACCATCGGCGTGTTTCAGATCGAGTCCCGGGCGCAGATGTCGATGTTGCCGAGGCTCAAACCCCGGACCTTCTATGACTTGGTGATCGAGGTGGCGATCGTCCGTCCGGGGCCGATTCAGGGCGGGATGGTGCATCCGTACCTGCGACGCCGAAACAAGGAAGAACCGGAGATCTATCCGTCCCCGGCACTGGAAACCGTGCTCAAGCGCACCCTGGGCGTGCCGCTGTTCCAGGAACAGGTGATGCAGATTGCGATCGTCGCCGCCGATTACAGCCCCGGCGAGGCCGATCAGTTGCGCCGCTCCATGGCTGCCTGGAAACGCCACGGCGGGCTGGAGCCGCACAAGGATCGTCTGGCCGCCGGGATGAAGAAAAACGGCTACACGGCCGAGTTTGCCGCGCAGATTTTCGAGCAGATCAAAGGCTTCGGCAGTTATGGTTTTCCCGAGTCCCACGCCGCCAGTTTCGCCTTGCTGACCTACGCCAGTTGCTGGTTGAAATGCCACGAGCCGGCGGCCTTCGCCTGTGCGCTGATCAACAGCTGGCCCATGGGTTTCTACAGCCCGGACCAGATTCTGCAGGACGCGCGTCGGCATCATTTGCAGATTCGCCCGGTGGACGTGCGCGCCAGTGACTGGGATTGCAGCCTCGAACCGATCACCGATGCCCAACCGGCGATTCGCATGGGATTGCGGATGATCAAAGGCTTTCGCGAGGACGATGCCCGGCGCATCGAAACCGCACGGTCGAAGGGGGCGTTTATCGACGTTGCCGACCTCGGCGAACGGGCGCGACTCGACGCCCGCGCCCAGGAACAACTGGCCGATGCCGGTGCGCTGCGTGGTCTGGCCGGTGACCGTCATCGGGCACGCTGGGAAGTGGCGGGGGTGCAGAAACAGCTCGGCTTGTTTGCCGGTCTGCCGAGTCAGGAGGAGGGCGCGGTATCGTTGCCCAAACCCACCGTCGGCGAGGATCTGCTGGCCGATTACAACAGTGTCGGCACCACGCTCGGTCCGCATCCGCTGGCGTTGTTGCGGGGTGAATTGAAAGCCCGGCGCTGCCGCAGTTCGAAGGAACTACTGGAGGTCGAGCATGGACGACCGGTCAGCGTCGCCGGGCTGGTGACCGGCCGACAACGCCCGGGCACCGCCAGTGGTGTGACCTTTGTCACCCTTGAAGATGAGTTCGGCAACGTCAACGTCATTGTCTGGCGCGACCTGGCCGACCGGCAGCGCCAGGTGTTGGTGGGCTCGCAATTGCTCAAGGTCGACGGGCGCTGGGAAAAGGAAGGCGAGGTCCGACACCTGATTGCCGGACGGTTGAGCGACCTGAGCCCATTGCTCGACGGCATCAGCGTGCGCAGCCGGGATTTCCGTTGACCTGTGGCGAGGGGGCTTGCCCCTCGCCACAAGGAGTCGCTCTGCAAGGGTCAATGACCTGACGCCAAAATAATTTAATACTGTCTTCGATAGTGGCACTTTGGCATAATGCCGGCCGCCGACGTCCCACACGTCGATTGTCGATTTGATTCCCCCTCGCTTTTTCGCCGCTGCAACCCGCAGTGGCTGGCTATTGCCGTGTCGGGATAAACCGTTTTTCAAAAGGAATGCGCAGTGAGAATGATCTCTCGGATGTTGGTATCGGCGGCAGCGGTTGCCGTCTTGGGCGCGATGGCTGGGTGTGCGACCGAAAGCTCGCGTGCCTTGCCGGTAGAAAAGGTCGAAAGCGCCAGCCTCGCTTATGCCGGCGTTCGCGTACCCATGGCGGTCGGCAAGTTCGACAACCGTTCGAGCTACATGCGCGGGATCTTTTCCGACGGTGTAGATCGTCTTGGCGGTCAGGCCAAGACCATCCTGATTACTCACTTGCAGCAAACCAACCGCTTCAGCGTGCTGGATCGCGACAACATGGACGAGATCCAGCAGGAGGCCGCGATCAAGGGCCAGTCTCAGCGCCTCAAGGGGGCTGACTTTGTGGTCACCGGTGATGTCACCGAATTCGGCCGCAAAGAGACTGGCGATCACCAGTTGTTCGGCATTCTCGGTCGCGCCAAGACCCAGGTGGCCTACGCCAAGGTCAATTTGAACATCGTCAACATCAGCACCTCGGAAGTCGTTTATTCGACTCAGGGCGCGGGCGAATACGCCTTGTCCAACCGTGAAGTCATCGGCTTTGGCGGCACCGCTGCCTACGATTCGACCCTCAATGGCAAAGTGCTCGACCTGGCCATGCGCGAGGCGATCAATCGTCTGGTGGACGGCATGAATGCCGGTGCATGGAAACCGGGCAACTGATCAAGGTCGATGACAAGGAGCGGTACAAGCATGTTCAAGAGTTATGCGAAATGGGCGCTGATGGCGTCGACCGTGCTGGTCAGTGGCCTGTTGGCCGGCTGCAACAGCGGCCCGAAAACCCTTTACCAGTGGGAAAGCTACCAGCCGGAAGTCTACGAGTACTTCAAGGGTGAAGAGCCCAAGGAAGCTCAGGCCGAAGCCCTGGAGCGCGACTTGCAGAAAATCAGGTCCACCGGCAAGACGCCGCCGCCTGGCTACCACGCTCATTTGGGGCTGTTGTACCTGAGCATGGGCAAGGACGATCAGATGGTGCAGCAATTCAGAACCGAGAAGACGTTGTTCCCCGAGTCGACGCCGTACATGGACTTTCTGCTTAAAAACGCCAAGACCGGAGACACCCAATGATCGCGCGCTCATTGAAACTGATGGCCGGGCTACTGGCGCTGGCGGTACTCGGCGGTTGCGTCAGTCCCAAGACCGTGGACTATTCGGCATACAAGCAAAGTCGTCCGAAAACCATTCTGGTGCTGCCGCCGCTGAACAACTCGCCGGACGTCAAGGCGTCCTACAGCCTGTTGTCGCAGGTCACGTACCCGTTGGCTGAAGCCGGTTACTACGTGCTGCCGATTGCCCTGGTCGATGAGACGTTCCGCCAGAATGGCTTGACCACACCAGCGGATATCCATCAGGCACCGGCCAACAAACTGCAAGAAATCTTCGGTGCCGATGCTGCGCTGTACATCACTGTGACGGACTACGGCACTCGCTACATGATCATCAGCAGCGAAACCGTGGTTACGGCCAGCGCGAAACTGGTGGACCTCAAGAGCGGCACCACCCTGTGGACCGGCTCGGCCCGGGCTTCGAGCGAGGAGGGCGGTAACAACGGTGGCGGTGGTTTGATTGGCATGCTGATTACGGCTGCAGTGAAGCAAGTGATCAACAATTCCACCGATGCCGGTCACCCGATTGCCGGGGTGACCAGTGCAAGGCTGTTGTCAGCCGGGCAACCGGCGGGGTTGTTATACGGGCCGCGTTCGCCGAAATACGGCACTGACTGAAACCCGTCAGTTCAAGCAAGCTCCCGTGGCAACGGAGCTTGCTTGCGTTGGCCGGTCTGCGCTCGGCAAGAGGCCGGCCAACACACCTTCAGCGAATCACCTGGCTCTTTTTAACCGGACCGAAACACACAATCCGCTCTTGTTAATCTGATCCGAAAAACTCAATCGCAGGTGTGCCCCCATACGATCAGCGATCGCTTTGACGATAGCTAATCCCAGCCCGGAGCCTGCTTCATTGGTCCCCAGACTGCGGTAAAACGGATCGAACACCAGCAATTGTTCTTCTGCGCTGATACCCGGACCTGAGTCCTTGACTTCAAGGATCACCGTTTCGCCCGTCAACTCGACCGCCAGGTCAACTCGTCCGCCAACGGGGGTATAACGGATCGCGTTGTCCACCAGATTCCTGACCAGGATCAAGAGATCCATCTCGTTACCAACGACCTGCACGTCTTCGAAGCTTTCGACTCCGATATCGATGTGTCGGTGCTCTGCCAGCGGCAGTAAGTCCTCAAGTACCCATCGATAGATTTCATGGACTGAAACGGATGTCTGTGAACGATCCGAGCTCGATTGTGCTGCTGCCAGGGCCAGCAGTTGATCGATTAATTTTCTGCTGCGTTCAATTCCCCCGGTCAATGGCAACAAACGCTCATGGGCCGCTGCCGACATTTCTATGGCCGACAGTCGCTCGGCTTGTAGTGACAGGGCTGTCATCGGGGAACGCAGTTCGTGGGCTGCGTCGGCAATGAAGCGACGCTGGGCTTCCATGGATTGCGCGACGCGCGTCAACAATCGATTGATTGCCACGACGAAAGGTCGGATCTCGGTTGGCAGGTGGTTATCGTCGATAGGGTGCAGCGCCTGCTCGTCGCGCTGATCGATTTCGTCCGAAAGGGTTGCTATGGGACGAAACAGTTTGCGCACCAGATCACTTACCACCAGCAACAGCACCGGAAACAGAATGAGAAACGGCAACAGGCTGCGCCAGGCACTCTTTCTTGCCTCTTTTTCACGCACGTCTGCTTCTTGGGCGACAACGATGCGTTCGCCGCTGGCTGTTGTTCTCACCAGCACGCGAAAATTTTCGCCTGCGACGCTCAAAGTCGAGAAGCCATCGGCCAGTCCGGTCGGGAAGGGCAGCGGCGTTGTTGCGTCATCACTGCCATTCGCTTTAGTGCTATCGGCCAGGTATTGGACGATAACCCTGGACTCTTCGTCGTCGCCGGCTACCTGCTCCACCACAGGGTAGTGCAAGGTCATCTTTTGCCGATCAAAAAGGATGGCCACTTGACGCAGGGTCTCGTCCTGCATTTCGTGCGTCTCGTTGATCGCAGAGAAAAAAGCGAAAAAACCTGCCAGTACCGCCACGATTAGGATGGCCAGCGACAGCGTTACAGACAAACGTACCTGCACCGAGTCATTCAAGCGCTCTTTGAAACCATCCATCCCATACCCCTGACATTCTTGATGATGTGGTTTCCCAGTTTTCGCCGCAGCGCATGAATCAGAAACTCCACCGCGTTGCTTTCCACCTCATTGCCCCAGCCGTAAATTCGCTCTTCGAGTTCGCTGCGGGAGAGAATGGCACCCGGCCGGATCAACAGGGCCTGTAGCAGCGCGAACTCACGACTGGAAAGCTGAACATCGGGGGTTTCGGCGGTGCTGGCTTGTTTGGAGAGAAGATCCAGCGACACCACGCCGTTGTCCAGCCGTGACTGGGCGCTGCCGCCTTTACGGCGCAACACCGCGCGGATACGAGCTAGCAGCTCCGCCATGGCGAAGGGTTTAAGCAAGAAATCGTCAGCACCGCCGTCGAGGCCGCGCAGGCGGTCATCGAGACCATCTCTCGCGGTGATGACCAGCAGCGGTACCGGGTTGTTGCGGCCGCGTATGCCATCGAGCACATCGAGCCCGTCTTTGCCGGGCAATCCGAGATCCAGCAACACCAGGTCATAGACATGGGTTTCCAGTGCCGCAAGGGCGATGAGTCCGTTTTTGACCCAATCGGTGGCGTAGCTTGCATCGTTCAGCGCGCCCTGGATGGCGTCACCAATCATCGAGTCATCTTCGACCAGCAAGATTCGCATGTACGGCTCCGAAAAAAAGCGCGACGGTCATGACCGTCGCGCCTGTATTGAAGCACCTGAGCCGGCGTTTGTCCGCCAGCGGATGAGTGCATGTGCGACGGTTGGTCACTGTTTGCCTTTCATCGAATCGAAAGCTTTCAGCAGATCATCCATTGTTGCCTTGCAATCGCCCTGCTTTGGTGTGCTGGCACGCAGGGCATCGAGTGCCCGGTCAATGGCTTTGTCCAGCACATGCCAGTCACTGGCGGCACGGGGTTTGATGCCGGCTTCGGCAGAGTCCCAAGACGTTTCCAGATCCTTGATGCGGGTTTTCGCGCCGGGCAGGTCGCCTTTATCGACGAGCGCGGCGACATCCGCTGCGATGGCACGGAACTGGGACAAATCACCCAGTTTTGAACCGGTCTGTGCAGATGCGCTTACCGAAGTGGCCGGTGTGCCTGCACCGGGTTTGTCGGCAGGTTTCGAGCAGCCAGCGGCGACGCTGAGCAAAAAGATCGACGAAACGAAGGCAATGTGGCGAAGGACATTTTGAAGTGGGCGCATGACAATCCTTGATTGGCTTTTGAAGGGTTACTGAGTGACGGTTTTACGGTTGACTACGTTGAATTGAGCAACCGCGACCAAAAGCATAATGACGCACAGGAAAATGGCGCTCGTCCACGCGGCTCCCATGCCGAGGCCACCATAGGTTTTAGCCTGGGTCAGCAAATCGCCGAGAGAGGCACCAAACGGACGGGTCAGGATGTAGGCCAGCCAAAAGGTCAGCACCACATTGCCGCCTAAGCGCCAAGCCACCAGCGTTGTGGCGATAAGCGCACCGAAAATCACCACGCCAAGGGTGAAGCCCAGGCCCAGCGCTTCAGTGGCCAGGTCGCCCGCTGCAGTCCCGAGGGCAAAGGTACAAAGCACGGTCGCCCAGTAGAAAAGCTCCCGTCGCGGGGTAACGATTTCGCGGATCGACAGGTTGTGCTCCACCCCGTACCAGACCAGGAAGTTGATCGCCAGCAGAACAGCGAAGACCGCCGTGCTGGTGTACAAGCTGATGTCGAGCATGTCGGTCATGATGTCGGTGATCTGTGTCCCGACAATGCTGACCAACACCACGGTTAACCAGTAGATCCAGGGTGAATAGGCTTTGGTACGCAGTTGAAAAAACAACGCTAGCGCCAGCAAGACGGCCATACCGATGCTCGTCCAACCAGCGCCAAAACCAGCATCCACGGCCAGAAAGTCCGCGCCGGTTTCACCCACAGTTGTCGATAGAATCTTGATAACCCAGAATGACAGCGTCACCTCGGGCACTTTGTTGAGCCATCCGGCTTTTTCGAGATTCATGTGCTGGTAGCCTCTCCTGATCTGCGCTGAACTTGCGTAGAGGGAGAAGATACGTCGCTAAACTTAGCTGAGACTGAGGGGCGGTGATGCGAATGCCACAATTCCCTGGGGCAAGCCGCCTGCCACGGTGAGTGTGAGGCTGTTCTATTTGGTGTCAGGCCAAAACCGCTGCCCACCCCCCGGCGCCTCCGTCCACGCCTGCAACGACCGTGTCGGCAAATCGAAATAATCCCGCGTGCGCGCATACCCATGCCCACCCATCCGGCCAATTGCATCGAGCCCGAGCTGATCGATATACAGGGTTTTCGGGTCGATCAATTCATCCCGCACATGCGCCATCAGTACTTCGCCAAAGATGATCTCCCGGGACTGTCCGATGGACAGCGCCATCATCCGTCGACATTCCAACGCCACCGGGGCTTCGCCGATCCTTGGGCATTTGACCGTGGTGCCGGGAATGGCCGTGAGGCCGGCGGCCGTCAGCTCGTCGAAACCAGGGGCGAACGGCACGGCGCAGACGTTCATGGCTTCCACCAGAGCATCGCTGACGATGTTGACGGTGAATTCCTGGTTGAGCTGGATATTGCGCGTGGTGTCCTTGGGGCTTTGGTCGCCGTAGTTTTCCACGCCCAACGCGAGGATCGGCGGGTCGGCCGAGAGGGCGTTGAAGAAGCTGAAGGGCGCGGCGTTGATCCGGCCTTCGCCGTCGATGGTGGTGACCAGGGCAATCGGCCGTGGCACCACGCTGCCAATCAGAATCTTGTATTTGTCTCGCGGGCTCAATTGGCTGAAGTCGAAGCTTTGCATGGGCAGAATTCTCTAAAGAAGGGGATCAATCGCGCTCAGCGGCGCGTGCGCGCTGTAGTCGTCAGCGAACGGGATGGCCGGTTTGAACAGGCCTTTCCAGTCCGGTTGGCCAAAGGCCCGGTCGCTGTGGCTGCGCATCAGTTTTTCGAATTGTTGTTGGGCCTGGCGTTGCAGGGCGGGGTAGTCGACGCCTTGAACCTGACCGTCCTGCATGATGCAGCGGCCGTTGATGTAGCTGGCGATGCAGTCGTCACCGCGCCCGGCCAAGACCAGGTTTTTCAGTGGATCGAACAGCGGTCTCAGGTGCAGACCGCGAAGGTTGAACACCGTGATGTCGGCCTTGGCGCCGGTAAGTCCGCAGCCCCAACTCGGCATTCTCGACGTCGCCGCCACACTGAAAACCGGCTACCACCCGCTCAAGCACCTGATCGAGGTGTAGCCACGCTGAAACCGTGTAGCAGCTGCCGAACTGCGCGAGGCTGCGTTCGGCTGCGGAGCAGTCGTGAAATCAAACACCTCGGTGTGTCAGGACAATCTCGGATGCAGGGTTTACGACTGCTTCGCAGCCGAACGCAGCCTCGCAGGCTCGACAGCTGCTACAAAGCCCTCAGGGCAAACCCACAAAAATCTGCAAATCAAGAATCAGCTAACCTCTATGAAACCATTGGCGACTGCGATGCTCGAAACAAACGGGCACGCACCGTCCTCATGCCGTTGCGATCCCTTAAGCCAGTCATCTACAGGGATACAGAGTCAGTCGATGCAGTTTCTAGACGATAGCCATGGGTGTGCAGGCTGGAACGGTGAAATGGCCGGGCGCATCCGCGCGTTCGACTGGAGCCTCACTGAGCTTGGGAACATGGACACCTGGCCCAGAAGCCTGTGCAGCGCGGTGCTGTTGATGCTTGCGTCCCCACTGCCGATGGTGATGCTGTGGGGACGACCGGGTTACATGATCTATAACGATGCGTACTCGAAGTTTGCCGGTGGCCGCCATCCTTACCTGCTGGGCTCCCCGGTGGAACTGGGCTGGCCGGAAGTCGCCGAATTCAATCGGCATGTGGTCGACACCTGCCTGGCCGGCGGCACGCTGTCCTATCGCAACAAAGAGCTTGTGCTTTTGAGGGACGGCATACCCGAAGACGTCTGGCTGGACCTCTATTACAGCCCCGTGGCGGATGATGACGGGAAACCGGCCGGGGTCATGGCGATGGTGGTCGAGACCACCGAGCATGTGATTTCCGAACGCCGCCGTCAGGCCGCCGAGGACGCCTATCACGCCGACAACGAACGGGTGCGCCTGGCGCTCAATGCCGGGGCTTTGCTCGGCTCGTTCGTCTGGGACATCAAGGGCAATGCGCTCTCCGGTGACGAGCGTTTCGCCCGCACCTTTTCCTACCCGCCGGAGCAAAACCTGGCCGATCTGCCAACGGACATCGCCGAAGCACGGATCCATCCCGATGACCGCAGCTGGGTGCAGGAGCAGATCAATCAATCAGTGGAAACCGGCGAACCCTTTAACGCCGAGTATCGGGTCCTGCGCCCGGATGGCAGTTATCTGTGGGTGCAGGCGAGTGGTGGCTGCGAGTTCAATGAGCAGGGCGAACCGTTCCGTTTCCCCGGGGTGTTGATCGATATCCACGAACGCAAGACCGCCGAAGAATCCTTGCTCAAGTTCACCCGCAACCTGGAGCAACGCGTTGCCGACGAAGTCGAAGCGCGGCTGGCCGCTGAAGAACAACTGCGTCAATCGCAGAAACTCGAAGCCATCGGCGGCCTCACCGGTGGCGTGGCCCATGACTTCAACAACCTGTTGCAGGTGATCGCCGGCAACCTGCACTTGTTGGCGCGGCAGGAGCCGGACAACGCCAACGTGCAGCGCCGGGTCAGCGCTTCGATTGCCGCGGTCGAACGTGGCGCCAAGCTGTCTTCGCAATTGCTCGCGTTCGCCCGTCGTCAGCCCTTGTCGCCAGCGGTCTGCGATCTGCGGCAGGTCTTCGATGGGCTCGGGGAATTGTTACAGCGAGCGCTGGGGGAAACCATCCAGATCAATGTCAGCGCGGCCGAAGCCCTTTGGCACATCTACGTGGACCGCAATCAACTGGAAAACGCCATCCTCAATTTGGCGATCAATGCCCGTGATGCCATGAACGGCGAGGGAACCATTGACCTGAGCGCCGAGAACATTGCCCTTGATAGCAAGTTTTGTGCAGGCAGGGGCATCGTCGCCGGCAACTATGTCTGTGTAGCGGTGGCTGACAAGGGGGTCGGCATGTCGCCGCAGGTACTCGCACAGGCGTTCGAACCGTTTTTTACCACCAAGGCCGATGGTCAAGGCACGGGTCTGGGCCTGAGCATGGTGTTCGGTTTCGTCAAGCAGAGTGGCGGGCACATCGAGATTTCCAGCGTGGTCGGGCAGGGCACTCGTGTGCAGCTGTATTTCCCTCGCAGCCTGCGCCCGATGCTCAACGAAACGACACGCCATGACCCGCACCAGCGAGGCGGACACGAAACCATTCTGGTGGTCGAGGACAACGAGGCGGTGCGCAGCTCCGCAGTGGAGTTACTGAGCGAAGAAGGTTATCAAGTGCTGACGGCGGCCAACGGTGACGTCGCGATGCAGATGTTGCTGGATGGTGCCGTGGTAGACCTGATTTTCACCGACGTGGTCATGCCCGGCCTGATCAAAAGCTCGGACCTGGCCGCCTGGGCCAAGGTGCAGACGCCGGCGGTGGCCGTGCTGTTCACCTCGGGCCACACCCGTGACATTATTTCGCGCAATCACCAGCTCAGCCCGGATACCTATTTGCTGAGCAAACCCTATGGCCCCGAGGCGCTGACCCAAATGGTTCGCACCGTCCTCAATGGCTGACCTGATTGATCGTTCCCACGCTCCGCGTGGGAATGCAGCCCGGGACGCTCCGCGTCCCTTTCGCGAGCTGGAACGCGGAGCGTCCCAAGAGGCATTCCCACGCGGAGCGTGGGAACGATCATGCGTCAGTACTCTTTCCGCTATCTAACCAAGGCTGGTCCATGACTTCCAATCCTCCCTCCAGCATGGTCAGGGTGCGCGGCGCCCGGGAACACAATCTCAAAAACGTCGATGTCGACATCCCCCGGGATGCCCTGGTGGTGTTCACTGGCGTGTCCGGTTCGGGGAAGTCGTCGCTGGCGTTCTCGACCCTCTACGCCGAAGCGCAACGCCGCTATTTTGAATCCGTGGCGCCTTATGCGCGGCGCCTGATCGATCAGGTCGGGGTGCCGGACGTCGACTCCATCGAAGGCTTGCCGCCGGCGGTGGCCTTGCAACAACAACGAGGTACGCCGAGCACGCGCTCTTCGGTGGGCAGTGTGACGACGTTGTCGAGCCTGATCCGCATGCTGTATTCCCGGGCCGGCAGTTATCCGCCGGGACAGCCAATGCTCTATGCGGAAGACTTTTCGCCCAACACGCCCCAGGGCGCGTGTCCCGAGTGTCATGGATTGGGGCGGGTGTATGAAGTCACCGAAGCGTTGATGGTCCCGGACCCGAGCCTGACCATTCGCCAGCGCGCGGTCGCCTCCTGGCCCACCGCCTGGCAGGGACAGAACCTTCGCGACATCCTGGTGACGATGGGTTACGACGTCGACAAACCCTGGCGCGATCTGCCGAAAAAACTGCGCGACTGGATTCTCTTCACCGAAGAAACACCCACGGTGCCGGTGTATGCCGGGCTCACCCCCGAAGAAACCAGAGTCGCGCTCAAACGCAAAATGGAACCGAGTTACCAGGGCACGTTCACCGGCGCCAGGCGCTACATCCTGCACACCTTCAGCCATTCCCAAAGCGCGCTGATGAAGAAGCGCGTCTCGCAATTCATGCTCGGCAGCCCGTGCCCGTTGTGCGACGGCAAACGGCTCAAGCGCGAGGCGTTGTCGGTGACCTTTGCCGGTTACGACATCGGCGAACTGTCGCAGATGCCGTTGTTGCAAGTGGCCGAAGTCTTGAAACCAGTGGCCGCTCACAGCTACCTCGAACAGGCCGAGGCGGCGGGCGAAGTATTGACGCACGACCAGACCCGCGAAGCCCGCGAGCAACGAGTGGCCCACGGCGCCAGTGCTCACGCCAACGCGCCGGATGTACGCCACACACCGAACCTGTCAGTGGAGAAACGCCTGGCCGCGCAGCGGATCGCTCAGGATTTGTTGGAACGGGTCAGCACGTTGACCGATCTGGGGCTCGGTTATCTGGCGCTGGATCGCAGCACGCCGACGCTGTCGTCCGGCGAGTTGCAGCGTCTGCGCCTGGCGACGCAATTGGGCTCGCAGCTGTTCGGCGTGATCTACGTGCTGGATGAACCGTCGGCCGGATTGCACCCGGCGGATGGCGAAGCATTGTTCGAAGCGCTGCAACGCCTGAAGGCTGCCGGCAACACCTTGTTCGTGGTCGAACATGACCTGGAAACCATGCGTCGCGCCGACTGGCTGATCGACGTTGGCCCAGCGGCCGGCGAGCATGGCGGCCAAGTCCTGTACAGCGGACCACCGCCAGGGTTGGCGCAGGTGACGAATTCGCAGACGCGCGCTTATCTGTTCGCCGAGCAGGTCACTCAGCCCCAAGCCAGCCGCAAGGCGACCGATTGGCTGCGGCTGGAAGGCATCACTCGCAATAACCTGAAGAACCTCAGCGTCGAGTTTCCGCTGGGCTGTTTTACCGCGGTGACCGGCGTCTCCGGTTCCGGTAAATCGAGCCTGGTCAGTCAGGCGCTGCTGGAACTGGTGGGCGCGCATCTCGGGCGCGCGGCAAGTGACAGCGAGACGCAAGAGTTGAGCCTGGAGGATGACGCACCGCAAATGAGCGGCGGTCAAGTCACGGCGGGGCTGGAATCGATCAAGCGCCTGGTGCAAGTTGATCAGAAACCCATTGGCCGCACACCGCGCTCGAACCTGGCGACTTACACCGGGCTGTTCGACAACGTGCGCAAACTGTACGCCGCCACCCCCGAGGCACAGGCCGAGGGGTACGACGCAGGCCAGTTTTCATTCAACGTCGCCAAGGGCCGTTGCCCGACGTGCGAAGGTGAAGGCTTTGTCAGCGTCGAATTGCTGTTCATGCCCAGCGTCTATGCACCGTGCTCAACCTGCCACGGCGCGCGCTACAACCCCGAGACGCTGGCGATCATCTGGCAAGGCTTGAATATCGCCCAGGTGCTGCAGCTGACGGTGGACGAGGCGGTCACGGTGTTTGCCGAGCAACCGGGCATTCGCCGCTCACTGGAGGTGCTGCGCGATATCGGCCTGGGTTACCTGCGCCTCGGCCAGCCGGCGACCGAGCTGTCGGGCGGCGAAGCCCAGCGGATCAAACTGGCCACCGAGCTGCAACGCAATCAGCGGGGGGCAACGTTGTATGTGCTCGACGAGCCCACCACCGGATTGCACCCAAGGGATGTCGATCGCTTGCTCGAACAGTTGAATACGCTGGTGACGGCGGGGCATACGGTGATCGTCGTCGAACATGAAATGCGCGTGGTGGCGCAGAGTGACTGGGTGATCGACATCGGCCCAGGGGCGGGGGATCAGGGCGGGAAGATTGTCGTCAGTGGGACGCCGCAGAAAGTCGCCAAGAGCAAAAAGAGCCGGACGGCACCCTTTTTGGCCAGAGTCCTTGGCACTGCTTGAGTTCGTGGTGTTCTTGCGGGCCTCATCGCGGGCAAGCCCGCTCCCACAGGATTTGTGAACAACTCAGTTCCTGTGGGAGCGGGCTTGCCCGCGATGGCAATCTATCAGGCGCCGTCTAAAGTGCGCCGCACCTTGCCCAGCAGTTCATTGATCTGGAACGGCTTGATCAGCATCTCCATGCCATCGCCGAGGAACACCTGACGGTTGATTGCGGTTTCGGCATAACCGGTCATGAACAGGATCGGCAGCTTTTTGCGCCAGCTCCGTGCCACATCGGCCAGCTCGCGGCCGCTCATGCGCGGCAGTCCGACGTCCGTCAGCAGCAGGTCTATGGACTCATCGTTTTGCAGGCGCTCGAGGGCACCTTCGATGTCGCCCACCTGCGTGCAACGGTAACCGGCATCTACCAACACTTCGGCCACGAACATGCGCACCGACGGTGTGTCCTCGACGATCAACACATGTTCGCCGGCACCCTGATGATCGCCGGTGGCTGGCTCGGCTTCGCCGGCCGTGGGGTCAGAGCTGGCCGGCAGCATGTCCACGGGCCGGGTATCGAGTGGCTGTTGGCGCGCGAAGGCGAGCAGGCGATGGGTCAGGGACGCGGCACTCATGGCGGAGTTCAAGGCGGCTTCGGCGTAAAACTGAACCTTGTCGGTGCGTGAGGCGGCGATCCGTTTCTGAATCAGTTCCAGGCTGGTGATGATGCCGGTCAGCAAGTTATTGAAGTCGTGGGCGATGCCCCCGGTCAGCTTGCCCAGTGCATCCATTTTCTGCACTTGCAGCAGTTGAGCTTCGGTTCGCGCTCGCTCGGCGACTTCTTTGGCCAACTGGGTGGTGGCGTCGTCCAGCCGGGCCAGGTGCGAGCGTTCGCGGTGCCGGTGTTCAGTGACATCCTCGACAAACACCAGGCTCAGTTCCGGTGTGCGGTACGGCGAAATCTGCCACTCGGTTTCGCGAGTCTCGCCGTGGACCCGCATGCTCAGCGTGCCTTTCCAGCGCTCGCCATAGGCCAGGCGCAGGCGCAGTTCCTCGATGACGACGTCCTGATCCTCGGCAAAGCACTCGCGCAGGGTATCCGGGTTGAGGTTGTCCTGAATCAGCTGCGCGAAGGCATGGTTGCATTCATGCACCTTCAACTCGGCATCCAGCACCGCGATGGGCGCTGACACATTGACAAAGATCTCCCGAAACCGCGCCTCGCTTTCGCGCAGGGCATTTTCGGTATCACGCACCCGCAGCAAGGTGCGCAAGGTCGCGAGCAGTACATCCGGATCCACCGGGTGGATCAGGTAGGCATCGGCACCCGCATCCAGGCCGGTAATGATGTCGCCGGTCTGGATCGAGGCCGCCGAGACGTGAATCACCGGCAGCAGGGCGGTGGCGGGTTCGGCGCGCAGTTTGCGCACGATGTCGAAGCCGCTCATGTCCGGCAGATTGACGTCGAGGATCAGCGCGTCGATCGCCACGCTGTCGATCAGCTCCAGGCCCTCGGTGCCGGTGCCGGCTTCGAGCACTTCATAGCCGTGGTGTTCCAGGCGCCGGCTCAGGGCGGAGCGCGTGGCGATGTTGTCGTCGACGATCAGCAAACGGATGTCACGCTTCATCGACAGGCTCCAGAGCAATGACCAACAGCTGTACATGATCAACAAGTGTCCGTTCACTTGAGCATAGTCAAAGGGGCGGCGATCCATTCGATGGAACGTTGCTAGCCGGGCGGTTTCGAATCTTCAAGGCTCGACTGTTTCAGCCGCGCACATGTGATGAACGAGGTACTTATGCAAGATGACAGTGATCTTGAGGAAGAGGCGAAAACCGCTGAACCGGAAAGCGCAGACAAAGCGGTCGACCAGAAGCAACTCAACACCGATAACGACAATGAGTTCAGCCCCGGTTTCAAGCCGAATCCCGATCGGCCAAAACCCGGAGATGACACCGATGCCGACATCGACACCGATGGCGGCTAGTCAATTCGTGAAAAGGCCGCATCAATCGATGCGGCCTTTTTGTGGGCGTTATTTACTGGGGTGAGCAGCCTGGAGTTTTTTCGCCATATCCAGATGCTTCTCCAACGCCGGCAGCATTTTTTGCGCGAAACCTTTGAGCTCCGTGGCGCCTTTGGTTCTGTCGTCCGTCACGGTGTCGGCTTCTTTCTTGAACAGCTCAATGGTGTCTTCATGGGCCTTCACCTGATTGTTGGCGTAAGCCGCATCGAAGGATTCATCGCGTAAGTCGAGGATTTTCTCTTTCGCCTGTTTGACCAGCGTCGTGCTGTCCGGCACCTTGATGTCATGCTTTTTCGCCAGCGCCGCCAGTTCATCGTTGGCCTTGGAGTGGTCGGTGATCATCATGTTGGCGAATGCCTTGATGTCCGCCGATGAGCTTTTTTCCAGGGCCAGTCGGCTCGTTTCGACTTCCGCGATACCGCCCGCGGCCGCGCTGTCGACGAAGTCATTGGAAGTGGCAGCGAACGCCGCGCCCATGCTGGTGCTCAAGGCAACGGCCAACGTGAGGTGGCGCAGGGTAAATCCGTCCATTGGTTATTCTCCACACAGGTTTTCATGGGCGATCGATTGATCGTTAACGTGTGGATGCCGACGAGTGGACAAAGGTTTTATTGCGTTTGCGCCATGGCGACGAACGGGCACCGCTGGTCTGATAGGCGGTCGACAGAACCGGCTAACCAAGGCCATTCTGATAGTTGGTGAACGCTATTGATCGCGTTTGCCTCCGATCAACAAACGGAGGTGTTCCATGCCGGTGCCACACGACCTTTATCAGGATCTCAAACTTTCAAAGGAAGATATCCAGCAAAAACGCACCAAGGATCCATTACTGGATTCACTGATCAACAAGTATTCGCAGGCGGACGCCGAGGTCGTAAAGGCCGAAACCGCCAAATCGGATGCGCCCAGCGATGACGCATTGAAGAAACTCAAGGAGAAGCGCGTGCAGGTTAAGCAAAAGATCGTTGATCGGCTCCAGACGCCGTCCTGACGCGCCTTGTCTGGTCACCGACGATCGGTGACTGAAAAATTGGAACGGCGATAAATACCGGCACCTCGAATGAATAGAGTCCGAATTTACGGCTCCATGCGAGGTGCCTCATGAATCCAAAATTCCCCAGCGAAGAGCAGGGTGGCTACGACCCCATCCCGACACATCCCGAACCCCTGAGTCCAGGACGCACCACCCTCCATCCCGAAGACGAGCCGGGCATCGACGAACTGCCCGACAATGAAGGCGCGCGCCCGCTGGACGAGGATGACTCCACCGCCATGGACCCGGAAAGGGTGCTTGAGGAAACGGATAATGCGGTGCGCGATGGCGAGGTGGATCCGCGCTAAACCACGATCTTTTGATCTTTACTGCAGCGCGGTGCTCAACGGCAATCGCGCCATGTTTTTGGCCTTCAACGACCCGAAGTACAACCAATCGCCATACTCGCGAACGGTAGTGATCGGCGAGTAGTTGTCGCGGCTACCGTCCTGCAAGTTGGCGATGACTTTACCGTCCAGATCCAGCCCCAGCGCAAAGGCGCGTTTCTCCACCGGTTTAGGCAGGACAGTCATGGCTCGCACGATCATCTTGCGCACGAAGGGATGGGGCGCGGTGGCATCGAGCAGTGCGTTACGCGGTGCATAAAGTGCCACCCAGAAGCGGTCGCGACCATTGAACGCGAGGTTGTCCGGCAAGCCTGGCAGATTATCGATGAATAGATCATGGGTACCGGCTTTGGGCCCGCTCAGCCAGTAACGACTGATGCGATAGGCGCCCGTTTCGTTGACCAACACAAAGGCATCGTCCGGGCCCAGGGTCACGCCGTTGGCGAATTCCAGCTTATCCAGCAGGACCGCGGTTTTGCCGGTCTGGAAGTCATAACGCAGCAAGCGGCCATCGCCGCCGTGCTCGATGATCGCTTCGCCGTCACTGCCGTAGCCAAAGCGGCTGGAGGCATCACTGAAATAGGCGTAGTGCCCGGATTTGTCGATCGCCACATCGTCGGTGAAGCCGAAGGGCACGCCGTTGGCCGCCGTGGTCAATGGAATCAACCGGCCCTGGGCATCCAGTGACAGCAAGCCCTTGACCCCGTCGGCAATCACCAGCAGACCATTGGGATGGCGGGCCAGGCCCAAGGGTCTACCGCCCGTATCGGCCAGAACCTTGGTGACCTTGCCGTCGAGGCTGGTACGGATCAATCGGCCGTCATGCAAACCCGTGATGAGGACGTCTTCCTCCAGCAGCAACGCTTCCGGTCCGTCGATATCAGCGGCGCCGACGCGCTCCACGCCTTTGAGGCGCTGATTGTCGGCGTAGATGCCGCTGGTGAGGGAAGGCGCCGGTGGCGGTGTCCAGGCCACCGGTTGAACCTTGGTCGGCATCAGCAGCAGGAAGGCGCCGATGGCAACGATCACCAGCAACGCCACATGACGAAACTTGACGGTTCGACTCATGCGCTGACTCCTGCCGGGGCCAATTGTTTTTGCGCCATCTCGCGCAATGCCAGCATTGACGCTGCCGACTCACGATCGATGCGCCGCTTGAGCAGCAGTCGATTGGCAATGCGCATCACCAGGCCGCTGAACCGATACTCCAGGGTGCGGACGAAGCGTGTGCCGTCGCCCAAGGCCGCGCACTCGTAAGTCACCACTAAAGACAACCCGTGATCGTCATGGGCCCAGGCACTCCAGCGGCGTCCTGGCAGGTATTCGTTAACTTCCCAGTGCAAGTGGCCCTCACGCCCTCCCGCCTTGATGTCTTCCTCAAACCGCCCCCCGGCTTGCGCCGGACCGCTCTGGCCATCGACCTTGAGGGACGAAGGATGCCACTCCGGCCAACGGGTCACGGTGCTGGCGTAGGCGAGCACGTCAATCGGGTCTCCAGCAATGTCGATCTGATGCTGCATGCAGGTCATGGGCATTCTCGTCGGGTGCAGGTCGATCGGCTCCGGTTCCCAATAGAGGGTGCCGAACAGGTAGTCCATCAGCGGAAAAACGATATTGAAATTGCGTTCCTGCATCAGCTCACGACGGTGATGCAGTTCATGCAGGCGGCGCATCTGGCGGATCCACGGCAACCGTGTGACGGGATTCTCGGGTGGCAGGTGCTCGCAGGCATGGAACACTTCATAGGTCAGGTAGCCGAGGACCAGACAGCCGCCGAACAACCCGGCGACGTTGGCATCGAACTGCTCAAGCAGCCACCAGACGGGCAGGGTGATGACGACCGTGTGCAACACGATCAGCCAGGCTGGAAACAGAATCACCCGCCAGTCCCGGGCAGTGTCGTAGGTCATGTGGCCGGGGGCGAAAAAGCTGTGATGGTCGCCGGCATGGCGGGCATAGAACATCCGCGCGAAGTTCTTTTTGTGATGCCCCAAGTGCCGATGGACCAAGTACACGCCGAAGTTGAAAAACAACAACGTCAACGGCACTGCCAGCCATTCCAGTGGATGAACCTGATGCACGGTGCTCCAGAATCCGCCGATGGCCAGTAACCCGAAGAGCAGCACAAAAGCGCCGTGCAGCCATGGGTTGTAGAGCGGATGAATAGCAGCGCGGTAGCGGGTGCGGAAAGCTTCGGTGGTCTGCCTCACTGCAATCACCTGTAATTATTGTTATCTCCAGCAGATTAGACGATCCCGGCGTTTTGGCTGGCCAAACCTTGAGGACGCAACCGCTATGCTCCGGTGCAAGCCGGATTCAGGTCAGCGGGTTCCAGCGTTGCGACCAGTCATCGTCGGATTTGATCACTTCGCGCAGCAGGTCGAAGGCTTGTTGCAGGGTCGCCGAGTCGCGGTCGCGGGAGTAAACCAGATAGGTCGGGTAGCTGAATTCCGGGGCTTTGGGCACTTGCTCCAGCACACCGCTTTCCAGATAGCTCTGGACCACCCGGGTGCGGAAGTAGCCGCTGCCGCCGTTTTCCAGAATGTACTGCAAACCCAGTGGGCCGAGGTTGAAGCTCAACGCAGCTTTGGCTTTTTCCGGCAGGGCCGCATCGTGCTGACGGCGGAAGTCCGGGCCCCAGTCGATGTACACGTAGGGATCGGGTCTTGCGGCCAGGCGGATGAGGACCAGTTTTTCTTCCAGCACCTGCTCGACTTGCAGGCGTGGCCAATACTCGGGCTGGTAAACCAGCGCCGCATCCAGAACCCCCAGTTCCAGCTGGCGCAACAGGTTTTCACCGTCACGGATTTCCATGCGCAGGGCGTGGCTGGGGATCTTCTCGCGCAGTGCGCCGGCCCAGCTGAGCATCAGCGGGTTGCACAGACTGACCTCGCCACCGATGTGCAACACGTCGCGGTATCCCTCGGGCAACGGTAAGTCCCGTCGCGCCGCTTCCCAGGTTTCGACCAGTTGATTGGCGTAGACCACGAAGGCTTCACCGTTAGGCGTCAGGCGCGCACCGGCGCGATTGCGCACGAACAGCGTGCTGCCCAGTTGACTCTCGAGTTTCTGCACACGCGCAGTGATCGCGGTCTGGGTGACGTGAAGTTTTTCAGCCGCTGCGGCAAGGCTGCCGTGGCGGACGATTTCCAGAAAGGTGCGGGCGAGATCGATGTCCATGGGGCGGCCGGTACAGGAGGTGCAGGCATTGTAAACGGATACCGCCGGATCAGTTCATGTAGCAGCTGGCGAAGCCTGCGTTCGGCTGCGTAGCAGTCGTAAAATCGGCACATGCGGTGTGTCAGGAAGACCGTGCAGCAGGATTCACGACTGCTGAGCAGCCGAACGCAGCCTTCGGCAGCTGCTACAGGGATCGAGGAGCTGCCGCAGGCTGCGATCTTTTAGCGGCTCATTTCAAAACGCAAAACACGAACAACCAAACGCTCCCCAGAAACCGGCGAAATCACTGACCGGTGCGGACGACAGTCTCGCTCTCTCGTGACTATGCGCATGCACCGCGCAAGCCCCGACGCATTGATGAACTTGTGCCGTCAGCGGCGCCAGGGGTTTCCAATGGCCCGGTACTTTGGCAACGGGCGACCACTCAGGCACCACCGGAACTGGAGGCGGCCCGAGTTTTTCAAATTCGACGCTGCCGTAGACGATCTTGCCGTCGACGATGGTCAGGACCGATTCGATCCATTTGACGGCTTCATCCTCGATGTGGAAATAGTCCGCCGACAGCGCAATCAAGTCCGCCAATTGTCCGACCTTGATCTGTCCTTTTTTGCCTTGCTCGGAGGAAAACCAGGCGCTGCCGTGGGTGAAGAGTTCCAGCGCGGTATCGCGGCTCAAGCCTTGCGGGTACAGCGCCAGACCTCCGACGGTGCGACCGCTGACCAGCCAGTACAGCGAAGTCCAGGGGTTGTAGCTGGACACGCGCGTGGCATCGGTGCCGGCACCGACCGGAATGCCTTCGGCCAGCATACGAGCAATGGGCGGCGTGGCTTCGGCAGCCTTGGCACCGTAACGGTCGACGAAGTATTCGCCCTGGAATGCCATGCGGTCCTGGATCGCGATGCCACCGCCGAGGGCTTTGACCCGTTCGATGTTCTGCGGGGTGATGGTTTCGGCGTGGTCGAAAAACCACGGCAAACCGTCGAACGGAATGTCGCGATTGACCTTCTCGAACACGTCGAGCATGCGGCTGATGGATTCGTTGTACGTGGCGTGCAGACGGAACGGCCAGCGCTGCTCCACCAGATGGCGGACCACAGGTTCCAGTTCCTGTTCCATGGTTTGCGGCAGGTCTGGGCGGGGTTCGAGGAAGTCTTCGAAATCGGCCGCCGAGAACACCAGCATTTCCCCGGCACCGTTGTGTCGAAGAAAATCGTCGCCCTGACCGTAGTGGGAGGTGCTGGTCCAGTTTTTGAAGTCGGTCAGCTCTTCCTTGGGTTTTTGCGTGAACAGGTTGTAGGCGATACGCACCGTGAGTTGTTGGTCTTTGGCCAGTTGTTGGATGACTTGATAGTCGTCCGGATAATTCTGATAACCGCCGCCGGCATCGATGGCGCTGGTGACGCCGAGGCGATTGAGTTCGCGCATGAACTGACGGGTCGAGTTGACCTGGTATTCCAGCGGCAGTTTCGGCCCTTTGGCCAGGGTCGAGTAGAGAATCATCGCGTTGGGGCGGGCGATCAGCATGCCGGTCGGGTCGCCATTGCTATCGCGCTGGATTTCACCACCCGGCGGGTTCGGCGTGTCACGGGTATACCCGACTACCTTCAACGCGGCTCGGTTGAGCAGTGCACGATCATAGAGGTGCAGGACGAATACCGGGGTGTCTGGCGCGGCCTTGTTCAGTTCATCAATCGTCGGCAGGCGTTTTTCGGCGAACTGGAATTCGTTCCAGCCACCGACCACCCGCACCCATTGCGGCGTGGGTGTGCGATCGGCTTGATCCTTGAGCATGCGCAGCGCATCGACCAGTGAAGGGACGCCTTCCCAGCGCAGTTCGAGGTTGTAGTTGAGGCCACCACGAATCAGGTGCAGGTGCGAGTCGTTGAGACCGGGAATCACCGTGCGACCGTGCAGGTCGATAATCTGTGTGCCAGGGCCTTGCAGGGCCATGGCCTGGGCATCGCTGCCGACCACCACGAAGCGTCCATCCTTGATCGCGACGGCGCTGGCCTGGGGTTTTTTACGATCGACGGTGTGCAGGCGTCCGTTATACAGGATGAGGTCAGCGGGGGCGTCGGGCATGGTTTTACTCTCTGCGATTAGCGGGCTGATCCAGGCGCCGACGGCGCCTGCCGAAAGGCCTTGCAGTACACGACGGCGGTTGAATCCGTCGTGGTCGTCAGGTGGGCTCATGGGCAGTGCTCCGCACAAAGGCTCTTCATAAAAAAGCGAAGGCAAACAGCCGATGTCTGACGCATGCGGCCAGAAGGAATATAGACGGCAAATCCACAGGTAGCCGTTTTCCGATGGCGAAAAACGACGAATCCCGCCTCGAAGGGCGGGATTCGTTTGCAGCCAGACGTGCTCCCGAAGACCGGGAGCCGCTGTCTTAGCTCGGGAACAACTCGGACAGTTTCATGGCCAGCATCATGTCGCCTTCAGCGCGCAGTTTGCCGCCCATGAACGCTTGCATACCGTCAGTCGAACCGTCGACGATGCCTTCCAGGGTTTCGCCGTCCATGACCAGAGTCACCTGGGCGTCCGGGTTTTCGCCTTCCTGGAGCTCGCAGGTGCTGTCCTTGACGATCAGCGAGAAGTTCTTGGTGTCGTCGATGCGGAAACCGAATACCAGGTCCAGACCGGCAGCAGCGGCTGGGTTGAACTTGGCTTTCATTGCTTGTACGGCATCAGCTACGGAGGTCATGGTTCGATCCTTTCTTGGGTAATTAGAGCTGGGTGAATACAGCCAGGGTCACAATAGTCCGGACTCAGCGAAACGTGATGAGTTCCGGGGTCTTCAACAGTTGCAGGTGCGCATGACTGTTGAAAGAAGACAGAGCCACCTCACGACCGCGAAACTTCAGCAGGTTGAGCGAGGTGTTGACGATTTGCCAGTTCAGTTCAAACGCCTGCCTGGCAGGCATTTGCGTAATGAGATGGAGCAGGGCCGTGATGGTGCCGCCGGAGGTGAACACGGCGATTTTCTGGGTGTTGTCGGCGCTTTCGAGGATTCGCTGCAAACCGGCTTGTACCCGTTCGACAAACCCCAGCCAGCTTTCCAGGCCCGGTGTGTCATAGGTGCCGGCGAGCCAGCGTTCGATAATCAGGGCGAAGATTCGCTGGAACTCACCGCGGTTTTGCGCGGCATTGCGCAGGATGTGCAGCGCTTCGGGTTCGTCCGGTAACATGGCCGGCAGCAGCGCGCGGATCACCGCGTCGGCGTCAAACTCATTGAAAGCGGAATCGATTTCCAGGACGGGAACCGGCAGGCCTGCCGCAGCGAACTGTTCCAGTGCGCTATTGGCCGTGTGCTGCTGGCGGCGCAGATCGCCCGAGAGGCAGCGATCGAAGCTGATACCCAGCTCGGCGAGGTGCTGGCCGAGGACTTCTGCCTGGCGAACACCGGTCGGCGACAGGACGTCATAGTCGTCTGCACCAAAGGAGGCCTGGCCATGTCGAATCAAATAGATACTGCCCACGTCCGCTTCATCCCGCTACGTTGAAGGTTCGGCGAGGTTATGAGGATGACGGTGAGCTGTCAATGAAAAAACATACGCTTGTTTGAAATGCCCGTTACAGGCTGGTTGCCAAAGGTTTCACGGCTGGCCGCCGACGCGGCGCATGGGTATGCTGGAGGTATCCCGCGCGCGTTTATGCAGCGCATCGTATTAAAGGAGTCCCTGTGGAGTTTTTTGCCGAGTACGCAGTTTTTCTGGCTAAAACCGTGACACTGGTGATCGCCATCCTGGTGGTCCTGGCCAGTTTCGCGGCGTTGCGCAGCAAAGGTCGACGCAAGTCGACCGGCCAGTTGCAAGTCAGCAAACTCAATGATTTCTACAAAGGGCTGCGCGAACGCCTGGAGCAAACCTTGCTCGACAAGGACCAGCTCAAGGCCTTGCGCAAGGTCGAAGCTAAAACCGAGAAAAAGCAAAAGAAGAAAACCGAGGCCAAACCACGGGTGTTCGTGCTGGATTTCGATGGCGACATCAAGGCATCGGCGACTGAAAGCCTGCGCCATGAAATCACCGCGCTGCTGACCCTCGCCACGCCCAAGGATGAAGTAGTGCTGCGTCTGGAAAGCGGCGGTGGCATGGTTCACAGCTACGGCCTGGCGTCCTCGCAACTGGCGCGTATTCGTGATGCCGGTGTGCCGTTGACCGTGTGCATCGACAAGGTCGCGGCCAGCGGCGGCTACATGATGGCGTGCATCGGCGAGAAGATCATCAGCGCGCCGTTCGCGATCCTCGGCTCGATTGGCGTCGTGGCGCAGTTGCCTAACGTCAACCGCCTGCTGAAAAAGCACGACATCGACTTCGAAGTGCTGACCGCGGGCGAATACAAGCGCACCCTGACGGTGTTTGGCGAAAACACCGAGAAGGGCCGCGAGAAGTTCCAGGAAGACCTGGACATCACTCACCAGTTGTTCAAGAACTTCGTTTCGCGCTATCGCCCGCAACTGGCCATCGACGAAGTGGCCACCGGTGAAATCTGGCTCGGCGTCGCGGCGCTGGACAAGCAACTGGTGGACGAACTCAAGACCAGCGATGAATACCTCGCCGAGCGCGCCAAGAAGTCCGAGCTGTACCACTTGCACTACGCCGAACGCAAAAGCCTGCAGGAGCGCATCGGCATGGCGGCCAGCGGCTCGGTCGATCGTGTGCTG
This sequence comes from Pseudomonas sp. TH39(2020), assembly GCF_016650715.1. Classification (NCBI taxonomy): domain Bacteria; kingdom Pseudomonadati; phylum Pseudomonadota; class Gammaproteobacteria; order Pseudomonadales; family Pseudomonadaceae; genus Pseudomonas; species Pseudomonas sp. TH39(2020). The sequence continues at coordinate 175,903 of NZ_JAEKFF010000005.1, read as the reverse complement.
CTGAGCTGGTGGAGCCGGTTGACTCAGCAACGCTTCTGGTAAGCACCCTCGCGTAATCGTTTACGCCGGACACAAAAAAGCCCTGAACCGGATTTCCGATTCAGGGCTTTTTGTTTACGCGTACTTAGCGGCGACGGAACAGCGGCAGCGGTTCGTCGGTAGCAGCCTGATAGGTCACCGAGAAGTCCTTGAGACCTTCCAGGGCTTCGTACGGGTCTTTATCGGCGCGGATCGCAAAGGCGTCGAAACCGCAGCGGTGCAGGTAGAACAGCTGGTCGCGCAGTATATCGCCAATCGCCCGCAATTCGCCTTTGAAACCATAACGGTCACGCAGCAGGCGGGCGTTGGAGTAGTTGCGGCCGTCGGTGAAGGCCGGGAAATTCAGGGCGATCACCTGGAAATTTTCCACGTCGTCACCAATCTCTTCGGCTTCTTCATCGGCATCCAGCCATACGCCCAGGCCGCCATCGCGGGCCTTGAGCATACGGCTGTGTTCGCGCCAAAGCTGCAACGGGACGATGTAGTCGTCGCAGTTGCTGATCTCGTCGATGTTGAAGTCCTTGGGCAGCAAGTGCCAGGTTTCGTCGACGACTTCGTTGTTCTTAATTATTCGCTGCATAGACGCGCTCCTTGAAGAGGTCGATGCCAATGCGCTGATAGGTGTCGATGAAACGCTCGTCTTCGGTACGTTGTTCGATGTACACGTCGATCAGCTTTTCAATTACATCAGGCATGGCTTCCTGGGCGAAGGACGGGCCGAGAATTTTACCGAGGCTGGCGTCGCGACTTCCGCTGCCACCCAGGGAAACCTGGTAGAACTCTTCGCCTTTCTTGTCCACCCCGAGGATGCCGATGTGGCCGACGTGGTGGTGACCACAGGCGTTCATGCAGCCGGAGATGTTCAGGTCCAGTTCGCCGATGTCGAACAGGTAATCCAGGTCTTCGAAGCGACGCTGGATCGATTCGGCGATCGGGATCGACTTGGCGTTGGCCAGGGAGCAGAAGTCGCCGCCCGGGCAGCAGATGATGTCGGTCAGCAAGCCGATGTTCGGCGTGGCGAAACCTTGCTCGCGCAACTCGCCCCACATCGCGAACAGTTGGGACTGCTCAACGTCGGCCAGAATGATGTTCTGCTCGTGGGAGGTGCGCAGTTGACCGAAGCTGTAACGATCGGCCAGGTCGGCAACGGCATCGAGCTGCTTGTCGGTGATGTCGCCCGGTGCAACACCGGTCGGCTTCAGGGACAGGGTCACGGCCACATAACCCGGCTTTTTGTGGGCCAGGGTATTGCGGCTGCGCCAGCGCGCGAAGCCCGGGTGTTCTTTGTCGAGTTCGGCCAATGCCAGGGTCTGGTTGTCCAGAGCCTTGTACTCCGGATCAACGAAGTGTTTGGCGACGCGATGCACTTCGGCTTCGGTCAGCGTGGTCTGGCCACCGCGAAGGTGTTCCATCTCTGCGTCGACTTTTTGTGCGAAGACTTCAGGTGTCAGGGCCTTGACCAGAATCTTGATCCGCGCCTTGTACTTGTTGTCGCGACGACCGTAGCGGTTGTACACCCGCAAGATGGCGTCGAGGTAGCTCAACAGGTCTTGCCACGGCAGGAATTCATTGATGAACGCGCCCACCACAGGGGTACGGCCGAGACCGCCACCCACCAGCACACGGAAGCCCAGCTCGCCAGCGGCGTTGTGCACCGGCTCAAGGCCGATGTCATGGACTTCGATGGCCGCACGGTCGGAAGTCGAACCGTTGATGGCGATCTTGAACTTGCGCGGCAAGTAAGCGAATTCAGGGTGGAACGTGGTCCATTGGCGGACGATCTCGCACCACGGGCGCGGATCGATCAGCTCGTCGGCAGCGACACCGGCGAACTGGTCGGTGGTGACGTTGCGCAAGCAGTTGCCGCTGGTCTGGATCGCGTGCATTTGCACGGTCGCCAGTTCGGCAAGGATGTCCGGGATGTCTTCCAGCGCCGGCCAGTTGAACTGTACGTTCTGCCGGGTGCTGATGTGGGCATAGCCCTTGTCGAAATCACGGGCAATTCTGGCCATCATTCGCGTCTGGCGCGAAGTCAGTTGGCCGTAAGGCACCGCCACCCGCAACATCGGCGCGAAGCGCTGGATGTAAAGGCCATTTTGCAGGCGCAGGGGGCGGAATTCTTCTTCGCTCAGCTCGCCTGCCAGATAGCGTCGGGTCTGATCACGGAACTGCTTGACGCGGTCCTCGATGATCCGCTGATCGTACTCGTCGTATACGTACATATAAGTCCTGTTCTCAGGCTTGGGCCGGTCGGATCCAGCTGCGTTTTTGGCTTGCTGAAGTCTCGATACTGCCTCGGCAATTCTGCGCGCACGGCCGCGCACTCCCAACGGAGCCGGGGCAAGATACCAGTTTGCAGTTATGCGCAAAAGTGATGTTTGAGTATATGTAAAGAACCAAAACGACTAATGAAGGCCAATGAGGCAAAACCCACATTTGTGGTGCGGGCAATCATCGTCTTAACTGTGCTCGAGTCTTTATGCAATCACCGATAAAACCGACAAGAGGCGATGCAATGAGCAACCCTACCAAAACGTCAAAACCCGATAGCACGGTCGATGCTTGGGCCATTCTGTTCCTGATCATCCTGGTCGTGGGCACAGCGGTATTTTGGGTCAGCCATCAATAACCGACCCCGTCCGGGCCCGATTCCGACGATTGTCGGACAATAACCGGAATAAACGCCGTTTTCCGGGACTTCGCTGGCTATAATGCGCGGCGAATTGCCGGGGGGCTCGGACGATCAATGTTGAAGTTTTTCTACTCATTCCTGCTGATGTGCGGCGCGGTTTACGGCCCCGTTTCGCGCGCGGAATCGGTATTGTTCCTGAGCCCCGGAAAGACTGACGAGGCCTTCTGGATCAGCTATTCGCAATTCATGCAGGCGGCAGCCACGGATCTGGGCATTGATCTGCAGATTCTCTATTCCCGACGCATGCCGGAGCTCACGTTGGCGCAAGCGCGTCAGGCGCTGCAAGGCCCTGATCGTCCGGACTATCTGGTGTTCGCCAACGAACAGTACGTCGCCCCGCAGATCATTCGTCTGGCCCAGGGCAGCGGGGTAAAGCTGTTCATGGTCAACGCGTCCCTGACGGCCAACCAAATGAGTCTGTTGGGCGAGCGCCCTGAGCGCTTGGGCAGCCTGGTGCCCAACGATGAGGAGGGCGGCTACCTGATGCTCAAGGAGCTGATTCGCCAGCATCCGCCCGCGGCGCCCGGTCAGGTCATCGAGTTGCTGGCGTTTTCCGGCCTGAAGATCACCCCTTCGGCGCAACTGCGCGAGCAAGGCATGATGCGGGCCTTGGCCGAGCACCCTGAAGTACGCTTGCGCCAACTGGTTTATAGCGGCTGGACCCGGGAACGGGCCTATGAACAGGCCAAACTGCTGTTCCGGCGTTACCCGAAGGTCTCGCTGGTGTGGTCAGCCAATGACGAAATGGCGTTTGGCGCCATGCAGGCGTTTTCGGAGACGGGTGGGCTACCCGGCAAGGATGCATTGTTCAGTGCGGTCAACACCTCGCCGGCGGCGTTACAGGCGACGGTCGACGGACGCATTAGCGTGCTGTTGGGCGGGCACTTCACGTTGGGCGGTTGGGCGCTGGTGGAGCTGCATGATCTTGAGCAAGGCGTGGATCTCAGCCATTACGGCGGCCGAGACCGGAGAATCCCGTTGCTGCAATTGATCGACAAGGCACAGGCCCGGCGATTGCTGGCCATGGGGGAATCACCGGATTACGGTGTGAACTTCCGCCGTCTTTCAGCCAAGGGCCGGCCGACGTCGTATCGCTATCCGTTCAGTCTGCAAACCTTGATGCGCTAAACCCCGGCCAGATGCACCACCAGTTGCACGATGCCATACAGCGTCAATGCGAACACCGCGGTGAACAAAATCCCCAGAATCACGAAATGACTGGGCTTGCCGTGAGTGAAGTCCCGCGCCCGGTTCTTCCCGCTCTGCACCCCGAACGCCGCCGCCATGACGCTGTGCAGCATCTGCCAGAAAGTGGGCGGCTTTTTGTCGGCTGGATCGTCCATAAACCCCTCGTCTCCCGTTTGAGTAAGACAAGCATAGACAACCCACGGAAAGAAGATCGCCCCCGGCGCCACGCGGTATAAATATGTACCGCCCTGGACGTCAAACCTGCTGATTGACTGGTGCTTCATTCGACAGCATCAGGTATTGCCACATGAGTGGAATCCCATCGGTCCAGGAAAAGGGCCTTCACAACCATTTCATCAAAAAAAAGCTGCACGATCGGATACGCCACCTGACCCCGGCAAACTTCCGGGCTCTGGATCGGGCGAGAACACCGGGAGGCCTGGCCGAAAATGCCATGCCGGACTGGTTTCAGAAGGCCTCCAGCGACCAACGACAAACTGTACGGGACGACCAGAAGCGCAGTCGAACCTCCAACGAAACCCTGGCAAAAACACTCGCCGGGCTCAAAGGAGTCACCGATTTCGCGCAACCGTTGCTCGAAGCGGCGTTGCAAAAAAAGTTCGGGTTGAATGTTGATGTTGCGCAGACCTGGCTCTACGAGCCCTTTGCAGGCTCGCTCATCACTCACCAGACACTGCTGCAACTGGCACTGCGCAATTTTGAAGAAGACCAGGTGTTTGGTGAACGTGACGTCATTGCTGAGCGAGGTAAACGGGCTGCCTATCTGGAAACTCAAGGAGGACCTTACGGTTGGGACTATCCGGAAAAGGGCCCTTCAACGCGCTACAGGATCAAGAAGCTACCGATAAAGCCCGCCGATTTCGCCTCGCTATGCCGTGAACTGGATATCGGCAAGCAGTATCAGGAACACCTGACGGCGATGTTTGACGCCGCGGACAGGGCCGCCACCGTGCGCACCCAAACCGTCGGCGCGTGGAAGGACAGTCTGCGGGTGCATGCCCATATCGCCCACCTCAAATCGCTGATCACGCCATCGGCCTACAGCACATTGCTGGCCGTGCTCAACGGCGACAAATCGCCAACACTGGACGGTGAACGCGTCACTTTCAGTCAGTTGCATGTGCTGGGGTCGCCCGTCAGTGAGCTGTTTGTCATTGGCGCAAGCCGGCGCAAAGCTAAAAAGGTCAACTTCAGCTGGACCAATCCCGGTGTAAACCTGTTTGACGTACTGGGTTACCAGGACTCGCGGATCATCGTCTGTATTCCGGGTGATCCGGTGGCGCCGGTCATGGAATATGCCTCGCTCAAGTCCTTTGAAAATGACCTGAGCTACAGGCTGCGCGATGTGAATTACCAGCGCTCTTTCCTCAGGCTCATCCCCCACGGTGATGCGGGCAAGTTCCTCGGCAAGATCAAGACTGCTCTGCAAACACTCAAATGGAACCCGGATTTCCCTTACCGTAAACAGACCCTCTTGGGGCACATCGACGGCGTCTACGAAAATGTTTACCGGGATGAGCCGGCTCTTGATATCAGTGAAGAGTTTTTTGACACGGAGCTGTTCGGCGAGCTGTACACGCGGCACCAGACGCGCCTCAAGGAGACTGCCGAGCAACTGGCGGTGCCGACGGCCAAGGTCGATCATGACGCCTGGTATGAACGACTCGCCCGCTATGCCGAGTGGGGGCTGAACATACTCAACGTGGCCGCATTTTTTGTGCCTGGCCTGGGCGAGGTAATGATGGCCGTGATGGCGGTGCAACTGACCACAGACATTTATCACGGGGTTGAAGCCTGGAGTATCGGGGACACGGATCAGGCCTGGAGTTATTTGAAGTCGGTGGCCGTGAACGTGGCATTCATGGCGGCTGTAGGCGCGGTTGCCAGTAAAGCGCCGAAAGTGCTGTCCACACCCATCGTCGATGGCCTGGTCAAGGTTAAATTGCCGTTTGGCAGCGAACAGTTGTGGCGGCCTGGCTTGACGCCGTACCTGAGCGACAGGGTCTTGCCGGCGGGGCTCAAGCCCAACAAGCTTGGGCAGTATGAAGTGGACGGCAAGACCTATATCAGGCTCGACGGTAACGTCTACGAAAAAACCTTCGACCCCAAGTTGAACAAATGGCGTCTCAAACACCCGACGGCCCCGGACGCTTACTCCCCCGTTCTTGAACACAACGGTGAGGGCGCGTGGCGCCATCGTTTCGAGCGCCCGCTGGAGTGGGATCGTGCCACCTTGTTACGACGTCTTGGACCGGTCACTGACGGTATTGACGCGGCGACGCTGGAGAAAATTGCCGATATCAGCGGCGTTAACGACGACGTGCTGCGCAAGATCCATACGGATAACCTGCGCTTGCCATCAGCGTTATCCGACACGTTGCGGCAGTTTCAGATCGACCGTCAGCTCAATGAAATGATTGAACAGATTCGTCTCGATCAGCCAGTGCCGGACAGCCGCTACAACGACGTCTTGCCGCACGTGATCAATATGCCGCGTTGGCCGCAGGGGCGGGTGATCGACGTGTTCGACAATGCAAGCCTGAGCGGTGCTTCGTCCCGCTACGGTGAGGCGTCGACACCCATGAAACCGAGCATCAGGATTTCCCGTGAGGATGTGTCTGCCGGGAAATTGCCCGAACGAGTGCTTGCGGCACTGGATGAGGAAGAAATCGTTCGTTTGCTGGGGGGTGACGGTGCGCGGGTCGAGGCAGAGCGTGAAACGGTTTTCCGACAACAGCTTGGCGACCAGCTTTCGGGCAACAAAACTTCATTGTTCGACAAACTCAGCCAGGACTCCAAGGCAACAACGCGTGAAATTCAGGCGCTGCAACGTACTTCCCCCAGTCTATCGACGGACGCGGCGCAAGAAGTACTGACCAATGCCACAGCCAAGGAGCGGCTGTACATCAAACAAACCGGCCGACTCCCCACCAGTCTGTTGCTCAAGGGGCGTGCGCGCGCCCGGGTGACTCGGCTGAACAAGGCCCTGGCCGGATTGCAACTGGAGAGCATGGCGTCATCCGACAGCCAGCGTCTGGCACTGCACAGCCTGGAAAAACTCCCTGACTGGCCGAAAAACCTGCGCCTGGAAGTTCGTCAGGGCGATTGCGGTGGAAAACTGCTCGACAGCATCGGTAGCGAGACGGCCGAGCAAGTCAAATACCTGGTCAAGGACGGCTATCAACATCATCAAGCCAACCAGTTCCAGGCCTTCGACCAGCAACAAAACGCGTTGAACAGCGTGCCGAAAGAAGGCGACAACTTTTTCTCTTCGGTCATGCATGCGTTGCCGGACGACGTCCGCACACAGTTGGGCATGCCCAATGTGGCGCAGGGTGCCAAGTTACAAAAGACATTGAGCATCTATGCCATGGGCCACCGTGATCAGATGATGGAAACCCTCGTGCCTAACGCCGCCACGCCACGATTCCGTCCGCCGGTGCGACTGCCCGACGGCAGGGTCGGCTACCCATTGAGCGGGCGGGGTGCCGGAGCAACGGTGAATCCCTCGTTGGTCTCCAGGTTGCGGGATGTCTATCCGAACTTCTCCGATGAGTTGGCGGAATCGATGGTCATCCAGCTTGCGCTGGATGGCATGACCGAAACGCAGATCGCCAATTTATTGAACATGCGGGGCCGGGAATACGAGGCACTGACGGCGCAGCTCGAACAATGGGCACACAGCGGCGACTGGAATACTGTTCGCTATCAAGTCGCACGAAACATTAGAGACGTCTGGCAGCAGAGGGGTATTTACGATGGCGATGCCAGTGTTTATCTGGACGTGGGCGCTGCAGACAGCTTGCCGGAACTGGCCGGCAACTTTCCTCACGTAAGACATCTGAATATGAGCGTTGGTGGAGTATTGAGTCAGACACCGGAAGCCTTTGTGCGCCAGTTCCCCAACGCCCGGTCGCTAAGGTTGAGGATCCAGGGTGGCGTCGACAGGGTTCAACTGGCCGAGAGGCTAAAGGCACTGCCGAGTATTCGTGAGCTGGAGATGGTAGGGCCGCTGGGTCCGGAATTCACCGAAGCTGCCCAGTCGCTGATAGACGCCATGCCACAACTGCAACGATTGGACGTGATTGGCATGGCGGGCGAGCTGGATGTCAGTCGCCTGACTCAACTGCATTCGTTGAGTGTGTACGGAACGACAGAGGCCTGGCCGAAGGGCGCTCTGCAATTGCCGCAGCTCAGGTCGCTGGATCTCGCTCACTCAAGCGTCAAGACACTTCCCCCTGAATGGCTATCCGGTCATGAATCACTGTGGCCTGGCATGAAACTCAACTGGGCCAGGCTGAGCACTGAGGACTTCTCGAAGGCATACGAGTATGTGCACGACAATCCTGCGCATTTGCTGGATACCGGGCAGATGCTGGATCGTTATTGCCAAGGCACGCTATACAACGCCCTGGAGACAAGCGACGAGCTTTCGAAGATTGCCCTTGGGCGAATGAAGGCTGAGGGGTTGGCAGGGCGGGCGTTGCTGGCACGGACCAATGCACTGCGCCAGGATGGACAGGCATTGCGACAGCATTTGGAGGCATGGCAGCAGCGAACAGCAAGAGCCAATGGCCGGCAAGTCAACATTCGGGAACGAGAATCCGTTGCCCGGCGAATCCGTGAGTGCTGGCGTGATGGTCTGCGTAAACGCTATGGCGGTACGGAGGAGGCGCAGTCTTCGCAACCTCAGGCCGGACCTTCAACGGTGCGGCCATGGCCTGTCATGCCGCGACAAGTCATTTCATCGACTCTTGATTTGTCCGGCTGGGCGCTGGGCGATCTGCCTGAACTGCCAGCGCTGTCAGCAACGAATTTTGCCCATGTGCAAACCCTGAAAATGTCGGGTGTGGTGGCCTCATCCGAGGATTTCAGTCGTTTTTTGAGCGGCTTCACCGACATTAGCGAGTTGGATCTGTGTGGCAATCAACTGCAGGATCTTCCGTCAGCTTTGGACAACCTCGGAAAACTCACTGATCTGGAGCTGAGCCGAAATCACCTGACAATTACCCCGAGTATGCAACAACGCTTGAACCGGTTGTCTGCCCTTGAAAGCCTGGACTTGCGCTTTAACCGGCTCGATTCGCTGGATGTCAGCGCCATGACCCGCTTGAAGACCCTGCGTGTGGGTCATACCGCCATTAAAGACTGGCCAAAAGGTGCGTTGGACTTGTCCGGCCTCGGCACGCTCGAGTTGAACAACAGCGCGATCACGACGATTCCTGAGGCTGCCTTGACCGGCCACGACGCTCTAAGGATCGATATGATTGGCTGTCGATTGACGGCCAAGGCCCGCACCGATTTGCTGGCGAGTACTTCTTCCGAAACACCCATGGGTATTCCCAGAGCCAGATTGCAGGCGGGCATTACCATTGGTAAGCCAGAGTACTTTCCGGTTTTGGTCGCACAAAATCCGGACTTGTTACTGCCGCTGCCTGTTGTCCCTGGCAATGACCTGACGCTTTTGACCCCACAAGCCCGCTTGCGAAGGCTTGACCCGGATCTGCCAGGCGCCGAGGCGATACAGATGATTGATGAACTGACGTTACGCCATGGCGGCGCTGGCCCCCTGTATGAGCAATTGGCCAAATGGGACAGACAACATCAGGCATTGACGAAGACCCTGAACACATGGATCGAAACCCCACCACAGCAGATGGGTGAATCCTCTCCTCCTGTGTGGATTGCAGCCACCGAGCGTCGTCAGGCGGCAGACCGGATAATGGCGTGCTGGAGGCAGAACCTCCGCGGGGCGCAGGCCGTGGAGAGCGCATCGGGAGGTTATATCCTTGATCTGTCCGATAACCCCTTGGGCAATCTCCCGGCTCTACCCGCCGACTTCGCTCATGTCGGTGCGTTGAACCTGAACAACGTGTATCTGAGAGAAGAGGGGCTAAGCGATTTCCTTGATGCGTTTACTCATGTCCATACCCTGGCGCTGAATGCCAATGCATTGAGTGCATTGCCAGAGTCCGTTACCTCACTGAACAGCCTCAAGCGACTTTCGGCAGTCAATAACCGTTTTTCCGATGCGCCTCAGCTCCAACGTCAGCTTGCAGGATTGAGCAACCTGGAGTCATTGAACCTGGCGGAAAACTGGCTTGAGTCGCTGGATATCAGTCCTCTTACCCGTTTGCAGGCCCTCGATCTGAGTGGCAATCGCCTGATCATCTGGCCGCAGGGAGCGCTTCAGCTCCCCTCGCTCAGTGCTCTGGATTTGCGCGACAACATGATCGAGTCCATTCCGCCGGTCCTGATGGCCGATGAACACAGGGTATTGCGTGCGGGCACGAATTTGGCCAGCAACGAAACTCTGGATGGCGCGAGCCTGCTAATGCTGCGTAATCAGGTGCGGGAGGGCGAGCAGATAGTGGGATGGAGGCCAGGAGAGATTGACGAGGCACTGGAGCGGTTTGATAGCACTAGCGACAGCAGCAGCGTTAACGACAGCGATAGCGATGACTCGATCGCAAGTGACGTAGAAGTGGATATGGATGAGGTGACAGGTACCGACGCTCGTGAGCGATGGATCGCTCCGTCAGCAGCCGACTCAGAGGAATTGATACGGATATGGAATGACTTTGAGCAAGCGCCAAACAATCAGTTCTTCTTCAATTTGCTGACCAAAATGGAAGGTACGACAGACTTCCTGACGGGACGTGCTGATCTTGTGCGGCGGGTCCATACCGTACTGAGGGTGGCCGATAGCGACGCAGGTCTGAGGGATACGATATTCGAAATGGCGAGGTCTGGCGCAACCTGCGTTGATGGTCAAATCCTGTTGTTCAGCGATATAGAAGTTAAGGCTTTCGAATTTGAGACCGCGAAGTCAATTTCCCCGGGCCAACAAGGCAACGTCTTGTTCAGACTTGGCAGGAACCTGTTTCGCCTTGGGAAAGTCGAGGAAATCGCTAACCGCGACATTGTCCAGCGACAGGCACAGCGCCGCTCAACTGATCCGGCGGAAGTACGGTTGGCCTATCGTATCGGGCTTGCCGAGCGACTTGAGTTGCCGGGGCAACCAAGAGGCATGCGCTACAGCGGCAACGTTGCGCCTGCCGTGCTGGATGCTGCCTATGCTGAAGTGATCGTGGCAGAACAATCATCGGCATTTATTGATGATTTGGTCGGCCGCAAGTACTGGAGCGACTATTTGAAGGACAAATACCCTGAACGGTTCGCCCAGGTGCGAGAGGGTTTCGCAGACAGAGAGCATGAGGTAGACGAGGCGTATCCAAATTACGGCGAAGGCGCGCAGGAGCAGTACAAAACCGCCATGCAGGCGATAGAGGCAGACCTTCTTTTCGAGCAAGGAACGTTGGTGCGCGAATTATCTGAAAAAGAACGGACGCTGGTGGGGCTGTAACGTCAACCTGCAGCTTTCATATGAACCCCGGGAGTCGCACCAGTCGACTCCCGGGACCACCATCAGTTGTCGTAACCCAGGTTCGGCGCCAACCACCGCTCGGTCACGCTCAATTCCTGACCTTTGCGCGAGGTGTAGCTCTGCACCTGATCCTTGTCGATCTTGCCCACGGCAAAATACTGCGCCTGTGGGTGAGCGAAGTACCAACCGCTGACCGCCGCCGCCGGGAACATGGCGTAGTGCTCGGTAAGGAACACGCCGCTGCGGCCGGCTTTCATTTCCGAGGCCTCAGGGTCCAGCAACTTGAACAATGTGGATTTCTCGGTGTGATCCGGGCAGGCCGGGTAGCCCGGGGCAGGGCGGATACCGGTGTATAGCTCTTTGATCAGCGCCTCGTTGTCGAGTGTCTCGTCCTTGGCGTAACCCCAGTAGTCTTTACGTACCTGCTGGTGCAGCCACTCGGCGCACGCCTCGGCCAGACGGTCGGCCAGGGCCTTGACCATGATCGAGTTGTAATCGTCGCCGGCGTCCTGATAAGCCTTCGCCACTTCTTCGGCACCGATCCCGGCGGTGGTGATGAAACCACCCACGTAGTCGGTCACTTCGCTGTCCTTCGGTGCAACGAAGTCAGCCAGGGAGAAGTTCGGTTTGCCGTCGGTCTTGATGATCTGCTGACGCAGGTGATGCAGCTTGGCAATCGGCTTGCCGTCATCGCCGTAGACTTCAATGTCATCCTCACGCACCTGGTTGGCTGGCCAGAAGCCGAACACCGCGCGGGCGCTGATGAGTTTCTCGTCGATCAGCTTGGCTAGCATTTCCTGGGCATCGGCGAACAGCGCGGTGGCGGCTTCACCGACCACTTCGTCCTGCAAAATGCGCGGGTATTTGCCGGCCAGGTCCCAGGAGATAAAGAACGGCGTCCAGTCGATGTATTCGGCCAGGACATTCAGGTCGATGTTGTCCAGCACCTTGGCACCGGTAAACGTCGGTTTGACCGGCTCGTAAGTGGTCCAGTCAAACTGCGGCTTCTTGGCGATGGCCGCCGGGTAGCTCAGGCGCTCGGTGCGGGCGCTGCGGTTGGCGGTGCGCTCGCGGACTTCGATGTATTCCAGGCGAGTCTTCTCGATGAAGGCCGGCTTCAATTCCTTGGACAGCAACTGCGTCGCCACGCCCACGGCGCGGGAAGCGTCGGTGACGTAGATCACTGCGTCGTTGCTGTATTTGGGCTCGATTTTCACCGCCGTGTGCGCTTTCGAGGTGGTCGCGCCACCGATCATCAGCGGCAGATGGAAGTCCTGACGCTGCATTTCGCGGGCCACGTGGACCATTTCATCCAGCGAAGGGGTGATCAGGCCGGACAGGCCGATGATGTCGCACTTCTGCTCCTTGGCCACTTGCAGGATTTTCTCCGCCGGCACCATCACGCCAAGGTCGACGATGTCGTAGCCGTTACAACCCAGCACTACGCCAACGATGTTCTTGCCGATGTCGTGCACGTCGCCTTTTACCGTGGCCATCAGGATTTTGCCCTTGGCTTCCGGTTTGTCGCCTTTTTCCAGTTCGATGAACGGGATCAAGTGGGCCACGGCCTGCTTCATCACGCGGGCGGATTTCACCACCTGCGGCAGGAACATTTTGCCAGCGCCGAACAGGTCGCCGACGATGTTCATGCCGGACATCAGCGGGCCTTCGATCACTTCGATCGGGCGAGCGAACGACTGACGGGATTCTTCGGTGTCTTCAACGATATGCGTGGTGATGCCTTTGACCAGCGCATGCTCCAGACGCTTGTTGACGGGCCAGCCGCGCCATTCTTCGGTCTCGGCTTCCTTGACGCTGCCGTCGCCCTTGTACTTGTCGGCAATGGCGAGGAGGGCGTCAGTGCCTTCCGGGGTGCGGTTGAGCACTACGTCTTCAACGGCGTCACGCAGTTCGGCCGGGATCTGGTCGTAGATCTCCAGCTGGCCGGCGTTGACGATACCCATGGTCAGGCCGTTGCGGATCGCATACAGCAGGAACACCGAGTGAATCGCCTCGCGCACCGGGTTATTGCCACGGAACGAGAACGACACGTTGGACACACCGCCAGAGGTCAGCGCGTACGGCAGTTCGTCACGGATGTAGGCACAGGCATTGATGAAGTCCACAGCGTAGTTGTTGTGTTCTTCGATGCCGGTGGCGATAGCGAAGATGTTCGGATCGAAGATGATGTCTTCCGGCGGGAAGCCGACTTCGTTGACCAGAATGTCGTAGGAGCGTTTGCAGATTTCTTTCTTGCGCGCTTCGGTGTCGGCCTGGCCGGCTTCGTCGAAGGCCATCACCACCACGGCGGCACCGTAGCGCTTGCACAGTTTGGCGTGATGAATGAACTGCTCGACGCCTTCCTTCATGCTGATCGAGTTGACGATGCCCTTGCCCTGGATGCACTTGAGGCCGGCTTCGATCACTTCCCACTTGGAGGAGTCGATCATGATCGGTACGCGCGAGATGTCCGGCTCACCGGCAATCAGGTTGAGGAAGGTCACCATGGCCTTCTTCGAATCGAGCATCCCTTCGTCCATGTTGATGTCGATCACCTGGGCGCCGGCTTCGACCTGCTGCAGGGCGACTTCCAAGGCTTCGGTGTAGTTGTCTTCACGGATCAGGCGGGCGAACTTGGCGGAACCGGTGATGTTGGTCCGCTCGCCGACGTTGATGAACAACGAGTTGCGATCGATGGTGAACGGTTCCAGGCCCGACAGGCGGCAGGCCTTTGGAATGTCCGGAATTTCACGCGGCGCATAACCGGCCACGGCATTGGCGATGGCTTCGATGTGGCCCGGCGTGGTGCCGCAGCAACCGCCGACGATGTTGAGGAAGCCGCTTTGGGCGAATTCTTCGATGACTTTTGCGGTTTCCGACGGCAGTTCGTCGTACTCGCCGAATTCGTTCGGCAGGCCGGCGTTCGGGTGCGCGGAAACGTGGGTGCTGGCCTTGTTCGACAGCTCTTCCAGGTACGGACGCAACTCGCTGGCGCCGAGGGCGCAGTTCAGGCCGACCGAGATCGGCTTGGCGTGGGCCACGGAGTTCCAGAACGCTTCGGTGGTCTGGCCGGAGAGCGTACGGCCGGAAGCATCGGTAATGGTGCCGGAGATCATGATCGGCAACTCGACGCCGAGTTCTTCGTATACACCTTGCACCGCGAAGATCGCCGCTTTGGCGTTCAGGGTGTCGAAAATGGTCTCGATCAGAATCAGGTCGGCGCCGCCTTCGATCAGGCCTTTGGTGGCCTCGGTGTAGTTTTCCACCAGTTCATCGAAGGTCACGTTGCGGTAGCCGGGGTTGTTCACATCAGGCGACAGCGAGCAGGTGCGACTTGTAGGGCCGAGCACGCCAGCGACGAAGCGCGGCCTGTCCGGGGTTTCCAGGGTCTTGGCGTCTGCCACCTTGCGCGCCAGACGTGCGCCTTCTACGTTTAGCTCGTACGCCAGGCCCTGCATGCCGTAGTCTGCCTGGGACACTTGGGTGGCGTTGAAGGTGTTGGTTTCCAGAATGTCGGCGCCGGCATCCAGGTAGGCTTTCTCGATGGCGCCAATCACGTCCGGGCGCGTCAGGATCAACAGGTCGTTGTTACCCTTGACGTCACTTGGCCAGTCGGCGAAGCGTTTGCCGCGGTAATCCTGCTCTTCGAGCTTGTAGCTCTGGATCATTGTGCCCATGCCGCCATCGAGAATCAGGATGCGCTCTTTGAGGGCGTGCTTGAGAGCTTGAAGGCGAACACTGCGATCGGACATTTGGACTACTCGGAAAGACCATGACGAAGGGGCGGGATAATAGCAAACCTGTGCGGTTTTAGAGCATGTCCCGGTTTTTCATGAATATCGCTCATGTTGGTGCAAGGATCAGACCGGTAGAATCGCGGCGTTTTTCATGATCGGGACCAGGGATATGTCTTATCGCGTCATCAGCATGGTTTTGCTGTTTTTAAGCTGGGGCGCCGCTGCACAGGATCCGGCCATTTCCTCTGCCATTTCTTATAGCCGCGACATCCAACCGATTTTCACCGAAAAGTGTGTGGCCTGCCACGCCTGCTATGACGCCGCTTGTCAGCTCAATCTGGGCAGCGGTGAGGGGGCGGCGCGCGGTGCGATCAAGCTTTCGGTCTACGACGGCGAACGCAGACAGGCTGCCGCGCCGACCCGGCTGTTTTATGACGCCTTTGGCAAGCGGGCCTGGCAACAAGAGGGCTTTTATTCGGTACTCGATGCCCAGGGCAGTCAGGCCGCGTTGATGGCGCGGATGCTCGAGTTGGGCCACAAAACTCCTTTGCAACCCAATGCCAGGTTGCCAGAAGAGATCGTTCTGGGCCTGAACCGGGAAAACTCGTGCGCCATGCCGGCCGAGTTCGACGGCTACACCCGCTCACATCCCAAAGAAGGCATGCCGCTGGCGGTCACCGGCCTGACCGATCAGCAATACCAGACGCTGCAGCGTTGGCTGGCGTCCGGCGCGCCGATTGACGCGCAAGGACTTGTGCCGAGCGCCAAAGAAGCCTTGCAGGTGGTGCAGTGGGAAAACCTGCTCAACGCACCGGGCGCACGGCAAAGCCTGGTGGGGCGCTGGTTGTTCGAGCATTGGTTTCTCGCTCACCTCTATTTCAAGGACGGCGAGCCGGGGCATTTCTTTCAGTGGGTACGTTCGCGCACGCCGACTGGCCAGCCTATCGATCTGATCAACACACGCCGCCCGAATGACGATCCGGGCACTCAGGTGTATTACCGCTTGTGGCCGGTGCAAGGCGTGATTGTGCAGAAGACCCACATCACCTACCCGTTGAGCGCGGCGAAGATGGCTCGGATCAAAAGCCTGTTCTATAACGGCAAATGGCAGGTCGACGCCTTGCCGGGATACGGGCCGGAGCGTCGGGCCAATCCGTTCACCACGTTTGAGGCGATCCCGGCCCAGGCGCGTTATCAATTCATGCTCGATAACGCCGAATATTTCGTCCGTACATTTATTCGCGGCCCGGTGTGCCGTGGGCAGATCGCCACCGACGTGATCCGCGATAACTTTTGGGCAATGTTCCAGGCGCCTGAACACGACCTCTACATCATCGATCCGAACTACCGCGGCCAGGCCACGCCATTGCTGGCGATGCCGGGGCAGAACGACGATGTCGGCAGTGTCCTGAGCCTGTGGCATGACTACCGCAACAAGCGTAACGAGTACGAGGCGCTGCGCCGTGACAGTTACGCCGATGCGCCGGCGCCGAGCTGGTCGACCCTGTGGGCCGGTAACGATAACGCGCTGCTGACAATCTTCCGGCATTTCGACAGTGCCTCGGTGAACAAAGGCCTGATCGGTGACGTGCCGCAAACGATGTGGCTGTTCGACTTCCCGTTGCTGGAGCGCACGTATTACCAGTTGGCGGTCAACTTCGACGTGTTCGGCAACGTCTCCCATCAGGCGCAAACGCGCCTGTACTTCGACCTGATCCGCAACGGTGCCGAGCAGAATTTCCTGCGCCTGATGCCGGCCGATTCGCGGGACGATTACCTCGACGACTGGTACCAGAACGGCGGCAAATTCAAGATGTGGCTGGACTACGAGGCCATCGACAACGACAAAAAGACGGCGCTGGTACTGGACGAAAAGGACCCGAAACGCGATTTCGCCATGCAGTTGCTGGTCCGTTACGGCGACCTCAACGCCAAGCCCGATCCGATCAACCGTTGTGACGGCGCTTATTGCTCGCGGCCGAACATCGACCCGGCCTTGCAGAGCGCCGAGCAGGCCTTGAGTCGCCTGACTTCGCGTCCGGCGGCCGGGTTGAAGGTGATCGATCAGTTGCCGGAAGCGACCCTGCTGCGGATCGAAACCGCGAGCGGCAAGCGCGAGGTCTACAGCCTGCTGCGCAATCGCGCTCACAGTAACGTCGCGTTCCTGCTCGGTGAATCCCTGCGGTATCAACCGGGGCTCGACACGATCACCATTTTTCCGGGCGTGCTCAGCAGCTATCCGAACTTCATGTTCAACATTCCGGCGGAGCAAGTGCCTGAGTTCGTGGACGAGATGGAAAACGCCAAGGACGCCAATCGGTTTGAAAAAATCGTCGAGCGCTGGGGGATTCGCCGTAGCCATCCACAGTTCTGGTTCTACTTCCATGACCTGAGTCGGTACGTCCATGAGACCGAACCGGTGGAAGAGGGCGTGCTGGACATGAACCGGTACGAGAATCTTTGATAGACCTTTGACTCGCGGCTGCTGTCCCAATCCAGAGGCAACACCGAACCCCGGGTTCGGTGGTTTGCGGATGGCGATCGGGAGGGCAGTCGATGTTGATTTCAGTACAGGCACTGCGTGCCCTCGCGGCCTGGGCGGTGGTCTGCCACCATTTCATGCAGATATTCTTCAACTTCCAGGCCCGTGGGCCGGTGGGGCAGATGTTCATCGACAAGGGCGCGGTGGGTGTCGACATCTTCTTCGTCATCAGTGGCCTGGTGATTTTCCTGTCCACCGAGGGCAAATCACTGCCGCCGGGGCGCTTTCTGCTGTATCGCTTGTTCCGCATCGTTCCGGCGTATTGGCTGTATACGGTGCTGATGGCGCTGCTGGTGGTGTTCGCTCAGCCCGTGTTGCCGGATCAGACAGTCGACTGGTCGCGTTTCCTGCTGTCGCTGTTGTTCATTCCTACTGAAAACCCCGGCGGCTACGGGATTTATCCGACGCTCAACGTCGGCTGGACCCTCAACTACGAAATGCTCTTCTACGTGCTGTTTGCCTGGGCGCTGCTGTTCCGCTTGCAGGTTCGGCTGCTGATCGTCGCGGCGCTGCTGTTTGCCGTGTGTCAGGCCTGGACCGGCTACGGCTGGATCAGCGAGTTCTACCGCTCGGACATTGTTTATGAATTCTTGCTGGGGATCGCCATCGGCATGATTTACCGTCGCGGCTGGATCAGGCCCGGCTTCTGGCTACCGTTGCTGGGCATTGTCGGCGCGTTGCTGGCGATTTATTACCTGGCGCCGCAGCCACGGTTGTTGGCCTGGGGCCTGCCGAGCGCGGTGCTGGTGATGGCGTGTATGGCGCTCGAGCGCTATTTCAAGCACAGCCAGGTGCTCAAACTGCTGGGCGATTGCTCCTACTCGGTGTACCTGATGCACGTGTTGGTGCTGTCTGCGGGTGGTTTTATCGCACAGCGTTATGGAATCAATCCCTACGTGATGTTCGCCGTTTGTGCCGCGACAATCGGTCTGGGCTCGTGGGCAAGTTACGAATGGGTGGAAAAATGCAGCTATCGGTGGCTTAAAGGCCGAATCGACGGCGATTTGGCTATCGAGGCCGTTCCAGCTCTTTCCCGACAAAAATACTAGGACTTTGTACGGCGCGATGATTGGCGTAAACTGCGCCCAAGCCTGCGAGGAGTTTCCATGACCGCTATTACCATTACCGACGCCGCCCACGATTATCTGGCTGATCTGCTCTCCAAGCAGAACACCCCAGGCATCGGCATCCGCGTCTTTATCACCCAGCCTGGCACCCAGTACGCCGAAACCTGCATTGCTTATTGCAAGCCGGGCGAAGAAAAACCTGAAGACACAGCGCTGGGGCTCAAAAGCTTCACCGCTTACATCGACTCGTTCAGCGAAGCTTTCCTGGACGATGCGGTAGTCGACTACGCCACCGACCGTATGGGCGGCCAGCTCACCATCAAGGCTCCAAACGCCAAAGTCCCGATGGTCAATGCCGACAGCCCGATCAACGAGCGTATCAACTATTACCTGCAAACCGAGATCAACCCGGGGTTGGCCAGCCACGGCGGTCAGGTCAGCCTGATCGATGTGGTCGAAGACGGCATCGCCGTACTGAAGTTCGGCGGCGGTTGCCAGGGCTGCGGCCAGGCAGACGTCACCCTTCGCGAAGGCATCGAGCGCACCTTGCTCGAGCGCATTCCCGAGCTCAAGGGTGTTCGTGACGTCACCGACCACACGCAGAAAGAAAACGCCTACTACTAAGTAAGGTGTTCGCTGCAGACATAAAAAAACGGCGCCCCGTGAGCGCCGTTTTTTTATGGGAAAAATTTACCGAACCCTTCGCGAGCAGGCTCGCTCCCACAATTAACCGCATCCCAATGTGGGAGCGAGCCTGCTCGCGAATGGGCCCTATGGGCGATACAAATGCGCATGCCCCGCGCGATACAGCGACGACTCACTGAAGTGATCACTGCCCAAAACCCGGCCCACCAAAATCAACGCCGTGCGCCGAAACCCCTTGGCTTCAACCTTCGCGGCAATGTCTTCAAGCGTCCCCACCACCCAATCCTGATCCGGCCAGGTCGCCCGGTGAATCACCGCGATCGGGCAATCCGCGCCGTAATGCGGCAGTAATTCGGCCAGGATCTTCTCCAGATGATTGACCCCCAGATGAATCGCCATGGTCGCCCCGTGCTGCGCCAGGCTGCCAAGCTCTTCACCGGCGGGCATCGCGGTTTTGTCGGCATAGCGGGTCAGGATCACGCTTTGCGACACGTCGGGTAACGTCAGTTCCGCGCCCAACAGTGCCGCGCAGGCCGCGGTGGCCGTGACGCCGGGAATGATTTCAAACGGGATGTCGAGTTCGCGCAGGTAGCGGATCTGCTCGCCAATCGCGCCATAAAGACTCGGATCGCCGGAGTGCACCCTGGCCACGTCCTGACCATTGGCATGGGCGGATTTGATCAGCTCGATGATCTGTTCCAGGTGCAGTTCGGCGCTGTTGACCACCTGTTCGGCGCGATGGCCTTCCAGCACAGCGGCGGGCACCAGGGAGCCGGCATAGATGATCACCGGGCAGCTGCGAATCAGCCGTTGGCCTTTGACGGTGATCAGTTCCGGGTCGCCGGGACCTGCGCCAATGAAGTAGACGGTCATCGTCGGTTCCTGTGAGAAAAGGGGTTAGGCAAGGCTTCAGATGAAGATTGCTCATGATCAAAGGAGGGGATTATCGAGGATTTCAGGCGGCGCCGGCCAATGCCAGGGTGGCCTGGGCATATTTTTGCCGTGAAATCAGCAATTTTGCCGGTGCCTTGGTCAGTTGTTCGGCGAGGGCCAGGGCGGCACTTTCCGCGACGCCGTAACAACCGGTGCGTTCGAATGCGATGTCCGAGCGGTGGCTGAGTTGCGGTTGATAGCCGGCCAGTTGTTCGCTGCTGAAGTACATCAGTGGCAGCGCCAGTTGTTCGGCCAGCTCGATCAAGCCAGGTTCTTCGCGCTTCAGGTCGATGCTGGCCAGCGCCTTGATCGCCCGAAGTTCGATTTTATGCGCCTGTAACGCCTGATCGAGCAGCGCCCGCAGCGTGCTGACAGGGCAGCCGCGCTGGCAGCCCAGGCCGACCACTAAAGTCGGCGCTGTGCTGATCTCACTCATGCGTGGTATTGACCATCGCTTTTGCGACGGAACAACCAGGCACTGATCAGGCCCAGGGCCAGCCAGAATGCCACGTTGGTCAGCTGCGAAGCGATTTTGAACTGAGCTTCCAGGGCTTCTGGAGCGAGCATCGAATGCACTTCCGGTTGCGGCGCGCCGATCACATGAGGAACGGCCAGGATCGCCACGCCGAGGATCTTCATCAGCCAGTGACGGCTGAATACGATCAGCGCGATGCCGACCGCGGTGGAGGCAGCCGTGCCGATCCACCAGATCTGCCGTTGCGCCAAATCAGCGGCGGCAGTGCCCGGCAACTCAGGCGGCAGACCGAGGGTCGGTGCCAGCACGAACGTGGCGTAACCGGCCAGGCCCCAAAGCAGGCCTTGGGAGGTTTTAGTCGGTGCGCGCAAGGTGTAAAGACCGGCCAGCATCAGGGCGAAACCGACCGCTACCACCAGGTTGCCGCCGGTGGTGGACAGCACGCGCTGCCAGCCGTCTTCCGGTTCCCAGGCTTCAGCATCGTGGGTATGAGCGGCGACAGCACCTGCGGCGTGTTCGTGAACTTCAACAGCGGCGGGCTCGGATTTTTCGTAAGTCTCGGCCTGCAGAATCAGCGGAGCCACCCAAAAGCTTTGCAGCAGGGTCAGCAGCAGGGCGGCCAGCAGCCCGGTGAACCCTGCGGTTTGCGCAATACGCTTGATCATGTCAGCAGGTCTCAATGGCACGGGAATGCTGAGCTGTGGCGGGTATCGTGCGCGGCATTGTGCACCGCTTCGATGTGCGAGAAACCGGCGAAATACACAAGGCATGCGCCCAGGATCGACGCACACGCGGCGGCGGTCAGGCGTTGAGTCAAGGTTGTGGTGCTGGCGGTGCTCTTATCAGTGTTGCTGGCGGTGCTGCTGATGATCGACATGGCGCTTCCCTCTGGTCTGTCAGCGGGTGAATAGAGCGCATGGAAAACCCCGGCGAGTCGGGCACGCAGAGGTTCAAACAGCGCCCGCCCACCGCGGGTTTGTTATTCAGTGATCGTAATGGTCACTTTGTGTTGCGGGCCGGTCTCCGGGCTCACGAGGGGCGCAGGCTTTCGCCTTGACCTGCAAGCATCACCTTCCCATGCCGAACTGCTGGCACAGTGGATCTGACGCTTCGCTCGCTTACCGTTGCGGGGGCAGCACCGGACTGACATGACTTTAGAGTAAAGCACATGATTCACCGGTTTCCCGTTTCACCCTTTGAAGGGCACCCGTAACAAGGCGTGTAGGAGAGCATGGGCGGGGGCGGAGAGTCAATTGGCATGGGTTCTCGTTTGGATACGAATGATGATTGGCTCTTGGTAGGAGCCGCCGAAGGCTGCGATCTTTTGATCTTGTTTTTAAAAGCAAAATCAAAAGATCGCAGCCTTCGGCAGCTCCTACAGACATTGACCCGCCCCAAGACGATGCGTAGCCTTGCGCTTTCGAGGTTCTTCGGCGTCTGCCGAAGCTAAGAAGGGAACGCGGTCGATGCCGCGGCTGCCCCCGCAACTGTGAACGGTGATGTTCGCTGCCACGCCACTGCAAACCCTGTGCAACGGGTTCGCGGGAAGGCGCAGCGAATGCCAGGCCCACAAGACTGGCAAACCGTCAGCCAGGAGACCTGCCTCGACACAGATTCTCAATTTCAACCGGGCGGGGTGATCCGGTGGCGGAACTCTTGCGCGCGCCCGTCGCTGCGATTGTCGTCCCGTATGCCCGCCACCTTGCCAAAGGGCATCCGATGAAAACACTGGCCAAACTCCCCGTCACCATCGTTACCGGCTTCCTGGGCTCGGGCAAAACCACCTTGCTGCGGCACATGCTCGACAATGCTCAGGGCCGCCGCATCGCGGTGATCGTCAACGAGTTCGGCGAGCTGGGCATCGACGGCGAAATCCTCAAGCAGTGCTCCATCGGCTGCACTGAAGAAGAAGCTAATGGCCGCGTTTACGAATTGGCCAACGGCTGCCTGTGCTGCACCGTTCAGGAAGAATTCTTCCCGGTGATGCGCGAATTGGTTGCCCGTCGCGGCGACCTCGACCACATCCTCATCGAAACCTCGGGCCTGGCGCTCCCAAAACCGCTGGTGCAAGCCTTCCAGTGGCCCGAAATCCGCAGCGCCTGCACCGTTGACGCGGTCATCACCGTGGTCGACAGCCCAGCGGTCGCCGCTGGCACCTTCGCGGCTTTCCCGGACCAGGTCGATGCCCAGCGCAAACTCGACCCGAACCTGGACCACGAATCGCCGTTGCACGAACTGTTCGCCGACCAACTGGCCAGCGCCGACCTGGTGATCCTCAACAAGGCCGATCTGATCAGCCCTGAAGACCTGGCCCGTGTACGCCTGGAAGTCGCTGAAGAACTGCCGCCCGCGGTGAAACTCATCGAAGCCAGCAGCGGCCGTCTGCCACTGGACGTGCTGATCGGCCTCGGCGCCGGTTCCGAAGAACACATCGACAGCCGTCACAGCCATCACGATCACCACCATGAAGGTGAAGACGGCCATCACGATGAGCATGACCACGATGCCTTCGACTCCATCTCCCTCGAATTGCCGCAAGCCGACGAAAGCCTGTTGCTGGACGCGTTGACTCAACTGGTGGTCCAGCACGGCATCCTGCGCGTCAAAGGCTTCGCGGCGATTCCGAACAAGCCGATGCGCTTGCTGATTCAGGGCGTGGGCACACGTTTCGACAAGCACTTCGACCGTCAGTGGGGCGCCGACGAAGCGCGTACCACGCGCCTGGTATTGATCGGTCAGGAGCTGGACGCCACTCTGCTTGAAGCGCAATTGCGCGCTGCGCTCAGCGTTTAAGCCATGCACCTGCTCAGGACCCAGCCCGGCGGTTTCGTGTCGGATGACAACATTGCCGACCTTGGACAAACCCCCGCCGAGCTGGTGATCCTGTGCAGCGGCGACTCCAGCCTGGCGCTGCTCGCCGAGGCGGCGCAGCAGTTGCCCGACGATTACCCCAGCGTGCGTCTGGCCAATCCGATGCAGGTGCAGAACCACGCGTCGGTCGACCTGTATGTCGACGAAGTGCTGCGCCACGCCAAGGTGATTCTGATTTCGCTCCACGGTGGCATCGCTTATTGGCGTTACGGCGTCGAGCGACTGGTGGAATTGTCACAGCGCGGCGTGCAGCTGATTCTGGTGCCCGGCGATGACCGCCCGGACCCGGAACTCAGCGAGCTGAGCACGGTGGCTGCCTGTGACCGCGACCGGCTCTGGCAGTTTCTGCGTCAGGGCGGCATGAGCAATGCTCTGGATTTTTTCCGTTGCCTTGCCAATCGTTGGCTGGATCGCGACTACACCTGGGCCGAGCCGCAAACCCTGCCGCGCACGGCGATTTACCACCCGCACAAAAGCCCCGCTGAACTGAAGGATTGGCAAGCCGACTGGCAGGCCGGTCAACCGGTCGCGGCAGTGCTGTTTTACCGCTCGCATTTGCAGGCGGCCAACACAGGCTTCATCGATGTTTTCTGCCAGCGCTTGCAGGCGGCAGGGTTGAACCCGTTGCCGATTGCCGTGGCCAGTCTGAAAGAGCCCGGCTGCCTGACGGTGGTCGAGGACCTGTTGGACGAAGTCGAGGCCGGCGTAATTCTCAACACCACCGGTTTCGCCCAATCCAGCCCCGAAGCGCCGCATTTGCGACCGTTTCGCCGCAACATCCCGGTGATCCAGGCGATCTGCGCCCAGGACAACGAGCCTGGTTGGCGCGCCAGCGAACAAGGCCTCGGTCCGCGTGATCTGGCGATGCACATCGCGTTGCCTGAACTGGATGGGCGGATCATCAGCCGACCGATCAGCTTCAAAGACCTGGCCTGGCGGAGCGAGCGTAGTCAATCCGATGTGGTCTGCTATCGGCCACAACCGGAGCGCATGGATTTTGTCGCCGAACTGGCGCGGCGCTGGATCGATCTGGCGCGAGTGCCCAACGCTGAAAAACGCATCGCCCTGATCCTCGCCAACTACCCGACCCGTGACGGGCGTATTGGCAATGGCGTCGGCCTCGACACCCCGGCGGCGGCGCTGAACATCCTGCGTGCGCTGCATAAAGAAGGTTATCCGCTACCCGCCGAATTGCCCGACACTGGCACCGCGTTGATTCAGCAATTACTCGGCGGCGTCAGCAACGACCTCGACACCCTCGACCAGCGCCCGTGTATGCAAAGCCTCGCGCTGGACGACTACAACCTGATGTTCAACGCCTTGCCCGAGGCCAACCGCCAGGCCGTGCTGGAGCGTTGGGGCACGCCGCAAAGCGACCCGATGTGCCGTGGCGGGCGAATGATGATTGCCGGGCTGCGCTTTGGCCTGACCTTCGTCGGCATTCAACCGGCGCGGGGTTATCAGGTCGATCCGAGCGCGGTGTATCACGATCCTGACCTGGTGCCGCCTCACGGTTACCTGGCGTTCTATTTCTGGTTGCGCAACACCTACGGTGCCCACGGTGTGATCCACGTCGGCAAGCACGGCAACCTCGAATGGTTGCCGGGCAAAGGCGTCGGGCTGTCGGAGCATTGCTGGCCGGATGCGCTCCTCGGGCCGTTGCCGAACATCTATCCATTTATCGTCAACGATCCGGGCGAGGGCGCCCAGGCCAAGCGCCGTACGCAGGCGGTGATCATCGATCACCTGATGCCGCCGCTGACCCGCGCCGAAACGTACGGCCCGTTGCGCAACCTCGAATTACTCGCCGACGAGTATTACGAAGCGCAATTGCTCGATCCGCGCCGTGCCCGGGAATTGCAGCGCGACATCCTGCAACTGGTGCGCGAGACGCACATCGACCGCGAACTGCAACTGGACGAAAAACTCGACAGTGATGCCGATGCGGCGATTTGGTTGCCACGGCTGGACACCTATTTATGCGACTTGAAAGAGTCGCAGATCCGCGACGGCCTGCATGTGTTTGGCGAGTCGCCGACCGGACGCTTGCGCATCGACACCTTGCTGGCGTTGTTGCGTATTCCGCGTGGCGATGGGCGCGGTGCGCAATCGAGTCTGCTGCGGGCCTTGGCCAAGGCGTTCGCGTTGGGCTTCGATCCGCTGGATTGTGCGCTCGCCGAACCCTGGACCGGGCCACGTCCGATTGAACTGCAAACCCTCACCGATGAAGTCTGGCGCACAGCAGGTGATACCCGCGAACGTCTGGAACTGTTTGCCACTCAACTGATCTCGCAGACGTTGAACCAGCCTCAAGTCAACCCCGGCCCCTGTGGGAGTGAGCCTGCTCGCGAAAGCGGAGTGTCAGGCGACATTGATTTGCCTGACCCACCGCATTCGCGAGCAGGCTCGCTCCCACAAAAGGCGGAATGGTCTGAAGTAGACGCCATCCTCGACAGCCTGCGTGAAGTCGTCGCCCCACGGCTGGACGCCTGCGGCCCGGCGGAAATGTGTGGACTGCTCGACGCCCTCAACGGCCGCTTCGTGCCGGCCGGTCCCAGCGGTGCGCCAAGTCGCGGTCGACTTGACGTGCTGCCGACCGGGCGCAACTTCTACTCGGTGGACGTGCGTAACCTGCCGACCACCACCGCGTGGCGTATCGGTTTCCAGTCGGCCACCCTGATTCTTGAACGACACCTGCAAGACCACGGCGATCACCTGCGTCAGCTCGGCCTGTCGGTGTGGGGCACCGCGACCATGCGCACCGGCGGCGACGACATCGCTCAGGCCATGGCGCTGATGGGCGTGCGCCCGGTCTGGGCCACGGGCAGTCAGCGGGTCGACGACTTCGAAATTCTGCCGCTGAGTCTGCTGGACCGTCCGCGCGTGGACGTGACGTTGCGCGTCTCCGGATTCTTCCGCGATGCCTTTGCCAATCTGATCCGCCTGTTCGACGCCGCCGTGCAAGCGGTCGCCGCCCTCGACGAGCCGGACGACCTCAACCCCCTGGCCGCCAAGGTGCGTGCCGAGCGCGAAGCGTTAATGCAATCGGGGCTGGATGAAGAGGCGGCCAGGCGTCAGGCCGGCTGGAGAATTTTCGGCGCCAAACCCGGTGCTTACGGCGCGGGCGTGCAGGGCGCCATCGATGGTCGTCTGTGGCAAAGCCGCGACGACCTGGCCGAGGTTTATCTGAACTGGGGCGGCTACGCTTACGGCGGTTCTGACGAAGGCACCGCAGCGCGAGAACAGTTCGCTCAGCGCCTGAGCCAGGTTCAGGCTGTGCTGCAAAACCAGGACAACCGTGAACACGACTTGCTCGATTCCAACGACTATTACCAGTTCCAGGGCGGCATGCTCGCGGCGGTGGAAAGCCTCAGTGGTGAAGCCGCGGCCAGTTACCATGGCGATCACAGTCAGCCGGATCTGCCGAAAATCCGCACGTTGAAGGAAGAGCTGAACCGGGTGATCCGCTCCCGGGCGGCCAATCCGAAGTGGATCGACGGCGTGAAGCGCCACGGCTATAAAGGCGCGTTTGAACTGGCGGCGACGGTGGATAACCTGTTTGCCTTCGACGCTACAACGCAGCTGATCGACGACCACCAGTACGCGTTACTGGCGGATGCGTATTTGCTGGATCCTGCGACCCGGGATTTTGTTCGTGAGCATAATCCGCATGCGTTGCGCGACATGACTGAGCGGATGCTGGAAGCGCAGCAGCGGGGGATGTGGAAGGAGCCGGGTGAGTATCAGGAGGCGCTGGAGAATTTGTTGTTGGATATTGAGGAGGAGGGGTAGTGGTTGTTTCGGTATTTTTTTACGGCCTGAAATCCGCCCCTCACCCCACCCCTCTCCCCACGGGGGAGAGGGGGAAGGGAGCCGATCTTCATCGCTGCCAAAACTTGAGTTCAACCTGAAGGCCCAGGTCGCAGAATTTCTGATAATCACCGCAATCAGTCCCCTCGCCCTTTTGGGGAGAGGGTTAGGGTGAGGGGCCGATCCCATTGACACCCCACAACCAAACCAAAGACCACGGACCCAGACAAACCATGACCGACACCCCGCATTTCCCGCTGTCCGCCGTGGTCGGCGCCGACGACTTGAAGCTCGCCCTGTACCTGACCGCCATCGACCCGAAAATCGGCGGCGTACTCATCGAAGGCCCTCGCGGCATGGCCAAGTCAACGCTGGCCCGTGGCCTGGCGGACTTGCTCGCCAGCGGCCAATTCGTGACATTGCCGCTCGGCGCCACCGAAGAACGGCTGGTCGGCACCCTCGACCTGGACGCCGCCCTGAGCGAAGGGCGCGCACAGTTTTCCCCCGGTGTACTGGCCAAGGCCGACGGCGGCGTGCTCTACGTCGATGAAGTCAACCTGCTGCCCGATCACCTGGTGGACCTGCTGCTGGATGTGGCCGCCAGCGGCACCAACCTGATCGAACGCGACGGCATTTCCCATCGGCATTCAGCGAAGTTCGTGCTGATCGGCACCATGAACCCGGAAGAGGGTGAGCTGCGTCCGCAACTGCTTGACCGTTTTGGCCTGAACGTCGCCCTCAGCGGCCACACAGCACCGACCGAGCGCGGCCAGATCATTCGTCGGCGGCTGGATTTCGACAGCGATCCCCACGGCTTCTGCACCGAATGGGAAAGCCAACAGCAGTCGCTGCGCGAACGTTGCCAGAAAGCGCGCAGCGTGCTGGCAAGCATCCCGCTCGACGATCATGCGCTGGCGCAGATTACCGAGCGCTGCTTTGCCGCCGGAGTCGACGGCTTGCGGGCCGACCTGGTCTGGTTGCGTGCCGCGCGTGCCCACGCGGCGTGGCGTGGGGCGAATGCAATTGCCGAGGAAGACATCGACGCCGTCGCCGAATTTGCCTTGCGCCATCGCCGTCGCGAACCATCGCCACCAGCGCCGCAACACAGTCAGCCGCCCTCTACGCAAAATGCCAACCCGAGCGAAGGCCAGGGCCAATGGGGGGAAATGCCCGCTCAGGCGCTCCCGGTCGGCGCACGCCGTGACGTGCCGAGCTGGCCAAAAAAGCCCTAGGCATTCGCCCTCGATCTGACGCGGGGGCGAATGCCAGACCCCGCGCCGGACAACTGGACAATGGCAAACAGGGTAAACGTCACGCATCGCGCAACGGCTCGATCAATTGGCCCGGTACCTTGCTGAACGGCCGCCCGCGTCAGCGTGATGATGTCCTGTTTCACCTGCGCACCCGCTCGCCCCACGAACTGTGGCTGGTGATCGTCGACGCCTCGGCTTCGACTCGTCGCCGTCAGGCGTTGAGCGATGCCAAGGGCCTGCTGGCGCAACTGTTCGACGATGCCTATCGCCAGCGTGCACGCCTGGCGTTGCTTACTGCCAGTGGTCATGTGCCGAAATGGCAAGTGCAAGGGTTGAAAGCCTCCGCGGTTTTGCGCGACTGGCTTGATGGGCTGGGAGCGGGCGGTGGTACGCCGTTGCTGGCGGCGCTGGGTGAGGCAGGGCGCTGGCTGGCTGCACGGCAAAAGCGTTTTCCGGCGGAACAGCAGCGCTTGTTGCTGGTGACCGATGGCCGATTGAAGGACTGGTCGATGTTGCCGGCGCTTGAGTGTCCGGGGCTGCTGATCGACATCGAGCGCGGGCCGATTCGCCTGGGACGGTCTAAAGTATTGGCAACTCAATTGCAAGCGCAGTACCGGCATATCGATGATATGGAGTAACCGAAAAAATCAAAAGATCGCAGCCTGCGGCAGCTCCTACGATGAACGGCGAACACCTGTAGGAGCTGCCGCAGGCTGCGATCTTTTGATCTTCACAGGAGTGAGTCATGCGCGTTCTAGCCGCCAACAGTCAGGACGATTTCCGCGTCAAAGCCTACGCCGGCACCAATGGTGTGCTATTGGCCATGGACCTGGCCGAACCCCGACGCAAAGGCCTCTTGGGTTTCGCCATCGAAAAGCAGCAAGGCCCCAAGCCCTGGCTGTTCCTGTTCAACAGCCTGACCTTCCCCGGCAAGGTGCATACCTTTCCCCAGTTTCACGCCACCCCCAGCGATATCGCGCCATTACAGAAATTTCGCTGGGCCGATTACGCGGTCAATCCGGGGATGACGATCCATTACCGAATCCACCTGGCCTACGGCAGTGTTGATGCGCCGCAACTGGGAGAATTCCTGGAAGTGACGGTCACCTCCGACAATGGTCAGCCGAATAACCAAAGCGTGATCTTCAATCGCGCAGTGGCCGCCAGCCAGGCGTTCCAGCGCAAGTTTCCCGAGCTCGACGCGCTGATCAGCGCCAACAAGAACCTGCCCATCGAAGCCTGGCCGGATGTCCCGCGGCAGTGGCTGGAAAACGGTTTGCTCGGGCGTTTGTTGGGGTTTATCGCCCGTGCGGTGGATGGCCAGTGGGCGCTGGACATTGCCATCTACGAGTATGAATTGCAGGCCATCGTCGATGCGGTCAATGCCGCGTTCGAACGTGGGGTGAACGTTCGAGTCCTGTATCACGCTCAACCGGGTGATGAGGACACCACCATGAACGAGGCCAGCCTGGAAAAAATCCCGGCAGAGAACAAGCGTGGGCGGGTCACCCATAACATCTTCCACAACAAGTTCATGGTGCTGAGCCGACTCGACGCAGCGGGGAAGCGTCAGCCGGAAGCGGTGCTGTGCGGCAGCACCAATTTCACGCCCAACGGCGTTTACCGCCAGGCCAACGTGGTGCATGTGCTGGACGACACACGCGTCAGCGCCAGCTATCTGCACACCTTCGAGCAGATCTGGGCCAACCCTGCGGATGTCGGCGCCACCCGAAACTGGCTCACGCACAACAACCCGATGGATCCGTTGCAACCGATGTTCGCCGGTTTCTCACCACGCTCGGGCAAAGGAGATCTGGATGAGTTTGTCGAGATCATCAACGCCGCGAAAAAGGACGTGCTGTTCGTCACCGCGTTCGCCTTGCCCGACGACATCCTGAACGCCTTGCTCGGCCAGCCCCACGACGACATTTTGCGTTACGGCCTGCAAAACACCACCAGCCGCATCACCGGCTTCCACGCCGACCGCACCGCCGAATTCGCCGCCACCGCGCTGCTCAACACCGGGCTGGAAGGCTGGCTCAAAGAAAACATGAAAGGCCAGAAGGGCAATCTGCTGGTGCACACCAAAGCCGTGGTGACGGACTTCACCAGCGATGCGCCGACGATCATCAGCGGCAGCCATAACCTCAGTGTCGCGGCCAGCAATGGCAATGACGAGAACTTCCTGATCATTCGCGGTGATACCGATCTGGCAGACCGTTATGGTCTGGAACTGCTGCGGTTCTACGAGCATTACCGCTTCCGCTATTTCGCCAGGAAACTCGCGCTCAAGCAGGTCCAGCCGTTGGCGGCGGATGATAGCTGGACCGATGACTATTACCTCGAGGGGGATTTGCGTCAGCTCTCCAGATTGCGTTTTTCCGGACGGTAAACATACTTGCAGCGCAGACATACCCTTGTGGGAGTGAGCTTGCTCGCGATAGCGGTGTGTCAGGCGACATCAATATTGACTGGTCGGGCGCTATCGCGAGCAGGCTCGCTCCCACATTGGATTACTTCATTCCCATCGCCTGCCGGTACTGGCGAGTACGCCGGGCGATGTACACGCGGTCGAGAATCAACGCCCATAGCGCCGAGACGTCGGGACGGGTCTTGCGCCCACGGCTCAGGCGATTGAGCTGGAATTTCACGACGGCCATGCTCGCCAATGCCGCCAGGGGTTTGCGTTTCCAGCGAATCGGCGGCAGTTGCGGGTGACTGTTCTGACCTTCGCGCCAGCGTTTGACCAGTTGAGGTTCGAGCGCCAGTGCCGTGCCGATCCCGGCCATGGCGATGCCGCTCTCGAGCACCTGTTCGACGATCGCCAGGCGTCGAATCCCGCCTGTGACCATCACCGGCATGTTCGCCACGCTGGCCAGCTCACCGGCCATTTCCAGAAAATACGCTTCTCGCGCCAGGGTCCGGCCATCCCGGGCCTCGCCTTGCATGGCCGGGGCTTCGTAGCTGCCGCCGGAGAGTTCCAGCAGATCGATCGGTTGATCGTTGAGCCACTGGATGACTTGCCGGGCATCGTCGGCATCGAAACCGCCGCGCTGGAAATCCGCCGAGTTGAGCTTCACCGCCACGCAAAATGTCGGTGACACAGACTTGCGCACGGCGCTGACCACCGCCAGCAACAAGCGCGCGCGATTTTCCAGAGAACCACCCCAGCGGTCGGTTCGGCGGTTGGTCAAGGGCGAGAGGAACTGGCTGATCAGATAACCGTGTGCGGCATGAATCTGCACCCCGGTGAAACCGGCCTTTTCCGCCAGGGCAGCGCTGGTGGCGAAGCGTTGGATAACGTCTTCGATGTCGCGCTCGCTCATGGGTTTGGGTTCGGCGAACATTTTCGAGAACGCGCCCAGGTCCAGCGCCACCGCCGAAGGCGCCAACGCTTGCTGGCCGAGGTTGGCCATGGTCTGACGGCCGGGATGATTGAGCTGCATCCAGAACTGCGCACCACCGGCCCGACCGATGCTGGCCCACTGGCGAAAGCGTTCAAGGTGCCGCTCATCTTCCAGCACCACACCACCGGGGCCGGTCATGGCGCGGCGGTCAATCATCACGTTGCCGGTCAGCAACAGGCCGGCTTCGCCTTCGGCCCACGCCTGATACAGCCGGAACAAGGCCTCTGCAGGTGCCTGCCCGCTGTCAGCGAGGTTCTCTTCCATCGCGGCTTTGGCGATGCGGTTGCCGAGGGTCTGGCCGTTGGGCAAATTCAACGCTTGGAAGGGCGACATGCTTGACTCCTCATCAGTGAAGAGCAGAGGCTAAGCTTAAAGTTAACTTTAATGTCAAGCAGGCAAATGAGGCTGAGATGAAGATTGGTGAGTTGGCGCAATTGAGCGGGTTGAACGCGTCGCGCATTCGGTTTTACGAGGCTCAGGGTTTGATTCGGCAGGTGGAACGCCGGGCCAACGGTTACCGGCATTATCCCGAGCAGGTATTGCAGACTCTGTACCTGATCCAATGCGCCCAGCAGGCCGGGTTCAGCCTGGAAGAGTTGAAACAGTTGATGCCGGACACCATCACCGGTGAATTCAAGCACGACGAACTGCTGGCGGGGCTTAAGCGCAAAGTCCATCAGATCGAAGAAATGCAGCTGCACCTGGCGCAGAGCAAGGCGAAGCTGCTGGCGGTGATCGACGACATACAGGCGAAACCCGAAGGCATGGGCTGCGATGCGAATGCCGAGCGGGTGCTGGCGTCATTCAAGCATTCGCGCCGATAGCTGCGGTCGACGGAGCGGGGATCGGATTGCGCATCAGCGTGCCCACCACCAGCGCACCCAGTAATGCCAACAACCCCGCGACCCACAACAGCAGACTGAAGCCGCCGACGAAGGCTTGGCGGGCCAACGGTTCGACCACCGTGCGCGCGGTTTCCGGCAACAGGCCCATTGCCGCCGTCATGTCACCGGCCACCACCCGCGAGGCGATGCCCTGGGTTTGGCCGAGCCATTGCGCACCCTGTGCCGTCAGGCTCGTACGCAATAACAGCTCGGTATGACTGGACAGCAACGCACCGAACACGCCGATGGCCAGCACGATTGCGCTGAAGCGCATGGTGGTGCTCATGCCTGAAGCCATGCCGGTACGCTCCCGTGGCACGCAGGCCATGATGTTCTTCTGCGTATCACCGTTGAGCAGCCCGGCACCGGCGCCCGTCACGGCAATCGCCAGGGCGAAGGGCAGGTAACCGCCGCTGCTGACCGCCCAGGCACTGAGCAGATTGCCGCTGCCGACCAGGGTCAAGCCGGCGGCCATCAATGTGGCGGGGGTAAATCGACTCGCCAGACGTACGCCGATGCGCGGGCAAATCAGCATGGTCAGGGCAAACGGCAACATCCCCAGCCCTGAAGCGATGGCCGAGAAACCCAGGCCGTTTTGCAGGTAGAAGGGCAGCAGGGTCATCATCACCTGGGCGCAACCGGCGTAGGCAAACATGCCCAATAGCGCGCCGATGAAACGCGGATGCTTGAACAGTTGCAGGTCAACCATCGGCCGCCGCTGCATCCGTTCAATCACCACGAACAGCCCCAGCAACAGAGCGCCGCTGATGAGCCGGGCGTAGGTCAGCGGATTGCTCCAGCCAATCCGGTTCGCCTCGATCAGGCCCCAGATCAGGCACAGCAAACTCGCACTGAACGCCAGGCTGCCCCAGGGATCGAGGCGCGCGGACTGAGTGTCGCGGGACTCCGGCACGGCGCGCCAGACCATCACCATCAGGAACAAGCCGACGGGCAAGTTAAGGTAGAAAATCCAGCGCCAACCCATATATTCGGTGATCAGCCCGCCGACCGTCGGCGCGGCGGTCATCGCCACCCCCATGCACGCGCCCCAGAACGCCCAGGCCTTGCCCCGTTCCACTTCATCGTGAAAGGTATGGCCGATGGAGGCGAGGGCCGAGGTCAGCAGCAAGGCCGCGCCGACACCCTTGATCGCCCGGGCGATGTCGAGGAACAGCGCATTGGGCGCGGCACCGCAACCGATGGACGCGAGGATGAAGATGACCAATCCGCAGAGTAGAGTTTTCTGCCGACCGAAGCGGTCGGCGATGCTGCCAGCCGGCAACAAAAGGGCGGCGAAGGCCAGCATGTAAGCGCTGACCACCCATTCGATGTCGGCAAAGTTAGCGCCCAGGTCGCGGGCGATCGTAGGCAGCGTCACGGCAACGATGTTGGTGTCGAGGACGATCAGTGAGCAAACGCCTGAGGCTGTGAGTAATGTCAGGCGCGGGCTTACCTGGGGTTTGACGGGCATAGCAACATTTCTCTACTGTGAAAGTCAGTGGAGCTTATCGTCTGTTGACGCTTCCTTTGTTAGGCGTGCCTTGTCACTTCATTACCTTTGAGCTAACGCACCAATGGACATACGGCATTTCCGCTATTTTCTGGCCGTTGCCCGGCAAGGCAACTTCACCCGCGCCGCCGAACAACTCGGTATCGCACCGCCGACCTTGACTCGACAGATCCAGGACATGGAGAACGAACTCGGCACGCGATTGTTCGTGCGCCAGACACGTGAAGTCAGCCTGACCGAGGCCGGCGCCGCGCTGTTGATCGAGGCCGAGGCGACGGTGCGGCAATTCGAATACGCTCAGTACAACGCCCAGCGTGCCGGGCGCGGGGATATTGGCCATATCGAACTGGGTTACGTGGCTTCGGCGGTGTATTCGGGCTTGCTGCAGAAACAGGTGCAAGCCTTCAGCCGCGAGTGTCCTGACGTCAGCCTGAACGTACGGGAAAGTCCCATGGCGTCATTGCCGATGATGGTGGTCGAGGGGCGTTTCGATATTGGCTATGTCCGCTCACCCATGACCCTGCCTGAAGGCCTGGAAGCCATTCGCCTGGACGCAGAAGGTTTTGTGCTGGCGGTGTCGGCCGAGTCCTGGCTGTGCCGATTGCCAGAGATTGGCCCGGAACATTTGCAGAATGAGACGTTCATCCTGCCGGAGCAAATCAGTGGCACCCTGCAAGTTGCCGCCGAGGGTGGATTTGCGCCGAAACTCGGGGCGCAACCGGGCGGGTTGGTGGCGGTCATTGCGTTGGTGTCGTTGGGGCAGGGCGTTGCAGTCGTGCCAGAGTCGGTGGTCGGCCATGTGGGATTGCCCGGCGTGGTGTACCGGACAATCAAAGGGTGCGAGGCGAGTTCGTGGTTGTCGTTGATTTATCGTCGATTCGAAAAATCACCGGCGGTGGCGAGGTATATCGAGCGGGTCAAAAATCGCTGATTACAGATTTTGTAATGATTTCCAGCTGTAGGAAATGTCGCTTTCGCCTGTACGCTCCAAGGCCTTTTTCCTTTCAGGACGTGCATGAACACCCTCTCGGAGCCTCTCGGTTATCCTTTCTCCTCGCGCTACGGCGCGGTCTTGATGCACGCGAAACACCCAGTCTTTCGACGTCTGAATACCTTTGACATTGCAGTTCCACGGCCTCCGCGCCGCGCCTTGCCGTGCCCGGCATTCTGAATTCACTGAAGAGATCGAGACGTTTTTATGGAATGGATAGCTGACCCCACCGCGTGGCTGGGCCTGTTGACGTTGATTGTGCTGGAGCTGGTGCTGGGCATCGACAACCTGGTGTTTATCGCAATCCTCGCCGACAAACTGCCGCCCGAGCAGCGCGACCGTGCGCGGATCATCGGTTTGTCCCTGGCATTGCTGATGCGCCTGGGCCTGCTGGCGAGTATTTCGTGGCTGGTGACGCTGACTCAGCCGCTGTTCGAGGTGTTCGACAAGAGCTTCTCCGGCCGCGACCTGATCATGCTGTTCGGTGGTGTGTTCCTGTTGTTCAAAGCCACCATGGAATTGCACGAGCGGCTCGAAGGCCATGTTGGCCAGCGCGCGTCCAACGCGGCTTACGCGCTGTTCTGGCCGATCGTGGCGCAGATCGTGGTGCTCGATGCGGTGTTCTCGCTGGATGCGGTGATTACCGCTGTGGGCATGGTCGATGAACTGGCAGTGATGATGATCGCGGTGATTATTTCCATCGGCCTGATGATCGTCGCCAGCAAGCCGCTGACCCGTTTCGTCAACGAACACCCGACGGTGATCATGCTGTGTCTGGGCTTCCTGATGATGATCGGCTTTGCGCTGACCGCTGAAGGCCTGGGTTTCCACATTCCGAAGGGCTACCTGTACGCGGCCATCGGCTTCTCGATCCTGATCGAGATTTTCAACCAGATCGCCCGGGCTCGCCGCAAAAAATCGATGCAGGGCCTGCGACCGATGCGTGAGCGCACGGCCCACGCCGTGATGCGTTTGCTCGGTGGCCGCAAGCTGGCCGTGGAGGAGGTCGGCGAGGAGATTGTCGACTTGCTGGACAACGGTGAAGCACCAAGCGCAGAACTGTTCGATCGTCGCGAGCGGGTGATGATCAGCGGTGTGCTGCAACTCGCCGAGCGACCGATCCGCACCTTGATGACCGTGCGCGCCGATGTCGATCACATCGATCTGTCCGACGATGCCGACGCCATTCGCACGCGCCTGATGCATTCATCCTATTCGCGCCTGCCGCTGATTCGTGATGGCGCAGTGGATGAGCCGCTGGGCTTCGTGCACAAGAAGGAATTGCTCAAGGAATACCTGGCCGGCAACTCGCCCGGTCTTGAGCATTTGGCGCGCAAGACCATCAACTTGCTGGACAGTTACTCGATCCTCAATGCCCTGGAGCAGATGCGCAAAGCCTCGACGCACATTGCGTTTGTGGTCAATGAATTCGGTGACTTCGTCGGTCTGTTGACCATGACCGACATTCTCGAATCGATCGCCGGCGAGTTGCCCGACGCCAGTGAAATCGAAGGCCCGGATGTGGTCGAGGAGAAGGGTGGATTCATGGTCAGTGGCGCGTTGAACCTGGCGCGGGTGCGACAACGGACCGGATTTGCGGCAGAGCCCACCGATGACTATCAGACCCTGGCCGGCCTGGTGGTGAGCGTGCTGGATCGCCTGCCGATGATCGGTGACAGCCATGAGTGGGAAGGCTGGCGGATGACTGTGGTGGCGGTTGAAGAGCGGCGGGTGACGCGAGTGTTGCTGGCGCGTATCGGCGGGTAATTTTGCGCCGGATTTGAGGGGCTTTCGCGGGCTTGCTCGCGAAAGCGCTCTATCCGGCGACAGACAACTCAAGCCCTGCCGACCTGACGTGCCCGAGGCACGGTGCACAGGGTCCGCAGGGTTTTACGTAACCACATCAGGTCATGGCTCGGTTTGCGAGCCGTGTATCTGGGTTTCACCTTGCCGATGTGCCTGGCGAAGTCTTCCTGCAGGGTTTGCTCAGTGCCGATTCCCTTGAGCTTTTTCAGCAACTTCCCCTCCTTGTAAAACAGCACGGTGGGTGTGCCGGTGACGTCCGGGTGGCGGGGGGATTCGCTAGTGTTCAGCATGTAGATCTGCGCGTGATGCCGATACGGCTCGGCGATCTGGCGAAACACCGGTCCGGCCATTTCGCAGGCGGGACAGTGCTGACTGCCGAAGTACAAGATCACCGGGCGCCAGGTTTTCAGGGCTTTGCGGTAGACCGGGGCCAGTGCTGCAGGGGCGGTTATCGAGCTCATTGAAATCTCCTTTTCACAACGGCCATTGACGGTCCATCGACGGTAAAGGAAGGAGCAGGAAGGGGTCTACTGTCAAAAATAACAGGTCGATAGGTTTTCCTACGTAGACTCGGACACTCCTTACCGTGTTACAGGACCAACCCGACAGGACACACGGAAAGCCGGAAGCGTCTGGCGTGATACTTTTTTGTTCACTCATCAGGAACAACTTCATGACACATATCGTGCTTTCGAAGGTCGTGGCCAGCATTTCTGAATTGAAAAAAAATCCGATGGGAACGGTCGCTGCCGGCGGTGGCCTGTCTGTTGCGATCCTTAACCGCAATGAGCCGGCTTTCTATTGTGTTCCCGCAAAAGAGTACGAAGCCATAATGAATCGACTGGATGATTTGGAGTTACTTGCCCTTTGTAAAGAGCGGGAAAACGATCCGACCATAAAGGTTTCGATTGATGACCTTTGAGCTGGAGTTTTCAGCCAGCGCCGCACCGAATTAGCCCATCAAAACACCAACTGTGAACCAGGTACCCGCACTTTGTAGCCAACGGTAGCGGTCGTTCGCCTGTGCATTTCGTAACGTCGGTGTTGTATCTTTTTCCATCCATTTGATTCAAAACACTTTTCAATCTCCCAACATTCCGCCCACATCCTGTGGCACACTTTCTGCTGTTTATTCCGTTGTTACATACTACCTTCCGGTATAGCGGAATAAACATCACCCTGGAGTGCTTGCCATGCATCGCCGACCTTCCTTGTTTAAAGCGTGTGTTTTTGTTCTCGCGGCTTCGGCTGCTGTCATGGGTGTGGCCCAGGCGGCGGACAGCAAGCTCGATAGCGTGCTGGCCCGCGGGAAACTGATTGTGGGCACGGGCAGTACCAATGCGCCGTGGCACTTCCAGGGAGCGGATGGCAAGTTGCAGGGTTTTGATATCGATATCGCGCGGATGGTGGCCAAGGGGTTGTTCAACGACCCGAGCAAGGTCGAGTTCGTGGTGCAGTCGTCCGATGCGCGGATTCCGAACCTGCTGACCGACAAGGTCGACATGAGCTGCCAGTTCATCACCGTGACTGCCAGCCGTGCCCAGCAAGTGGCGTTCACGCTGCCGTACTACCGCGAAGGTGTCGGCCTGCTGTTGCCGGCCAACAGCAAGTACAAGGAAATCGAAGACCTGAAAGCCGCCGGCGACAGCGTGACTGTGGCGGTACTGCAGAACGTGTACGCCGAAGAACTGGTGCATCAGGCCTTGCCCAAGG
Source organism: Pseudomonas sp. TH39(2020) (assembly GCF_016650715.1). Taxonomy (NCBI): domain Bacteria; kingdom Pseudomonadati; phylum Pseudomonadota; class Gammaproteobacteria; order Pseudomonadales; family Pseudomonadaceae; genus Pseudomonas; species Pseudomonas sp. TH39(2020). The sequence continues at coordinate 136,932 of NZ_JAEKFF010000005.1, read as the reverse complement.
CCAAGGTCGATCAGTACGACAGCGTGGACCTGATGTATCAGGCGGTGAACTCCGGTCGCGCCGACGCCGCGGCCACCGATCAGTCCTCGGTGAAATACCTGATGGTGCAGAACCAGGGGCGCTATCGCAGCCCGGCTTATGCCTGGAGCCCGCAAACCTACGCGTGCGCGGTCAAGCGCGGCGATCAGGACTGGCTGAACTTCGTCAACACCACATTGCATGAAGCCATGACCGGCGTTGAATTCCCGACCTACGCGGCCTCCTTCAAGCAGTGGTTCGGTGTCGATCTGCCGACACCAGCCATCGGTTTCCCCGTCGAATTCAAATGATCCCGTGAGAGCGGGGCGGTCATAAATCGCCCCGTTCAAGGTACCGCTGACCATGAACTATCAGTTGAATTTTGCCGCCGTGTGGCGCGATTTCGACACCTTGCTGGCGGGGCTCGGTCTGGGCCTCGAACTGGCGCTGGTGTCGATCGCCATCGGCTGCGTGATCGGCCTGATGATGGCGTTTGCTTTGCTCTCAAAGCACCGCGCGTTGCGGGTGCTGGCGTCGGTGTATGTGACGGTGATCCGTAACACGCCGATTCTGGTGTTGATTCTGTTGATCTACTTCGCCTTGCCGAGCCTGGGGATTCGTCTGGACAAGATCCCGTCGTTCATCATCACCCTGTCGCTGTATGCAGGGGCGTATCTGACCGAAGTGTTTCGCGGCGGGTTGTTGAGCATTCCCAAGGGGCAGCGCGAAGCCGGGTTGGCGATTGGTCTGGGCGAATGGCAGGTCAAGGCGTACGTCACCGTGCCGGTGATGCTGCGCAATGTGCTGCCGGCCCTGTCGAACAACTTCATTTCGCTGTTCAAGGACACCTCGCTGGCCGCGGCGATTGCCGTGCCGGAGCTGACCTATTACGCGCGCAAGATCAATGTCGAGAGCTACCGGGTGATTGAAACCTGGCTGGTGACCACCGCGCTCTATGTGGCGGCCTGTTACCTCATTGCCATGATGCTGCGTTACCTCGAGCAGCGTCTGGCGATTCGCCGATAGGAGGCCCCACATGTACGAATCCCCCAGTTGGTTGCATGAGTTATGGGTTGCCCGGGAAGTGCTGTGGCAAGGCTTTTTGACCAGCGTGCAGGTCTCGGCCCTGGCGATTCTGTTGGGCACGATGGTCGGCATCGTCGCCGGTCTGGTGCTGACGTACGGCAAGTTCTGGATGCGCGCGCCGTTTCGTTTTTACGTCGACCTGATTCGTGGCACGCCGGTGTTTGTGTTGGTGCTCGCCTGCTTCTATATGGCGCCTGCATTGGGCTGGCAGATCAGTGCCTTTCAGGCCGGTGCGTTGGGGCTGACGCTGTTTTGCGGCTCCCACGTCGCCGAGATCGTGCGTGGCGCGTTGCAAGCGCTGCCCAGTGGTCAGATGGAAGCGAGCAAGGCCATTGGCTTGACGTTCTTTCAGTCTTTGGGCTACGTGTTGTTGCCTCAGGCGTTGCGGCAGATCTTGCCGACCTGGGTCAACTCGTCCACCGAGATCGTCAAGGCTTCGACGCTGTTGTCGGTGATCGGTGTGGCCGAATTGTTGCTCAGTACGCAGCAGATCATCGCCCGGACCTTCATGACCCTCGAGTTTTACCTGTTCGCCGGATTTCTGTTTTTCGTCATCAACTACGCCATCGAATTACTCGGCCGGCACATTGAAAAGCGGGTGGCCTTGCCATGACTCAATCTCAGCTCTCTAACGCAAAAGACGCCAGGGCTCAAAACGATCAGCCCCTGCTGGACATTCGCGGGTTGCACAAAAAGTACGGCCAGCTCGAAGTGCTCAAGGGCGTCGACTTGACCATGCAGCGCGGCAACGTGGTGACGCTGATCGGTTCCAGCGGCTCGGGCAAGACCACGCTGCTGCGTTGCGTGAACATGCTCGAAGAGTTCCAGGGCGGACAGATCATGCTCGATGGCGAGTCCATCGGTTATGACGAGGTCAACGGCAAGCGCGTGCGTCACCCGGAAAAAGTCATCGCCCGGCATCGGGCCATGACCGGCATGGCGTTCCAGCAGTTCAACCTGTTTCCGCACCTCACGGCGTTGCAGAACGTCACCCTCGGTTTGCTCAAGGTCAAAAAGTTGCCCAAGGATGAAGCGGTGGCCCTGGCGGAAAAATGGCTGGAGCGGGTCGGCTTGCTGGAACGCCGCGATCACTTCCCCGGTCAGTTGTCCGGCGGTCAACAGCAGCGCGTGGCGATTGCCCGGGCAATTGCGATGAACCCGAGCCTGATGCTGTTCGACGAAGTCACTTCGGCCCTCGATCCGGAATTGGTAGGCGAAGTACTGAGCGTGATCAAAGGCCTGGCCGAGGACGGCATGACCATGCTGTTGGTGACCCACGAAATGCGCTTCGCTTTCGAGGTCTCGGACAAAATCGTTTTCATGAATCAGGGGCGGATTGAGGAGCAGGGGCCACCCAAGGAACTGTTCGAACGCCCGCAATCACCGCGTCTGGCGGAGTTTCTCAAGAACACGCGGTTCTGATTTTTTCAAAGAATTTCACTTTTCAATCAGGAGAAACACTCATGAGCATTACTCGTTACGGCACCGGCAGCACCGCCGGTGGCGGCCAACCCGTCCTTTCGCCCGCGCCGTTGAAGCCGATGGCTGGCTGCATGTGTCCGGGCAAGTACCGGCGCTGGATGGCGAAATCATTGTGGGTGGCATCGTCGAACAGACTCACCAGACCATGAAGAATTTGATCGCCATTCTCGAAGAGGCTGGTTACGGCCTGGAAGACGTGGTGCGCGCCGGCGTGTGGCTGGAAGACCCGCGGGATTTCTGGAGTTTCAACAAGGTGTTTTCCGAATATTTCAAAAGCGAACACGCACCGGCCCGGGCCTGTGTGCAGGCGAACATGATGGTCGATTGCAAGGTCGAAATCGACTGCATCGCGTACAAGAAAAAGGCCTGAACCGCGGTGAATGCTTCGCGAGCAGGCTCGCTCCCACATTTGGATCGCGTTCCCCTGTGGGAGCGAGCCTGCTCGCGAAAGCGGCCTAACAGTCACCGCTGCACTCTGGTTAAACTCCCGGCACTTTTATGGGAACCAATGAAATGACCGAAGACACCATCAAGCGCCGGGCTCGCGGTCTGGACCGGGCGTTCGATATCCTCGAATTTCTCAAGGAAGTCGGCAAGCCCCTGCGCCCGAACGAAATCGCCAGCGGCATCGGCAGCCCGAAATCCACGGTCTATGAATTGGTTGCCTCCCTGCTGGAGCGACGGATTCTGGAGACCGTGGGCAAGGACGGTCACGTCTACCTAGGCCGTCAGCTGTACTTCCTCGGGCAAGCGCATTTACGCCATTTCGACCTGACCCGCGAGGCCGATCATGCCTTGCAGGAGATCGTCAGCCAGACCCGCGAAACCGCGCAGATGTGCCTGCTCAACGGACGAAAATATACCGTGGCCTTGATGAAAGAGGGCGAGCGGCATTTCCGCATTTCCTCGGACATCGGCGAGAACGCGCCGATCCCCTGGACCGCTTCCGGGCGTCTGCTGCTGACGCACTTGAGCGACCAGGAAATCGTCGACCTGATCGACCACGACGACTTCATCCTGCCCGGCGGCGAACGCTTGCCGCTTGAACAGTTTCTCGGTGAAATCCGTCAGGCCGCTATCGATGGCTTCTTCTCTTTCGATAGCGTTGCCGACACCTTTACCCATTGCTTTGCCGCCCCGGTGAAAGACCCGAACGGCGTGGCCATTGCGACCCTGTGTATCGTCGCCCCACGGGCGGATGCCAAGAACAATTACAACGACTATCGCCGGGTGCTGATTGACAGCGCCAACAGCCTGGCCCGTCGCATCAACGAATAACAGCGGCTGCCTGCGGCCGCGAATGTGAGGAGTTCGACCATGTTTTCTGCCAAAAATACTGCCACCGTGGAAAAGGGCTTTGCCCATACAGGCGCCAATCTGGTGCGCGACGTCAGCCTGCCTGCGCTGGTGCTGCACCGCGAAGCGCTGGAACACAACATTCGCTGGATGCAGGACTTTGTCAGCAACAGCGGTGCCGAACTCGCCCCCCACGGCAAAACCAGCATGACCCCGGCGCTGTTTCGCCGCCAACTGGACGCCGGTGCCTGGGGCATCACCCTGGCCAGCGCCACGCAAACCCGCGCGGCTTACGCCCATGGCGTGCATCGGGTGCTGATGGCCAACCAATTGGTCGGTACGCCGAACATGGCGTTGATCGCCGATCTGCTGACGGACCCGACTTTCGACTTCCATTGCATGGTCGATCACCCGGACAACGTCGCTGACCTCGGCGCGTATTTCGCCTCCCGCGGTGTGCGCTTGAACGTGATGATCGAGTACGGCGTGGTCGGCGGTCGTTGCGGTTGCCGCACGGAAGACGAAGTGGTCGCGCTGGCCAAAGCCATTGCTGCACAACCGGCCCTGGCGCTGACCGGGATCGAAGGATACGAAGGGGTGATTCACGGCGATCACGCGGTGAGCGGCATCCGTGCGTTCGCTGATTCTCTGGTGCGCCTGGCCGTGCAATTGCAGGACAGCGGCGCGTTCGCCATTCCCAAGCCGATCATCACCGCGTCGGGTTCGGCCTGGTATGACCTGATCGCTGAATCCTTCGAAGCGCAGAACGCCAGCGGGCGTTTCCTCAGCGTGCTGCGTCCCGGCAGCTACGTCGCTCACGACCATGGCATCTATAAAGAAGCGCAATGCTGCGTGCTCGATCGCCGCAGCGACCTGCACGAAGGCCTGCGCCCGGCGCTGGAAGTCTGGGCTCACGTGCAGTCGTTGCCGGAACCGGGCTTTGCGGTGATCGCCCTGGGTAAGCGCGACGTGGCCTACGACGCCGGGTTGCCGGTGCCGCTGTTGCGTTACAAGGCGGGCGTGGTGCCGGCGACGGGCGATGACGTCAGCGCCTGCAAGGTGACGGCAGTGATGGACCAGCATGCGTTCATGACCGTGGCGCCGGGGGTTGAATTGCGGGTGGGGGACATTATTTCCTTTGGTACTTCGCACCCGTGCCTGACGTTCGACAAGTGGCGTATCGGGTGTCTGGTGGATGAGCAGCTGAATGTCATCGAAACCATGGAAACCTGTTTCTAAGGTTTAGACCGAGGCGTGTCTATCGCGAGCAGGCTCGCTCCCACAGGGATTGTGTGAACACTGAAGATCCCATGTGGGAGCGAGCCTGCTCGCGATGAGGCCCGGCCAGACAACACCGAAACACCAGAGACCCCACAACAATGAACACCATCAACACCCTCGGCCCCAACACCCCGCGCATTGCCCTGATCGGCGAGTGCATGATCGAGTTGCAGCAACGCGCCGACGGCAGCCTGCAACAGAGTTTCGGTGGCGATACCTTGAACACGGCGGTCTACCTGTCCCGGGAGCTGGGTGAGGGCGGCACGGTGGATTACGTCACAGCCCTGGGCGACGACAGTTTCAGCGATGCGATGTGCCAGAAGCTGGGCCGAGGAAAATATCGGGCTCGGTATGGTCCAGCGCTTGCGCGGCCGATTGCCCGGCTTGTATTGCATCCAGACTGACGCTGCCGGCGAACGGCGTTTCCTTTACTGGCGCAACGAGGCGGCAGTCCGCGATTGTTTCACCACCCCAGCCGCGGCGCCGATCCTGGCGGCATTGCCGGATTACGATGTGCTGTATTTCAGTGGCATCACCCTGGCGGTACTGGGTGTGCAAGGTCGGGAGAAGTTACTGGAAACCCTGGTCGAAGCCCGGCAGCGGGATGCGCGGATCGTGTTCGACAACAACTACCGGCCACGTTTGTGGGCGTCGATCGAGGACGCACGAGCGGCCTATCGTAGCGTTCTGCCTTATGTTGACCTGGCGTTGCTGACTGTTGATGACGAGCAGGCGCTGTTTCATTTTTCCGATTGCGCGGCGGTGTTTGCCGCTTACGAGCAGATTGGCACGCCTGAAGTGGTACTCAAGCGTGGCGCCGAGGCGTGTCTGATTCGTTGTGATGGCGCGTCGGTTGAAGTGCCGGCGCAGGTGGTCGAGCGGGTGGTGGACACCACGGCGGCGGGGGATTCGTTCAGCGCCGCGTACCTGGCCAGTAGGCTCAAGGGCGGCAGCCCGGTTGAGGCGGCTGAAGCGGGGCATCGCTTGGCGAGTCGGGTGATTCAGGTGCCGGGAGCTTTAATTCCAAGGTAAGCGGAGGATGGCCGCTGGCTGCGCCATCGGTTCGCGAGCAGGCTCGCTCCCACAAGGAAATTGCGAACAACGCAGATCCAATGTGGGAGCGAGCCTGCTCGCGAAGGGGCCTTCAGCCAACCGATCAATCCCGGTAAAACACCTGCACCAGGTGATAGCCGAACTTGCTCTTGATCGGACCATGCACAACCCGCAAAGGTTTTTTGAAAATCACGGCATCGATAACCCCAACCATCTGCCCGGGCCGCACTTCACCCAAGTCGCCGCCGCGCTTGCCGGACGGGCAGGTGGAATACTTCTTGGCCAGCACATCGAAGGCTTCGCCTTTGGCGATGCGTTGTTTGAGCTGTTCGGCTTCTTCCGAGGTTTTCACCAGAATATGGCGGGCTTGAGCTTTCATGGGCAGTACCTTGCAACGGTGGTGGCTATGTGGGTGCCAGCGGGGGGCGCGCGATTATGCCCTAACTCAGTCCGGTTGACCGATCATCGCGCGAATCTTGTTGGCCAACAGGTCAATGGAAAAGGGCTTGGCCACCATGTCCATGCCTTCTTCCAGGAAACCCTGGCGCTCGGCGGCTTTTTCCGCGTAACCGGTCATGAACAGCACTTTGAGTTCGGGGCGATGCTGGCGCGCAATCTCCGCCAGTTGCCGACCGTTCATCCCCGGGAGCCCGACATCGGTGACCAGCAAATCGACCCGCAGGTCGGACTCCAGCAGGGGCAGGGCAGTCTTCGCGTCTTGGGCTTCATGGGCGTGGTAACCCAGCTCGTTGAGCAGGTCGAGCACCAGCATGCGCACCGCCGGATCGTCCTCCACCAACACCACGGTTTCACCGGCAATCGCGGCCGGCGCTACGCTGGTGACCGGCATCAGGATGTTTTCGGGCTCTGCGGCGTGCAGCCGCGGCAGGTACAGACGAACGCTGGTGCCCTGGCCCGGCAAGCTGAACAGGCTGACATGACCGCCTGACTGCTGGGCAAAACCATAGATCATCGACAACCCAAGACCGGTGCCCTGGCCGATGGGTTTGGTGGTGAAGAATGGGTCGAAAGCCTTGGCCAGCACCGACGGTGTCATGCCGGTACCGTTGTCGCTGACGGCAATCATCAGATAATCCCCGGCCTTGATCGGTTCCAGGGTGTTGATATCACTGCTGTCGAGGTAAACGTTGGCGGTTTCAATCCGCAACTCGCCGCCATCGGGCATGGCGTCCCGGGCGTTGATCACCAGATTGAGCAGGGCATTTTCCAGCTGGCTGACGTCGGTGCTGACCGGCCAGACGTCATCGGCCAGTTGCAGTTTGAGCTCGATGTGGTCGCCCTTGGTCCGACTGAGCAGATCTTCCAGGGAATGGATCAGATCATTGGCGTTCAGCGGCTTGCGGTCCAGTGACTGACGCCGGGAAAACGCCAGCAGGCGATGGGTCAGGGCGGCGGCGCGGTAGGCCGAGGACACTGCCGCCTCGGTGAAACGGCCCACCTCGGCGACGCGCCCGTCGGCGATGTAGCGCTGCATCAAATCGAGGCTGCCGATGATCCCGGTGAGCATATTGTTGAAGTCATGGGCGATGCCGCCGGTGAGCTGGCCGAGCGCTTCCATCTTCTGCGCATGGCGCAACGCCTCTTCGGCGCGTTCGCGTTCGAACATCTCGTTCTGCAGTCGCTGGTTGGCTTCAGCCAATTGTTGGGTGCGGGCGGCGACCCGTTCCTCAAGGGTTTCGTTGAGATTGCGCAGGGCTTCTTCGGTCTGTTTGCGCTCGGTTTCGTCAATCACAAAGATATAGAATCCATTGACCGCACCATCCGCGCTGTGGCGCGGCAAGTAGTTCATCAGGGCCTGGCGGATGCTGCCGTCACGGTGCGGGGTGCTGATGCTGAAACAACAAGGCTTGCCGGACAGTGCCTGGGCGATGTGTTCGGCGCGCAAGGCATAGGCTTCTTCACCCAGTACTTCACGGATGGTTTTGCCAAAGAGCTCCTGAGGCGTCAGCCCGTACCAGTCGAGGTAGGCCGCATTGTTCAGGCGAAAGCGTTCCTCGCGGTCCACGTAGCTGATCAGGATCGGCATGGCGTTGATGATCAGTTGCAGCTCGGTCTGGCTTTGCCGCAAGGCTTGTTCTGTGTGTTTACGTTCGGTCAGGTCCAGGGCGGCGCCGAGGAAGCGGATCGGCCGGCCATGGTGGTCCTTGTAGCAACGACCCCGGGCAAACACCCAGCGCAGCTGACCGTCGGCCTGCAGCAGGCGATATTCCTCGGCGTACTCGGTGCCGTGGGTGATGGAGTGCTTGATGCTGCGGGCGACCATGGCGCGGTCTTCCGGGTGCACCCCCTGAAGGTAGGCGCTGATGGGCAACTGATTGGCGAGCAGCGGGTCGATACCGTGTAACTGGGCGAAGTGGGTGTCGGCAATGAAGCGGTCTTCGTTGATGTCCCAGTCCCAGGTGCCGACGGCGTCGGTGGCCGCGAGCGCAAGTTGCAGGCGCTCCTCGGTTTCGTGCTGGGCCTTGAGGCTCGCAGCCGAACGCTGCTCGAGTTCGAGGGCGATGCGTCGGCGTTCGTTGGTTTCGATGGCCGTCACCAGAATCCCGGCGACCTGGGCGCTTTCATCGCGGATGGGGCTGTAGGTCAGGTCCAGCCAGAAGTCGGAATCATGGCCATTACGCTGCAAGGTGAAGCGCTGTTCGCTGTAGGTCCGCACCTGTCCTTGTAGGACGGCGCTGTAAATGGGGTCGGTAAAGTCTTTTAACTCTGGCCAGATCAGGTGTGTCGGCTGTCCGAATGCGTGTGGATGCTTGCTGCCGGCCAGCAGGGCGAAGCCGTCGTTGTAGATCTGCGTGAGCTGCGGCCCCCACAGCAACAGCATGGGCATCGGCGAATGAATCACGATATCCACGGCGGTTCGCAGGCTTTGCGGCCAGGTACTGGCAGCGCCCAGCGGGCTGCGTCTCCAGTCCAGTCGGGCAATCAAGGCCTGGGCATCGCTGCCGGTCGGTGATGCGTTCATCAAGATGTCCTGCACTTAAGTCGGTGTAGCGGTGTCAACTATCCTTGTACCGCAGTAGACGCTGGATGACCCAATTTGGGTCATTTTTATTCATTGAATGCTTCGCGGGTGCTTTTTGCCATGGAAATCGATGCACTGTTAAGGCTCCTGGCCAGCCAGAATGGCTCCGATCTTTATCTGTCTACCGGTGCGCCACCCAGCGCACGGTTCGAGGGTGTGCTTAAACCCTTGGCCGATCAGCCGTACAAACCGGGTGAAATCGCGGCCATTGCCGCGTCCATCATGGACGCCGAACAGCGTCTCGAGTTCGACCGGGAGCTGGAGATGAACCTGGCGATCTCTTTGACCGGTATCGGGCGCTTTCGACTGAATATCTTCAAACAACGCAACGATGTGTCGATCGTAGCGCGCAACATCAAACTCGACATTCCGCGTTTCGAAGATCTAAAGCTGCCGTCGGTGCTGCTCGAAACGGTGATGCTCAAACAAGGACTGATGCTGTTCGTCGGCGCTACCGACTCGGGCAAGTCAACTTCGCTGGCCGCGTTGATCGACTACCGCAATCGCCACAGCAGTGGCCATATCATCACCATCGAAGACCCGGTCGAGTACATCCATCGGCACAAGAAGTCGATCATCAACCAGCGCGAGGTCGGCGTCGACACCCGCAGTTTTCACGCCGCATTGAAAAATACCCTGCGCCAGGCACCGGACGTCGTGCTGATCGGCGAAATCCGTGACCGCGAGACGATGGAGCATGCGCTGGCGTTTGCCGATACCGGTCATCTGGTTATTTCCACGCTGCATGCCCACAACGCCCATCAGGCGCTGGACCGGATCATCAACTTCTTCCCCGAAGAACGGCGGACGCAACTCCTGCATGACCTGGGCAACAACCTCAAGGCCTTCGTTTCCCAGCGATTGGTGCATACCCGTGACGGTCAGCGACGGGCGGCGGTGGAAGTGATGATTGGCACGCCGACCGTCGGCGACCTGATCCGGCGCAATGAGTTTTCCGAGCTCAAAGGGATTATGGAGAAGTCTGTGGAGCTGGGGATGCAGACGTTCGACGGAGCGCTTTATGCGTTGGTCGTCGAGGGCGCGATTGACGAGGAAGAAGCGTTGAAGCATGCGGATTCGGTGAACAACTTGCGCTTGCGGCTGAAGCTGCACGCCGAAGCGTCACCGCAGCCCCATGCACCACCGGGTGAATGGGGGCTCATGGACTGACAAAGATCAAATGTGGGAGCGAGCCTGCTCGCGAAAGCGGTGTGTCAGTCGAGATCAATATTGACTGGCACATCGCTTTCGCGAGCAGGCTCACTCCCACACTAGATCCCAGCGTTCAGTCGTTGAGTTCGGGGCGGTTGCGGAACTGCTCCAATGCCTCGGGATTGGCCAAGGCATCGGTGTTTTTCACCTTCTGCCCGTGCACCACATTTCGCACGGCCAACTCGACAACCTTGCCACTGATCGTCCGTGGAATGTCCGTCACCGCGACAATCTTCGCCGGCACATGCCGCGGTGTGGTGTTCGCGCGGATGACCTGGCGGATCTGTTGTTGCAGCGCTTCGTCCAATTCGACGCCCTCGCGCAAGCGCACAAACAACACCACCCGCACGTCATCTTGCCATTGCTGACCAATGGCCACGCTGTCCAGAACCTGTGGGATTTTCTCCACCTGACGGTAGATTTCCGCGGTACCGATGCGCACGCCGCCGGGGTTGAGCACGGCGTCGGAGCGTCCGTGGATCATCATCGCGCCATGGGGCAATTGCTCCGCGTAATCGCCTTGGGCCCAGACACCGGGGAACTGACTGAAATACGAGGCGCGAAGCTTTTCCTGCTGAGGATCATTCCAAAACCCGATGGGGATTGCCGGGAAGTGCCGGGTGCACACGAGCTCACCTTTTTCGCCGATCACCGGCTGGCCGTCGTCGTTCCAGACTTCCACCGCCATGCCCAGGCTTTTGCCTTGTATCTCGCCACGGCGTACCGGTTGCAGCGGATTACTGTTCACAAAACACGAAACGATGTCGGTGCCGCCGGACATCGAGGCCAGGCACAGGTCAGGCTTGAGGTCGCGGTAGACGTAGTCGTAACTCTGCGGCGACAACGCGGAACCGGTACACAGCAGGGTTTTGAGGCTGCTCAGGTCATGGCTTTCGCGAGGTTTGATGCCGCTGCTTTCCAGGGTCGCGAGGTACTTGGGGCTGGTGCCGAAGACACTGATGCGTTCGTCGTCGATCAGGTCGATCAGGCGCTCGGGGGCGGGATGAAACGGCGAGCCGTCGTACAGCACCACCGTGCTGTCCACGGCCAGTGCCGAGACCAGCCAGTTCCACATCATCCAGCCGCACGTGGTGTAGTAGAACAACCGGTCGCCGGGGCCGAGGTCGCAATGCAATCCGTGTTCCTTGACGTGTTGCAGCAACACGCCGCCGGTGCTGTGAATGATGCATTTCGGCACGCCGGTGGTGCCGCTGGAATAGAGGATGTACAGCGGATGCGCGAAGGGCACGGGGACGAACTCCGGCTCGCCGCCCACGTCGTAGAAATCATCCCAGAGCGTCACGTTGGCCGTGGTATGGAAGTGTTCGATGCGCGCTTGCGGTCGGGCGTAAGGCACGACAATCAACTGCTGCAAGGATGGCAAGCGTTCGAGGATTTCATTGACCTTGGCGGTCTGGTCGATGTCCTTGCCGGCATAGCGGTAACCGGCGCAGGTGATCAGCACTTTCGGCTCGATCTGGCCGAAGCGATCGATTACGCCCTGGGTGCCGAAGTCCGGTGAGGAGCAGGACCAGATCGCCCCCAGGCTGGTGGTGGCGAGCATGGCCACCAGGGTTTGCCAGGTATTGGGCATGCACGCCGCGACGCGGTCACCGAGGCCGACACCGGCGGCTTTCAAACTGTTCTGAAACCCTGCGACATGCTCAGCCAGTTCGGCCCAGGTCAGGTGTTCACGCTGGCCGTTCTCGCCGATGGCAATGACCGCCACGGCATCGTCGCGACGGCGCATCAGGTGTTCGGCGAAGTTCAGGGTGGCGCCGGGAAACCATTGGGCGCTGGGCATTTGCGCGCCCTCAACCAGTACAGCGTCCGGTTGATCGTGGAAACGGATGTCGAAGAAATCGACGATGGCCTGCCAGAACGCTTCACGCTGATCGATGGACCATTGATGCAGGGCAGGGTAGTCGTCGACGTGGAGATTGTGTCGCTGATTGATGAAGCGCCGAAAGGCCTCCATGCGGGTTTTGCCGATGCGCTTGGCGCTGGGTTGCCAGAGGATGTCGGACATGGCTTGCCTCTTCTTGTTGTTTTCTCGTTCAGATCGTTCCCACGCTCTGCGTGGGAATGCCTCAATGGACGCTCTGCGTCCTCTTTTGGGACGCGGAGCGTCCCGGGCTGCATTCCCACGCGGAGCGTGGGAACGATCAGTGCGCGGTCCGGTGGGTTACTGCGCCAACCACCCACCATCGATATTCCACGCCGCGCCACGCACTTGGCTACCGGCTTCACTGCACAAAAACAGCACCAGTTCGCCCAATTGTGGCGGCGTCACAAACTCCAGGGAAGGCTGCTTCTCGGCCAGCAAATCATGTTGCGCCTGTTGCGGGTCGATCCCTTTGGCGATGCGATCATCAATCTGCTTTTGCACCAATGGCGTCAGCACCCAGCCCGGGCAGATGGCGTTGCAGGTGACGTTGGTGGTCGCCGTTTCCAGGCCCACCACCTTGGTCAAGCCGATGACGCCATGCTTGGCCGCAACGTAAGCCGCCTTGCCCACCGACCCGACCTGGCCATGCACCGAAGCGATGTTGATGATCCGTCCCCAACCCTTGGCGCGCATGCCCGGCAGGCTCAAACGGGTGCTGTGGAACACCGACGACAGGTTGATCGCAATGATCGAATCCCAGCGCTCTACCGGGAACTCTTCCACCGGCGCCACATGCTGGATACCGGCGTTGTTGACCAGGATGTCCACGCCGCCGAACTCACGCTCGGCGTAGGCGATCATGTCGGCGATCTGTGCCGGGTCGCTGACGTCGGCCGGGTGATGGCCAACCTTGCCACCGCTTTTGTTATTGAGCAGCTCAACCTCGGCAATCACCTTGGACGCATCACCGAAACCGTTGAGGATCAGATTGGCGCCAGCCTTGGCCAGGCTGAGGGCAATGCCCAGGCCGATGCCGCTGGTGGAACCGGTGACCAGTGCAGTCTTGCCCGAAAGAGTCGTCATGAATACCTCACACAATGCCAGTGGCGTAGAAAGTACCGATCACCACAAAAACCGCCAGGGTCTTGATCAGCGTAATACAGAAAATGTCTTTGTAGGCTTCGCGGTGGGTCAGGCCGGTCACCGCCAGCAAGGTAATCACCGCGCCGTTGTGCGGCAGGGTGTCCATGCCACCACTGGCCATCGCGGCCACCCGGTGCAGCACTTCCAGCGGGATGTTGGCGGCGTGGGCCGCTGCGATGAAGTCATTGGCCATGGCCGCCAGCGCAATGCTCATACCGCCCGACGCAGAACCGGTGATGCCGGCCAGCAGGGTTACGGTAATCGCTTCGTTGACCAGCGGATTGGGAATGCTTTTGAGCCAGTCGGCCAGCACCAGGAAGCCCGGCAAGGAGGCGATCACCGCACCAAAGCCGTACTCCGACGCGGTGTTCATCGCCGCCAGCAACGAACCGCTGACCGCGCTTCTGCTGCCTTCGGCCAACTTGCCGCGAATCGCCTGGAAGCCGAACACCAGCACCATGATGATGCCGACCAGCAACGCAGCTTGAACGGCCCAGATTGCCGTGAGTTTGGCGATGTCGGTGGTCACCGGCGCGGCCATGCCCGGCAGCGCGAGGCTGTGGGTCTTGCCGTACCACTGTGGAATCCACTGGGTAAACAGCAGGTTCATGATGCCGACAGCCAGCAGAGGCGACACAGCGATCCACGGATTTGGCAGTTTGATGTCGGCCGCGGTTTCCGGCTCGTTGCGCAGTTCGGTGCCATAACCCTCACCGGCGCGCTGAGCCTTGTTGCGCTGGCGCTGCAGAAACAGCATGCCGGTGCAGACCACGAAGATCGCGCCGATCAAGCCCAGCCAGGGCGCGGCCCAGGCGGTGGTGTTGAAGAAGGTGCTGGGAATGATGTTCTGGATCTGCGGGGTGCCGGGCAAAGCGTCCATGGTGAACGAAAAGGCACCGAGGGCGATGGTCGCCGGGATGAGACGCTTGGGAATATTGCTCTGGCGGAACATTTCAGCAGCAAACGGGTAAACCGCGAACACCACCACGAACAGCGACACGCCGCCGTAAGTCAGCAGGGCGCAGACCAGCACGATCACCAGCATCGCCTGACGGGTGCCGAGCAGGCGAATCGCCGCGGCGACGATAGAGCGCGAGAACCCCGACAGCTCAATCAGCTTGCCGAACACCGCACCGAGCAGGAACACCGGGAAATACAGTTTGATGAAGCCGACCATTTTCTCCATGAACACCCCGGTGAAGGCGGGGGCGACGGCGGAAGGGTCGGTGAGCAGAACGGCGCCGAGGGCGGCAATCGGGGCAAAGAGGATAACGCTGTAGCCACGGTAGGCCGCGAGCATTAGCAGCGTGAGAGCTGCCAAGGCAATGATCACACTCATGGTGTGTCTCCTGGATTGTTATTTTTTTAGGGTGGATCTTGGTGGGAGAGGGCTTTAGCGAGTTTCGTGCCAGAAGGTTAAGGCATTGAAATATATAGATTTTTTTCAGTTTTCATGACGCACTTGAGGTTTTCGTCTCTCTTCGGAGACGTGTGTCGATTTTGAAGGCCTCTTCGCGAGCAGGCTCGCTCCCACAGGTTGAGTGTCCAGCCTGTAGAAATGCGATCAAGTGTGGGAGCGAGCCTGCTCGCGAAGGTCTGTCTATAGGTGGAGATTTGTGTCTCGTTACAGAGACTCTGCAATCCCCAACGCCACCATTTTCTTGTACAGCGTTGACCGCCCCAGCCCCAACCGCGCCGCCGCTTCAACAACCTTCCCGCCACATTGCGCGAGGGCAGCTTCAATCAACTGTCGATCAAACCGCTCCCGAGCGGCACCAAACGTTTCATGCGCAACCGGCTCAATCGTTACAGGCGCCACGCGCTCTACCGGCGTGAATGTCCCAATCGCCGCGCGGATATCAGCGGCATTCAGCATCAGGTCATCACTGAGCAATGCCGCCCGCTCCAGCACATTGCGCAGTTCACGAATATTCCCCGGCCAGGCATGTTGACCCAGCAGTTCCAGGGCTTCGCGGTTCAATTCGTGTTGACTGCGCAACTCCTCCAGAATCGCTTCACTGAGGGCGGGCAGGTCATCGAGTCGATCACGCAGCGGCGGGACCTGGATCGGCAGCACGTTGAGGCGGTAATACAGGTCGGCGCGAAACTCGCCGCGTTTGATCGCGGCTTCCAGATCCGTGGAGGTCGCGGCAATTACCCGCACATCGCTCTGGATCACTTCGTTGGAACCCACCGGCTCAAATTCTTTCTCCTGCAGTACCCGCAGCAGTTTGCTTTGCAGTGGCAACGGCATATCACCGATTTCATCGAGAAACAGGGTGCCGCCCTGGGCGATCTGCAACTTGCCGGCACGGCCCTTGCGATCAGCACCGGTAAATGCGCCGGGCGCGGTGCCGAAGAATTCCGCTTCCAGCAACGATTCGGGAATCGCCGCGCTGTTGATGCTGACAAAGGCTTTGTGCGCGCGCGGTGAAGCGCCGTGAATCGCTTGGGCCAGCAGTTCTTTGCCGGTGCCGGTTTCACCGAGCAGCAACACCGGGGACTCGGCGCTGGCACTGCGTCGGGCGCGGCGTTTGACTTCGAGGCTGGCGGCGCTGGTGCCGATAAAGTGCGCGAAGTTGTACTTGGTTTGCCGCGCTCGCAGCAGCGAGCGGGTGGACGCCAGTTCTTCCTGCATGCTCATGTAGCGCTTGAGCATCGGCGAGAGGCTGCGCAATTCGTCGAACAGCGCAAACCCGATGGCGCCGATCACCACGCCGGCGTCGTCATGAATCGGCAGGCGCATCACCACCAGTGGTTCTTTGGGGGTGTCCTGCATGTCGAGCAGGATCGGCCGACCGGTGCGCACCACCTCGCGCAACAGACTGCCGGGGATCACACTTTCGCAGGCCTTGCCGATCGCCACTTCCGCCGATTCCAGGCCGAAGCGTCGGGCATAGCGCTCGTTCATCCAGACGATGTTCGCATCGCGGTCGACAATCACCGTGCCTTCGCTGGACTGCTCGATGATCTCGAACAACGAACGGATCGCCAGCAAACGAACGCGCTGGTAGTCCTTGAGGCTTTCGGTGGTGTTCATCGGATGGCCCCAGGATGCGCCGCCGCCAACAGCTCTTTGGTATACGGATGCTGCGGCGAATCGAACACGTCGTGGCTGGCACCGCTTTCCACCACTTTGCCGTCCTTGATCACGATCATGTCGTGAGCCAGTGCGCGCACCACTGCCAGGTCGTGGCTGATGAACAGGTAGGTCAGGCCATGTTTTTCCTGAAGTTGGCGGAGCAGGGCGACCACTTGTTTTTGCACTGTGCGATCCAGTGCCGAGGTCGGTTCGTCCAGCAGGATCAGCGCCGGCTTCAGCACCAGCGCCCGGGCGATGGCGATGCGTTGGCGTTGGCCGCCGGAAAACTCGTGCGGGTAGCGATGACGGCTTTGCGGATCAAGTCCGACTTCCACCAATGCCCGAATCACTTCGGCTTTGCATTCGTCAGCCGTCAATTGGCTATGCACCTCAAGGCCTTCACTGATGATCTGCGCCACGGACATTCGCGGGCTGAGGCTGCCGAACGGGTCCTGGAACACCACCTGCATTTTCTTGCGCCACGGCCGCAGCTGTTTTTGCGTCAGGCCGTCCAGCGCTTCACCTTGAAAGCGAATGCTGCCTTCGGAATCGAGCAAACGCAGGATCGCCTGACCCAGCGTCGATTTGCCGGAGCCGGATTCGCCCACAATACCCAGCGTCTTGCCGCGCTGAATATTCAGGCTGATGCCGTCCACGGCCTTCAGGTAAGTCTTGCGCTGAAACAGCCCGCCGCTGAGGGCGAACTGCACCCGCAAGTCATCTACCTCAAGCACGTTCTCGCGCTCGTCCCGGGGCAGGGCTTCACCTTCCGGTTCGGCATTGAGCAGCACGCAGCTGTAAGGATGTTTCGGTTCGGTAAACAATGTTTCGCAAGGGGCCTGCTCGACGATCTCGCCGGCCTTCATCACGCAGACTCGTTGGGCAATGCTGCGCACCAGATTGAGGTCGTGGCTGATCAGCAGCAGCGACATGCCAAGACGCTGTTGCAGGGATTTGAGTAGCAGCAGGATCTTGCGCTGCACCGTCACATCCAGTGCTGTGGTCGGTTCGTCGGCGATCAGCAGCTCCGGTTCGCAGGCCAGGGCCATGGCGATCATCACCCGTTGCCGTTGGCCGCCGGACAATTGATGGGGATAGGCCTTGAGCCGCTCTTTGGGTTTCTGAATGCCCACCAGATGCAGCAACTCGAGTATCCGCGTTTGCGCCGCTTTACCGGCCAGGCCCTTGTGCAGCAGCAGGGTTTCGCCGATCTGTTTTTCAATGCTGTGCAGCGGGTTGAGCGAGGTCATCGGCTCCTGGAAGATCATCGCGATGCGGTTACCCCGCAGTTCTCGCAACACCTTGGCCGGAGCGCCGACCAGCTCCTGGCCACGGTAGCGAATACTGCCCGTGGTTTCGGTGCCGGTCTCGGGCAGCAGTTGCAGGATCGAGTGAGCGGTCACCGACTTGCCGCAACCCGACTCGCCCACCAGCGCCAGGCATTCGCCGGGGCGGATGTCCAGGCACAGATTGCGCACCACGGTCTGGCCGCTGAAGGCCACGCGGAGGTCACGGATTTCGATCAGGTTGTTACTCATATCAGCCGTCCGCTTCATGATCGTGATCAAGATCTAGGGTCAAACGCATCTCGCAATGCCTCCCCGATAAACACCAGTAAAGAAAGAATCAATGCCAGGGTGAAAAACGCCGTCAGCCCCAGCCACGGCGCTTGCAGGTTCTGCTTGCCCTGACCGATCAACTCGCCCAGCGATGCACTGCCGGCGGGCATGCCGAAGCCGAGGAAGTCCAGCGCCGTGAGAGTCGAGATCGCCCCGGTCAGAATGAACGGCAGATAACTCAGGGTCGCGTTCATTGCGTTGGGCAGGATGTGCCGGACGATAACCTTGCGGTCGGTCAGGCCCAACGCCCGGGCGGCTTTGACGTATTCCAGGTTGCGTCCGCGCAGAAACTCGGCGCGCACCACGTCCACCAGGGCCAGCCAGGAAAACAGCGCCATGATCCCCAGCAGCCACCAGAAATTAGGCTCGACGAAACCCGACAGGATGATCAGCAGGTACAGCACCGGCAGCCCCGACCACACCTCCAGCAACCGTTGACCGATCAGGTCGACCCAGCCGCCGTAATAGCCTTGCAGGGCGCCGGCCGCGATGCCGATCAATGCGCTGACAAACGTCAGCATCAAGGCAAACAGGATCGACACCCGCGCACCGAAAATCACTCGGGCCAACACGTCCCGCGCCTGATCGTCGGTACCCAGCCAGTTGACCTTCGTCGGAGGACTGGGCGCCGGTTGGTTGAGGTCATAGTTCGGCGTGTCGTCGCTGAAGGGGATTGGCGGGAACAGCATCCAGCCACCGTCCTGGTGAATCAGCTTCTGCACATAGTCGCTGCGGTAGTCCGCCTGGAACGGCAGCTGCCCGCCAAATTCCTGCTCGGTATGACGTTTCAGGGCCGGGAAGTAGAGGGATCCCTGATAGCTGACGATCAGCGGTTTGTCGTTGGCGATCAGCTCGCCACCGAGGGTCAAGAGGAACAGGCCGACAAACAGCCACAGCGACCACCAGCCGCGACGGTTTTTCTTGAAGCGCTCGAAACGACGACGACCTAACGGCGAGAGCTTGAACATCAGGCGTTCCTCGCAGCGAAGTCGATACGCGGGTCCACGAGGGTGTAGCAGAGGTCGCCGACCAGTTTTATCAAGAGACCGAACAGCGTGAAGATGAACAGCGAACCGAATACCACCGGATAGTCCCGGGAAACCGCGGCTTCGTAACTCATGCGACCCAGGCCGTCGAGAGAGAAAATCACTTCGATCAGCAGGGAACCGGCGAAAAATACGCTGATGAACGCCTGCGGGATCCCCGATACCACCAGCAACATGGCGTTGCGAAACACGTGACCGTAAAGCACTCGGCGTTCGCTCAGACCCTTGGCGCGGGCGGTGACCACGTACTGGCGCGTGATTTCATTGAGGAAGGAATTCTTGGTCAGAATGGTCAGCGTGGCGAACCCGCCGATCACCAGCGCTGTCACCGGCAATACCAGGTGCCAGAAGTAATCGGCGATTTTGCCCACTGTCGACAGCGAGTCGAAGTTGTCCGAGACCAGCCCCCGCACCGGGAACCAGTTCAGCGAGGTACCGCCGGCGAAGACCACGATCAGGAACATCGCGAACAGGAACGCCGGCATGGCGTAGCCGATGACGATCGCAGTGCTGCTCCAGATATCGAAGTGGCTGCCGTGGTTCACAGCCTTGCGGATGCCCAAGGGAATCGACACCAGGTAGGTGATCAGCGTCGCCCAGAGCCCAAGGGAAATGGTCACCGGCATTTTTTCCAGGATCAGGTCGGTGACGGTCGCTCCGCGGAAAAAGCTCTTGCCGAAGTCCAGGCGCGCGTAACTGGTGAGCATCAGCCACAGACGTTCGTGCGCCGGCTTATCGAAGCCGTATTGCTTTTCGATGTCCTTGATCAGTTGCGGGTCGAGGCCGCGACTGGATCGGGAGGTGCCGGACATGCGTTCGCCGGAACCGCCGCCGACACTCGCGCCGCCGAGGCCTTGCAAATGCGCGATGGCCTGTTCCACCGGGCCGCCCGGCGCGGCCTGGACGATGATGAAGTTGACCAGAAGAATGATCACCAGCGTCGGAATGATCAGCAGCAGGCGCCGCAGTATGTAAGCCCACATCAGTGCGGCCCTCCGGGTTTGCCACGGCGGATTTTCTCAGCGGTCATCTGTTGGTTGGTCAGCGGCGTGGTGCTGATTTCCCACCAGCTCTCGATGGCTTCGTCATTGCTCGCTTGCTCGTTGGGCCTGCCGAAACGATTCCACCACACGGTGGAGCTGCCCGGCGGGTAATAGTTGGGAATCCAGTAGTAGTTCCATTGCAGCACCCGGTCCAGCGCGTGGGCATAGTGCAGCATTTCGGGTTGGGTGGTGGCGCGAACCAGTCCGGTGATCAGTGTGTCGACCGCCGGATTTTTCAACACCATGTAGTTATTGGCGCCAGGGTCGTTGGCCGAGACCGAGCCGAAGTAATTGATCAGTTCGCCCCCTGGCGAGGTCGTGACCGGGTAGCCGGTGACGATCATGTCGTAGTCGCGGCTCATCAGGCGATTCACGTATTGGGACGAGTCGATGCGGCGGATGTTCAGGTCGATGCCGATCTGTTTCAGGGTGCGCTTATAAGGCAGCAGCAATCGGTCCATGCCGTTCTGGCTGACCAGGAAAGTGAAACTCAGCGGCGTGCCATCGGCGTTGACCAGTTGATCGCCATCGGGTTTCCAGCCGGCCTGTTCGAGCAGATTGAGTGCCTGCAACTGTTTGTCGCGAATCACGCCGCTGCCATCGGTTTTCGGTGATTCGAAAACCTGGGTGAACACCTCGTCGGGGAT
Source organism: Pseudomonas sp. TH39(2020) (assembly GCF_016650715.1). Classification (NCBI taxonomy): domain Bacteria; kingdom Pseudomonadati; phylum Pseudomonadota; class Gammaproteobacteria; order Pseudomonadales; family Pseudomonadaceae; genus Pseudomonas; species Pseudomonas sp. TH39(2020). Next base: position 115,993 of record NZ_JAEKFF010000005.1, on the reverse strand, counting down.
CTGCCCGCGCAGTGGTTCGAGAATCGCCAGCTCGCCGGCGTCCGGCAGCTTTCGGGCGGCGAGGTCGGTGTTGGAAAAAAAACTCTGCTGGCGGATGTACAGGTCGCGCATCATCTGCCGGTTGCTCCACTCGAAATCCCAGAGCATGGCCAGCGCCTGACGCACTCGACGGTCCTGGAACAGAGGGTTTTGCAGGTTGAACACAAAGCCCTGAGCCGTTTGGGGAGCTTGCGTTGCCAAGTGTGCCTTTTGCAGGCGCCCGTCACTCAGGGCCGGGCCGTCGTAGCCGATGGAGTAACCGGTGGCGGAAAATTCGCGGTTGTAGTCGTAGGCACCGCCGCGCAGAACCTGGCGGGCGACGTCGGTATCGCCGAAGTACTCGATGCTGAAATGATCGAAGTTGTAGAGGCCGCGGCTGACCGGTAAATCCTTGCCCCACCAATCGGCATTGCGCTCGAAGGTGATGCTGCGACCGGAGTCGACCTTGCTCACTCGGTAGGGGCCGCTGCCCAAAGGTGGCTCGTAACCGCCGCCATTGGCGAAGTCGCGAGTCTTCCACCAATGCTCGGGAAACACTGGCAGGGTCGCGATATCGAGGGGCAGGGTACGGTTCTCATTGCTTTTCAAGTCGAATCGAACTGTCAGAGGTGATTCCACTTCGACGCCTTTGACGTCGGCAAATTGGGTGCGATAACGCAGGCTACCCTGGGTCATCAACAGGTCGAAGGTGTAGCGCACGTCTTCGGCCGTGATCGGTTTGCCGTCCGCGAAACGGGCCTTGGGGTTCAGGTAGAAGCGCAGGAACAAACCGTCGTCCGAGCGCTCCATCTGCTGCGCCACCAGGCCGTACACGGTGTAAGGCTCGTCCAGCGAACGCTGGGCGAGGGGCGAGTAAAGCAGGCCGTCGATCTGTGTGACGCCAATGCCTTTATCGATGTAGGGCAACATATGATCGAAATGACCGATTTCGACGGCCGAGCGGCGCATCGTGCCACCCTTGGGGGCTTGCGGGTTTGTGTAGGCAAAATGACTAAAGCCGGCAGGATACTTCGCCGGTTCACCGTACACGGTCAACGCATGTTGCGGTGCTGCAGTCACACCGGTGACGCTCAACAACAGAGCCACGGCAGTGAACAATAAAGTAGGGAACGCCAGTCGCATTGTCAGCCTTAGAGCCGGGTGGTCAATATCCGCAATTTGTACGCTAGCGGCGCGTCCCTCGCCACCCGTATCACGTATCCCAAACACAACGGCCCACCAAAAGGTGGGCCGTTGTGCAAAAAACTCAAGGGTTGATCAGTCCTGACGGCTGGTCACTTCCAGCAGGTGGTAACCAAACTGGGTCTTGACCGGGCCTTGCACCACGTTGATCGGTGCGCTGAAGACCACGGCGTCGAATTCCTTGACCATCTGGCCTGGACCGAACGAACCCAGATCACCGCCCTGGCGGCTGGACGGGCAAGTGGAGTTGGCTTTGGCGACTTCGGCGAAATCAGCGCCGCCTTCGATTTGGGCTTTCAATTCGTTGCACTTGGCTTCGCTGGCAACGAGGATGTGACGGGCAGTGGCTTTAGCCATGGTGAAATACTCCTTTCAATGTTCAGTAAAGTGCGGAGCCTACCGGATTCAGTGGTCTATTTCTTCTCAAAGTTCCCTCCCGTCCGCACAGATCGCGGGCATTCCTTTATGGGCCGGCATTTCTCAGGCGCTCCGCATGCTGCACATAAAGGGCAATCGGGTCGATGCCCTTGCGCAGCGGACCGGCGGTCTGGCTGAGGCTGTCCAGATGGTCCAGCGGGTAGTCGGACCGAATGACTTTGCCCAAATGGGAGCTGTAGCGGCCAACCAGGCCATCGTTCTGCTCGGGTTCGGTGGTGAAGTAGTGGGAAAAGGCACGGAGGAACCCGTGCAGCGGACTCAGAGCATCAAGCCCTTTGTCGAGGATGTCGCCCTGCAGGGTGCCGCTCCAGGAGTAATAACGTACGCCGTTAACCAGTTCGCGAACCTTGCCACCCCAAGTTTTCGGCAACCCCTGGGGGTACTTGTCGTTAAACGCGCCTACACCTTCGGTGGTCAGGGCATTCAGAGCGGCGATGGCGTTCTGCGGCAGGTGACGGTGGCCGCTGAGTAACGATAGAAAGTCTGCAAACAACGTTGCAACTGTCGAGGCGACGTGTTCCGGCAGGCGCCCTGGCGTGAGCGCCTTGCGCAAGAAGTCGGCCAGTTCCGAGCCGTGATTCGGTCCGCTGACGGACGTCACCGAAGCGATTACTTGCGGCGCTATTGCTGCTGCGTAACGTGCGGCGAGTGCGCCTTGGCTGTGGCCGATCAGGTTGACTTTGTTGGCACCGGTTCCTTCCAGTACCCGTTCGATCTGCGCCAGAAGTTGGTCGCCGCGGACTTCATTGCTATGGGTAGCCGACAGGTGCGGGATAAACACTCTTGCACCTGCACTCCTGAGGGCCTGCTTGACGTCATGAAAGAGTTCGATTTTGCCGATGCGATCGAAGCCGAAGAGCCCGTGGACCAACAGGATCGGATACTGAGTAGTTGCATTCCGTAGCATGTTCTTTCCTTTTTCGCAGTGGTTCAGAGGTGTGTTGATGGGCTCACTCTAAAGCACACCAGCAGCTCGGCGTTGTATGAAAAAGCCGCTGTAACCTGATGAAAACGGAATAGAAAATGTACGAAAGTTCGAAAGTACATGAGGTCTTGTGCGGAATATTTGGACATCTTTTTATCTGTAACAGAGCGTTTTCCTGCGATGGCCTACTTCGGGAACATCCTTTGCCTGTTGATAGTGTCTCGATTCCGACGTCCAGTCCTCGATGGGAGGACTGGAAGATGGGTTGCCTCACGCCGATTGTTGATCCCTGCGCTGCCCTCTGAGCCGATCGGCTGCCTGGCGCAACAACAATTCCGTGCCGCTCCAGCCGAGGCAACCGTCCGTGACGGACACGCCGTAACGCATTGACGGGCCCAGCGGTTGGCAGCCTTCGAACAGATGACTCTCGATCATCATGCCGATCAGTGATCGATCACCTTGCAGGCGCTGTTCAAGCACGTCGTTAAACACCGCTGGCTGACGCAACGGGTCTTTGCCGCTGTTGGCATGGCTGCAGTCGACCATGATCCGGGCCGGGATCTTCAGTTTGGTCAAATCGCTGTTCACCCGGGCGATGCTGTCGCGGTCGTAGTTCGGCCCGCGGTGTCCGCCACGCAGCACCAGGTGGGTGTCGGGGTTGCCCGGCGTCTGAATGATTGCCGGATGACCCTGGCTATCGACACCGAAATGGCGATGCGGATGGGCGGCAGAGCGCATGGCGTCGCTGGCCACACCGACACCACCATCGGTGCCGTTCTTGAAGCCGACCGGCATGCTCAGGCCGCTGGCCATTTCCCGATGGATCTGCGATTCGGTGGTGCGAGCGCCAATAGCGACCCAGCTCAACAGATCGTCGAAGTAGCCGGCAGCCATTGGTTGCAGCAGTTCGGTGGCAATCGGCAGTCCCAGGTGGAGCATTTCTCGCATCAACTCGCGGGACAGGGTCAAGCCGGCGGCCATGTCGTCGCTGCCGTCGAGGTGAGGATCGTAGGCCAGGCCTTTCCAGCCGACCGTGGTGCGGGGTTTTTCGACGTAGGCGCGCATCACCAGCAGCATTTCATCACTGACCTCGGCGGCGAGGCGGGCGAGGTTGCCGGCGTATTCGAGGGCGGACTGAGGATCGTGAATCGAGCAGGGGCCAACAATGACCAGCAGACGGGAGTCTTCACCGTTAAGGATCGCGCGAACCGCCTGGCGGTGGGCGGCGACTTGCTGACTCAGGGCGTTGCTGAGTGGCAGTTGCTGTTTGAGTTGCAATGAGCTGGGCAGACGCAGAGTCAGCGCTTCATTAGCAGGGCTCAAGGTGGACAGCGGCAGAGCAGAGACGGACGAGTTCATATTCGGGCTTCCTGGGCTGGCGGCGGGTTCGTTCCCGCGCGCTCGGCCCTACTGGGGTGTTCGACAATTAGCCGGATTGGCTGCGTGTGTGTGCTTGCCACCTGTGGGTGACCGATCGGAGGCGGCAGGCTGTCCCGAGCGGAGGCTGCTAAATCGCCAGGCGGTAAAACTGTCGTAACGGTAATAAGTGGCGTAGTTCATTTTTTGAATCCTCTGGTTGTCTGGTGTGTCGCTAAAAATGTGCGGGGCTGAAAAAACAAAACCCCCGGTCGGGAAGCCGACCGGGGGTTGAGAATTCTCTGGTGGCGACCCGTTTAAAGTGGGCGCCGTGTGGGTATCAGGCGCGCCAGTGGCTAAACCAATACCCAAAATAAAAGCTGACCGGAGCACAAACGTCATTCACCCGGGCAGCCGCCACCGAGCGCAGGGCGCTGACGGTACGAAGCTGTGAGAGGGGGCTGGACATGGTCTTTCTCCGATGAGTGCGCCGAGCTTACTCGAGGCCGGTACGTGGATTCAATCAGAAAATGCTATCGATCACCGGAGGCATTTTCTATCGCTTGAGTGCGTCGCCGGTTATGACACACTTTGTGCTCCGCTTACGTGCAACGTCACAAGGACGAACCATGACGCCCCTGATCATCGCCGCTGCTCAATCGATCTCCATCGCCGGCGACCTTGCCGCAAACATGGTGTGGCATCAGCGCTTCATGCAACTTGCCGCGGAGCAGGGCGTGCAATTGCTGGTGTTCCCGGAGTTATCGCTGACCGGGTACGAACGTGGACTTGCGGCGGAATTGGCCATTGCGCCAGACGCCGAGGTTCTGCAACCGCTACGGGATTTCGCGCAGGAAGTTGGTGTAACGACTGTCGTCGGGATGCCGATTCGCCTGTCGGAGGATTCGCCCGTATTGATTGGGGCGCTGGTGTTGGGCGCTGATGGATCGCTCGGGATCTACAGCAAGCAACATCTGCATCCAGGCGAGGAGGTTGCATTTGCACCGGGAACCGGCGGTTCGACCCTGAACATTGGTGTCGATACGGTCGCGTTGGCGGTGTGCGCGGATTTCTCTCACGCCAGTCATGCCGCCGCGGCGGCGCAGCAAGGCGCCGATCTCTATGCGGCGGGTGTGCTGATCACGGAAAACGGCTACGCCCCGGATACCGCGTTGTTGCAAGGCTACGCCAGCGCTCATTCGATGACGGTCCTGATGGCCAACCATGGAGGTGCAACGGGTGGCTGGGAATCGGCAGGACGCAGCGCGATCTGGGCGTCGGACGGTTCGCTGATTGCGGCCGCACCGGGTACAGGCAACCTGATGGTCGTGGCTCGCCGCGATGCTGAAGGCTGGAACGGGCAAATAGTGGCTGTCGCGGAGGCTTGATGGCATTTGAATTACGCCCGGCGACGCTCCGGGACCTCGACTTCGCTCGTGAACTGACCCGCAACAACATGCTGCGCTATTACATTCAGCACGATCTGCTGTGGCAGGACGAAGGCTTCGATATAGGCTGGGCCGGGCGCGAGAACTGGTTGATTGTGAGTGGCAGTACGGTGCTGGGCTTTTTCAGTCTGAGTCGTGACGCCAAAGCCCTGTACATCCGCGAATTGCACGTCCTCGAAGCGTTTCGAGGGCAGGGCGCCGGTTCCTGGGCGATTGATCAGGTATTCGCCATGGCGTGCAAGGAACGGCGTCCGGCATTGCGTTTGACGGTTTTTGAAAATAATCCCGCGCAAGCGTTGTATGAGCGAAAGGGCCTGAAGGTGGTCGGCACAGACGCGTGTTTCCTGAGAATGCAGCGCGATATCGATGCCTCGCCTGGCTGAAACACGCATGCGACAAGCCTTTCAAGATGTATTGAAACTTTTTATATGACGCTTGCCGCTAGGTCTGCCAGTTGCTTTTTGCTAAGGTGTCGGCAACCCAATAAGACCATATCGCGAGGTGTCTGCTTGATTAGGGTGCTAGTAGTCGATGACCATGATCTCGTTCGTACAGGCATTACACGAATGCTGGCTGACATCGATGGCCTGCAAGTAGTCGGCCAGGCTGAGTCCGGGGAAGAATCCCTGCTCAAGGCGCGTGAGTTGAAACCCGATGTGGTACTGATGGACGTCAAGATGCCCGGTATCGGCGGTCTTGAAGCCACGCGCAAATTATTGCGCAGTCATCCGGATATCAAAGTCGTCGCGGTCACCGTGTGCGAAGAAGATCCGTTTCCGACGAGGTTGTTGCAGGCCGGTGCCGCGGGTTATCTGACCAAGGGTGCCGGGCTCCCGGAAATGGTCCAGGCTATCCGCCTGGTGTTTGCCGGGCAGCGCTATATCAGCCCGCAAATCGCACAGCAACTGGCGATCAAATCCTTCCAGCCGACCAATGATTCGCCTTTCGACACCTTGTCGGAGCGGGAAATCCAGATCGCGCTGATGATTGTCGGCTGTCAGAAGGTCCAGATCATTTCCGACAAACTGTGCCTGTCGCCAAAAACCGTGAACACTTACCGTTACCGCATTTTCGAAAAGCTTTCGATCAGCAGCGATGTCGAGTTGACGCTGTTGGCGGTTCGTCATGGCATGGTCGATGCCAGCCTCTGAAAATGACTGAAGTCTTCGATCCAAGCGCCTTTCTGTCGACGGTCAGTGGGCGTCCCGGTGTGTATCGCATGTTCGACAGCGAGGCACGCCTGCTCTATGTCGGCAAGGCCAAGAACCTCAAGAATCGCCTGTCGAGTTACTTCCGCAAATCCGGTCTTGCGCCCAAGACCGCGGCGCTGGTCGCGCGTATCGCTCAGGTCGAAACGACGATTACGGCCAATGAAACCGAAGCCTTGTTGCTTGAGCAGACGCTGATCAAGGAGTGGCGTCCGCCCTACAACATTCTGCTGCGCGACGATAAATCCTACCCCTACGTCTTTCTCTCGGATGGCCAGTTCCCTCGCTTGAGCATCCATCGCGGTGCAAAAAAGGCCAAGGGCAAATATTTCGGCCCTTATCCCAGCGCCGGTGCGATTCGTGAAAGCCTGAGCCTGCTGCAAAAGACGTTTTTCGTTCGTCAGTGCGAAGACAGCTATTACAAGAACCGCACGCGCCCTTGCCTGCAATACCAGATCAAACGCTGCAAGGCGCCCTGTGTCGGGCTGGTGGAGCCTGAGGTGTATGCCGAAGACGTACGACACTCGGTGATGTTCCTCGAGGGGCGCAGCAATGCGCTGACGGATGAGTTGTCCGCAGGAATGGAAGAGGCGGCGATCAACCTCGAGTTCGAACGTGCGGCCGAGTTGCGGGATCAGATCTCATTACTGCGTCGGGTCCAGGACCAGCAAAGCATGGAGGGCGGGACAGGCGATATCGACGTGATCGCAGCGTTTGTCAATCCGGGTGGTGCCTGCGTTCATTTGATCAGTGTGCGCGGCGGGCGGGTGCTGGGGAGCAAGAACTTCTTTCCGCAGGTGGGTATTGAGGAGGACGTTTCTGAAGTCATGGCGGCGTTTCTCGGCCAGTACTTCATCAGCAGTCCCGAACGCGACTTGCCGAGCGAACTGATCGTCAACGTGGTTCACGAAGACTTCCCGATCCTGATCGCGGCCATCGATGAGCTGCGCGGTCGCGAATTGACCATCAGTCATAGGGTTCGTGGTACGCGAGCACGCTGGCAACAATTGGCGGTCACCAATGCCGAGCAGGCCCTGGGAGCGCGACTGGCCAACCGTCAACACGTTGCTGCACGCTTCGATGCCCTGGCGGAAGTGTTGAACCTGGATGAGCCACCGCAACGCCTGGAGTGTTACGACATCAGTCACTCCAGTGGTGAAGCAACCGTGGCATCCTGCGTGGTGTTCGGTCCCGAAGGTCCGATCAAGTCCGACTACCGTCGCTACAACATTGAAGGCGTCACCCCGGGCGATGACTACGCCGCGATGCATCAGGCCCTGACCCGACGATTCAGCAAACTGAAGGACGGGGAGGGCAAGCTACCGGACATTTTGCTGGTGGACGGTGGCAAGGGGCAGCTGTCCATGGCCCGCGACGTGCTCAATGAATTGGCCGTGCCTGATCTGATTCTGCTGGGCGTAGCCAAGGGCGCCACGCGCAAGGCTGGTTTCGAAACCCTGTACCTGAATGATGCTGCCCACGAATTCACCTTGCGCGGTGATTCCCCCGCGCTGCATTTGATCCAGCAGATACGCGACGAAGCTCACCGTTTCGCGATTACCGGGCACCGCGCCCGTCGTGGGAAAACCCGCCGCACGTCTACACTGGAGGGCGTCGCCGGTGTCGGACCGACCCGTCGCCGCGATTTGTTGAAACATTTTGGTGGATTGCAGGAGCTGTCTCGTGCCAGCATCGAAGAGATCGCCAAAGCACCCGGGATCAGTAAAAAGCTCGCAGAGTTGATTTATGCCAATCTGCACAGCGAGTAGAATGCCCCCTCACCTCGTAGCCAGTTGTGCCGATGAATATCCCTAATCTGATTACCGTACTACGCGTCCTGCTCATTCCGATCTTCATTTTACTGTTCTACCTGCCGTATCAATGGAGCTACCTGGCGTCCGCCTCGGTGTTCGCATTTGCCGCCGCCACAGACTGGCTGGATGGGTATCTGGCCCGCCGACTGGAACAAAGCACACCGTTCGGGGCTTTTCTCGATCCCGTGGCTGACAAGCTGATGGTCGCTGTTGCGCTGGTATTGCTGGTGCAAGAACATGGCAACCTGTGGCTCACACTGCCGGCCGCCGTGATCATCGGTCGCGAGATTGTCGTCTCGGCACTTCGCGAATGGATGGCCGAACTCGGCGCCCGCGCTCATGTCGCCGTGTCGAACCTGGGCAAATGGAAAACCGCCGCGCAAATGCTGGCGCTGGTGATCCTGCTGGCCAATCCGTCGGATTTCACGTTCTGGGTGCTGCTGGGTTACGCCTTGCTGCTGATATCCGCGGGCCTGACGTTGTGGTCCATGGTCCAGTATTTGCGGGCTGCCTGGCCGCATCTGAAGACCGACGTGGAAAAGAAATAAACTTTTTTGAATCAAGGGGTTGACGGGGCATCTGGATTCTATAGAATGCGCCTCACCAAGACGCGGGAATAGCTCAGTTGGTAGAGCACGACCTTGCCAAGGTCGGGGTCGCGAGTTCGAGTCTCGTTTCCCGCTCCAAGCATTAGAAAATGGATCTCTTAAAAGAGGTCCATTTTTTTCGTCCAAAGAAAAGTCATTCTTTGGCTTTTGCCGCGCCGCCCCTGAAAACACTCAGATCCAGCCCCAATGGGCACATTTTCCAGTACATCAATCTGGTGTTTGGCAGATCGATTTTTTCGTGGTGCCAGCCTCGAAACCGTACCAGGCTCTTCAATCCATACGAGACATTGCCAGGGTGCTGGTCGCTAGCGGCATCGATCCGCGTGTCCATCAGCAGCTGGAGCGTAATGCTGGGCGCCTGACCACGGAAAACACCTAAGAAGCAGTCTTTCAACTTCGACGTGACCATGGCGGTAGTGAGGTTGATCGAAATAGCATGGGCAAGACTGGCAATAATGGGTCATGACACCATCCTGCAGGGTGGGAGAATAAAAATGGCTGTTGTCGGACTAGTTCGCGCGCGCGAGAATGGCTTGTGCACGACCAATGACTGGGGCATCGACCATTTGCCCATCCAGCACGAAGACGCCTTCACCGGAGCTGGCGGCTTCGACAATGCGCTGTGCCCAGTCCAGCACTTGCGCGCAGGGCTTTAAGGCTTTGTGGATGATCGCCACCTGACTTGGGTGGATACACAAGGCGCCACCAAAACCCATGTCGCGGGCGAACTGAACGGTGTTGCGCAGTCCTTCAGTGTCCTCGATTGACGGGAAGACACCGTCCAGCGCCGGGGCCAGCCCGGCAACCCGAGTGCTGAGCAGCACGGCATAGCGGGCGTGACTCAGAATCTCTTCGGCAGCCCGGCTGCCGGTACTCAAGTTCAGGTCCAGACCCAGATCGAGGCTGCCGAACGACAAACGCTCAACGCCCCGTGCGCTGGCAATCGAGTCGAGCGCAGCCAAACCCTTTGCACTTTCGATAATCGGCCAGATCGGTTTTCCAGTGCTACCTGCGTTGATGACGTGCGCAGCGCTTTCAGTTTTTGGCAGCAGAATGCCGATCACGCCGGCATGGCGTCGGCAAAGGTCCAGATCCGCACCGTGCGCCCAGTGGCCCGGGGCGTTCACGCGAACCAGAATCTGCGCATCCGGGGTTCACTCAAAAAGCGCTCAAGGTTATCCCTGGCCTGCTCTTTGAGGTTTTCCTGCACCGCATCTTCCAGATCGACAATCACCCGGTCGGCGCCGGTGGCAATGGCTTTTGCGATCCGCTCAGGACGAGTGGCCGGCACAAACAGCGCAGAACGAACAATCGGCGTGCTCATAAGATTTCTTCCTGATTGAACTCGATTTCTCCAAGCTGGGCGATGCCATCCTGATTGCCTGCCCAAACCTGTGCCTTGCCGCCGTCGATCAAGCGTCCGCCGACCTCGAAGGGTTGAGGCGAAATCAACGGTCGAACCCCGCGAAAGCTAAAGCGCTTCAATCGCGCGCACGGGTGCGCTTTGGTAAGCGCCCGCAAGTTCAGGGTGGCGATCAATGGACCATGCACCACTAGTCCCGGATAACCTTCGGTCTCAGTGACATAAGGCCAGTCATAGTGAATTCGATGTCCATTGAAGGTGACTGCGGAGTAGCGGAACAGCAGGGCCGGGGAGGGTTCGACCGGCTCACGCCATTGGCCTTCAGGGACCGAATCGCTGCCGCTCAGTTTGGGCGGCGTCGTTTCCCGGTAAACGATGTCCTGCTCATCTTGCAAGACGCGCTGGCCGTCCTGGAAATACTCGTGGCGCACCGTGACAAACAACAAAGAGCCGGTGCGTCCGTGCTTTTCTTCGACATTGAGGATCGTCGACACACAGATCACCTCGGCCTCAACCAATAACGGCTGGTGAAACTCAAGTCGGCTACCCGCCCACATGCGATTGCGATTGTGCGCCGGCGGTAAAAAGCCACCGAGCGCCGGATGCCCGTCCGGACCCAGTTCACTGGCGGCAACCGGCTCCTGAAAAAACGCCCAGTGCCACAAGGGAGGAAGTGCTTCGCCGGGCTGCGGCGCCACTTCGCCCAATGTTGCTGCGATTCGTTTGACCAGGTTGAAACTGATTCGGTCTTGGCTTTCCTGACGACGGCCAATCCAGGCGGAAAAATCGAAAGTGTTCATGTACGTCACTCCTGTCGGTCGGTGATCAGGCCAGGGCGGCCATTTCGGGGATGGCTTCGAACAGGTCCGCTACCAGGCCGTAATCGGTCACCTGGAAGATCGGAGCTTCTTCGTCCTTGTTGATCGCAACGATCACTTTGGAGTCCTTCATGCCGGCCAAGTGCTGGATCGCGCCGGAAATACCGACCGCGATGTACAGCTGTGGAGCAACGATCTTGCCGGTCTGACCGACCTGCATGTCGTTGGGTACGAAACCTGCGTCAACCGCAGCGCGGGAAGCGCCAACCGCCGCACCCAGCTTGTCGGCCAGGGCGTACAGGTGTTTGAAGTTGTCACCGTTCTGCATGCCTCGGCCGCCGGAAACGACGATCTTGGCTGCGGTGAGTTCCGGACGATCGGACTTGGCCAGTTCTTCACTGACAAAGCTGGATTTCCCCGCGTCGTAAACGGTGTAGAGCGCTTCTATCATCGCCTAGCCACCTTCAGTCGCCACGGGGTCGAAACCAGTGGCACGCACGGTGATAACCTTCACGGACGCGTCGGACTGAACGGTCGCGATGGCGTTACCGGCATAAATCGGGCGTTTGAAGGTGTCAGCGTGCCCAGGCCGGTGCATCGGTAGCTTTGGCGGACGTCAATGGGGAGGCGGTGCGTGCTGCGGCCGAGGAATTGGTTCGCGCAGGTTTTAAGGCCACTGGCATTCGTTGTGATGTCGCCGACGTGAATCAGGTCGAGGCCATGGTCAAGGAAACCGTCGCCACTTTCGGGCGTCTGGACGCCGCCTTCAACAATGCAGGAATTCAAAATCTCCTAGCGGAAACGGCTGACGCTACCGTCGACGATTACGACAAAGTCATGTCGGTCAATCTTCGTGGCGTGTGGAGCTGCATGAAGTTCGAGTTACAGCACATGCGCCGGCAGGGCAGCGGAACCATCGTCAACTGCTCCTCCTTGGGTGGGCTGGTAGGAGGCGCCGAGCGGGCCAACTACCACGCTGCAAAACATGGGGTTATCGGTCTGACCAAAAGCGCTGCGCTTGAATATGCCGCGCGCAACATCCGCATCAATGCCGTATGCCCAGGGCTGATCTGGACCTTGATGGTCGACCAGATGGTCGCTTCGGGTCAGGGCGAGGCTTTGGACTCGATGGTGAAAAGAGTGCCTATGGGCCGTCACGGGTTGCCTGAGGAAATCGCCGATACGGTTCTGTGGCTCAGCAACTCCACCTCCAGCTATGTGACCGGTCAGTCCATCTCAGTGGATGGCGGTTTCATCATGCGTTAAGACGCCTGCAAGGAGGTTGCTTGCAGAAAAGTATTCTCTCCCAGCCACAGCATGAACCCAGTTCGATTTGGTGCGGCTCTTTTAGAACCGTCCGTGGGGTTGCGCCTGAAATTCAGTCAAAGGAATAAGAATTCGATGCCGCCGTCCAATGTCTCCAAGCAGAACAGCGTTTTGCTGATTGTCCTAGGCACAGTGATTTTATTAGTTGGCCTGTTCATGCTGGGGGGCGGAGGCTATCTCATCACGCTTGGCGGCTCTTGGTATTTCACGCTCGCAGGGTTGGGGCTTACCCTCAGCGGGGCCTTCGTAATACAGCGCCGCCTGATCGGTGCACTGCTCTATCTTATAGTGTTCGCGGCATCGATCATTTGGTCGCTTTGGGATGTGGGGTTCGCCTTCTGGCCGCTGTTTTCGAGCCTGTTTGCACTGGCGGTACTCGCTGTCGTCGTGCTTGTAGCGATGCCACACTTTCATTGTATTGGACAGCAAGCGTCTGCGCCGTCCGCACCGATCAGATACTGGGCGCGAACAGAATGCGAGTGCCCATTTTGATCCCGTACGGTGGCGACCACGCAATCCGCTTCCTCAACCAAACTCTCCAGCTCGAAACCACCCAGGCTGGTCACCGATTTCAGTCGGGAAACCTGGTCGCCCGCATCAAGGGCGAGAGTGGGGACCGTCCCTGGAGCTGTAACGCCTGAGGCTCGCAAAATATAGGTGAGTCTTGTTTTCTGCTCCGTACGCATACGGAAAGACGCCACTCATTTGAGCGGCGTTTTCATTTGTGTGTAATTTGATCGTTATTTTCGTTTCGGAGCAGGACAGTCAAAAATCATCAGCCAACGAATGGTTGCAACTTATGTCTTGGGCGAGCTGCCTGCACTGGTGGAATATGCGCAGCGGCCAATGGTATAGGAGGAGTAGCTGTATCGAGCTTCTTGACACATTCTGGGCCGATAACAGCCCTGAGAGCAGAACCTGATGCTGACCTTCTCCGCCGCCGACTTCGAAGACTTCGGCTGGTCGCGCTCTTATTTGCCTGCCTACATGAAACAGAATCCGGAACCAGCGGCGCATCACCTCTCCGCTGTAGGTCTGTGATTCTTACTCGCTGTTCCTTTACGGTGGCAGACCGTTGAATCGACGCAGTAACTGCGTCAGCTGTTCTAGATCAACATCGCTCCAGTCGTCGATACGCTGCCGAAAAACGTCGCCCTTGTGAAGAATTGCCTGACGAATTTTTTTTTGGCCTCGACGGCTCAAACTCAAGATGGTGCCTCGACCATCCAAAGGATCCGGTCGCGCTTCGACCAGTTCCAAATCGATAAGCCTTGCCGTCAACCGGCTCGTTGCACTTCGATCCATCGCCACGGCTTCGGCGACACAACTGACCTTCGCAGGCCCGAACGCGTGAAGCCAGTGGGCAATGTGAAACGCTGCCGGTGGTAAGTCTGGGTGAAATTCGGCGGACGTCGCTACCGTCAAGGCGCGCGAGGCGCTCAGCAGCGCACTGAGTTGTTCGCCCAAGGCGAGAACGAGGGGCTCTCTATCGTGGACTGCCTGAATGGCCGTCTTGTTCTCAGGTGTTTCCATTCCTGTCTGTTCCCGTTTTTTGCTAGCGAAATTTCTCAACCAGCCGTTCGTTGATGGACAAATATCCATTTAAGATTATAGTGGATATTAGTCCACTAAATAGCTTGAATAACAGTGATAGGCCCTGACGAACAGCGATGCCACCATTGTCCTTACAGGCGCCACCAGCGGAATTGGTCAACTTGCTGCCGTCGAGCTGGCAAGACGTGGTGCCAACCTGGTTCTCACGGCACGTGACAAGACAAAGGCTGCTGCGACTTGCGCGCGCATTCACGACGCTGCCCCCGGCGCGCGTGTTGAAGTTCACTATGCGGACTTCAGTAGCCTCGATTCCGTTGCTGCGCTCGGCTTCGAAATCGCTTCGCGATACGAACGCATCGATGTGTTGATCAACAACGCTTGCCTCCACGCATTTGAGCAGCGTGTCACCGTTGATGGCCATGCCGAGATGCTCGCCGTGAACTACCTCGCTCCCTGGCTGCTGACAGACATCTTGCGAGAGACGCTGGTTCGCTCGGCCCCATCCCGAATTGTCACGGTCGCGTCCGAGGCTTCAAGACGCAGCGGCGGGCTGACGCCGGAGAAAGACCTCTTCGACACGGCTCCATTCACGCGCCTTGGTTCATCGAGGATCTATTCGAAAACCAATCTGATGGACATTATGTTTTCGCAGGATCTCGCGGGCCAGCTTCATGGCACCGGCGTGGCGGTGCATTGTCTCGATCCGGGCTTCAACGTCACGGGCCTCGGCCGAGAACTTGGTTTCTCTGCGCAGCTCGCAAGGGCTTTCAACTGGTTGCGCATAGGAGATCCGCAGCGTGGCGCGGATATCATCGTACGGTTGGCGACCGATTCACACCTTTCGCCGGCATCGGGTGGGTACTTCTCGGTGAAGGACGCAAAGCCAATACATCCGACGCCGCCAGCCGATAACGCCACTGCCTGTCGAGAACTATGGATGGCGACATCAGCCCTTCTCGCAAACCGTGATAGGGCAGTCCCCCGAAACTGTTAAATGACATCACCTCTACGACTAGAAGCATGAGGACATCCCTACGGTGAGCGCGTACCGACGTCAGTGCAACGCATTACCAGTGACGTTCCGAGCCTGGCATATTCCGACGTCACAGTGTGGCTAATGTGCCTATGCCGATTGCACCGCAGCACTGACGTTTGCCCTATGACGGGTATGGTGTGTCAGCAGGATTTGTCTTGCTTTTTTGCGGCAAAGACAGAGCGATCTCAGCGAGCCTGAGTAGGCACGCGGATCTCGACTCTGCCATCCTCTGCACTGAGCGGGTCAGAAAAAACGCGTTGACACTCATAAATTGTTACACGTAGGATCCAGGCTCTTCAGGAGCAACAATCGGGTCAAGGAATGACTGGTCTGCCGTAATGGCATGCGTGCAACCTGCACGTCCTGCGATAAAACTTTCTGCATTTCTTGTAGGAAAGCATCCCTGTTTATCTGGTTGTGTTTTGCTCCTGAGCAGGGCGCCTGGATTCATTCGATCTCAAGAAAGACAGCGCTGTCCCGAAAATGAGGTGCTTTAAGCGATCTGCCGAGCATTTGCCGTGCGCCAGCTTGCCTTTGTGTTACCTGTTTGACGTTGACCGATCCAGCCACTCCGTTTGCCTCGCATTTCTGAGTGCGATAAGTCCAAATATTCACAAGGAACTGAATATGTTTGTTCGTAGTATCTCCGACGTTGAAAGAACCGATTTTTTTGTCGAGTGGGGTTCAGGCACCAGCCACCGCCTGCTGACAGAACAGGATGGAGTCGGCTTCACTATCTGCCACACCGTGGTTCGAGCCGGTACGGAATCGCTACTTCATTATCGCAATCATCTCGAGGCCTGCTATTGCATTGGTGGTGAGGGCGAAATCGAAGACATGGACGGCACCATCCATGTAATTCGTCCGGGAGATATGTATGTACTGGACAAACATGATCGTCACTATCTGCGCGGCGGCAAGTTCACGGATCTGATCCTGGTCAGCGTTTTCAATCCTCCCCTCGCAGGCACCGAGCGACACTCTATAAATAATCAGAGTGCCTCTTCGTATTGAGTTGCGCAGTGGACTGCCTCTTCGACGGGGCCAGTCGTTTCTAACCAACGAGTAACGAGACGACAGGGCTTCTATCAGACCTGTCGAGTGATTGTGTGGAGTTGATGATATGAGATTGTTCAGGCCGTTACTTCAACGGCCCGTGGCATTGCTGTGGGGAGGGTTGGCATTATCCTCAATCGGAGACGAACTTTTCGCCATCGCCATCGCCTGGATGGCGGTACAGATCGCTGGGACCGACGCGAGCTGGCTCAGCGCATTGCGCGGAGCTGCGGCGTTGACCGGCGCTTTGCTGGGCGGGATATGGGCAGAGCGTTGGGATCACCGCCGTACCATGATCGGAGCCGACCTGGCACGGGCCGGGCTGGCATTGATTCCGGTGATCGCCTGGGGGCTCGGCATCATGAGTCTCTGGATGCTGGCGGTGCCGCTCATGCTCATGATGATCGTCAACTCGCTCTTCGAGCCGGCGTTACGTGCCAGTCTGCCGCGCATTGTCGCGGTGCCGGACCAGTTGCAATCGGTCAACGCGCTGTTCGACGCCATCATTCGGGTTGCCCGAGTGATTGGGCCGATGCTGGCAGCGGCGATTACGTTGCTAATCCCGATCGAACATCTTTTTACCCTGAACAGCATTACTTTCCTGATCTCGGCGTGGGCGGTCATGAAGCTGAGCAAAGCGTTGCCACGCCAGCCTGTGAAAGTCACCAGCCGGCGCGCCGGTTTTACGGCCGGCTGGCGAAGCCTGGTGGGACGCTGGCGTATGCAAGCGGTGTATGTGTGTGCGGGCCTGGGCAATGTCGCCTGGAGCGTGGGGATTTCAATCGGCATGGCGCTGGCGGTCGTCAAATACGATATCCAGGGTTTTGGCGTGCAAGGTTTCGCAGCCTACGGCCTGATCATGGGGGCCTATGGCGTGGGCAACCTGATCTCCATTTTTGTCGTGGGCAACCTGCAAATCCGCCGCTTGTATCACGGCTTTACGTTCGGCTCGGTGGTCAATGGCCTAGGCATCGCAGCCATTGGCGCGGCCGTTCTGTACCTGCCACCGGAACAGGTTCTGGCGGGGATGATGGTCGGCGCTGGTCTGGCGGCACTCGGCGGGCCACTGATCGACATCTCATTCATTCTGCTCATTCAAACCCGGTTCAAGCAAAGCGAGATCGCCGGGTTGGCCAGGCTGCGCTTTGCCGCGCTAGGCGCCTCAATTCTGATTGCCGGTGCCTGTGGTGCAGCTCTGTACGCTCATTTTGAAACGGGCGTGGTGATCGTTGGTGCCGGGATTTTCGAAGTGATCGTCGGCGCAATCGTGCTGCTTGTTCCCAAAGATAACGACGCCGTACAGGCCAACAATGAAGAAGACCGTGCGTTGTCGTCTTCACCTTTTGCGGAAGGCGGCGAGGTGGCCAAATGAAACAATTCCATGATTATGTAAAAGATCACGCCGAGCGAACGCCGGACAAACTCGCGCTGACCGTCAGCGGGCGAGAAATCAGCTACGGTGCGTTGGACGAACTCGCCTCTATGGTTGCACAGCGGTTAGTTGCCACGGGGATGAGGGAAGGCGACCGGGTCGCACTTCATGCGCCAACGTCCATCGAAACCATAGCCTGTGCGCTGGGCGTCCTGAAAGCCGGGTTTGTGTTGGTGTTGATGCACTACGGCATTGCCGCCGAAAAACTGATCCATCAACTTGACGATATCAAGGCAACGACCTTGATCGTACCGGCAGGGGCAAGCCTCGATGAGTTGTCCGGGAAGGTGCATTTGCAGTTCGTCATGCACATGGGTGAATGGCGCACCCGCCGATACGCCGGGTTGAATGAGGTCTATCCAGCGTGCAACGGCGGACTTGATGGCAATGAAGTGCGCGTCATCTTTCACACCAGCGGCTCGACGAAAGATTCCAAAGGCGTAGCGGTCAGTAACACCAATATGGTGGCGGCCTACACGGCAGTTTCCGGTTATCTGGGAGGCTTTGAGAATGCGGTCATACTGAACTTCTCGCCCCTGCATTTTGATTATGGTTTTTACAACATCATGATGCCGTTGCTCGGCGGTGGGCATTCGGTTACCGAGAGCGCACTGCCTGAGCGGCCGGAGCACTTGCTTGACTTGATTCTGCGCCACGCAATAACCGGAATGCATATTCTGCCGCCCGCCGTTCACTACCTTTTGCAGGCCGCCCCCGAAGCGTTTCAAGCTGAAAAAATCAAATCCCTGAAATACATCGCCAGCAGCGGACAGGCGTTGCCGCCCAAGCATATACAGCAATTGCGAACGCTCCTTGCGGACGTTGTCGTTTACTCCATGTATGGCCTGACGGAGTGCAAGCGAGTCGCGTATTTACCACCGGATCAACTCGATCAACGCCCCGGTTCGGTGGGCAAGCCGATTCCCGGGGTCAGGGCGTTTCTGGTTGATCAGGCCGGACAACTGATCACCGAGCCTGATTGCGTGGGAGAACTGGTTGTCGCGGGTGACCTGGTGATGCTCGGTTACTGGAACAAGCCGGAACTGACCCGACGAGTTATTAAAAATAATCTGTTTGGTGAGGGGCGGGTTTACTTCACCGGTGACCTGTTCAAACGGGACACAGAACAGTACCTCTACTTTGGCGGTAGAAAAGACAATGTGTTTACGCGGCGGACTTTCCAGGTGAACCCCCGGGAAATCGAGCATGTGATCGTCGCTCATGAAGCAGTGAGCGAAGCGGTGGTGATTCCCGTCCCTGACGAAGTGGCCGGTCATGTTCCGAAAGCCTGCGTGGTATTGAAAAAAGGCCGTGAGTTATCTGCCGACGAGCTGATTCGGTACTGCACCGCCCAATTGGATTGGTACATGGTGCCCGCCATGGTCAGTTTTCATGAGGCGTTACCCCTCAACCTCAACGGTAAAACCACGGCAAGTCTCTTGGCGGCCGGCGCTGTAGCGATTTAATAAACATTCAACACGTAAACGGAATTACGGAAATGACCACTCATTCAAACCCTGCGTTTGTCGATTCTGCCATGAATAAACTGGCCGATTACTTTGATGATCTGGCAAACGGGAAAGTCCAGGTACCCAGGCAATCCGTCACAACGAGTATTCGCGAGCGTATCCAGGACGATGATGTAACGGCCTACCACGACTTGCTGGTGACACAGACGGGACCGCTGTTTTTGCACTTTCTGGCCAGCGTGCCGGGGATTTTGGAAGAGCTTTCACACGTTGGCGTGGCGCTTGACCGATATACCCGCGAGCGACGAAAAGAAGATGATCGACTCTTCACCTTGTGGGAAGTCGACGCATTTGACGGGAGCAGTGCAAGGACGTTGGCCAAGTATTCCCACGGGGCAATCCGAACGCTGACCAATTCTCCGAACAAGGCCAACCGGCAGCATTTCGACGCGCACGCTGACAAGGAAATTTCGGCGTTTTACTCAGGCTCATTTCTTCAGGTCACGGACGATATCGTGGCGGACTCATTGGGTTTGGCCGCACCATTTCGCGGGGTCGATTATGTCTATGAGATGGCGGCATTTCAGTTCTACGGCCGAAACAGGGACGAGCATCTGAAGTTCGTTTCCCGCTTCTTGCGAGAGGATGGCCTCGCGTTCTTTCTGGAAAAACTCAATCAGCCTGATCTCGCAGAGTACGAGCGGCGGGAACGGGTCAAGGACGAGCTGCACAAGTCCCATTACTTTTCCGAGGCGCAAATTGCCTGGAAAAAGGACGCCATGCTGTTGCAGATGGAAAACGGTCAGATCCTGTTCTCTGACTTCGTTGAAGCGGCGTCCCGTTATTTTTCTCATATCTATGTCATCTGGAATGGCACCAATTTCTATGAGTTTGTCGCATCCAATGACGAGAAAAGTATCTGCAGGTTCATCGAGTTGCTTGGCGAACCCTTTATCCCAGAAGGGTTCTGCTTCGAGTCTCCGGTTGTCAGGAAACTTTCATATCCCCATGACTGATTTCGAGGTGACTACGTTCATGGACTGGATGGCGAGCCTGTCATTGGATCATCATGAAACCTGCGATCGCGCGCGAAAACTGCTTGGCCGGTGGCGGGCCCGCGCCGCTGCAACCGAACAGGCTCGCTGTATTTCACCGCAGACGGTGGAGGAGCTGCTTGCCGAAGGGCTGATGCAGTTGTTCGTGCCGGAACGTTATGGCGGGCCGCAGTGCGACTGGCCAACCCTGGTTGAGGCGTCTCGAATTGCCGCACGAGCTTGTCCCTCGACCGGCTGGATGATCGGTCTTGTGGGTAGCCATGCGGCGATTGTCGGCAGGCTTCCTTCCATATGCCAGGAGCATGTCTTTGCGGATGGGCCGGGGCAAATCATTGCGACGGCGTCCGTGTCCAAAGATGTCTCGATCCACAAGGTCGACGGTGGCTTTCGCGTGAGTGGCACTTGGCGCTTCAGTTCGGGGGTCGATCATGCCGGCTGGGTAATCGTATCCGCCAAGGACCCTCGGGAGGCATCGCTCAACCCTGTGCTGATGTTCACACTCCGCATCGATGCAGTTCGGATCGAGGATGCCTGGCATGTCACCGGAATGTGCGGCACCGGGTCAAAAGACCTTCGGCTTGATGATGTCTTTGTGTCAGATGCTTGGGTGGTCTCGCAGTCCGAATGTTTCGGGCCCGCACCGGCAGGCACCAGACACAATCCGGACGGCTACCTGTTTGATGTGGCGTTCATTCCGTACCTGGGCAGCTTGCATATCGGTCCGGTGCTCGGCTGTGCGGAGGGCGCCTATGATGAGTGCCTCGCAGCCCTGCGGAATCGCCTGGCCACGGAGGAGGGCGCAGTCGCAAAGACCCGGCCATTACAGCTGGAGCGACTCGCGGAAAGCGCGGCGCAGTTGAGTTGTGCCAGGCACCTCTACTACGCGATTGCATTTTTACTGCATAGCGCCGGCGTGGCAGGCCGGTCGCTGTCGGCGCAAGAGTTGGTGACCCTCAGGCGGGATCGAGCCTACCTGGTTCGGTTATGTGTTGAGGCCGTTCAGCGGCTGGTGCAGCAAATGGGGACAGCGGTGATTTTTGAGGCGAACCCGGTGCAACGTCACTGGCGTGACCTTCAGGTGATGGCGTCCCATTTGGATGTGAATTGGGAGAACGCAATGCTCGCCTATGGTGATTTTGAATTGGATCACCACGAAATGTGATCGTGCTACAGATAGGTGAGGAGGAGGCTGAGGTGTACGCCAATTGCTTGATAATGTTGTCGGCCAGTGTCGTGATTGTCCCTGCCATCGTATTGATGATTGCTTCAAGTGTTTGCGCTTGGACAGAGCCCATCCTCTCGTAAATGATGGGTAGTGCATCGATTTCTTTGGCTGAATACGTCCGTTGCACAGGCTCAGATACTGGCGCTTTTCACCGGCTTGTCGTAGCGACGCCTTGCCAGTTTAAGGCGCCGATCTGTTTAATCACTTAGAACCCGTAATGCAGGCCGATCATTAATGACTGGGCGCTGTAGTCAGTTCGAACATCGCCTTGGGGCAGGCCTTGAATGTCGCCGAAGTGCGCATCGCGAGTTTTGGTGTATCGATAATCCAGGGACATGGACCATTGATCGGTGAGCTCGAAACCTACCCCGGCTCCGAGTTGATAGGCCGATACGGTGTCGCGATGAGTGCCGCCGAACTGGACTCCGCCGGCTTCCAGGCCACTGACCGACAAGGTGCTGTAGCCCAGGCCACCGCCAATGTAGGGAGTGAACCGACTGAAGGGCGCCGGGAGATTCAAGACGTCATACCAGAGGTTGGCCATCAGGCTGGTGACTTCTTCTTTGCCCTTGCCCGGGATGCTCCCGCCGCCCTCGTAGACCCGGTTATTGAACTGGGTCAGGGTGTTTTTGCGGTAACTGAGTTCCACTTCAGGCCTGAGCCCTACGGGGAATCGCCAACCCAATGCCAGTCCAGTGGCGTAGCCGGAGTCTAACGGGTGGTCGAACTGCATCTCGACAAAATCGAGGTTGTTCTGGTTAAGGTCCTGCGGGGCAACCCAGTTCAGGCCGCCCATGACACTGATGTAGGGGCCGAGCGTGTCGGCGGAACTGGACGCAGGGGTGATAAAGCCCATGCCAATGACGCCCATCACGAGATACTGAGTGCTTTTTAGTAGGTTCATGCTCGGTCCGAAGTGTGCCGTTATCGATAAGTAAGCGAAGCGTGCTCAGGCGCGAGCGTTCAACACGCCCATTCCTGTGATGTTTCATTAGTGCTGCAAATGCGTGCCAGGCTTGTCGAGCGCGAAGTTGCTAATCGCATTCGCCCGTTGTTCCACCAGAGTGCGCAGGTTGTCCAGTGCGGTGGTCATTGCTGCCGTCAGCATTTTTCGTAACAGCCCGCGGTATAAAAAGCTTAAGGGGCCGGAGATCTTCGCGCTGTGGGTGACCTGGGTTTCATGCGGGGAAAGTCTATGCATCTGGTGATCGAACTCGAGGTCGATCCAAAGCAGTCTTGCCGTGTTCCTATAGCTTTCATGCATCCTCACTGCTTCCAGTTTCAGTGGCATGTTCAGGCCATTCTTGAGGACACACTTGCCCCGCGTTCCAGGCTGGAACGGGCCATTGAGTTCACAATGGCTGACGTCGGTATCCCATAACGGCGCTTCTGAGAAGTTGCTCCAGATCTTCCAGATTTCAGAAGGCGGCGATTTGACTCGGACTTGCACATTTACATCGTTCACGGCGACACCTTTGTTGTGTGGGGCGCTGGCATGCTGGAGAGTGAGATCAACTCAAAGCCTCACGCAGCAGGCGCGGATTGACTCAGCACTTGAGCGGTAATACTGGCTTGACCGATTTTTTCGCCCCGGTTGAACAGGTCGATGTAGATACGGTTCGTTTTGAATGGCTGATCCTGCGTGTCAAAGCCGGCTTGCGGTGCCAATGACAGCGGGCTGTTCCTGGGGATTGGTCGATCCAGAGTGAAACTCAAGGCCAGCAGGTTCATCGGGGTATTGAGTGGGATTCGTAGATAACTGTGGGCAATCTGCATGTAGCACTGGCGGGCAACTTCGAGGAAATAGACCATCGAATAGTGCTCGGGGTCGCCCTCCTGGAAGATGTGCTCATCCGGCAGTTTGAGCGTGTCCACGCTCAAGCCCTGGGCGATACCGCTCATCTCACTGACGATGATGTTTTCTTCTCTGGCCTTGTGCAGCAAAGCCTTGTCGCGGCAGCGAATAGCCGTGAACTCGCCGGCGGGCGATGTCTCGAACGCCGAGTTGTAGGCCATGCCAAGGATGCACGTGCACATCAGCTTTCCGGCCTGCATGACCTTGGCGTTGAAGACCTGAGGGTCTTTGCCTTGTTCCAGATGAAGATCAATCGCACCCTGCTTCTGTACGTATTGCTGGAACTTGATACTCAAGGTTTTCACATAGGCAACTCGGCCGCTCAGCGGGGGCATGGCGAGTTCAATCAGTTGCAACACGCCCTCGAGCAATAAAATGCCGGGGATGTGATCAAGAGGATGGTCGAAGAAGTAAGGGTGCGCTTCATTCACCACGAGCTGGGCGTGCAGTGACTGAGGGCCACGCTGGACGTTGGCGATCACGATATTTTCCGGGCGACGTTTCCAGTGCCCGGGGCGCGGGGCTTCAGAGCCACGGTGCAGGGTGAAAAGTCCCTCCATGGCGCGAGCTCTGACACGCAGCCCCGAGAGCAACGTGCTGGTCAGCAAATCGCTGAGCTCCAGCACGTCGACGCCGTCGTGTCGCGGCTCCCTGACCAGGCTGACAGGTCGGGCAGGCAGGATGACCTGCTGCAGTTCTTGGGGCGCCGAGTGAGCGAAACGCAACGTGAAGGGATGCTTGACGGCGGCGGGTTCGGCCGCGGCCGGGCGCCACTCCTGAAGCTTTTCAGTAAATAACCACATCACTGCCTTGCCGGCCTCGCGCACCTCGATCACCGTGTGAGCCGAGGCACTCAACAGCACCGCCAACAGGGTTTCGATGCCACTGGCTTCAGCCAGGAAACCGGTAATCTCTTGCAGTGAGCTGCTTGCATGAGTTGCATCAGGCTGCAGCTCGCAGACTTCAATGTTCTGGTATTGAGTCCGCGCTTTGCCCAGCAGTTGGCAAGCCTCTTCCAACGAGTTCGCGGCATGGGCCAAGACTGCCGCGCGGATCACCAGTAAAGGCTTATCGCTGGAGCTTGGTAGATAGGGGCGCAGAGCAAGCACCCCCAACCCTTCGCCTTGCAGTGTCGCTGAGTGCCGGGCGCGTTCGATCTCTATTTCGCCACTGATAAAACGCCCTGCACCGAGCAAGAGCGTCGTCACGCCATCCTTGAACCATTGCTGCGATGCCAGCAAGGTTTGCCAGAACAAGCCAGGGGTGCCGACCAGTGTTTGATGGAAACCTTTGAAGTCAAAAATTTTCGCCGGATAGCCGGACAACATGTTCGGCAACATGGTTGCCACGTCCGTCACCTCCACACCCGGTGGCATGCCTTGAGCCTGGGAGTAGAACTTGTGGGCGCCGCTATACGCATTGCTGAAGCGTTCCCCACCCATGTTGCAGCACATGACCATCGCGGTGCCGGGTGAACCCGCCACGCCCGGCAGGCGTTGCAGTAAATGATTGATGCGATCGGTGATTAACAGCTTGAACGGATCGACGTGGGCCAAAGGTTTGGGGCCCATGCCGAAACCGTCGATATCAATGACGCGATCCTGTGCCAGGAATTTTCCCAGTAAAGGCTGACCCGCAGTGGCGGCGCAATCAACGAAGCGCCCATACGGGAAACTGACTGACGGTGCTGCTGGCTGATCGAGTTGTTGCTTGAGAGCCTGCAAGGAGAAGTGACTGCCGATCGCCGCTTCAGCCTCGACAATGGCAAGGTCCAGCATCAGCACGCCGGGGACGACCCGGGGGACGGCAGGACGGTTGTCGGGAATGTATTCATCCACCACCAGATGCGCATTGGCGCCGCCAAAACCAAAGCTGGATATGCCTACCCGGATCGCCGACTGACGATCAGCGAGGGGCTGAACCTGCTCTGTGGCCAATTGCAGGCAGGTCTCATCGACTTTTGCGCTGGGGCGGTAGTCGGGCTGAGGTGGAATACCTTTGTGACGCAATATCATCAGCGCCTTGGCGAGCGAAGCGCCTCCCGCGGCGGCCAATGGGTGACCAATGACGGATTTGATCGAACCGATCGTTATCTTTTTGCCATCTGTGCGATGAGGGGCGAAGAAGCTGTTCAACGAGTCCAGCTCTGTCGCATCACCCAGCGGTGTACCGGTGCCATGGGTCTCGATGTAGTCCACGTCGTTGGGGTCAAGACCGATGTAGGCACGCTGGTAAGCCGTGCACTGAGCCTGTTTGCCTGGCGCAAACACTGAGCCTTCGGCGCCGTCGGCCGAAAGTCCCAATGCCCGCAAAACACCCAGGGGGCGGCGCTTCGCAATCAGGGCCTGCGATACAGGCTCGACCAGAAAGGCGACCGCACATTCGCCCGGCACAATGCCGTCAGCGTACTGTCCGAACGCCTGCATTTGGGCTCGGGAGGAAAAGGCGGTCAACTGCGAGAACCCCAGAAACAGCGCTGGCGGCAGTACGGTGTTCAGTGCCATGACAATCGCGTTATCCGCCTGTCCGCTGTTGACCAGCGCTTGAGCCATATCGATTGCATAGGGGAACGAACTGCAGGCGGTGTCTACCGATAACGCAGGGCCACCCATGGCAAAAGCCGCCGCCAGTTCAGCAACTTGTTCACCCGGCGTATAACCCCATGGTGCATCGGTTGTTGCGCGGACTCCGGTGACGAAGTAACTCTCATCACTCCAGGACGTCGCGACCACCAACGCAGTGCGCTCCTTGATCAATACCGAGCCTTGTGCGGCAAGCTGGGTGAGGAGTGTCTGGAGTACTTTCTTGCCGATGGCGACTTGCCGTCCTTCATGGCGTGAAGGGGTCGATGCGTCATCGGCCAGGCAATAAGCACTGTCCAGATAAGTACGATCCTTTTCCCCTTTCTTTGCTGAATAGATTGACGCCTTATTCAGCTCCCAGCGTGTCAGCATCGAATGGATGGGCGCTACCTGTCCCTGCGAGAGCAAGTGCCAAAGTGCATCCGTTGAGGGTGCCCCGGGAAACTCTCCAGCCATTGCACTGAAGCAAAAATCGCCCTCTGTCGTTACCGCGCCACTCATACCCATTCTCCTGGTTGTCAAAATGCTGGGTGATCTTTGCGATCACCCGGATTCCATTCCATTTTTTTACAACGGCTCAGCCCAGCCTTGTCAGCAACGACATGGCGTCTTGCGGCGTACGACGCGACATCAGCGCCTCACCGGCAAATTCGCTGACAGGGCACTGTTGCGCCATTGATTGGCAGAGTGTTTCTCGGGCAAAACCGCTGAGCCCCAACTGTGCGAAAGGCGTCTCGATGTCGATCGACTTTGGGGCGTCGGGGATCAGGGGGGACAGGGTGTTTAAAAGCAGATTGCTTATCTGCTCCTGGGGGGCTGTTGGGCTTGTTGGTTGCGCTTCGCAGGGTGTTACTGAGGTCGACTCGGGGAGGCCAGAGCAGCTTCAATCAGTGCGATTGTTTCCTGTGGGAACTTGGCGTTGACCAACTCAGTGCTGTTGGCCTTGAGTTGCGGCCACATAGCGACGATCACTTCCTGGAAGTCCAGTTGCACCAAGGAGTCCAGGCCCAGACTTTCATAACTTTGCTTCTGGTCGATCTGGTCAACCGTAAAACCGGTGATATTCGCCAGTTGTTCAAGTACCCATGCTTCGATATCCACGGCGGGTGCCTGCGGATTGGCTTCAAGCCGTGCCAGCAAGACGGTGGGCGAGGGCGCATCGAAGAGCGACGAGGTGAGTTCTTTCTTTTCCGGGAAGTGTTGAGCCAGGGATTCGAAAATATCGACCAGCCCCAGGGAGTCGATGCCCAGACTCTCGAAACTTTGATCGAAGTCGATTTGTTCCTTTTTGAAACCAGTGACCGAACTTATTTCGGTGCGCAACCATTGCCCGTAACTGAGCGCAGGCGTTTGTTCCGCAACGGGTGCCGATGCCAGCACTACCGGGTTTGAGTGTACGGGCTCCAGGACAGGCAGGCTTCTGTTGACGGGTGCTTCAACCCCATGGGCATAAACGCCTTCCAGGACTTGTTGATGAGCGTTGAAGTAATGCGCAGTGACGGTCTCGGCCTGCTCCAACACACGCATCAATATGGATTCTTTTTCGATATTGGAATCGCAAAGTGAATCAATAATTTTTTCTGAAAGAGAGAAATAGCTATGAGCTATTTTTCCATTGGACACGATGAATTCCTGCACAACATCGTTGAGTTGGACGCGCATGGGGTTCTCCTAACCAAAGTCGGTATATGTTTTCTATCAACAAGAAATCAAAAGTCATGGCCCAGGGCTGGGCCTTGTGTCACTCAATGAAGCAAACAGGCAGTATCCATATAGAGACTTAAAGTTGGAGTTCCACTGCGTCGATCTCGGAAGATGTTATTTTTCTGGCCCCTTTGAGCAGCCCGGATCTTACGTTCAGATAAGTGAAGAGCGTGATTGCATCAGCCCCCTGGAAAGCGATGTAGCCGTCAGGACGAATCAGCATCAATGTGCCCTCTTTGGCATGGTAGCGCTTGTGCAGCCGCCAATCGGGGTCCAACAACGTTGAGTGCCAGAAAGGCAGCTCGGAGCTACCCAGAGCATCAATGACGCAATAAGCCTTGATGCCTGGGTAATCCTTCTCCGCCGACTCGGCCAGCGAGTAATAGTCCGGTAGCAAGGGGGAAAACTGATCGGCTGCGCTAAAAATCAGCAGCGTGAAGGTTCCCTGGAACAAGTCGATCAAGCGTTTTGGCGGCATACCTTGCAGTTGCCACAGCTCAACATCGGGAGCCAGTTGACCTGCGCGAGGTGCCGACGTCTGGAATTCGGGTTTCTTCCCTTTTTTGTCCCAATTCATGCGCTGCTTTTTCGTCAGCGATTCTTGAATGTAATCACTTTTGCCGTAGTGGTACTGATGACCGGAAATCATCGTGGGCAACTTGCGCTGAACCTTGCGCCTGCTGCTCAGCAGTGGCAAAACATTGTCGCGCAGCCAAACGAGGGCGCGGTGCCTGAGGGTTATCAGTCCGGTCAGTCGGTGTGCCGTTTTCTCGACTTCCAGGGCGACTGGGTAGCGTTCTTCGTTGTAGCTTTCCAGCAGTGATTGATCCGCCAGGCCCTGATCGACATAGGCCATTTTCCACGCCAGGTTGTAGGCCTCGGAAACCCCCAGGTTCATCCATTGCCCGCCGATCGGGCTGCCGATATGAGCCGAATCGCCCACTAGAAACACAGAGCCTTGTTGCAGCGACTGCACGCGGCGATGTTGAAAAGAGGCGATGGTGGTCGATGAAATATTGGACAGCGTCATCTTTTGCCCGCGTCCTTCGCACAACCGCTGAAAGTTCTCCAGGCTCAAGGAAGGGCGCTCATCTTCTGGCGGCAGGTCGTAGGGCATCTCAATGAACAGTCGATAACGGGATTGGGCGCTGATCGGCGCGACCGCCACATAACCATCCTGCGAACCCAGGAAGAAAGCCCCTTCGTCCTTGCTTCCAGACCACTCGATATCGGCATCGGCCAGCATGAAGAAACGGTCGTAGGACGATCCTTCGAAGGTCATCTCAAGACGTTTTCTAATGTTGCTGCGAGCACCGTCGCACCCGACCACCCACCGACTGGTAAAGGATTCGTCGTTGCCATCCGCATGATGGAGCGTCATTCGCACGGATCCCGGCTGGTTTTCTATATCGACCAGTTCGGTATTCCACTCGACATCCACCCCCAACTTGTTAAGTCGCTCAAGCAGAATCTTTTCTGTTTGCGGCTGTGGCAAGCTGAGGAGCAGGGGATAGGTCGTATCCAGGTAGGAGAAGTTGTAGTTCAGCACCCGTTTGGCGTTCGACTGCACCGAAAACTGGTTGATCGTGAACCCGTCGTTGATGGCCTGATCGGCAACACCCAGATCGCGAAAAACTTCCAGAGTTCTGGAATGAATGGCCATCGCTTTGGTAGCGGTCGAGGGGCCGGCATTCTTTTCAATAATGCGAAAAGAGACGCCCCACTTTTTCAGCATGATTGCCAGGGACAGGCCAATAGGGCCAGCACCGACGATCATTACTGTCGGGGTGTTACCGGGGCCGAAGTGCTTGGGTGCCAACGTGCTCAGAGTGTTCATCTGTTAGTACCAGTTTCTATAGAAGGGAGAGTTGGCAATGCCGAGCAGGGCATCGTCACCTGATGAATCTCCGTAGGCATAAATGTAAAAGTCATCAAGGTTGCTCAAACAGCCTTTCAGCCGTGTGACTTTTTCTCTCTCAACACAGTTGGTACCTGATATTCCGCCGGTCAGTTTGTTCTTTGCAGTCGCCAGGCGGGTGCCGCATACATAATCAAAACCTGCTGCCTGTCCCCAGGGAATCAGGTAGTTCTCCGGCGAGTTACTGACCAGCGCCGTGACATGCCCCATGGACTGATGCCATTGCAGCCGGCGCAAGGCCTCGGGCCTGAGCCAGAGCGGTAGCTGTTCGGTAATGAAATACTTGGCATGCTCGCGCTCTTGCTCAACTGACAGGCCACCCAGGTAACAGGCAATGAACGCCAGGCGCGCCTGCATCAACGGTGTGATGCCAAGGATCACACTGAGCATTTTGGGCAGCAGGGGAACGATCCTTAGCCAAAACGACTTGGTCCCCACGATAAAACGCATGTAGCGCCAGAACGTATGCCTGTCGGTCAATGTGCCGTCAAAGTCGAAAACGGCCAGTACCGGTTGTGTGCTATTTGCTTGCATGGATCTCTTCCTTGAGAGAGAAAATCTCGATGGTTCTGGGCAGTTTGAAGCCTGAGAGGTAGCGCGAGAGCAGGGTGGAGATAGCGCTCTGGGTCAGGTCACCGCTTCCTTCAACGCACAGGTGCAATACGTTGACCTCCTTGTTGTCAGGGACGATGTAAGCCTTCGCGCGCACCACGCCAGGATGCTTCAGGGCAATGGATTCGATTTCGGTCAGGTCGACCATTTGCGCTTTAATCTTCGAGATTCGCAGGCGTTGGCAATAGAAGAACACATGTCCATCATCGTCCCGCCAGACCAGATCCCCCGTGTGTAGCCAGCCATCACGGAAGAACCGGGCATTGGCGTCCGCGGCATCGTTATATCCGTCAATAACCATCGAACCGCGTATCAACAGTTCGCCGATACGCCCAGGTGCGACGTCTCGCCCCTGAACATCGACGACCCGCAGCTCTACGTTGCGAATCGGTTGCCCCATGGCGCCGCGATGGACCTTGCCAATCGAACTCTGGACTATCACTGGCATGCTCTCGGTCAATCCATAGCCTTGCAGCACCGGATTGCACCCCAGCAGCCTTCCCAGTTTCTCGGCTTCGTCCGCCGGTAGATGGCTGCCACCTGAATAAATCATCAGTTGTGGGTGCATCGACAACAGCACGCCTTTGCGTTTGGCGAGTCGCGTGTTGAAGTAGCGAATGACGTCGGGCACCAGGCAGGCGAAGGTGACCTGATACTGGGACAAGATTTCCGCCAGATCCCTATTGAGCAGGGTGTTGGTCATTAACAGGGTGGCGCCCACGCTCAATGGAAAGACCATCATCACGGACAGTCCGAAGATGGCATACAGCGGCAGCGTCACCAGATGAACGGATCCGACCCCTTGAAGATGAAACTGCTCATGCAGCCCATCGCTCGATTGCGTCAGGTCAAGGTAGCGGTGAGAAACGGCCAGAGGTTTACCGGTGCCCCTATACGTGAACTGTACCGAGACGATCGGATTGCCTTCGGGCAGTAACAAAGGTTCGGCCTGTCTAGGAAGCTGTGAATCGGCCGTTGCGTTGTCGGGCAGGGGAGAGGATGGCTCGCTTGCGGTGTTCAATACCAAGGAGTGATGAACGCCGTAGGCAGGCTGAAATGTCTCGCTATGTTGCTCGAATAGCGTTTCGGTCGTCACGACCAGCGTCGGCCGGGCAATACTGATGACGCTGCTCATTTCGAATGGCGTCAGTTTGTAGTTGAGGATAACCGGAGTCGCCCCACGCCCGATGATCGCCAGATAGTAAGCGATGAACTCCACCCCATTGGGTAGAACAACCGCCACTTTGTCGCCTGGTAATACACCTAGATTTTTGAGTGCGCCGTTGCACTCTTCAGCCTTTATTCGCAACTCGCGGTAAGTGACGGTCTCTTCTTCCGCGTCCAGGTTCCTGATAGCAATGTGGTCTGGGAACGATTCTGAAAAGCCGACGAACCGATGCAGAAAACCTTCTTTATATGAAAGGCTTTTCATTTACCAACCTCTCTCAATCCTTGAAGTAATGGTTAGACAAAAAAAGTACTACAGAGGCAGGCTATATATAGGTTGTTTCAATTACGCATTTATGTAGTTATTTTTCCGATACCAGTCCAGGGTATCGGTCAGTGTTTCAGCTACGGGGCGGAACTTGCATTCCAGCTCTTTTAGGCTTTTGTTATGGCTGAAGTGAGTGCGCCCTTGCTCTTGCTCTATGAGTTTGACGGTGGAGGTGCTGATGAGCACCGGATTTTTCGTAACTCGGTAATAGCCTTCATACACCAAGGCAATTATTCGCAGCATGAACAGTGGGATTTTTCGCTCCGGAGCTTTTACGCCGCTGACACTGGAGAGTGCCTGGAAAATGCTTTTCATGTTCATATGATTGCCGGCTGCCAGATAACGCTCTCCGGATCGGCCTCGTGTGATTGCCGCGAGTTGATGTTCCGCTACATCCCGGGCGTCTACTACGGAAAAACTTCCAGGCAGCACGCCAGGCAATTTCATTCCGACAAAGTCGAGCAGGAACTGTCCTGATGAGGTCGGGCCGATATCCCCGGGACCAAACATCCAG
This sequence comes from Pseudomonas sp. TH39(2020), assembly GCF_016650715.1. Lineage (NCBI taxonomy): Bacteria > Pseudomonadati > Pseudomonadota > Gammaproteobacteria > Pseudomonadales > Pseudomonadaceae > Pseudomonas > Pseudomonas sp. TH39(2020). The sequence goes on along the minus strand of NZ_JAEKFF010000005.1, from coordinate 83,961 downwards.
CCCGGTAATACCATGGCGATGAACATATCCGGGTGTTGCTGCAAAAATTCCTGAACTTTTTGCTCGGACAGTATTTTACTCAAGTAGTAATCGTCAGCATCCGATTCACTGCGAGACATCGTCTCATCGATCACTTGGTCTTTGTTGCCCTTCAATACGGCAATGGATGAAGTATGGACTGCACGACGAATGCCGGCGGCGTAAGCGGCTTGCAATAATCGCTCGGTCCCGGTGACATTGGTGTCATACAGTTTTTGCCAGTGTTTTCCACCTTTGTAACTGTCTCGGAAGTAGGCAGCCGTATGAAACAGGGCATCACAGCCTTGCAGGGCATGGCTGAAGGCGTCGACATTAAGCATGTCGCCTTCGACAAATTCGACAGGCAGATTGCCGAACTGCTTCCTAGCTTTTCCTATGGAACGAACCAGTGCTTTTACTTTGATATTTCGCTTTAAAAGCGCATGAACCAAATTATTACCGAGCAGGCCAGTAGCGCCTGTAACAAAGGCATATTCCATTAAAATCCAGCTCCAGTGGGGTAACCTGCTGCTGCATTGAGATTGATGTCACTGGTCTCGATGCTCTGATCAGGTGTTGGCTGAACCAACGATGCAAGTAAAAACCATTCGGTATCTGAAAATCAAGTGGTATTTCGTTATGGGCATAGAAGCGACGTCCCTGATCGTGACTTAAAGCTAGTAAATTCAGCATCTTAGCGCCTAGCCGGCAGTAGGAATTTCACCTGGGGCGGGCGGATTAAGGTCATTGAAAGAAATTTTTAGCCGCTTGTCGTCTGCGTCTTCGGGGAGCCACACGATAACCTTGCCGATTCGATCGATCGGGTGGGCCACGCGTTAGGCTGGATACCGAAGTGCCTGAGCGTGCTGGAGTTGACGCCTCTTTATGAGTTGCAAGCGCTTGCAATGCCGGCGCTGCGTGTCGATGCAGCGTATCTCGCCGCCTCCGTTCCCATACATGGCATTTACATGGCACTTTTTAAAAGCTTAAATGTAAATTGATTAAGATGGTCTAGTATAAGGTATAGTAGTTAAATCCGTATTTTGCAGTGAATAGCAAGCTTGTTGCATTCAGTTACAAGTAGATATTTTTTGTTTGGCCAGAGGAGCCGAAGGTGTGATTAAGAAGAGATTAGGTCGTGAAGAAAGTCAGCAAGTAACAAGAGACAAGTTGTTCGATACCGCCACTGATCTTATGGTTAGGAAAGGCTTTCACGCCGCCAGTGTCAATGCTATATCTGAGGAGGCTGGCTTTTCAAAGGGAGCATTTTTTTCAAACTTTACAAGCAAGTCAGACTTGCTTTTACAATTAACCCAGAGATTCAAGCGAGTTGAAATCGATCGATTGGGTGTTACTCTGGCTTCTGGATATTCATCAGAAGAACTGGCTCATGGATTGAATGCTTATATTGATACGCTTAAAGATAATGCCAGTTGTGCGATTCTTGATGCTGAACTACAACTGATCGCCTTGCGCGATGAGGAGTTTTCAACGCATTACTATGCTCTGCATCAGGAAAATAGTGAGGCCTTGGGCAAGTTGATTACGATTATATTCAGTCATGCAGGCAAGAAGCCTCCATTGGAATGTGCCACTCTTGCAAAGACATTCACCGCTCTGTCGGAAGGTTTGATACTGCAAGGACATAAAGACCCGGCTTCTGAAATAAAATTGGTATTAAACTCGCTTATTCAGACAGCAGAGCCCTTATAGAGTATTTTCCAATCTTGTGGCATATGCATTATTCACATGTCCGAGGCTCAGATCTCGGACAGGATGTGAGTGGTTCCCCCTGTGTTCAGACAACTTTTCGGTGCTGTATTCGCAAACTAGCAAACCTCCATTGGCTGTGGTGGTGCGTTGCTGATTTATACCTCTAAAAATATGAATAAGAACGCTCAGGGGAACACCGAACAGTCGCTTCGGACAACTGTTCCGGCGCTCCAGAACGAATGCTGTGGGTGCATGTTTTGTCCTGAAGTCGATCGTGCTGAAGCAGGAAGTTTTTCCGCAACGTTAGTGCTGCAAATGGCGGTATCGATCAGGCTTTTCAGCTTGATAAGGAGCTGGTCGACGCGGCGCCGGACACCCATTAAGCCGTGCATTCGAGCATCGAGTCGTTCAATGGGCAATATTGGCCAGGACAGTCTGAGGCAACTCAGGCGGGCTTTGGTCGCGCAGAAACTAACGATCAGTTCACGTATAAGTTGTTGCCCGACCTAATACTTCTAGAACCAAGTCTCCATTTGCACACCCAATTGCCACTCGCCGCCGGACTTGAAGCCCTTCTGACCAAAATCGTCTGTTGCGCTGAAGTTATCCAGGTCCCTGGACCAGTTCATGTAGGTGGCGAACAGACGCAGTTCCGGGCGAATGAAAAAGTCACCGGTCTGGGCCTTGAAGGTCGGGGCGAAGGTGAGTCTCCAATAGTCGCCCTTGGCTGCCTGGCGGCCATCGTAGCCCAATGCATTGAGGTTCATGGTCTGCCAGCTCAGCTCATATTGCATTTTGAAGTTTCTGGTCAGTTCGTTGGCCAGGCGCACGTTGAGCGTCATGTAGCGATAGTCGTCGCCGGGGACGTAACGATTCTTGCTCTGCTCGGCAATCAAGGCCTGTGCGATGCGCCAGTCCTGATTCAGGCGGGTATGGCCATATAGCGCCAGGCGCAATGTCTGAGCCTGGTCCAGCAAGTCGCCGTCGGCACCAATGCTGTTGACCTCCGCCCCTAGCCCTTGGCCATACAGCAGCGCCGCCTTGAAGTAGCCTTCTTGACCAAAGAAATCGGGGCGGTGGTAGGCGAGCATGCCATGGGCGCCACTCGAGGCAGGGCTGAACCCAGACTTGTTCACCCGGGTATCCCTGGCGAATTCCTGCCTGCTCTTGTCGTTCAGGCTGGCATCGTTCTGGCCTGAAGAAATGCCATTGAGCATGACCTGCCAACGGCCCTCGTCGAAAAATTGATTGAGGGTCGCAACATAGCTGCGAATGTCCTTGTTTTCCTCGGTGCCGAAGTCACCGTAGGAACGGCTCATCAGCGATGCGTTGATGCGCCAGTCTTCGGCCAGGTGCACGTCGTAGATACCCCCGCCGGTCCCGGCCAGGAACACTATCCCCCTGTCCATCGATCTGGATCACTTCAAGAATGTGAACGACACGCTAGGTCATGCAATTCAGTGATTGACTGGTTCAGTGTGTGCGCATCCGCGATATCATCGGGCGTCTGGGCGGTGACGAGTTTGCTCTGATTTTGGTGATGCAGCAGGGACAACAAGGCGCCGCGCTGGTCGCCAGCAAGATCCGCGAGGTGCTGCGTGCACCCTTCGAATTACAAGGCCACGAAGTAAACGTGACTGCCAGTATCGGCATCACGATCCATCCCGAAGACGCGTCGGATTTCGATACCTTGATCAAGTATGCGGATACGGCGATGTATCGGGCCAAGCAGGCTGGACGAGACACTTATCGTTTCTTTACGGCTCAAATGAATGCCGATGTGCAGGCCAGACTCAACCTGGAAACAGCCTTGCGCAGGGCTGTTGAAAATGAAGAATTTGTTTTGTACTACCAACCCAAAGTGCGACTCAACAGTGGTCGCATATCCGGTCTTGAAGCGCTGCTGCGCTGGCAGCGGCCAGGGCATGGAATGGTGCCGCCGAATGAATTTATTCTGCTATTGGAGGAGACTGGATTAATCGTGCGGGTGGGCAGTTGGGTCATCTCCTCGGTCTGCAACCCAATCGGGTTATGGCTAAACTCCATGGTCGGCGCGGTACAAGTGTCGGTGAATGTGTCCGGACGTCAATTCGTTGAAGGTGATCTGGACGCAGACGTTATCAGAGGGCTCGAAATCAACGGTATTCCGGCAGACCTGCTGGAGCTGGAGCTGACAGAGACTTCGCTGATGGCGAACACCGAGCGTACGATTGGTACCTTGCGCAATCTGAAGCATCGATGTGTGCAAATTTCCATTGATGATTTCGGGACTGGCTATTCCAGTCTGGCTTATCTACGATGTTTCCCCATCGACAAACTGAAAATTGACATCGCCTTCATCCGCGACGTGACGACCAATCCCGACGATGCGGCCATTGTGCTGGCCATTATCCAGATGGCCCATAGCCTGAAACTCGATGTGGTCGCCGAAGGTGTCGAGTCGGCTGCGCAAATGATGTATTTGCGACGCCACCATTGCGACTATATCCAGGGTTTCTGTTTCAGCGCGCCGCTGCCGGTGACGCAAGTGGAGAAAATACTACGTGACGAACAGCATTTGCTGCTACCTGTTGGCGCGCGAAGTACTCAGCAAAAAACACTGCTGTTGGTAGACAACGAACCCCACATGCTGGCTCCCTTGCAACACTTGCTGCGCCAGGATGGCTACCGTATTTTGGCTGCGCGGTCGGCCGCCGAGGGGTTTGAATTACTGGCACTTAATGAGGTGCAGATCATCCTGTGCAATCAGCGCTTACCGATCAAGAACGGTAACAGCGGGGTGTTCCTCGACAACGTTAAGGAACTGTATCCCGATACATTCCGGATATCGCCTGGAGACATCTATAGGGAATCAATTCTGGACGCAATGAATCGTGGTGCGATTTATTGCGTCTATACCAAGCCGTGGGACGACATACTGTTACGCGACAATGTGCGCGAAGCATTCCGCAGTTATTGCTTGTTGCATAATGTTTTCACTGATGATCTGGACGGATGAGTTGCACCAAGCCTGAGTATTAGTCTGAGCATATCGATAATGTAGGTCGTTCAACTGGGCGAAGCGCCCGTGCTCAAGATCCATGAACGCTATCTTCCCGTCGTATTCGGATTTGAGTTGCCGGCAAGCGCGCTCATGGCATAGAAAATCGAGCGTCAGGCTGACAATGATGACGGCGATGAAAGTGGCGATCGCGTTCCAGAGATGGCCCGCACAATTCGGTAGTCGTCCGCGCGGCCAACACCAATTCCCATGCTAATTGGTGAAGAACGAAGTACATGAGTCATCTCAAGCGGAAACCATAGATCTATCTTTCGGAGGGGACTCATCTCCTGTTGATCCTGCGCAATTGCCACCGCCGGCTTGATGATCGTTCGTCCGATTGGCTAGGGGTAGAATCCAATAGCCTTGCTTAGAATTACCCCTTTTTTCGCTCTTGAAACACCCCAAAAACAAGTCCAGAATTGAGTCTTTTCCTGCTCCGGCAAGAAAAGAAACCCCTTAGATTTCAATGGGTCGGACGCTAGATACGAGTCTCGTTTCCCGCTCCAAGATTCAAAAAAACGCCACTCAATGAGTGGCGTTTTTTTGTGCGCGACATTTACGTTAAGTGTTGAAAATAGAGGCCTTGGGAAGCGTCAGAAAAGCACAAAAAATGTTAGTTTAATAATTCTTTCTGAAATCAATTAGATGATGCTTGCTAACTGATAGGGTCATTCAGCCTGGCTTCTGCCCGGCATCTCTATGCCGTGCTGATGCACCCGCCGGTACAGGGTTGCCCGAGAGATGCCCAAAGCCTTGGCGGCGGCGGTGGGTTTCCAGCGATGACGCACCAGGGCATCGAGCAGTGTCTGGCGTTCGGGGCTCGCGCAGCAATCATTGGTGTCACCGGAGCTTGGGCCATTAAGCCTGTGACCTTGCAGTTGCTCGGGCAAATGGTTGACCTGAATCAGGTTTGAGTCGCACACCGCACAGGCATAACGCAGCACGTGCCGTAACTGGCGAACGTTACCTGGCCAACGGTAGCCAAGCAGGCATTCCAGAGCCGCGCCTCCCAGTTGCATGGGGGCTGCGCAAAGCGTCGATTCCTCATCGAGAATCCGGTTGATCAGAGCCAGGCGGTCACTGCGGTCGCGCAGCGGCGGCAACTGGAAGCGCGCTCCACTCAAACGAAAGTACAGGTCTTCGCGAAACTCGCCCGCGGTGACCAGTGCTTCCAGATCGCGGTGACTCGCGCAGACAACCTGAAGGTCGATCACTTTGCGCCGTGAAGCACCCAGTGGCGCCACTTCACCCTCGGCTAGAACCCGCAGCAGCCGGGTTTGCAAGGGCAGGGGCATGTCGCCGATTTCATCGAGAAACAGCGTGCCGCCGTCGGCCTGTTCCAGCAGACCTTGCATGCCCTTGCTCGAGGCACCCGTGAAGGCGCCGGCGACATAGCCAAATAATTCGCTTTCGATCAAGTTCTCGGGGATCGCCGCGCAGTTCACTGCAACAAACGGACGCTCGCGGCGCTGGCTGGCCTGGTGCAACTGACGGGCGAAGACTTCCTTGCCGGAGCCGGTCTCACCCTGGATCAGCACCGGCAGGTTGCGGTCTTTGACCCGCACTGCAAGGCGCAGGCTTTCTTCCAGTCGCGGATCGAGTTCGGCGGATGTCAGTCCCAGTCGCGAAGCGTTGCGCTTCACCCGCCGTGGCACGCTTAGGCGACCATGCAATTCCGTGTGGCCACCCTGACTGTGCAACAGGCATATCGACTCGTCACTGGCCCGATGCAGCAACTGCTGATCGAACACTTGGCCAATGTGTTCCGGCAGTTGACCAAAACGGTGCAATAGCCATTGCCGCGCCGCCGGGTTCAGCGCCTGCAAACAGCCGTCTTCGTCCCAGGCGAGCAAGTAATCGGGTTGGCTGTCGACATAGCCCGGGCTGCGGTGGGCTCGCAGCACCCAGTAACCCTGGGCGCTGCTCATGAAAAATGCCTGTTCGATTTCATGCGCGCTCTGCACCACCATCTGCCGGATCAGGTGTTGGGAGCGACGGTCATCGGGTGAGCGCACCGCCGACACATCGAGCACACCGAGCAGTTCACCCTTGGGGTCGAAGACCGGCGCCGCTGAGCAGGTGAGACCGATAAACGCGGCGCGAAAGTGATCGCGTTTATGCACCGTGACCGGCGTTCGCGCGGTCAGTACCGCGGCCACGCCACACGTACCTTCCTCACCTTCCGACCAGCAAGTGCCCAGGTAAAGACCGGCCTTGCGGCAGTCATTGCGGATGGAAGTTTCGACGCGGTAGTCGATGGTCTGGCCCTGAGCGTCCGTGAGCAGGACGCAGTAGTCGGCATCGCGGACCCGACCGTGGAGGCGGGCGACCTCTTCACTGGCGATGCGCAAGAATAACTCGGAGCGCTCGCGGCATTCCTGCAGCACGTTCTGCGAGAGGATCCGTGGCCCTTGCAGTGAGCCGGGATCCAGGTGGTGTTGCTCCATCGAGCGGCGCCAGGAGTCGAGAATCAAGTCCGACACAGGCAGCTGCGGCAGGTGCCCGGCATTCTTCAAAACACGGCTGACGCAATCCACATGCGCCTTTGAGTGTGCGGAAAGCATTAAGGCCTCCGGTTCCATCTTCTTTTAGTTGTGCGGCTATTAAGCGCCGTTCATTGGCCGCAGACAAGCGTCGGCTCAACCGGGGCTGGCGGTGAGACGCGACGTCTCACGGTCTCTTCGCCACCTCGTGCAGCCTGACATGACGCGTCTCATTCGGGCTTGATTCCGGCCACCCTTGAGTTCACATCGGACCGCTCTAAGGCGGGGTTATGCAGGTGTTTTTGCGGATCTGGCACCGGCCTTGCTCTAGCTCTGGCAACCAGCCCGACTGGCAACCCAATAATAAAAAGAGGTGCCCGATGTCCTGCCGAGACTCTTTCCCTGTTCTGCCCGTGGTGGCGTCATGAGTCGTGCGCCGCTGACCGTAGGCATCATCGCCAACCCGGCATCCGGTCGGGACGTGCGGCGCCTGACCGCCAACGCCGGGCTGTTTTCCAGCACCGACAAAGTCTCGGTGATCCAGCGCTTACTGGCTGCCTTTGGCGCCACGGGCGTCGAACGGGTGCTGATGCCCACCGATATGACCGGCATCGCCGCCGCCGTGCTGAAAAACAGCCACGGTCGCCAGGCTCGCAGCAGTCACTGGCCGGCCCTTGAGTTCCTCGACCTGACCCTGCGCCAAAGCGTCGAGGATACCCGTCACGCGGCACGCTGGATGGCCGAACGCGGCGTTGTCCTGATCGCTGTGCTGGGCGGCGACGGAACTCACAAGGCGGTGGCCGCCGAAGTCGGCGACATTCCGCTGCTGACCCTGTCCACCGGCACCAACAACGCCTTCCCGGAACTGCGAGAAGCCACCAGCGCCGGGTTGGCCGGCGGGCTGTTTGTCAGTGGGCGGATCCCGCCCGAGATCGCCTTGCGCCGCAACAAACGCTTGCTGGTGCGCGAGCCGAGCCGTGGCCTGTGCGAGATGGCCCTGGTGGACGTGGCGGTGTCCTCGCTGCCCTTCGTCGGCGCGAGGGCTATCAGTCGCGGGGCCGATCTGGCCGAGGTGTTTGTGACCTTCGCCGAACCTCAGTCCATTGGCATCTCGGCCCTTTGCGGCTTGTGGTTTCCCGTGTCACGTCAGGCTCCAGGTGGGGCCTGGATGCGCCTCGATGCGCAATCTCCCGAAGCGCTGCTGGTGCCTCTGGCTCCCGGCCTGCTGCAAGGCTGCGGCGTGCTCGCTGCCGCAAGCCTTGAACCCGGCGTCGCCCATGGTCTGTGCCTGGCCAGCGGCACGCTGGCTCTGGATGGCGAGCGCGAGATCGAATTCAACGCCCATGACCGCCCCACGGTCACCCTCGATGCCGGCGGTCCGCTGAGCATCGACGTCAATGCGACCCTGGCCTATGCCGCGCAACAGCGACTTCTGGCCATCGGCCGTGAACACCCGCAACACCCTTTGAACCTCGAGTCTCAAGACACCCTGGAGAATAAAAATGTCGACACAGCTGACCGCTGATCAATTGCTGCATGCCTACCAGGTGATGCGCACCATCCGCGTCTTTGAAGAGCGCCTGCACGTGGAATTCGCCACCGGCGAGATTCCTGGTTTCGTCCATCTGTATGCCGGCGAAGAAGCTTCAGCCGCCGGGGTCATGGCCCACTTGGGTGATGACGATTGCATTGCCTCCAACCACCGTGGTCACGGCCACTGCATCGCCAAAGGCGTCGATGTGTACGGGATGATGGCCGAGATTTACGGCAAGAAAACCGGGGTCTGCCAAGGCAAGGGTGGCTCCATGCACATCGCCGATTTCGAGAAGGGCATGCTCGGCGCCAACGGCATTGTGGGGGCCGGTGCGCCGCTGATCGTGGGCGCGGCCTTGGCCGCCAAACTCAAGGGGACTGACAGTGTGGCAGTGGTGTTCTTTGGTGACGGTGGCTCCAACGAAGGCGCGGTGTTCGAAGCGATGAACATGGCCTCGGTGTGGAATCTGCCGTGCCTGTTCATTGCCGAGAACAACGGTTACGCCGAAGCCACGGCCTCCAACTGGTCGGTGGCCTGCGATCACATCGCCGACCGCGCTGCCGGTTTCGGCATGCCCGGGGTTACGGTGGACGGCTTCGACTTCTTCGCCGTTCACGAGGCTGCCGGTGCCGCCGTGGAGCGGGCCAGGGCCGGGGAGGGGCCGTCGCTGATCGAGGTCAAGCTGACTCGCTATTACGGTCACTTTGAGGGCGACGCCCAGACCTATCGGGCGCCGGACGAGGTAAAGCATTTCCGCGAGCACAACGACTGCTTGATGCAGTTCCGCGAACGCACCCTCCGCGCCGGGCGGGTGCAGGTCACCCAGTTGGACCAGATTGACAGCGAGGTGGACCTGTTGATCGAGAACGCCGTGCGTAAGGCCAAGTCCGACCCCAAGCCGAGCGCCGCCGATCTGCTCTCGGACGTCTACGTTTCCTATCCCTGAACGCCCCCTATAACAAGAATCGAGACCTTCATCATGGCGAGAAAAATCAGTTATCAGCAGGCAATCAACGAAGCTCTGGCCCAGGAAATGCGCCGCGATCCCAGCGTGTTCATCATGGGGGAGGACGTCGCCGGTGGTGCCGGTGCCCCCGGTGAAAATGACGCTTGGGGCGGGGTGCTGGGCGTGACCAAGGGCCTCTATCACCAATTCCCTGGGCGAGTGCTGGACACGCCATTGTCGGAGTTGGGATATGTCGGTGCCGCAGTGGGCGCCGCGACCTGTGGTGTGCGCCCGGTGTGTGAATTGATGTTCGTCGACTTCGCCGGTTGCTGCCTGGATCAGATCCTCAATCAGGCGGCCAAGTTTCGCTACATGTTCGGTGGCAAAGCCTTCACGCCACTGGTGATCCGTACGATGGTCGGCGCCGGGTTGCGGGCCGCCGCCCAGCACTCGCAGATGCTGACCTCGTTGTGGACCCATATTCCGGGGCTAAAAGTGGTCTGCCCGTCGTCGCCTTATGACGCCAAAGGTTTGCTGATCCAGGCCATCCGCGACAACGACCCGGTGATCTTCTGTGAACACAAAATGCTCTACAGCATGCAGGGTGAAGTACCGGAAGAGCTCTATACCATCCCCTTTGGCGAAGCCAACTTCCTGCGTGATGGCAAGGACGTGACGCTGGTCTCCTATGGCCGCACAGTCAACACCGCGATGGACGCCGCCCGCAATTTGGCCGCGCGCGGCATCGACTGCGAGGTGATCGACCTGCGCACCACCAGTCCGATGGACGAAGACAGCATATTGGAAAGTGTGGAGAAGACCGGACGTCTGGTGGTCATCGACGAAGCCAATCCGCGTTGCTCCATGGCCACCGATATTTCGGCTCTGGTGGCGCAAAAAGCCTTCGCCTCGCTCAAGGCACCGATCGAGATGGTGACTGCGCCGCACACGCCGGTGCCATTCTCCGACGCCCTGGAAGACCTCTACATTCCCGACGCGGCGAAAATCGAGAGCGCCGTGCTCAAGCTGATCGAGTGGAGCAAGCGTTCATGAGCCAGATTCATACCCTGACCATGCCCAAGTGGGGCCTGTCCATGACCGAGGGCCGGGTCGATGTCTGGCTCAAGGAGGAGGGCCAGGCCATCACCAAGGGCGACGAAGTGCTGGACGTCGAAACCGACAAAATCTCCAGCAGTGTCGAGGCGCCGTTTTCCGGGGTGCTTCGTCGGCAGATCGCCCGCCAGGATGAAACCCTCGCGGTGGGTGCGTTGCTCGGCATCGTGGTCGACGGCGAGGCCAGCGAGGCGGAGATCGATGCGGTGGTCGAGCAGTTTCAAGCCGCGTTCGTGCCCGGTGACGGTGCCGAGGAAGACAGCGGGCCGAAACCGCAAAAGGTCGAGCTGGACGGGCGGTTGATCCGTTACTTCGAGCGCGGCGAAGGCGGGGTGCCGTTGGTGCTGGTGCATGGCTTTGGCGGTGACCTGAACAACTGGATGTTCAATCACGAAGCATTAGCCGCTGGCCGCCGGGTGGTTGCACTGGACCTGCCGGGCCATGGCGAGTCGACCAAACAGCTGGAGTGCGGAGACCTGGATGAGCTGAGCGGCGTGGTGCTGGCATTGCTCGATCACCTGGACATTCGCGCAGCGCATCTGGTGGGTCACTCCATGGGCGGCGCGGTATCGCTGAACACTGCGCGTCTGGCTCCACAACGGGTACGTTCCCTGACATTGATCGGCAGCGCGGGTCTGGGCGAGGACATCAATGGCGATTACCTGGAAGGCTTTGTCGAGGCAGCCAACCGCAATGCCCTCAAGCCACAGTTGGTGAAACTGTTCTCCAATCCCGAGCTGGTCAACCGGCAGATGCTCGAAGACATGCTCAAGTACAAGCGCCTGGAAGGAGTGGGCGCGGCCTTGCGCCTGCTGGTATCAGGCTTGTTCAAAGAAGGACGGCAACAGCTCGATCTGCGCGGCGTGGTGCAGGACGGTCAGTTGCCAGTGTTGCTGATCTGGGGAAGTGACGACGCGATTATTCCGGTGAACCACAGCGCCGGGCTGAAAGCCCAGGTCGAGGTCCTGCCAGGTCAGGCGCACATGGTGCAGATGGAAGCGGCCGAGCAGGTCAACCGATTGATTCTGGACTTTGTGCAACAGCACTGACGCCCCCCTGGCGGCCTCTCGCGGGGCGCCAGGACCAACTATTTCAAGGAGATTTCGCTATGAGCCTTTCAATCAATCCGCAACGCAGCATGCGCGCCGCTGTCTGGCACGGCCGCCACGATATCCGCGTCGAAGACGTTCCGCTGCCCATATCGCCACCTGCCGGCTGGGTGCAGATCCGCGTGCAATGGTGCGGAATTTGTGGGTCCGATTTGCATGAGTACGTGGCCGGGCCGGTGTTCATACCGGTTGACGCACCGCACCCGCTGACCGGGATCAAGGGCCAGTGCATTCTCGGTCATGAGTTTTGTGGTGAGATCGTCGAACTCGGTGCCGGTGTTCTGGGTTTCAGTGTCGGTGAACCGGTGGCGGCCGATGCCTGCCAACATTGCGGCACCTGCTACTACTGCACCCATGGGCTGTACAACATCTGCGAGAACCTGGCCTTCACCGGGCTGATGAATAATGGTGCCTTCGCCGAACTCGTCAACGTGCCGGCCAACCTGCTGTACAAATTACCGGCAAACTTTCCTGCTGAAGCCGGGGCACTGATCGAGCCCCTGGCGGTGGGCATGCACGCCGTGAAAAAAGCCGGGAGCCTGCTCGGGCAGAATGTGGTGGTGGTCGGTGCAGGCACCATTGGCTTGTGCACCATCATGTGCGCCAAGGCTGCCGGTGCGGCTCAGGTGATCGCTCTGGAAATGTCTGCAGCGCGTAAGGCCAAGGCCCTGGAAGTGGGGGCGACCCATGTGCTCGATCCCAATGAGTGCGATGCCTTGGCTGAGGTACGGCGCCTGACGGGCGGGCTCGGGGCGGATGTCAGCTTCGAATGCATCGGCAACAAACACACGGCCAAGCTCGCGATCGATCTGATCCGCAAGGCCGGCAAGTGTGTACTGGTGGGGATCTTTGAGGAACCCAGCGAGTTCAACTTCTTCGAGTTGGTGGCTACTGAAAAACAAGTACTGGGCGCGCTGGCCTATAACGGTGAGTTCGCTGACGTGATCGCTTTTATCGCTGATGGCCGGTTGAACATCACACCACTGGTGACCGGGCGCATTCAGTTGGAACAGATCGTGGGTCAGGGCTTCGAGGAACTGGTCAACAACAAGGAGCACAACGTCAAAATCATCGTGTCACCCGCTCGAGTCTGAAGCGGCTGAATCGGGCGATGGCCCAGGCTATGTGAAAACGCATACACCGTTTGAAGTCTGCATTGCTACATAAAATCTGCCAGCGTTTGGTTAGTCAGTCAGCAGACCTGAAATTTGCGTAGGAACGCAATTTTTGTTCCGATTCTGACTGTCAAACTTGCTCTAAAATTGGGTTGCCAAGCACACCAACCTGCTGGCGCTCAACGCCGCCATTGGTGTTAGTCCTCAGTTTGGTGTTGCCTCAGCGCTTGAGCGGGCCGTGTTGTCGCGGCGGTTTAGATCTGGCGATATCTCGGGGCCGATTGGGGCAATCGTTGTCATCAGCTTGTTGGGATGATTGCCTCAAAATGCAAGGAGGTCACAAACGCGTCAGTACTGCGTTGCTCATTGATCGCGCGTTCACAGAAGCGAATTCGCTACACTGAGAAGCTAAATTATTGGGGCGCTGTTATGAACCTCTCTGACGCAACACTAGTGCTGCTTCTGGCGGCTCGAATCCATGGGACGGACGAAGCTGTCAGGGCTTCGGCGAAGAGCGTTGTGAAGAAGCTGCCACGTAGCAAACGTGTAGTGGTCAACTAATCCCGGACACGACGTTAAGTTTTTCTTCGGCCCGAGCTGGCGCCAGCCCACCGTTGAATTGATGGGGTCGAATCCAGTTGTACCGATGCATCAAAAAATGGCTGATATCGCGCTGAGCTTCTTGAACAAATCTGTAGCCCACGGTCGGTATCCATTCCGTTTTCAAGCTGCGGAACACGCGCTCCATCGGCGCATTGTCCCAGCAATTTCCCCGGCGACTCATGCTCTGACGCATTCGATAACGCCACAGCCGCTGGCGAAATAAACGACTTGCATACTGCGACCCTTGATCCGAGTGAAACAGCAGACCTTGAGGCCTTCCACGTTGCTCGTAGGCCATATCCAGCGCTTTGATAACCAACTCGGCGTCCGGCTTTTCCGACAGCGCCCAGCCCACCACCCGGCGCGTACAAAGATCCAGCACGACAGCCAGGTAATGCCATTTCCCCTGGGCCCAGATGTAGGTGAAGTCGCCGCACCAGATCTGGTTGGGTGCCGGAACATCGAACTCCCGATTCAAGATGTTCGGGATATCCAACCGTTCAACCGTCGCTCGTTTATAGGCATGTGATCCGGGCTGTTTACTGACGAGGTCAAGCTCGCGCATCAGGCTGCGCACTTTGAATCGTCCGAGCTGCTCACCGTCTTCACGCAGCATCGACAAGATGCTGCGACTGCCCGCAGCACTGCGACTTTGCGTGAACAGTTCATTGACCCGACTGCGCAGCCGAAGCCGCTCAACGTCGGGAGTCCGGCGCCTGAGACGCTGGGCGTAATAACACGAGCGAGTGACTTCAAACACCTTGCACAGCCAATCAATCGGCTCGTGGACGCTCAGTTGGTCAATCAGCGCGAACGCTCGTGATCTTCCGACATCAAGAGCGCGGTAGCCTTTTTTAATATCGATTTCTCTCGCTCAAGCCGAGCGATACGAGCTTCCAGTTCCTGGATTTTCTGCTGTTCCGGGGTCAGGGCTTTGCTCTGCGGAGTGACGCCTTGGCGCTCCTGCTGAACCTGATCAACCCAACGACGCAGGGCCGACTCACCGACACCCAGTGAACGGCTGGCTTCGAGTGTCCGGTTTCATTAGACCACTACAGAGTGCATCGTTGTCACTACTCCTTGCGTCGCGTTCTGGATACGCTCAATGACGCTACCGATTTCTCCTACAGAATCTTGAGTTCGCCTGGCCAAGCTTCTGACTTCATCGGCAACCACTGCAAATCCACGTCCACTTTCCCCAGCTCTAGCGGCCTCGATAGCTGCGTTCAATGCAAGTAAATTGGTTTGTTCGGCAACGCTACGGATGACCAGCACCGAACCGATTTCTTCGCTGTTCTTCGCGAGTTCCTCGACCTCTCGAACGGCCTTGCTTACCTCTTGAACGAGGCTATCGATTTCATGCGTACTCCGCTCAAATATCGCCACACCCTCCTTGACTGATTGGCCTGCACCCCGCACTGCACTAGCTGCGTTTGACGCGCTAAAAGCGACTTCATGCGCTGTCGCGCTCATTTCCGTCCATCAAGTATCAAATTGCGTTATTACTTCCGATCCATGAGGAACCATCCCAGGTCGCTCTGGAGTTCATTACAGTGCTCAAGGAAATGCTCCGCGCGCCGTAACGTCGTTACCATGAATTGTTGCCACTGACCGAAAACTGAAACAATAAAGGCTGTTTTGCCGACTGAAAACTGACCCAGCTGTTCAACTGCTTCTAAATGGCTTCGTTGGAAACCTTTTCTGATAGCGCTGAGGGGCGCACGTGTCAGTAAGACGCGTGCACGGGCTTTCCCTTATGGTTCTAACATGGCGTCCGGGCGACCAGCGTCATATTCGTCGAAGATCAGCGCCTTGGGCCGGCAGTGCCCAGGGCAGGATGCCTTCCTGGAATTCACAAGTTCGGTATGTGCTGCGGGCAAGATGAGGGCTTAGTTAACCATCACCTCGTCCAGTGCCTGCTCGAGGGTGCTGACCGTGCGCTCGATGTTGTGCAGCTTTTCGAGTCCGAACAGACCGATGCGGAAGGTCTGGAAGTCGGCCGGCTCGTCGCATTGCAACGGTACTCCGGCGGCGATCTGTAGGCCGTGGTTGGCAAATTTCTTACCGCTCTTGATGTCGGCATCATCGGTGTAGCTCACCACTACGCCAGGGGCCTGAAAGCCGGCTGCGGCCACGCTTTTGATGCCTTTGCCGGTCAACATTGCGCGCACCCGATCGCCCAGAGCCTGTTGTTCGCCGCGAACCTTGTCGAAACCGTAGGCTTGCGTCTCTTTCATCACTTCGTTAAATCGCGCGAGGGAATCGCTGGGCATGGTCGCATGGTAGGCATGTCCGCCCTGTTCGTAGGCCTGCATGATCTGAAGCCACTTTTTCAGGTCGCAGGCGAAGCTGCTGCTATGCGTCTGTTCGATGCGCTCGAGGGCCAAAGAACTGAGCATCACCAGGGCGCAGCAAGGGGAGGCGCTCCAGCCTTTCTGCGGCGCGCTGATCAGTAGGTCGACTGCGCATTTCTGCATATCAACCCAAAGCGTGCCTGAGGCGATGCAATCCAGCACGAACAGGCCACCCACCGCATGCACGGCGTCGCCGACGGCCCGTAGGTACTCGTCGGGCAGGATAATCCCTGAGGAGGTTTCAACGTGGGGGGCGAAGACAATCTGCGGCTTCTGCGCCTGAATGGCTGCCAGCACTTCGTCCAGAGGGGGTGGGGCGTAGGCAGCCTGGCGACCAGTGTCGACCGGTCGGGCTTTCAGCACCGTGGTGGCCGCCGGGATGTTGCCCATCTCAAGGATCTGGCTCCAGCGATAACTGAACCAGCCGTTGCGTATCACCAGGCATTGCTGGTCGGTGGCAAACTGTCGCGCCACCGCTTCCATGCCGAATGTGCCGCTGCCCGGGACCACCGCAACAGCCTGGGCGTTGTAGACCTGTTTCAGGGTCCTGGAAATGTTCTTCATCACGCCTTGAAATGACTGCGACATGTGGTTGAGCGAGCGGTCGGTGTAGACCACTGAGTACTCGACCAGCCCCTCGGGATCGATACTGGGATATAGCTTTGACATGGGGTAACTCCTTTGGCAGAGATCTCAGTGGTATCGACCCTGCCCTAAGCCTTGGCAAATGACAAGATTGCTCGGATTGAATTTCGACTTCTGTCGAGCGGCTGGCATCATCAGGTCGATTACTGGACGTAGCAATGCTCGCAGGTGGCTGCTGAGTTGTGGGAGGGTGGGCCTTAAAGGTTCCTACCTCCTTACGTTCGGTCGATAACGACCAGTTACGAAGGGCAGCAGCCGACCGATTCTGTTGAAAAAGTCGGTCTGCCCAAACTGCCTGACCATTGGCTGGTGAAAACGCCTTTTTTGCACGCTGCTACGTGAAATCCGAGTCCGGAAGCCTCTGCCAAAAGTAAAGATTTCAATCTCGGACGCGTACTTTTCCGATGCGCAAACCATGGCCGACTTTTTCAACAGAATCGACCCATAGCGGTCTTTCGGGAAAAGAAAAATAAACAAAACCAGACGTATTTCTTCTTGGAAATCACGACGTGTTACGTTCTATGGCTTCAATCGGGAAACACGAAACCATTTAAACACCTCTTCAAGTTCATGCTGTTCACACAGCTGTCCGGCTTTGGTTTCCAAGGCAGGGACGATCGAAAAAGCGTCAGTCGGGAGCTGAGTTGTGTCAGCTTTGCGAGCAAGAGCAAGGACAAACCAGCAACAGCTCGCAAAGTGGAATGGACTGTCTTGTTTAGCCGTAAGCTTGAGCGCAAATGCGAGCGCCGCATAAGCCTCGTCCGGTTCTAGCCTCGCTATGATTGCCTCTCTGGTATGACTCAAAAACCATTCATCATTTTCGGAACGAGCAAGCTCGTTTTCTAGGCAATCTTCAAATTCGCTTACTACGCTCAATCGATATGTTCTCTTTTATTTTTCAGAGTTCGATAGTAAGTCGAATCGCCGATGCGATGCGCAACTCGGTGAGGGGGGCTGTGAGAAAGCCGATTTTGTGAGTGGCCGGTTAGTCGAATAGCGACGGTCTAGCATCGACCGTCGCTATGGATGATCAGACTTCAGTCTGTTCCGCCATTTCCAGGGCATCATCGACCTCGATTCCCAGGTATCTGACGGTGCTTTCAAGCTTCGTATGACCAAGCAGGAGTTGGACAGCTCTCAGGTTCTTCGTCCTGCGATAGATCAGCGATGCCTTGGTTCTCCGTAGTGTGTGAGTACCGTACATGGTTGGGTCAAGGCCAATGGCGGTCACCCACGCTTTGACTATTCGAGCGTATTGTATGGTCGAGAGGTGGTCTGAGTCGTGCAGCCGGATCGGAAACAAGAAGTCCTCACTTCGAAGGTGGGCCTGATGCATCCAAGCCTCCAGAACCGTTCGGGTTTGCTCAGTGATTTCAAATTGCACAGAGTGCTGGGTTTTCTGCTGCATCACGATGGCTCGTGATGATACATGTACTCTATGGGCTATATCTCGTACTCGCAGCTTGGTTAAGTCACAGGCGCGCAGTTTGCTGTCGATAGCCAAGTTGAAGAGTGCCAAATCCCGTGCCTTCTCCGCGAGCTGGAGTCTGACCCGAATGGCCCAGATATCTCTGACTCGAAGCGGTGCTTTCTGGCCGCCAATCTTTCCCTTGTTCCAAGGCTGATGGCTGTGTGTGGCAATAGTGTTCATGGCTGGTCCTCCACGTTGAGGGAGGACAAGGGTGGATTAGTCACAGTGAGTGAGGGGCGCTATCCGACCCAAGCGGACGGTCGGCTTGGCGTAGATTCAGATCTGGCAAGCAGGTCTCTCGCCCAACCGCTCTACTAACTTTACGAGATAACCTTCGGGATCCTGGACGATGAATTCGCGCTGGCCTACTTCTATATTTTCAGCCTGATACCAAGCGTCTTTGCTATCTCGATAGAGTGGAAATCCAGCCTGACCAAGTGTCTGGATAATGGGTGTGACATCCTCAACATTAAGTTTGCGAAGACCCGCCCGATCGGCTCGACCACCTTGACGAAATTGCCTCCTGGCCTAGCTCACCTTCTGGATGCAACTGGTTCCGGGATAGATGATACTGGTTGCTCTTGAAATGGCTAGAACCGTCACTATCTCGCCCGTCGTAGGGCCATGGCGCGGGCTCCATGGCCATGAACTGGAGGATTCGTCCATGACGAAGCGCGGGCTATCAGAACCAGACTCCTCTTTTAAACGTTTCCGGGTGCAATGGGCGCTGATGAATGCTTATGAGAGGTTCGAGCAGATAATCGTTTTCTCCCTGAGCCTTATCATCGCCAGTGTGATCCTCATGGCGATGCTCCAGCTCTGTCGGCGCCTGCTTCCCATGTTGATATCGGGGACAATCGATCCGCTCGACCATGAAGTGTTCCAGTCGATTTTTGGCTCGATCTTTACCGTCCTGATTGCGCTGGAATTCAAGCATTCGATAGTTCGCCCAGCGCTACGACGTGACAGCATCGTCCAGGTGAGAACTGTTCTGCTGATCGCGCTGTTGGCGCTCAGTCGCAAATTCGTGATTCTGGATTCGATGACTACACCAGCCATTACTATTGCCGCGCTGGGTTTCGCTACTCTTGTGCTTGGCATCGTGTGCTGGCTTCTCGGCAAACAGGGTGGCGATTCAAAGGTTGATGGGGAATAAATAGATACGCGCTTACCCGATTGACCTGCTAAAGCTGAACGGAGGCATTCACAACTGGTGTCTGCCTTCGGAGGTTCTAGTCTTGATATAGATTTGAACGCACACCGTGGCGTGACCTTTCTGTCAGGGCACAATCAACGCCCGCAGGCCTGGCGATTTATGGATGGCGGTAGCGAGCAATGTCACGTCAGTCGCCAAGGCATTACCGTCAACGAGCCCAACGCCTATGTCGAGTGTGGCGTCGCAAGCTTTCGCATTCTTCAGGCACTAGGTATTACGCTGGACCGTTTTCTGGCGGACGGAACTTTGGTTGAAGTGCTGCGCCCCTATCACCCACACCCGGGGCCGGCGTCAGTGCTGTACCCCAGTCGCTCGCATCTAGCCCCGCCGGTTGAGGTCTTTGTTGATTGGGGGCGTGAACAATTCCCAAACTCTATGGGCCCGCAGCCTAGATCTGGCCGCCAGCTCCATCCGTACTACTAGATGCCTTTGGCGCGTTTAGGTTTGTGGGATGCCAACCACTCTTTCTGCTCAGCGTCGATGAAGCTGCCGAAGATGCGAAACATAGACGTCAGGCATGGCCACTTCTCCTTTGAATTAGGAAAGCGTAGCAGCCAAAAAAATGGCCCGCATGCGGGCGGGCCAAACGGGAATTCTTCAAAGGAGCAGGGGTAATCTGCGCTCCATTCTGTGAGCATTGCGTGAAAAGCATGTCGCCGAAACGAAAGCATTCGGTCGAAGCAAACACACTACTTTTGCTGATGCAGGTATTTCTGAATTGCATCAATTTCAAGTTTGCTTGGCTTTACACCGTTGTCAGATTTGAAGCTAGCGCTAGCCCAATGCGGCATTGGCGCCTTCAGAGGCTTCCCATGGTCGTCGATACCGCTCAGCACGGCTCGCTCAAATACTTTTGATTTCCACTCACTGGCATCTCCGGCCAGCTTAGGTGCCGATCCTCCCGTGCCTCGAGGCC
Source organism: Pseudomonas sp. TH39(2020) (assembly GCF_016650715.1). Taxonomy (NCBI): domain Bacteria; kingdom Pseudomonadati; phylum Pseudomonadota; class Gammaproteobacteria; order Pseudomonadales; family Pseudomonadaceae; genus Pseudomonas; species Pseudomonas sp. TH39(2020). Next base: position 63,682 of record NZ_JAEKFF010000005.1, on the reverse strand, counting down.
CGTGACAAACAATGCAGTTATCTTGAAAAAGTGTTTCTCCATCTGGCGGTGATGCCATTGCCGATGAGCAGGCGAGTAGGGCTATGAACGTCAGAAATGCGCATTTCATTTTAGGCTCCTGGCGACCCAACGATGACGTGAGCTGCTTAGGGGCGCTAAGTGAGAGCGTAGCAGGAGGCGAATGACGATGGGCGAGAGGACTTCAGGTAGCGAATCCCGACGCTGGGCCGGACTGCTTTCTCATGCGTGCTGGATTAGCTTGATCTACCGCTGGACTGCGGTAAGCGACTCGCCAGCCTCCTTGACGGCTGATCTTATCTCATTCTTGGAAACCACAAATTTTTTGTGCCCAGTACTTAAGCTCGCTACCGTCCTTAACGTGAGCTCTGATCTCGTCTGTGCCGCAAATGTGTTTGCGCTGCTCCATAGGGCTCTCCGTGTCTTGTTCATGGTGTGAGGCGATTAAAGGATTTTAGGTATTCGGCGCGTGTTCGCGCCGCTTAGCTATCCAGTCGTGAAGATCTGCAGAAAAAGCGGCCCATTTGGGTCGCTGGAGTTTTAGCGATTGACTGCTTCTGGCCGTTTTCTGTCCGTTGCCACCAGCAGCTTTGGGCCGTTTGCTGTCTGCCGCGAAGGGCCGTAGTCGACCCAAAGCAGCCAATCAGGCTGTTTTGAAAACAGGCCCATTCCGCCCCCGTAGATGACCGCAATTTCATAGATGCCAACTTGTCCGACGACACCCAAACCGGGAATCTGGACGAAGTGCTACGGCGCATTATCAGCGAGGTGGAGGCTCACTCACCGGCTCTGGTGTTTGTCGACTCGTTCCGCTCTGTGGTACTGGCCAGCCAGACTCAGGACAACCCAAACAACAATCTGCCGCAGTTCGTTCAGCAACTGGGCATGTTGATGACCACCTGGCAGGCGACAACCTTCTTGATTGGTGAATATTTCACCGAAACCGACACCAACCCTATTTTCACCGTGGCTGACGGCCTGATCTGGCTGCGCCAGAGCGTTGAGCGCAACTCGATGGTGCGCAAGATAGAAATCATGAAGATGCGCGGCCAGCCGACATTGCCGGGGCTGCACACCTTCCGTATCGCCACATCGGGCATCAAGGTCTTTGCGCCTGCGACTTTCAACCCGGTTGAAGCTCCGCTGGAGTTCCCGATCAAACGCCTGAAAATGGGCGTGCCACAACTCGACGAGATGCTTGGCGGCGGCCTGCCCCGTGGTTATTCCTTGCTAGTGGCCGGGCCGTCGGGCTCGGGCAAAAGCATTCTGGCCGGGACCTTCCTCGCCGAGGGCGCGCGCAATGGTGAAACCGGTGTGATCGCGGTGTTTGAACAGCGGCCTAATTACTCCCAGAACGCCACCCTTTCGGGCCTGATCCAGAGCGGACAGGTCAGTCTGGTGGACAGCCGCGCCCCGGACCTGTCCATCGACGAAATCGTGCATTTACTGCTCAGCGAGATCAGCCGACTGAAAGCCACCCGCGTGGTGATCGATTCGCTGTCTGGCTTCGAACTGGCGCTCGCGCCGACCTTCCGCGAAGACTTTCGCGAGTCGCTGTCGCGCATGGTCACTGCTTTGACGAGCACCGGGGTCAGCGTGTTGATGACCTCAGAGCTGGAAGACCGCTACACCGACCTGCGCTTCAGCCCTTACGGCACGGCATTTCTCACCGACGCAATCATCGTTCAGCGCTACATTGAAGTGCAGAGCCGCTTGTTGCGGATCATGGCTGTGGTCAAGCTGCGCGCCAGCGCTCATTCCGATGAGTTGCGCCAGTACCACATCGACGATAAGGGCCTGCAGATAGGCGAAATGCTACCGGATCAGGAAGGTTTACTCGGTGGTAGACCGACTAAACAGCGTTCAGGATCGGTATGCACAGGAGATAAAAATGTTTGAGACCGACTCATGAGTAAAGCCGGCGCCGAGAATGAGCGAGAAATGATCAATGCCGCTCACGTACTCTTCCTCCTAGGCCAAAAAACCGTTGAAGCACGCACTGTATTAGCAGCCCTGCAAAAACAGTTGAGCGAAGCCAGTGATCGGCTGGTGGATACCCAGCAGGTTGAGCAAGTGATTGAGGCCAATCAGCAGTTGGTACTGGCGATACTCTTGGCGCAATCCGACGCTGTAACACCCCCTCGCTTGGAAGAGCAGCGTTTGTACTAGGAGCTGCGAGAGGCGAACGCCCAGTTGGTCATAGCTGCGCTCAGCGCTCAAGACCTTCAGGCGACAGCTGAGCGCGCACTGAGCCAGCAGAAAAGCGTGCTTGCAATGGTGGCCCATGAGCTGCGAAACCCACTCACACCCATCAGCATGATTGCAGAGCGTATGGTTCGGCTGCCTAGCGACCAGCTACCGCGGATGCGTGAGTTGATCGAGAGCCAAGTACAGCATATTTCACAGCTGGTCGACGACCTGCTCGATGTCTCCCGCGCCAGCACTGGCAAGTTGAGAATCGATCGCCACGATGTCGACATGATGCAAATTCTGAGTAGCGCTATTGACGCATGTGGCTCTGTGATGATCGCGCAAAAGCAGCATTTCGACGCTCATCTTCCCGATGGCATCTTGATGGTGAACGGTGACCCAGGACGACTAGCCCAGATTCTTCACAATCTACTGGCGAATGCGGCCAAGTACACCCCGGTCGGCGGCCACATCGAACTGTCTGTAACGGTTGGAGCCGGTGTTTTGAGGATAAGTATCTCCGACAATGGAATTGGCATTTCGGCCAAGGCTCTCCCGTTCATTTTTGATCCTTATGTCCAGGACGAGCACGCCATAGGGTTCAATGGGTCTGGCTTGGGCATTGGGTTGACCGTAGTTCGGGAGCTAGTCGATGCACACGGCGGCAAAGTTATCGGGGTGAGCGAGGGTAGTGGGAAGGGGAGTGAGTTCGTGGTGACGTTACCGTTGTTGAACCATTAACTTCCTTTAGAGCCAGCGGGCTGAAGGACGAGAAGTAGGGGCCTAAATCTCCGAGACTACCTTTGCAGACTCGATTGCCAATGTCCGCGCAATTTCAGAACAGGGGCTGCCAAAGATCGGTTAATGGGAGAACAGTCATCTCGAAGGTGAAAGCAACCCTAGTCTTATGCGGGGTTAGCGGGAGCAATATCCGCTCGCTGACCGGTTTAAGGGACAGCCGGTATTGCCGCTGGCAATCAATTCGAACGCATCATTCGTCCTGACGACGGGTGTAATGCAACAGCCGATCGGTTTCGGTCTTGACTACCAGGTAGCACTCACAGCTGAGCCGTTCCAGGCGCGCTCTATCCAGTACCGTTATCTGGCCTCGGCTGTACTCGATGACGCCTTGACGCTGCAGTTTGCCGGCCGCTTCCGTGACGCCTTCGCGGCGCACGCCCAGCATGTTGGCGATCAGCTCCTGGGTCATGTTCAGGCGATTGCCGTGCAGGCGATCCAGCGACAACAGCAGCCATCGACACAATTGCTGATCGATCGAATGATGGCGATTGCACAGGGCGGTCTGTGACATCTGCGTGATCAGCGCCTGGGTGTAACGCAGCATCAGCAGGAGCAGATCGCCATGACGGTTGAACTCTTTCTTGAGCTTTTGCCCAGGCAGGCGAAATGCACCACCGGCACTTTGCACCACCGCCCGACTGGATGTGCTTTCGCCGCCCATGAACAGCGCTATGCCGATCAAACCCTCGTTTCCGACCACGGCGATTTCTGCTGACGAGCCGTTTTCCGTGACATGCAGCAGGGAAACGATGGCGTCGGTCGGAAAGTAAACGTGCCGCAAGGTGTCCCCCGGTTCATACAGCACATCGCCCAGCGCCAGACTGACCTGCTCCAGATGCGGAACAAGGCGCTGGAGGTCGACGGCCGGTAGCGCCGCAAGTAGATGATTGTGGCTTGGATTGGGGGAGGCATGCATGGCAGAGCATCCGTGACGGAACAGGGGCGTGCCCACTCAGGGTACTCCCATGCCCGCCATGGCTGGTGATCAATGTCTATTCATCGGCGGCATGCTCGAATTCCAGCGCCTGAGGCCTGGGTGACCGGGCGCGACAATCTACCCGAACCCAATGCTCCAGACCGCCGTCATCCAGTGGCAGCGCACCGTCACTCAATGGCTGGCCATCGAGGGTCATGGAGGTGAAGGTCGAACTGCCCTGACGCACATCAAAGTGGTAGAGGGTTCTGCCGAAGCGGTAGTGCAAGATGAAGCCCGGCCAGTCGACGGGTATCAGCGGTTCGATTCTGAGCGTACGGCCGCTGCGTTGAACGCCCAACAATGACTCGACAATCAGCCGGTACATCCAGCCGGCAGAACCGGTGTACCAGGTCCAGCCCCCTCGCCCGGCATGGGGTGCGGCGCCGTAGACATCCGCGGCCATGACGTAGGGCTCGACCTTATAGATGTCGATTTGAGCGTTGTTGGCAGGGGCGGCGGGGTTGATCAGATTCAGCAGTTCCCATGCTTTGCCTGCTTCACCCAACTGCGCAAACGCCATGCCCGCCCAAACGGCAGCATGCGTGTACTGACCTCCGTTCTCGCGCACGCCTGGCACGTAACCCTTGATGTAGCCGGGGTCCAGGGCGCCCTTGTCAAACGGTGGGTCAAGCAGCAACACGGCGCGGATGTCACGTTTGATCAGATGCTCATCCAATGCCTGCATGGCCTTGATCTGGCGGACGGCAGAGCCGGCCCCTGACAGCACTGACCAGCTTTGAGCAATGGAATCGATACGACATTCTTTATTGCTCGCCGAGCCGAGAATTTGTCCGTCATCGAACCAGGCACGGCGATACCAGGCGCCGTCCCAGGCACTTTGATCGAGGTTGCGTTGCAGCGTCACCGCGCTGTCGCTGCAGCGTTTGGCAAATACGTGATCACCGTGCAGGCGGGCGGTCACCGCGAATTGCTCCAGCACCTGATAGCTGAAGAAGCCCAGCCAGACACTTTCACCTGCACCCAGATGGCCGACGCGATTCATGCCGTCGTTCCAGTCACCAGAGCCCATCAGCGGCAACGCATGATGACCGCGGCGCAGGCTGTGTTCGATGGCGCGCACGCAGTGTTGATACAGGGACTCTCGCAGGGGCGATACCCCGGGGAGGTCATAGTAGGACTCTTCTCCGGCCCCCAGTTGGCGTCCTTCCAGGTATCCGGCGGCCTCTTCCAGTACACCCACGTCTGCGGTCATTTGTACATAGCGGTTGGTGGCGGCCACCAGCCACAAAAAGTCGTCGGAGCAGGCGGTGCGAACCCCTCGATTCATCGGCGGGTGCCACCAATGTTGCACGTCGCCTTCCACATACTGATGGCCGGCGCACAGCAACAGATGCGCTCGCACGGCTGCCGGATCTGCATGGATCATCGCCATGCTGTCCTGCAGCTGATCGCGAAAACCGATGGCGCCACCTGACTGGTAGTAGCCGCTTCGGGCCTGGAAACGGCACGCGATGACCTGATACATCAACCAACCGTTGACCATGACGTCGACCGCAGGCGCGCCCGTTTCAATACGAATCGCCCCGAGCAATGAGCGCCAGTGTTCCCGTACTTTCTGCAATTCCTTGGCGGCCACCAGGCTGCCACGATAACGCTGCACCAGCTGGGTGGCGGCGTTACTGGAAGACGCCGCCCCCAGGCGCAGAATGACTTCCCGAGTATCGCCATCGCCGAGTTCGATCGACACTTGCAGGGCGGCACAAGGGTCCAGACCGCCGCCCATGCGTCCGGACAGACCGGCGTGCTGCATCGCTGCCGGTGAGGCCAGGGTGCCACTGCGGCCAATGAATTCAGTACGGTCACCGCTGACACCGTGATCGATCGTGTCGGTGTCAAAGAACGCCACCCGCTCGGAAAACTCCACCGAATAGGCGTTGCGGGCGAAGAAAGCCCCGCTGGCGGGATCCGATTGGGTGACCACATGCATCGCCGATTTGCTGCGCAGATCGCCCAGCACCCATTCCACATACCCCGTGACCGACAATGACCGGCGGCGTCCCGAGCGGTTGCTCAACACTAGCCTCGAGAATTTGATCGGCGCATCCAGTGCCACGTAGATCCACAGCTCGCTGTAAATGCCGTCTTCTTCATGTTCGAACACGCTGTAACCGAAACCGTGACGGGTCTGGTACGGGCCTTGTCCAGGGCAGGGTTGAGGCGCTGCAGACCAGAAGTGCCCGGTCTCTTCATCACGCAGGTAAATGGCTTCGCCGCTGCGATCGGTGACCGGATCGTTGTGCCAGGGCGTCAGGCGAAATTCATGGGCGTTTTCGGCCCAAGTATAGGCACTGCCGGCTTCCGAGACCACCGTGCCGAGATGTGCATTGGCGATCACGTTGACCCAGGGCGCGGGTGTCGGATCGGGCGCGAGCCCGGTGATGATGTACTCACCGCCATCGGCGCTGAAGCCGCCATATTCGTTGCTCAACAGCAGGAAGGGACGGTTCGGTCGTACCGATGCCGGCCGAGCCTGAAAATGCCGGGTCGCCACGAACGGCGCGTGCACCGGTGATACTTTGCGCCGATGAATCTGTTCGGCCAGGCTGCCCAGATCTTCGCTCAGCACCAGCCTGGCAACCGAGAGGAACAGCACGCGATCTTCATTCGACATCTGCTGCGCGGGGCGCACAAAAATCCCGCCCGGACGATCCAGCAGAGTGGCTTCACTGCCTGAGGTGATAAGGCCCAGGATCGCGTCGTGCAGTTGCTGGCGATAACCCGCCTGATCTTCGTTCCAGATCAACAAATCGACCACCAACCCTTTTTGCCGCCAGTAGGCGTGAGCCTGAATCAATTGCTGCACCAGGGCGATATTGTCCAGACTTTGGATTTGCAGCAAAACGATGGGCAGGTCGCCGGAGATGGCCTGACCCCAGAGTCCCGGCTGATTGCGGCGATTGGCGATCAGCACCGTATGGTTGGCGCGCATCGAGGCGTTCGCATAAAGCAGCGACGAGGCCATCTGCTCGAACAGACGGGCATCGGACAACGAGGCGTTGAGCTGACGCAGAAGCACCTGGCTATGGGTCCAGGACAGGTCGAACACGCGGTCGGCGAGGTGGCGGTCGCGGTATTTGTTGATGAGATAAAGGCAGTTATCACGGCTGTCGGCGACACCGGTGACCAGGTCGATGGTGGCCTGTTGGCCGGGTTGCAGGGTAATCCTGCAGCGAATCGCGATCACCGGATCGAGCACCGGGCCTGCACTGCCTGACAAGCGCTGGCAATCGGCATCAAGGGCGGCAGGTGACACAAGGCTGCGTCCTCGGCCGATGAACCGGGCGCGATCGGTTTCGTACGAGATCGCATCGATGTCCACCCCGTGTGCCGCCAGCAAATGGCACATCCACGGCGTCGATTCATCGCTGGCCCGGGGGCGGCGGCTACAGATAATGGCCTGAAGCGCAGGCAGTAATTCGGTCTGCACGAACAGCTTGCTGAACGCCGGGTGCATCGCGTCGTTGACCGGGGTTGTCAGCACGACTTCGGCGTAGGTGGTGATCTCCAGTGTCTTGGCCGAAGACGCTCGGTTGGTGACATGCAGGCGGCGCAGTTCGATGTCGTCCTCAGGCGAGACAACAATCTCCAGGTGCGTGTCGAAATCCAGGTTGCGCGCACGGAACTCTGCACGGGAATCGCAGAAGATCGCCTCGTGGCTCTCGGGTTGATGCATCGTCGGTTGATGCGCAGCCGACCAGACCGTGTTGCTCTGGACATCGCGCAGGTAGCAGAACATCCCCCAATTGTCCTGTGAGGTGTCCTCCTGCCAACGGGTGATCGCCATTTCATTACGACGGCTGTAACCACCGCCGCCGCTGGTCAGCATGACGTGGTAGCGACCGTTGGAAAGCAACTGCACGGCCGGACGCTTGCGTCCCGGATCGGAGAACACCCGAAGCCCCGTATCCTGGCCTTGACCGACATCGCCGAGTACCGGCGACTGTGCGGTTTGCAGGTACGGCGCGGCGGATTTCGGCACCCGCTCCTGTAGCAGCAGCAGGGCTGATCGCAGCGCCGGGTCGGCCTCGAAACGCTGTTGCATGGGTTGATCGAGCAGTCGGCTGGTCAAGGCCAGCAAGCTCATGCCCTGGTGGTGAGCCATGAACGACCGGACCACGACGAAGTGTTGGCCTCGGGGTAAGCGGGCCTCGGTGTAATCCACGGCCTCATACAGACCGAAACGTCCAGCGGAGCCTTGCAGGGCGAGGCGTTGCAGGTTCTTGCAGGCCGCATCGGCATCGACCATCAACGCCAGGGCGCTCGCGTAGGGCGTTATCACGACGTCATTGCTCAGCCCGCGCTGGAGCCCCAGGGCCTGAACGCCGAAGGCGCGGTATTGATAATTGAAGTGCGCGTCGACGGTGGAGTAACCCGACTCCGAAACGCCCCACGGAATGCCCAGCCTGTTGCCCTGTTCGATCTGCACTGACACGGCGGCGCGGCAAGTCTGGTCCAGCAGGCTGCCCTCGAAGTTGGGCATCACCAGCATGGGCATCAGGTATTCGAACATCGAGCCCGACCAGGACAGCAACGTCGGTACGCCCGCGTTTTCACTCAGCAGCCTTCCCAGGGTGAACCAGGCGCGTTGGGGGATTTGTCCCTGAGCGATGGCCACGTAATTGGTCAGCCGCACCTCGGACGCCAGCAGGTCGTAGTAACCCGTGTCGAGCCTGCGCTCCTCGGCGTTGTAACCGATGACAAACAGGTCACGCTGGTGGTCGTAAAGCAACGAGAAATCCATCTGCGCCAGAGACGTGGCCAATAACGCCAGACGCTTCAGGTTTTCCAGACGCTGCGCGGCGTCACTGCGGACCCGCTCGATTTCAGGGTGATGCTCGGCGGCCCAGTCGGCGGGGTTCAGGCCGGCCAGTTGACGCAAGGTGCGAGGCGATTCAATCGTGACCGAGGGGGCAGGGAGGCGATAACGCTGCAGTTCTTCTGTCCAGTCGATGCATTGACGGGTAAAGGCTTCCCGCCAGTAGAGGCTTTCCTCGTCGGTGTCCGCTGGCTGGCTGGTGACCATGATATGAGCCGTGTGCAGCAGGTCTGCCAGCGCCTCAGGGGTCGCAATTTGCGAGACCGGTTCAAGGCCTTTTCTTAGTGTCAGGGCGTATTCATCCGCCCCCGAAGCGCGTTGGGAATCTGCAAGGATATCCAGGGTATCGCGCAGACCCTTGATCACGGCGGGGCCGAACATCGGGGCGTCTGCCAGCTGCGCAATGCCGGTGCTCAAGGTCAACAGCAGACCCGCCAGGTTGCCGCTGTCGACGGTGGAGACGTAATGCGGACGCAGCGGCTCGAGGGTCTGCGTGTCGTACCAGTTATAGAAATGCTGCCGATAACGCTCCAGGCCGTCCATGCTGTCCAGCGACGCCGCAAGCCGGGACAGCAGCCGTTCAGTGCTCAAGTAAGCGAAATCGTGAGCGGCCAGGTGGGCGAGCAGCGACATGCCCATATTGGTCGGCGAGGTGCGATGGGCAATGGCATGCCTGGGGTCTTCCTGCACGTTGTCCGGTGGCAGCCAGTGATCCTCGGGCCCGACGTATTGATCGAAGAACGCCCAGGTCTTGCGCGCCAGCAACCGCAAGAAGCGCAAATCATCCGGCGACGGTGCGAACACCGACTGCTTGGGTGCCGAACTGAGCCACCAAGCGATCCAGGGGCCCACTAACCACGACAACAGCAGCGGACTGGCGATGGCCAGCGTCTGCGGATCCTTCACCAGCAGGGCCAGTGAGATCAGGGCCGACACCGGCTCGATCCACATCTGGCGATAGAGGCCGGGCAGCCGGTTTTCGGTGGTTCGCTCCACCTCGCGCGAGGGCTGCCATTGCAACAGCCGGCGTCTGCTGAAGCCGATTCGCCAGAGCGAGCGCAGGATGGCGTCGGCGCTGTAGAACATCTCGAAGGGCAGCCAGGCGAGCGTCAGACCAGCCCGGGCGAGGTCTTGTGCCAGATCACCCAGCAGCGCCCTGAGGTATTGCCCATAGGGCACATTAGCGGGGGGCTGCATCAGATCGGTCACCGCTCGCAGCAACGGTTGAATCGCCATCAACCCGATGACTGTCAGGGTCCAGTTCATTGGCTGACTGCTAGCAAACCAACCCCATGCGAACATCAGCAATAGCGCCAGCGGTTCCAGGCTGCGTCGTAGATTGTCCAGAATCTTCCAGCGTGCCATGACGCTCAGCCTGTTGCGCACCCACTTGCCGTCGGCGTTGCGCGCCCAAGGCAATGTCCATGGCAGCAGTTGCCAGTCGCCGCGAACCCAGCGATGCCGTCGTTTGACATCGGCACCGTAGCGCGAGGGGTATTGCTCGTAGACTTGCACGTCGCTGAGCAGGCCGGATCGTGCATAACAGCCTTCGATCAGGTCGTGGCTGAGAATCTGGTTATCCGGCAAGCAACCTTCCAGGGCGCAGGTGAACGCGTCCACGTCGTAGATGCCCTTGCCGATGAAGGAGCCTTGCTGGAACAGGTCCTGGTAAACGTCCGATACCGACCGAGTGTAGGGATCGACGCCTGCATCACTGCCAAACAGCCGGGCGTAGACTGAGCGCGAGGCGCTGGTCAGGCTGATGCCCACTCGCGGTTGCAACACCGCGTAGCCGGAAATGATCCGCTCGCCGTCACTGTCGAACAACGGACGATTCAACGGGTGCATCATGGCCGCCACGCATTGGCGAGCGACATCGCGCGGCAGCAGGGTGTCGGTGTCCAGCGTGATCACGTAACGCACCCCGCGCAATGGCGTGATGTCGCCGACGATAGCGTTGAAGCGTTCCTCTCCATGGCCACGCAACAGGGCGTTGAGTTCAATCAGCTTGCCGCGTTTGCGCTCGTGGCCCATCCACACGCGTTCGCTCGCGTTCCAGCGACGCGGCCGATGCAGCAGAAAGAATCGGTCGCTGAGTCCGTCCGCGTATTTTCGGTTGAGCAGGGTGATTGCACGGGAAGCCTGTGTGAGCAGCTCGGCGTCTTGCGGCTGAGCCTCTTCAGGCGCATCCAGAAAATCGCTGAGCAACGCGAAATACAGGTTGTTGTCGCGGTTGGCGAGAAACCGCACTTCAAGACCTTCCACCAGTTCGTCCACATCGGCCAGGCTGGCGATTAGCGTCGGGATCACCACCAGGCTTCGCGCGCAATCGGGAATACCGTTGGCGTAATCCATTTTAGGCAGCGTCGTCGGCAACAGACTGAACGTCACCAACCAGTTGATCAGGCTGATCGCCAGTCGGCTGGTCATGATCAGGCAGGGAATCGCCATCATCAGAAGCGCCGCATCGGGCATCCCGTCGCGCTGCGCGGAGGCCAGTAAAGGCCAGGCAAAGATGAGCGTCAGAAAAGCCACCGGCGCCAGATAAAACATCAGCGGCGACTGCTGCAACAACCGTTTCCAGCGCTCATGAAGCGGCACCCTGGCATTGAGTCGTCGCTCCAGCGTCGGCAGCCCTGCGCTGATCAGGTAATACCCGACATGGCGGGCCAGCAGTTCGCAGGGGACTGAGGCGGTTCCGGCTGCGGCGAGATTGATCGCGGCGCGGGCGATCTGAATTTCCGAGTGCTGGGGGCTTCTGCGGGCAAGGCGTTCTATGACATGCCGATAGCTGTCGCGGGTGCTGAAATCCATCGCCCGGTAAATTTCAGCCGGGTCTTCATTGAGAATCTGCTCGACATGACTCATCGACTCGACGAACTCGCGCCAGTCCGTAGCGGACAGGAGGCGCAAGCTGCCGATGCTGTTGCCAATCGACACCTGATCCGCTGCCTGTTGTTGCGCATCGAGCTGCACCTGGCGTTCGATACTGGAGCCTGTCTCACTCAGCGTCTGTTCCATCCAGTTCAGCGCCAGGGCCAGCGCTGCGCTCTGGCCCTGCAGGCTGCGGGTGAATTCGGCGACAAAAGCGGCGGTCATCGGCGGTGCGGAGCGGGCCATGTCGGCAACCGTCAGTACCACGCTTTTGATGTCTCGTTCCGAGGTTTCGATCAGGTGTTCGGCCCAGTCATCGGCCAGATTGCGCTCGTCGGCGTTGGCCATGACCCTGGAGGCCACTCGCCGCAGGTTTTCGATCAGCGCCAGACGCAGCATGATCGGTATCGCCCACAGTTCGCCCAGCGCAAGCGGCATCACGGTCTGATAGGAAAAAATGAAGCGGCTCAGGCTTTCCTCATCGACTCGACCGTCGCCATGGGAGATGGTCTCCAGCGCGATGTCATAGACGCGAGGCAGCCCCGCCGACGGGCCGTTGATCAGGCGTGGCAACTCACGGCTATAGCCTTTGGGCAGGTGCGTTCTGGCGGTGCGAATGTTTTCTTCGATCAGATAGTAATTGTCCAGCAGCCATTCCGCTGCCGGCGTCACTCGTCGGCTGGACCCTTGCGCGTTGGTCAGCGCCGCGCAGCTGCGTTTGAGCAACTCCTCGTTGTCATGGAGCCTGTGCAGCATCGAGTTCCGTGCGGACAGCGTGGTCAGGCGATGCTGCCCGGCTAGGGCGATGCCGTGGCTGGCCATCTGATCGGCGCTGAAAAGTTCCGAGCGCAAAATGGGCTCGTATTTGAATCGGGGTGGGGGAAACAGACGGATTCGCCATAAGGCGGACGAGCGGGAAAATACCTTCTGTAGGCGTGTCCATATGCTGTTCATAAGGTCCTGAGCCTGAAACGCATCATATAATTACGTACATTTTTATAGATGCGCCAACGCAGTGCGCCCGCACCGAGCAACGCTTGGTTGACGTAGTTTTACGCTTGATTGTGGTGACTTGGAGGGTTGCTCGTCTGTTCGCTGGCGAACATAGCCCGCGTTCTTTGGATGTTCGTAGCAATGTCAGGAATGACTGTATATGGACTCCTCCTCATTGCAAGCCCCTTTGCTTTGGCTCCCGCGCCGACTGCACACGTATATTCGGCCTCTAAATACAGCATCGTTTCGATGCAGGGCCATGATGGGCTATTCGCGCGCCGGCTCCCGATCGCTTTTTCGTGCTTTTCGCACTTGGACATTCGAGGGTTTTGCCGACGCCGGTTCGACCGGTTTGCCATCGTTCAGGTTGCTTCGCAATCGTGGTTAAGAGTTATTTCTCTCGTAGAACACGTCGGGTAAATAGATCAGGCCGCTGCCTGATTCGGTTGGTAATCAGTGCCGTGACGCAGCATCGCCCAAGCCATGCGTGCGGTTTTGTTGGCCAGCGCAATAGCGGCCACATTGGGATGCGATCGCTCGGCTAAACGAACGGCCCACTGGCTGAGTCGATCCTCTTTGGATTTGGCTGTGCGTAGCGCCGAGCGTGCGCCATGCACCATCAATGTTCGCAGATACGCATCACCGCGCTTGCTGATACCGAGCAGTCGATCCTTACCACCAGAACTGTGTTGCCTCGGTGTCAGTCCCAGCGAGGCGGCAAACTGTCGGCCATTGGCAAACTGACGGGCATCACCGAGAGCGACGACGAGCGCTGTGGCGATCATTGGGCCGACACCGCGCAGCTGTTGAAGGCGAACGGCGGACGGCTCGTTTGTCGCGATCGCAGTGATCTCGCCGTCGAGCTTGCATACGCGCCCATCCAGCGCACGAAGGTCGTCCCACAAACCATCCAGCAGACGACGAAAGCGTGCCGTCAAACCGTTATCCGCATCTTCTAGCCAGCACGGTATTGCGCGACGCAGCATCAGCAATTCCTTCGGTGCGATGAGACCGTACTCGGCGACCAGCCCACGGATCTGATTGGCTTTGGCCGTCCGCTGTTCGATTAAGCCGGCCCGGATGCGATGCGTCGCCTGGATATCCTGTTGTTCGATCGTCTTGATGGCGACGAATCGCATGGTGGGACGGCTCATCGCCTCACAGATCGCCTCGGCATCGTTCACGTCGTTCTTGTTGCTTTTGACATAAGGTTTAACGAACTGGGGTGCGATCAGCTTGACTCGAAATCCGCGAGCTTCGAGTTACCGCGCCCAATGATGGGCGCCACCGCAACTCTCCATGCCGATCTCGCAACCAGGTTCGATCTTCTCCAGCACTGTTTGAAGCCATTGATCACGAGGCAGACGCTGCCGCCAGACCGGCTTCTCATGGCGATCCACACCGTGGATCTGAAATACGTTCTTGGCCAGGTCGACCCCAATGCGCATAAGCTTCATGTGCGGACTCCTTCTCACTGTTGACTGTGGTTCGCACCTTCAGTCTGGCACTCAAGATGCCGAAGTGAGGAGGAGTCCATCCCATTGCTTTTGGCCGATTCTGTTGAAAAAGTCGGATTTTCAGCTCGCCTGAACTCAGGCGCGACCACCACCGGAGAACCTACTCACCACATTGAGTGGTTTCTCGGCCCTTCGTTGACCGTTGCTGCTCTGTTATTGGGTTAATTTGAGGTTTTTGGCTTCGTGCAGGCGCACCTATCCCGTAGAAGGTGGCCCTTGAAATGCAAGTTTGGCCAGACGTCGCAGGTTCTGCACCGCAGCGGCCAGCGTGAATTCATCGGTCGCGCCACTCATGCCACGTAGTCGCAGGCGATCCAATTTCAGGATGCGTTTGAGGTGGGCAAACAACATTTCGACCTTTTTACGTTCGTGACGGGAGCGCACGTACGCAGGTGTCGCTGCGATGCGTCGAGCCAAATCACGAGCGGCTTCATGGACGCTGCGGGCGATCTTGCGAATCGCAGTGTTCGGGCAGCACCTGGCTTTCATCGGACATGTCGCGCAGTCGGTCTGTCTGGATCGGAAGATGATGGTGTTGGCTTTTGTGACGTGCGAACGCTCGCCATTCGCTGCGTAATACGTTGCCGGCTGGGCAGCGGTATTCCTCAGCCTCTTCATTCCAGTGGAAATCGTTACTCGAAAAGCTGTCGTTCTTGCGCTCAGTTTTGTCCCACACCGGCACATGCGGTTCGATGTCTTTTTCCTCCACCATCCAGGCCAGCATCGGCGCTGTGCCGTAAGCGGTGTCGCCAATGAGGCGCTCTGGCTTGATGTCGAACTGCGCTTCGACCCGATTGATCATCGTCTTGGTGCTCTCGACTTCTGCGGTTCGATGAGCCTGGGTGGGTTCCACATCCATGATCACGCTGTGCTCGGTATCGATCAGATAATTCGTGGAGTAAGCGTAAAAAGCTGGGCCGCCTGGAGCAGCGGTCCAGCGGGCCTGAGGATCCGTCAGCGACAGGCGCTTCGGTAGCGTTTCGGCCAGAGCCTCTTCATCGAGTCCCTCAAGGTACTCACGCACGGCGCGGGTGCTCAGGGATGGATCGCTCCAGTTGACCGGTTCATCTCCCGGTACGCCGCGCTGCCGACTCGCATCCGCTTTGATGATGCTGGCGTCCACGGCAAAGCCTTCGCCCTTGACCAGACCGGCGTCCATGCAGCGACGCAGCACTTCATTGAACAACCAGCGAAACAGATCACTGTGCCGAAAACGGCCGTGTCGATTTTTGGAAAAGGTCGAGTGGTTGGGGATTTCGTCTTCAAGGCTCAACCGGCAGAACCAGCGATACGCCAGGTTCAAATGGGCCTCTTCGCACAACCGCCGCTCTGAGCGAATGCCGTAGCAATAGCCGACGATCAGCATGCGGATCATCAGTTCGGGATCAATCGACGGACGCCCAATCGGGCTATAGAAATCGGCGAGGTAATGGCGCAGGTCGCTCAGATCGAGACACCGATCAATGCTGCGCAGAAGGTGAGTGGCTGGAATGTGATCTTCAAGGTTGAACGAGTAAAACAACCGCTCCTGCCCACTCGATAACTGTCCCATCATGCTGCGTGCTTCCCTGCTGGCCAATGCAGATATTTTGCCGCAGGCCAGACAGGGGAGCTACTTTTTCAACAGAATCGGTCGGTTGCCGTCCTTCGCGACAGACAAAAAACGGCCAGAAGGGGACGGTTGGAGAAATAAATCTGTCCCCTTTTCGCCTTTTCGTTGTCCCCTTTTCGTTGAGGTCAGGACTTAGGATGCGGCTGAGCGATTTTTTCCCTGCGTACACGGATTAAAAATCTGGGGAATACTCTCGCTGGTTCCTACATAGGTTTTGGTACCTGGTACCGCGACAGCCGAGTAGTTCTTGCGATCGGTGAACTGAATAAAATTTCCTTGCGCAGCCGTGAAGCTCTCAGTGTTTGGAGGCACTAGCACGCTCAGGAACTGGGCTTTCTTATCGAGGGCCAAGGCACCTCCCACGGTAATTGGCGCCAGCATGGCGACCCAACGTTCATTGAATAGGTAGAAGGTATCGGCTGCGGCTCTGCCACTTTGCAGGTGGGCACACTGCACATCGCTGGCGTTGATGACTTCAGCTTGCTGGTAGATGCCGCCCTTATAGAAGGCCAGCACTAGCTTGCTCTTGGTCAGCACACCCAGGCCTTGCTTGGGTCTGCACACTTGCAAATCACCATAGGGAGATAAGCACCAGTTGGTTTCGGTGATAGTGACGATTTCGTCTGCGCTGAGCTTCAGATCGCGTTCAATATTGGCGCGGGCTTCCGGGGTTTCGTAAGGGATGGCGCATGCGCTCAATAGAGCTGCGAGGGTTAGGGCGAGTAGCGGGGTTCTCATCAAGCGTCCTTTGCTGCTGGAAGGTACATGTAAATGACGAATATTTTTTTGCAAATCTCTTTCTTCAAAACTCTACGAGTCAAGTATTCGCGAGAGCAGGAGAAAATAGCCGTCGTTGAGATTGGGTTCTGAGATAAGAACATCAAAGCGGACGATGAGATCGACAAACTCTGGCCGCTGATGACGGCTGAGCAAATCCTCCGCCGGTCTACGCACCGGGAAAATTACACAGATCGCGCTGAGTTTAAAGAGCTGTTGGAGAATCTGATAGAACTCGTCGTTTGAATTTCTCGACAGCTAGAGCGCGACTGAGATTCATTGGGTCAGACGCCGCATTGTGCGCTGGCGTCCAAAAAGCAGCTATCGTGAGAGCCCGCTTTTGGCCGTTTTCTGCCCCTCACGGAGGGCCGCTATGGGTCCAGGCTGTGTAAAAACGCAGGCACCGTTTTGAAGTCTGCGTTGCTACGTAAAATCTGCCAGTGCTTGGTTAATCAGCAGACCTGAAATTTGCGTAGGAACGCGATTTTCGTTCTTGTTTTGACCGTAAAACCTGCTCTAAAACATTTTCACACAGCCTGGGTCGATAGCTACCGGTGAGCGTGGAAGTTCGGTTGAGCCATTCCCCGCCCGGCGTATTGATCGAGCGCGGAACCTGATTGCTTTCGTAGGGCAGATAACGCGCCAGCGTTATCTGCCGTGGAGGGGCCGGCGTATTACCTATTCCGGGTTATGCGCCCTATGGTACTAGCGATGGTTGCGATAGCGTTCGGTCAAGGACTGCACGAGGGTGACGTAGGATTGCGTCTCGGCGTAGGGAGGCACCCCGTTGTACTCGACCACAGACGCTTCGCCGGCGTTGTAACCTGCCAACGCCAGCACCTGGTTGCCGTTGAAGCGCTTGAGCAGCCAGGCCAGGTAGCGCACACCGCCACGAATGTTCTGTCGTGCGTCGAACGGATCGTCCACGGCGAAGCGCTCGGCGGTGGCGGGCATCAACTGCATCAGCCCCTGGGCGCCGGCTTCGGAAATGGCGTTGGGGCGAAACGCCGATTCGGCATGTATCACTGCGCGGACCAGCGCCCTGTCGACACCATAATGACCCGAAGCGGCTTCGATCTCCCGCCGATAGGAATGGGTGTCCAGGCGCAGTGAGGCGACCTTGAAATCCTTCGGCGCCATGCACAGATAGCAGCCCTTGATGTAATAGAGCTCAAGGACATCGACCCGTGCGGAGATCCCGACGGGGCGCCGGCTCACATATTGACGAATACCCTTGTGGATGAAGGTGTACACCCGAATCCGCACCGCGCCTGAGTTGTCGTCCCGCACAAGCCGTGGCAGGGCCATTGCCTTGGCGCCGACACCGGCGCCCGCCATGTCATTCAGGCGAGTGCAGTGGGCGCTGGCGATGGCTTGGCTGGTGTAGCTGATGGCTCCGTCCCTGGTTTGGCACTTGAACATGGCGCTGGCGCACAGTGGAGCGACCAGCAAGGCCAGCTCGATGCAGCCATGAAGGCTCTTGCGAACCCATCGCCATGCTCTGGAATTCATCACATCGCTCCGCGCCGCAGGCGCCGATCAGGTCTGGGGCGCCTGGCCCGGGCTCTGCCTTTGGAGGGCCTATTCTGGGTGACCCGCCTTTTGTTCTAATAGTTATACCCCTTGTAACCGGCCTTGGAACTTGCGTTGACGTACGGGCTGCCGGCGTTCCTAGGCGAGGCGCAGGCCTGATTGCTCGCACGACGCGTCGTCCCGGTTTGCCAGGGCCGGGCGCAAGTCCGATCCGCGGGTGACGGACCCCGAGCCGGGGTGGGACAGGCCAAGGTAGGCGACGGCAAAGTTGTCATCGTTATCCGCCCGGGCCGAACTCATCCGAGAATGAAATACACCTTGCGCACCGGCGTGATGTTTTCCCAGGTTCCCTTGAACTCCGCCGCCACCACGAACGAATCCCCCGGCCCGAAGGTCTTCGCCACGCCGTCCGCATCGGTCAGGCGCACGGTGCCTTCGAGGATGTGGCACATCTCGTCGTAGTCGCACTCGCATCTCGGTCTATTCACTGACCGAAACACGGCTGCTTCCTGCGAAGACCCAGCGGTTCATCGAGTTCATACGCGACCATCTCAACAGTGCTTAATGCCTGACGACTGGATAGGGGGCATCCCGACGCAAACGAATCTCTCCTTCTGGCCCAGGCTGTGTAAAAACGCAGGCACCGTTTTAAAGTCTGCGCTGCTACGTAAAATCTGCCAGTCCTTGGTTAATCGGCAGACCTGAAATTTGCGTAGGAACGCGATTTTTGTTCTGGTTCTGCACGTCAACCCCTGCGCAAAAACGTTTTTACACAGCCTCGGCCGATAGCTGCCTGTCGCAGAGGGCTGCAATCGACCCGACGCAGACAGCCGAGGCTGCTTGGTCGTCTGATCCGCTTGGCCAGGTAGCACGCGCTTTACTGACTTCCTACTTCGGAAGAGTGTCGCAATGTAGTGGTCAACTAATCCCGGACACGACGTTAAGTTTTTCCTCGGCCCGAGCTGGCGCCAGCCCACCGTTGAATTGGTGAGGCCGAATCCGGTTGTACCGATGCATCAAAAAATGGCTGATGTCGCGCTGTGCTTCCTGCGCAGTTCTGTAGCCTAAGGTCGGTATCCATTCAGTTTTCAAACTCCGGAACACTCGCTCCATCGGTGCATTGTCCCAGCAATTTCCCCGGCGACTCATGCTCTGGCGTATGCGGTATCGCCACAACCGCTGGCGAAACAACCGGCTTGCATATTGGGACCCTTGATCCGAGTGGAACAGCAGATCCGAAGGCCTGCCACGCTGCTCGTAGGCCATATCCAGGGCTCGGATCACGAGTTCGGCGTCCGGTTTTTCCGACAGTGCCCAGCCCACTATCCGGCGCGTGCAGAGATCCAGAACGACAGCCAAGTAATGCCACTTTCCTTGTGCCCAAATATAGGTGATGTCACCGCACCAGACCTGATTGGGGGCTGGCACATCAAACTCACGGTTCAAGGTATTCGGGATATCAAGTCTTTCTACTGTCGCTCGTTTATAGGCATGTGAGCCGGGTTGTTTACTGACTAAATCAAGCTCACGCATCAAACTGCGCACTTTGAATCGACCGAGTTGCTCACCATCTTCACGCATCAGTGACAGGATGCTGCGACTGCCCGCAGCGCTGCGACTTTGCGAGAACAGCTCACTGACCCGGCTACGCAACCGAAGCCGTTCAACATCGGGAGTGCGGCGCCGCAGGCGCTGGGCGTAGTAGCACGAGCGGGTGACTTCAAACACCTTACACAGCCAATCAACCGGCTCATGGGCACTCAACTGATCAATCAGCGCAAACGCTCGTGATCTTCCGACATCAAGAGCGCGGTAGCCTTTTTTAGTATGGATTTTTCTCGCTCAAGCCGAGCGATCCGGGCTTCCAGTTCCTGAATTTTCTGCTGCTCTGGGGTCAGCGCCTTGCTCTGCGGAGTGACGCCTTGGTGCTCTTTCTGAACCTGGTCAACCCAGCGGCGCAGCGCTGACTCACCAATGCCGAGTGAGCGGCTGGCTTCGATGTAGCTGTAGTTTTGCTTGAGCACGAGGTCAGCAGCCTCGCGTTTGAATTCAGCAGTAAAGGAGCGGCGTTGTTTGGTCATCTGACACCTCGATCTGGCGAGTATTCTCGCCTAAATGGGTGTCCGGTTTCATTAGACCACTACACAATGCCCCTTCGGATACAGTGATGGGGGGAGGGCAAGACGCTGTATAGGGGTGCTGAATCCATAACGTCCGAGGTACATGACTGTCGAATGCTGTAATAGAGCACCTAGCCGCCTGCTAGTTGAGGAGAGCGAGTCGTGAGCGACATTTTTGATCTGGCCCGTTTCGTCGAAGCACAAAATCCGGTTTTCAGCCGAGTCTTGGATGAGTTGCGAGTTGGGCGCAAAACGAGTCACCATATGTGGTTCGGTTTCCGCAGTTGCACGGTCTCGGTCGCAGCGAAACGGCCGAGCGCTTCGCCATATCGGGTATGGCCGAGGCTCAAGCGTATCTTCAGCACCGTTTGCTTGGGCCACGGCTTGAGGATTGTGTCAAAACCCTTTGAGTCATTCTGGAAGGAGCGCTGAAAAGATCCTCGGTTCGCCCGATGATATGAAGCTCTGCTCCTGCCTAACGCTGTTCATCGCTGTCGGCCCCAAATCCACAGTGTTCCAGCAGGCGCTTGATCAATTTTATTCGGGAGAGGCAGATCGCAGAACACTGGCGCTACTTCAAGGTGATCCTGGTAAATTCATGCCGCCTTGCGCATGTCATGTCAGGCCTCACCACTCAGAAGTTCTCGTAATCTGGTGAGACGAGGTCCATAGGATCCTATCGATTGGTGCATGTGCCAATTATCAGCTGTAACCCTCCGTTTTCGATCCGTTGGCCGCCTCAGGACATTCCGGAGCTGTCAACGCTCTCGTTCAGGTAAGTCGTGCAGCTGCACCCGCGGATGCTCGTCCGCTTCACAGCCAGGCGCATGAGAAAACTGCTCTTCTGCTTCAGCAAGAGGCTGACGCTGCCTGCATTTGGCACAACAGATTTGTCCATCGACTAACACCCATGCTGCTGCGCAAGCGCTCAAAAGCTTCGCATCAGTGCCCATGGAAGATCCTCCTTGGATCCAGATCCTTTGCCTGAAAACTAGAGCATCTCAGACAAATTTCAAGCATGCCCTGCGGAATTCGGCGAGCGGTAAATACCTGTCGATGCGTATACAGGGAGATACCGGACGAGGCGCGGTCGGTACCTGTAAGGGCAGCGCGGACATTGCTCGCGATTCGGCTGAACCACCCTGTTCACCCATGTTTTAAACTTTCAAAACTGGGTGAGCAGGGTCAGGTCATTTTCAGTGATTTCGGAGAGCAGACAGGCGAGTAATTTTGCATCCAAAGTCGCGACCTCCCCCGAGAAAAGGCCAGCGTAGCCCGTGCATCAAGGTATTCGTAAGTCGCAACAGCGCTCGTGGTCAAAGTCGATGACGATTGCTTTTTTGTTGCTCAAGCGGACATGGGGCTTAATCAACACGGTGGACGTTTATAGGGGTAAGGCGACGGACGCGGTTTGCGCAATGTCCAAGTCTTGGGCAGGGTCGCCCCCAGATACGCCAAGTGCTCCGATGACCGTCCCCTTGCCAGCAAAAATAGGAACCCCGCCGGTAAATATTACGAGTCCGCCGTTCGTCAGATCCAGACCGGGAAATGTGCCGCCGGGTTTGCAGAACTCTCCTAGGACTTCGGTGTTCTTGCCAAACAGGGCCGCTGTCTTGGCCTTTCGGACTGCGATGTTTATCGTACCAAGTATGGCGCCGTCCATTCTGGAAAACGCCTTTAGATGGGCACCCGCGTCCATGATCGCGATGTTTGCTGCGACGCCCAGTTACCTGGAGCGCGCTTCTGCCGCATCCAAAATCGCGTATGCCTGACTTGACGAGATTTTCATAATTACACCTCCGCGCCGCGGTTTGATTCAATTTTTTAAGGACGTCAATCTCCGACCTATATGGCGTTTCGCGCGCGTGTCGCGTAAGCCCCTTGGTGAGGATCAAGGGGCTTTTTGTTACTTCCGCAACACCTCCAGTAATTTCTGCGCGCCTGCTGTAGACGATGCCGGGTTTTGCCCGGTGACGAGGTTGCCGTCAGCCAGCACATAGGACTGCCAGTCCGGGCCCTTGGAGTAAATACCGCCGTTCTCTTTCAGGGAGTCTTCAACCAGGAAGGGCACTATTTTGGTTAGCTGCACCGCCTCTTCCTCGGTGTTGGTGAAGCCCGTAACTTTCTTGCCTTTCACGAGAGGCTCGCCATCAGGACCTTTCACGTAGCGCAGTGCGCCGGGCGCATGGCAAACCATAGCGACGGGCTTGCCCGCCGCATACGTTCGTTCGATAAGACCAATGGAGTCCTTGTCGTTGGTCAGGTCCCACATGGGACCGTGCCCGCCCGGATAGAAAACCCCATCGAAATCCTTTTCGGACATTTCAGACAAGAGCCTGCTATTGGCAAGCACCTTTTGAGCAGCGGAATCGCTTTTGAAGCGATCACCGGGCGCAGTCTGAAATTCCGGTTGATCGCTTTTCGGATCGAGGGGCGGTTGGCCGCCTTTCGGCGATGCCACCGTAATATCCACACCTGCATCCTTGAACACGTAGTAAGGAGCGGCGAATTCCTCAAGCCAAAAGCCTGTTTTTTCGCCCGTGTTTCCCAGCTGATCATGGGAGGTCAGTACCATGAGTATTTTCATGACATCTCCTCTTGGTTGGCTTCGTCGGCGACGAAGTTTATTCAGGTTAGCATTTCGAAATGGGTTGGCAAGTTGCCCGGATCGAAAGCCATTGCATCAGACAAAGGTGAAATCATCGGGCTGGGTTCAGGTCGAGCATCAGGCAGCCGGGCTAACGAAAAAATGGCATTCGTCAGGGCCGGGACAGGTTCTCGGCCGGATGGATTGGGCAATAAAATGAGCCGAAAATTATGATGACCTCACTGAGTGCGAGATGACGAAGATCGGGTGAGATGAACACATCTTGCACGGTGAATACCCTCCCGCATGCCTGTATGCGGTGGGGCCTTACGACAGCTTCACCGTACCGTTTCTACGAGTGATTGTCCGACGCTTCATATTCTCTGACCTGGCCTATTGTGTACCGGCGTGTACGTTTCGGACTTTGCGCAACTAACAGATAGGGACCACGGTGTGAGCGAGTTCGAGTTCGATGCCGCACTTGAGTTGCGAATTCAAGACACCGCCGTCTGTTTGGTTGCTGCTCTGAGACGAATTGGTATGCCAACGCGGATCAATCCTTAGGCCGCTCGATAGAACGCATTTTCTGATTTCATCCTTGATCGGTCTGCAAGCGACGTTGCCGCAATGAAGGGCTAGGTGTCCGAAGGGCGGACCGCGCTGGATGAGTGGGCGGGAGATCACACAACCGCGAGTAGGTGGGTATTGACATCCACACCACCAATTGCATGTGTGGACATAAGATGAATGAGGGACGGTATTGGCGGTTTGGGTCGTTATTTAGGATTCGGGGCAGAGAGGTTGAATCAAAATGATCCCGTAGATTTCGAATTCAGCAAGGCTGAAATTTTCACTTCTTTTTTAATCAAATGGCCTTTGGAAGAGAACTGCTCTGAAGTCCTAGGTAAACTTGCCCCGATAGGAAAGAGGAGGGGCTTCATTGCCGCACGGTACTAATCGTACACAGAATTATTCACAACTTTGAGGCAAACCAAAATTTCGTCTGTCATAACAGATATCTTGCTGGAGTAAAGGGCTAAGCTTGGCCCAGCCCCGGTAAAATCCGCACTGTTGCAGTTTTCCGCGCCTCAGTTTTTCTCCGCACTGACCTGGCCGGTGTACTTGGGCAGGTTAATTTCCACATCGGCTTTTTGTTGCAGGCCTAGTTCCATGAGGCGGCCGATATGGTGTTGGGCGGCGGGGCGTCGAACCGAGTTGAGAAAACCTGTCCATTCCTTACCGATATCTTCGTTTGAGGGCAGGGAGGCTATGTTCACCAGCTCCTTGATCTCGCCTATAGACTGCTTGTCGAAGGTGGCGATGCGGCGGGCCAGAGCGTCGACGAAGCTGTTCAGCTCGTTTTCGGGGAAGCTGCGGTTAACGTAACCATAACGCTCGGCCAGCTTGCCGTCGATGTCGTTACCGCTCAGCAAGATCTCTAATGCACGGCCGCGGCCGATAAGGCGTGGCAGGCGCGCCATTGGGCCTCCGCCTGGGATAAAGCCGGCTCCAATTTCAAATTGGGACAGCACTGCCTTGTCGCTGGCAAAACGCATATCGCTGGCCAGGGCCAGTTCGCTGCCGACGCCGGAGGCGCGGCCGTTGATCATCGCGATGGAAACCACTGGGGACTTACTCAGGCGTACCAACATGTCCGGAAGGGGGGGCAAGCCGGTCTTCCCGTTGGACATTTCTAGGGTCCGCTCCAGAGGCTCCGCGAAGTCGTAGTGGGTTAGGAAAAAACCAGGCACCTTGCTTTCAAAGACCACCACCTTGAGTTTGGTGTCGCTTTCGATCGCGCTAATCACCTTCTCGAACTGGAAGGTAGAATCCGGGCCATATATGTTGAAAGGCGGGTTGTTGATCTGCACTCGCCAGTATTCGGGGCTGATCTTCTCAATGAGAAACTGGTTGGGGGAGGAGGTGGCGGATTTGGGGGGGCTGGCAGCAGTGTCGGCGGCAAGGGCTTGACCAGCCATGGTGGTGCCGCCCAGCAGCATGCTAAAGGCGAGAATGGCGCTTACGAAACGTCGTAGTTTCATGAGAGTGAACTCCAACTTAATGGAATTAACAGCGATGAATTGACCTGGATCCTGTTCAGGATCACAAGCACCTGTTGATGCACGAATTATTAGTATGATCGGCAGCAGCGTTTTGGCAAATTTAGGCGCGATTATTGTTGGGTGGGTCAGTTTTCAATCAGCGCCAACAGCTTCGATTCACCTCCAGCGAGATACGCACTGAATGCTGCTAGATCCCAAACGTTTGGGCGATCACCTGCCTTTGCCGCAGGGGCCTGGGATGAAGGAATGTCGGCGTTTACGGGATATCTTCCTTGCAACGGAAGGAAACTGTCACTCAATGCGAGCGATAGGTACGGGTCGAGGGGCTGTGGTCGCAGAAATTTGACATGCACGACGTAGCTCGACTGAATCGCGTCTCCATCCGGCCAATGGTGCCGGACGTTCGTGGTGAAGGGGCTGCAGTTGAACGAACAGACATTGTCTCAGCGCCTGGTCGCCCGGCAGGCTGGGTGCATCACAGAGCTGCTGGCTTGAGCCGGGTCTAGAGTTGGTGGGAAAGTCGCCGAGCGCCGATGAGGCCAGGCGAAGACGGGCGAGGAAGGTCCTAGGTTGCGCTCGACTTTGCGGGTGTTTATGCGTTATCCCCCGATGCAATTTATTACGCCGCATCACAAATGATGTTCCCGTCCCTGTATTTATTCATTCAAGACAACATTCTAAAGTCCACTCCACTTGCCGCCTATCACTTCGATGGGGGACGAACTGGAGACTTTTGCATGCCTTTCATCAGCGTTCGTATCACCCGCGATGGCGTTACCAAGGAACAGAAAGCTCAGGTAATCGCCGAAATCACCCAGACCATGCAGACCGTCCTCAACAAGGACCCGCATCTCACTCATATCGTGATCGAGGAGGTGGATACCGATAACTGGGGCTATGCTGGCATCACCACCACCGAGTACCGCAAAAATCTGGCGGAATCTAAATCGTGACTCAGCCCGTCAGAATCGACTTTGTGTCGGATGTCGTGTGCCCGTGGTGTGCGCTTGGCGCCACAGCGCTGGAGCAGGCCATAGCGAATCTCGCTGGCGAAGTCGCCGTCGAGCTGACGTTCAAACCCTTCGAATTGAACCCGGATATGTCGGTCGAGGGCGAGCACGCAGTCAAGCACATGATGCGCAAATATGGTCGCAGTGCTGAAGAGGTAGCCTCTCGCAATGAAATGGTGATCGCCCGTGGCGAAGCCATCGGCTTTCATTTCGATCTGGAAAAACGCAGTCATTTCTACAACACCTTCGACGCCCATCGCCTTCTGCTTTGGGCGGTAAAGGAAGGTCGCCAGATCGAGCTGAAGAAAATCCTGCTCAAGGCGTATTTCACCAACGGCCACAACCCCAGCAACCACGAAACCCTGGTACGTCTGGCCGGTGAAGCAGGACTTTCCACCACCCGCGCTCGCGAGGTGTTGGCAACCGGGATGTTCGCCATCGAAGTCCGTGAGCTCGAGAGCTTCTATCGCGAGGGCGGGATCAATTCGATCCCGGCCATGGTGCTGAACGGTCGTCAGTTGGTGGCTGGATCACAGTCAGTTGAACAATACGAAGCAGCCCTACGGCAGATGGCGCGAGAGCCGGCTACTGCCTGATGGCTTAGCTTATTCACTTAATTCGCATTCATTAATTATCAGGAAATTATCATGAGCAATTCAAAAAAAGTCGTTGTGGTGACTGGCGCATCCCAAGGTCTGGGCGCAGGCATCGTCGCGGGTTTCCGCAAACTGGGTTACCAGGTCATCGCGACGTCGCGCTCGATCAAGCCATCCACCGATCCGGACATCCTGACGGTAGTCGGTGACATTGCTGATCCCGCCACTGCCGAGCGCATCATCCGGGAAGGCGTGGCTCGCTTCGGCCGCATCGACACCTTGGTGAACAACGCCGGGATCTTCCTGGCTAAGCCTTTCACCCAATTCACCGGTGAAGATTATGCAAACAACGTTGCCACTAACATGGGCAGCTTCTTCTACATGTCGCAGCAGGCCATCGCCCAGATGGAAAAACAAGGCCAAGGTGGTCATGTGGTCAGCATCACCACCACGCTGGCCGACCACGCCATCGATGGCGTGCCTTCAGTACTGGCATCGCTGACCAAGGGCGGCATGAACGCAGCCACCAAATCCCTGGCAATCGAGTATGCCAAGCGCGGCATCCGCGTCAACGCCGTATCCCCAGGCATCATCAAGACCCCGATGCACGGTGAAGAAACCCACGCAGCGCTGGGCAGCCTGCACCCAGTCGGCCACATGGGCGAAATCGCCGACATCGTCGGGGCCGTTCTGTACCTGGACAGCGCCGCATTCGTGACCGGGGAAATCCTGCACGTCGACGGCGGCCAAAGCGCCGGTCACTGATAACGGAAGTTCGCTAGACCGCACAAAGCGGGCGACGGTTGGAAGCGATTCATTTGAACCGGATCCCCCGATGTCGCTTGCACATCAAGCCCACTGCCCGATGACTCGGGCAGTGGGCTTTCACATGGTGATTACTGAGACTTCAGCGTCTTGTTCAAAAACGTATCGATCAGGCTCGCGATTTCCTCGGGCTTCTCATCAAGGGCGAAGTGCCCGGCTTCCAGCACGTGAATCTCAGCTTTTGGCAGATCCCGGCGATACGCCTCGGCTTCGGCGACATCAAATGACGGATCGTACTTACCCCACACCACCAGAGTCGACGGCTGATGCTCGCGCATCCATGCCTGCCACTTCGGATAGCTGGCGACGTTGGTGCGATAGTCATAGAACAGATCGCTCTGGATATCGGCCTGGCCCGGCTGATTCAGGAAACCAAATTCATCGGTCCAGAGATCCGGATTGAAATTCTCGACGTTGGGGCTTGAGCCAACGTGCCGCTGCCTGGTTGTCGCCAGCGAGAAGAAGCTGGCACGCAAGCCCGCTTCATTGGCGGCGCGATTGGCCCAGAACTCGCGCCGTTTTTGCCACAACGGTCCCAAACCATCTTCGTGGGACACCGCATTCTGAACGATCAACGCCTGAAGTCGTTCAGGGTGAGCTAAAGCCATTCGAAAACCCACCGGCCCGCCATAGTCCTGCACCAACAGCGAATAGTGGTTCAGACCCAACGTCTGAGTGAAATCCTGCATCACACCGGCCAGGCGGTCGAAGGTGTAGGTGAAGGTTTTCGCGTCCGGCGCATCGCTATGACCAAAACCCGGATAATCCGGTGCCACCAGATGGTAATGCTGAGCCAGCCGCGCTAACAGCGGATCGTACATACGTGACGAACTTGGGAAACCGTGCAGCATCAGCAAGGTCGGCGCGTCTGCCGGTCCGGCTTCGCGATAGAAAATATTCAGCCCGTCGACCTTGATGCTGCGGTAGGCAATAGATGACTGTTCCATCGAATAGCCTCCCGAAGCGGCAGTTTGAGCAGCCCCCCACGCAGGCACACTCAGCGCGCACATCAGCGTAACAGTGGAAAACACTTTGAGCATAGACAGCCTCCAGCTCCAAGACAAAATCTGCATGCTCCATGGCGGCGGCAAAACGGACTTGCCGCTGTGAGTCAACCGGTAAGGCTCAAGTACGGTACAACTTATAGGCGCCATGATCGAAATGAAGTATTAAACATGGGCTGTACTGTCTGAATTTCGTCGGATGGCTGTGTATGCTGGGCTTGGGATACAGTCCTATACAAAATTGACGTTACCCTCGGCGTAGGTAAGCAATCGTGACAGCCTTTATTTATTGCAGACAGTCGGGCCAGTGCTCTATGACGCTCTTGTAGTTGGTGTAAAAGCGCACGGCTTCCTCGCCGTAGGTGTGATGATCACCGAACATCGATCGCTTCCAGCCCCCGAACGAATGCCACGCCGACGGCACCGGGCTGGGAATGTTGATGCCCACCATACCGACCTGAATCTGACGGGTGAATGCGCGCGCCGCGCCGCCGTCGGATGTGTAAAGCGATACGCAGTTCCCCAGTTCGTGGGCGTTGACGAGTGCAATGGCGCTCGCGAGATCGGGCACCCGGACAACCGACAGAACCGGGCCGAATATCTCTTTTCGATAGATGCTCATCTCCGGTGTCACTTGGTCAAACAGCGAGCCACCGAGAAAGAAACCCTTTTCGCGTCCTGCCACGGTATGGTCGCGACCGTCGACGACGAGCTTGGCGCCCGCCGTGATGCCCTCATCGATATATCTCAACACCCGGGTGCGATGCGCGGCGTTGATGAGTGGTCCCATGTCCAGGCCGGGCTCCATGCCGCCGCCCATCTTCAGCGAGCGCACGCGTGGCACGAGGTATTCGAGCAGCTCATCTCCAATCGTCCCTACCGCCACCACGACTGACGTCGCCATACAGCGCTCGCCGGCCGAGCCGTATGACGAGTTGATGATCGCATCGACCGTTTTATTGAGATTGGCATCGGGCAAAACCACGAGATGGTTCTTTGCACTGCCCAACGCTTGGACGCGCTTGCCGTATTTCGCGCTTTCTTTGTAAATGTATTCGGCAACCTTCGTCGAGGCGACGGCAGATACCGCGGCCACATCGGGATGCTGCATCAGTGCATCGACGACAGCCTTGCTGCCATGCACGACGTTGAACACTCCTTTAGGAAAGCCCGCTTCCATGAATAACTCGGCAAGCCGAATCGATGGCGACGCAGTACGCTCCGAAGGCTTGAGGATGAACGTGTTGCCGGTCGCGGCCGCCATCACAAACATCCAGCACGGCACCACCATCGGGAAATTGAATGGCGTGACGCCTACGGCTACGCCGACGGGTTGACGCAGGTTCCACGCGTCGATGCCGGGGGCGCTCTGATCAGTGAAATCGGTCTTGAGCAGGTTTGGAATGCCGCACGCAAATTCGACGATTTCGATCCCGCGTATCACCTCGCCCTTTGCATCCTCAAACAGCTTACCGTGGTCGCGGGTAATGAGCTCTGCGAGTTCGTCGCTATGCGTCTCGAGCAATTCCTTGAACTTGAACATCAAACGCGCACGCTTCAGTGGCGCGGTTTCGCTCCAGGCCGGGAACGCGGCTTTCGCAGCGGCGACGGCGGCGTCGACTTCAGCTGCGTTTGCGACCGGCAAGCGGGCCGTCACTCGACCTAGCGCTGGGTCCAACACGTCGGCGAACTGACCGCTCGTGCCTGCAGCGTGTTGACCGTCGATGAAATGACTCAGTTGGCGCACAGAGTCTTGATTTGCTTCGCTCATACGTTTCTCCTAAAAGTCAGGGTCCTGTACTAAGCAGCAACGTGCTGTGATCCATAATTCCACGCTCGACACTATGCGCTCGCCCCGGCGTTTATCAAGGTGGTTGTCGCGTCAACCGTCGAATTATGCCGCGTTTTTCTCGACCTGTTGTTCTCAATCCGGGTACAACAGCACTATGCCGATTGGCTCCCAATAACATGTTCCACCCGGTGTCTGACCAGTGCGATGTTTTTTCATTTGCAGACTGCGACGCAGTCGAAAAAAATTTGGCTATTTTCCACCAACGCACCTTCCTATTTTCCTTCCTGCCCCATCAACGTCTTGCGCAGCCTGCCTGGTGACATACCGAACGATGTTTGGAACTGCCATATGAAATGCGGCGCGTCTGCAAAGCCGCACTCAAAAGCGATTTCACCGATCTGTCGATCGGAGCTAATCAATAACCAGCGCCCAAACCTGAGTCGTACCTGTCGATAGAATTGCGTCGGGCTGGTGTCAGTCTCGGCGACGAACAGCTGCTCCTGCTGACGTTTGCTTGTGCCGACCAAATGGGCGATTGCGTCGATCTCCAGCGGTTCGGCCAGATGTGTCTCCATCAGCATCACTGCTTCGTGCAAACGTCGGTTGGAAGAGCTGGCATAGCCCAGCGCTTTACGACGATCTACGAAGCTGCCAGTGCTGCTCTTGGCCACGGTCATTTGATGCACGACTTTACCAGCGCGGTCTGGTCCGCAGTGCATACCAATCAAATGGATCGCTAGCTCGATGACTGAAACTCCTCCCGCACAAGTGATCCGGTCCTTGTCGACCAGGAAGTCGGTATTGGTGACTAAGCGCAATGTGGGAAATAGGCGTTTCCAATCGTTGGCATGATAGGCGTGCACGCAAGCTGTCCGGCTGTTCAGTACATCCCGATTACAGCGCCATGTCGGCAGCAGCCTTCTCTTTCACCGGCTTCTGCTCCTCGACAGCGGGCGCAGTCATTTGACCGATCGCGGGGGGAGCCAGTGTCAACTCTAGGATCTTGGCTGTATAAGCCCACTCCTCAGCCACCTTTGCCGGATTGTCGTTCAGCTGGGTTCCGTAGCTCGGCAGGATCTGGTGCAGCTTTTCCTGCCACGCTGGTGTCGCGACTTTGTCTTTGAAGACTTTCTGCAACAAGCTGACCATGATCGGCACCGCGGTCGACGCACCCGGCGAGGCGCCCAGCAGGCCGGCGATGGTGCCGTCTTTGGAGGTGACGATTTCGGTACCCAGCTTCAGCACGCCGCCAGCGGCCTCGTCACGCTTGATGATTTGCACACGCTGGCCCGCCTGAACCAGTCGCCAGTCCTCGGCCTTGGCGTTCGGGAAGTACTCCTTCAAGGCGGCGAGGCGATCGTTATCCGACAACATCAACTGGCCCGCGAGGTACTCGACCAGGGGGTATTCCTTGATACCGACCCGTGTCATTGGCCACACGTTAGCCGTGGTGGTGGTGCTCAACAGGTCCAGATAAGAACCCTCTTTGAGAAACTTGGTGCTGAACGTTGCGAATGGACCGAACAGGATCAGGCGCTTGCCGTCCAGCACACGGGTATCCAGATGCGGAACCGACATGGGTGGCGCCCCCACCGAAGCCTGGCCATAGGCCTTGGCCAGGTGCCGCTCGGTGATGGCCGGATTTTCGGTCACCAGGAATGAACCGCCCACCGGGAACCCTGCGTACTCCCTGGCCTCGGGAATGCCCGATTTCTGCAGCAGCTTCAGTGCGCCGCCACCGGCACCTATGAACAGGAATTTGGTGTCGGTGGCGGATTCGCTACCGTCTTTGAGGTTTTTGTAGCTGACACGCCAGCTGCCATTCCCATTTCGGGTGATGTCCTGCACTTCACTGGACAACTTCAGTTCGAATTTTGGCGTGGTTTGCAGGTATCCGACCAGTTGGCGAGTGACTTCCCCAAAATTCACATCGGTGCCGTTCGGGTTCCACGTAGCCGCGATTTTTTGATTCGGATCCCGTCCTTCCATCATAAGGGGAACCCACTTCTTGATCACGGCCGGGTCTTCGGAATACTGCATACCGGCAAACAGTGGGCTCGCCAACAAGGCTTCGTGGCGCTTCTTCAGGAATTTGATGTTGTCATCGCCCCACACGAAGCTCATGTGCGGTGTGGAGTTGATGAATGAATGGGGATTCTTCAGTACGCCTTGTCTGACTTGCCATGCCCAGAACTGCCGAGTGAGCTGGAACCCCTCGTTGACTTCAACGGCCTTCGAGATGGTGACTTTGCCGTACTCGTCCTGAGGCGTGTAATTCAACTCAGCCAGCGCGGAGTGACCGGTGCCGGCGTTGTTCCAGCCATTGGAGCTTTCCTCGGCAACGCCATCGAGACGCTCCACCATCTGCATCGACAGGCCCGGTTCAAGCTCATTGAGCCAGACACCCAGGGTTGCACTCATGATGCCGCCACCAATCAGCAGCACATCCACTTTCTTGATGTCTTCAGCCTGCACCTGCGAAACGCTGGATGACAGCGTTAACGCTGCAATGGCCCATTTCAATAACTTGGTATTCATCATATTTCGCTCCGGCGTATGTTAACGGCCGTTACAGCTACCGTGACCAGAATCTGAAAGTTCAGCTTTCCGAGTACCAGCACCACAACAATACCGCCGATTCAGGCAGCTATAAAGGAGTCTCGAATTACGGCTGGCAGGATGACGGTCAACGTCCAATATGGCCGTTGCTGCACTTCGTTGTTCAGAGGAGCACAGCGTAGCGATGTATGCGTCCGCCCAACTCACCTTGCGTAAGTTAGGCAGGCACCCACTGATGCGGCAGAACTGCTCGATCTCACTCGCGCGTTGCGTCGGCACCCGACGGGAGAAGTTACAGGGCGATCTGCAGAGGAAATTTCACGTTTTCGGTCGCAGCGGTGCGTTTATCTATGGCCTCTCGGCGATAGACATCGCGCTGTGGGATATCGCCGGCAAAGCCGCCGCAAAACCGATCTACCAGTTGCTGGGTGGCAGTGAGGCCACGTCTCTTGCGGCCTATGCAAGCCTGATCCGTTATGCCGACCCCGAACTCATCCGCGTCAATGTGCAGCGCGCGGTCAACAGTGGTTTCCGCCACCTCAAACTGCACGAGGTGGATGTCGAAGTCATCCGCGCTGCGTGCGAGGCCGCCGGCCCCGGCGTGGAAATCACCCTCGACGTCAACGCTCCGTGGACGGTGCGCGAAGCGCTGGACATGACCGAGAAACTTCGCCCGTTGAATCTGCGCTGGATCGAAGAACCAGTGTGGCCACCAGAAGATTATTCGGGGCTGGCAAGGGTGCGCGCGCAAGGCGGCATACCGGTTGCGGCCGGCGAGAATGCCTCGACGCTCATGGACTTCCAGCACCTGCTTGAGGCCGGCGCGGTGGATTTCGTGCAGCCGAGCCCCGCCAAAATGGGCGGTATCACCGAACTGCAAAAAGTGTATGCGCTGGCCAACGCCCATGGCGTCACCGTGATGGTCCACGCCTTTTATGACGGCCCCGGCCTGCTGGCGGCGGTGCATGGAAGTGCGGCTCTGGGTGGTGCGAAATCACTGGTCGAATGGCGCTATTTCGATCTCGAAGCACAACTCTATGGCGACGCCATCATTCCGCGTAACGGACGCATCGACGTACCGCAAGGACCGGGGCTCGGGATCGAGCCGGACCAGGACGTCATTCGGGACTACCGCTTCAAACCTTGACCCCATAAGCCGTTTGTTCATTGCAGCGTTGATCGAAGCCGAAGTGCCGGCCTCGATCAGCCACGACGACATTCTTGATAAAAACAAATACGAGGATTGATGAAATGTTAGACAGGATCGTAGGGCCGATTTTACCCGTCGCCTTTGTGATCGCGCTTGGCTACATCGCCGGCAAGCGCGGACGGCTTACCCATTCGGACAGCCTGCTGATCAGCCGGCTGGTGCTCGGCTGGATATTTCCGGCGTTGCTTTTTGTCGGGATGGCGAGCACGCCCCGTGAACAGCTCTTCGACTTCAAGTTCATCGTGGCGACTTTCATCGGCATCATGGGCATGTACACGATAGCGCTGGTGATCGGCTGGTTCAGCTCTCGCGATCTCAAGGTTGCAACGCTCAAGGGTTTCGTTAACGGTTATCCAGACGCCGCCTTCATGGGCATCCCTATCTTGGGCGCAATGTTTGGCGCGGGCAGCATCTACTCGGTGCTGGTGCTGAACCTGGTCGCGAGCCTGGTGATGATCCCGCTGACAACCATGTTGCTCACCATCGCCGATGGAAAGGCCAGTGGCGGCCAGGCGTTCGTGTCGAGCCTTTCAGGGGCGGTACGTCGTCCGCTGATGTGGGCGCCGGCCTTGGGTATTCTGCTCTCCGTGCTGCAGGTCAAGTTGCCTCCGCTCGCTGCGGAGTCTCTCACTCTTCTCGGCAAGGCTACACCCGGCGTATCCCTGCTGTGCCTGGGATTGATCATGTCGTCGGAGAAACTGAAAATGTCCGGTGAAGTCTTGGGCAATCTTGGGCTCAAGCTGTTCATTCACCCTGTGTTGATGTTCGGTGCCACGGTACTGCTGGGCACTCATGGGCTGTACGCACAACAGATGATCCTGCTTTGCGCGCTGCCGTCGGCGACGATCCCGGCGATGTTTGCGAACCAGACCGGCGCCTATCAAAGTGAAGCCGCGACCTCCATTCTGGTCAGCACCGTGCTGTCGATCGTGACGTTTTCTGCGGCCATCTACCTGATTGATGGAGGCCTTGCCGCAGCTTGACTGCTGGTTCCCGCACTGTAGGGATGGGATGGCGTGGAATGAGGCAAATGTGCCGAAATACCGCGCCTCGCTTATCCCAAAATCCATTCAGTTTCAATTTGCAGGTTCACTGGACGGGTCAAATCATTCGTCAGGCGGGCCGACGTTATATTCCTCGTCGGTAACCTTTTCCAACCAGACGACACTCACACCGTCCAGCGCTTCCTGGACCCCAATGTGGGTCATGGAGGTGGTGGCGCTTGCACCGTGCCAGTGTTTGTGGCCCGGTGGGCACCAGATGACATCTCCGGCACGAATTTCTACGATCGGTTCGCCTTCACACTGCGTCCAACCGCAGCCAGCGGTGACTATCAGCGTCTGACCCAGCGGATGGGTATGCCAGGCGCTACGAGCGCCGGGTTCAAAAGTGACGCTGACGATGGACGCTCGGGCCGGTTCAGGAGGGGAGTTGAGTGGGTCCATACGGACGGTGCCCGTGAAGTACGCTTCAGGGCCTTTTATCGATGGTTGCGAGCCTACGCGCTTGAGGATCATGGTCCAGTCCTATTGATAAATGAACAGGGATAGGGGGGCGCAAGTTAGTGCAAGGCAATACACCCAGGAGCAGCTTCCAGGCGCTTGCGTTTCTGTGACGCGACCTGCTGGACAGTCGATAATCTTTGCCCCAGGTTAACGGCAACTTCTAAACTCTGGGGGCTTCATGCTCCGCATACACTCTATGCATGCCCTGGAGTAAAGCTACCCATGGAAGCCAACCGATTTGGTGATATCGCTGCATTTGTCTGCGCCGTGAAGGCTGGAAGCTTTACCGCAGCGGCGGCCTCACTCGGTCTGACCCGATCGGCAGTGGGAAAAAGTATAGTTCGCCTGGAAAGCCGGATGGGCGCACGGCTTCTCAATCGCACGACGCGCAAACTGAGTCTGACTGACGAGGGGCAGGTGGCCTATGAGCGCTGGCGTCAGATTCTCGAAGATCTGGATGAAGTGGACGCGACCATGGCCTTGCGCCGTGGAAGGCCAACCGGGACCTTTAAACTCACTGCACCGCTGTCCTTTGGTCAGCGCCACATCCTGCCGATTCTGGATGCTTATCTGAAACAGTGGCCTGACCTACGGGCGGATGTCTGGTTTACCGATCGCTTTGTTGATCTGGTCGAAGAGGGCATCGACATCGCCATACGAATCGGTACGCCCAAAGATGACTCACAATTATTGACCCGTACCGTGGCTTGGCAGCAGTTCGCGACGTGTGCATCGCCTACTTATCTGGCCCAACGCGGAGTACCGCAAACGCCAGCTGACCTTGTCGGGCATGACACCATCGCTTTATTCAGTGGCGAGCGGCCTATCGTCTGGCGTTACCAGACACCTGCCGGCCTTCATCTATACGAACAGCCAGGGCGACTGAACATCGACAGTTCAGAAGCCACGCGAGAAGCGGCGCTGGCAGGCATCGGCCTGATTCACCTGCCGACCTACATTACGGGTAACGACCTGCGCGACGGCACGTTAGTGGAAGTACTGAAACCCTACCGCGCACCTCCCGACCCCATCAGAGTCATCTACACAAGCAAGCGTCACCTGTCTCCCCGCGTTCGCAGGTTTATTGATCTGCTGATTGAGCGTTGGGAAACGGGAGTGCCTTGGGAAAGATAACGATATTGGGGACTCAGTGGACCGTGTAATGGTCGCGAACTGCTGTTTATCCAGCCTGAGGATTCAATAAATATGTCAGTCATCGTCACTCACGGGACTGCCATCATGACCATCGCCACAGACTTCTCGCCGCAGGCTCAACCTGCCACTTTACCGACCGCCCATCCCTCGCTTGAGCGTCATCCCGGGTTTCAACGCTTGTTTCAACCGGAGGCGCTCACGATTGGCCTGATTTTACCCCTCGAAACCCACCCGGGCCGGCCGGCTCCGACCATGCGTGATCACGTGGAGATGGCGCAGCGCGCCGAAGCGCTTGGCGTTGGTGCCTTATGGATGCGCGACATACCTTTCTACGACCCGGATTATGGCGATGTGGCGCAGATCTTTGAGCCACTGGTCTACATCGGCTACCTGGCCGCCGCCACTCGCAGCATCGTTCTGGGCACCACGGGTATTGTTTTGCCGACCCGTGATCCGATGTACCTGGCCAAGCAAGCGACGTCCCTCGATCAACTCAGTGAAGGTCGCCTGGTGTTGGGACTTTCCTCCGGCGATCGGTACAGCGATTACCCGATGCTCGGCATCGATTATGAATCCCGTGGCGATCGCTACCGTGATGCCTTTTCGGTGTTTCGAACCCTGATTGAACAGAGCTTCCCCCGTTTCCGCTCCGAGCGATTCGGTGGCTCGCCAGGCAACCTCGATCTGGTGCCGAAAGCGCCGTATGGCCGCGTTCCCTCAATTGCTGTCGGCCAGGCGCAACAGAGCATTGAATGGTTGGCTCAGCACCTCGATGGCTATCTTGCCGGCGTCCAAAGCCCAGAGCGGTTGGCATCGTTGGGCGAGAGCTGGCACGCCACCGTGCAGGAGGCAGAGAACCGCAACGCCTTCAAACCGTTGGGCCTGGGTGGTTATTTGGACCTCAGCACCAACCCGGATCAGCCATTCCAGCGCATCCAGGGCGGCTTCCGGGCGGGGCGCAACGGCCTGCGCAATTACCTGGAGCAAGCGCAATCTGCCGGCGTCTCGCATATCGCGCTCAACCCCAAGGTCAGCCGTCAACCCTATGGCGAAATCCTCGACGAGCTCGGTGAGTACGTGCTGCCGTACTTTCCGTCACATTCCTGAGATCACGCGGAGGAATCACTCATGTCATCACTTTTCGAATCCTATGACCTCGCGGGTCAGTTACTGCCGAATCGCATCGTCATGGCGCCGATGACCCGCGCTCGCGTCGAGGGCACCGTGCCGTCTGAAGACATGGCTACCTACTACGCCCAGCGCGCCGGAGCCGGCCTGATCATCAGTGAAAGCGCTCAGGTTTCTCCACAGGGACGTGGCTACCTGTACACCCCAGGCATCCACAGCGCAGCGCAAATTGAAGGCTGGAAGCGCGTGACTGATGCGGTTCATCAAGCCGGGGGACGCATGTTCCTTCAGCTCTGGCATGTGGGCCGCGTCTCGCATTCTTCCGTGTTGGAGGGACGCTCACCTGTCGCGCCCGTGGCAATGCCCGCCGCTCAAACGTTGGTGCACGCCTACGACAGCGACGGCAAGCCAGCCCAGGTTCCTGTGAGTGCGCCCGTTGCTCTGGATGCCGAGGGTATTCGGCAGGTCATTGCAGACTTTCGCCTTGCCTCGGCCAATGCCATGTCGGCAGGTTTTGACGGCGTTGAAATTCATGCCGGCAACGGCTATCTGTTTGAACAGTTCATCAACGGCGGCTTCAACACCCGTGAAGACCGCTACGGTGGTGCACCGATTGCGAATCGCCTGCGATTGCTGCTTGAGACGGTCGATGCGGTGAGTGCGCAGATCGGCAGTTCGAAGGTGGGGGTGCGCGTGTCGCCTTTTGCCCACCTGGCGGATCTGCACCCGTTCGATGGCGAAGAGGCCACTTGGCTCGCTCTGGCCGGAGCACTGTCGCAACGCCAGATTGCCTACCTGCATGCCAGCCATCTTGGCACGCCAGACTTTCAAAAAGCCTTCCGTGCAGCTTACGACGGCACCTTGATGGTGTCGGGCGGGTTCACCCGTGAAACAGCGCAGCAGGCCATCGATGGAGGATTAAGTGACTTGGCGGTTTTTGGCCGGCCGTTTATAGCCAATCCCGATCTGGTCAATCGCTTGCGCCATGGCTGGCCACTGGCCGAAGCGGGACGGGAGGCTTACTACGGCGGGGGAGCACATGGCTACATCGATTATCCCGCGTACTCGTCGCAAGTCGCAGAGAGCGCATAGTGGACCCCGCCGTGCAGGTTCTTTATTTTGACGAATTACGAGGGTCGTCATGACTATCAATATACTCAAGACCTAACGGACCTGTTCCATACACTTGAGAGATGTACTCTCCTGACTTGGCCCAATGAAAGTGCGGAGTATTGGCGGGGAGTACTACAATACTGCCCGGGCCGTAAGCCACTAACTTGTCTGGATCAAATACAGACCCGAAACCAATATAAAACACACCGGACATTACGGTGTAGATACGGTCTTCAGGATGTGTATGGGGCATTAATTTTATGCCATTAGGTACTTTAACTCGCACAACGTACGGGCCTGGCTTGCTAGGGTCACCGACCAGAACCGCCAGCTTCACTTCTTTCGGGAACGCTGGAAAGTTACGCCACTCCACGTCTTCATTATACAAAGCCCCGGGTTTGCCGAGCGGCAATGGTTGCGCTTGAACGAGCGACATTGTTGCGCACGCGATAAGAAGGGTGGTCAGGCAAGCAGTTTTCATCATGCTCTG
Source organism: Pseudomonas sp. TH39(2020) (assembly GCF_016650715.1). Taxonomy (NCBI): domain Bacteria; kingdom Pseudomonadati; phylum Pseudomonadota; class Gammaproteobacteria; order Pseudomonadales; family Pseudomonadaceae; genus Pseudomonas; species Pseudomonas sp. TH39(2020). The sequence goes on along the minus strand of NZ_JAEKFF010000005.1, from coordinate 24,397 downwards.
AATCATGAGAGACACCTTGGCTACGTCATAAATAAATTGGCATCGTCACCGGGTTCTCTAATAAACAAGTCAACGCGAGTCGCCGCTGAAGACAAAAAATTCCTGCCTAATCTATAGGTAGAGCACGCTTGTGATAATGCCGCTGATGCGCATTTCAGTTGATACGTAATGTAATCAATCGCTGATGTCCTGCCCACCTACGACCGGCGGTCTCGAACAGGGCCGGCAGGCCCTCGATCTGTCGGTTGACGGTAAGGGGGCGTCATGAACAACACGCTGCAAGGTTCGCTGATTTTTTGGGTCCAAGAAAGTACAAGATATTAGTCGTCGAGGCCATTCATGGGCATGCCCAGATGCCATAGAAGTGCTTGATTTTGAATCTGCCAATGCGCCCGCAGTAGTCCGCACTATCGTTCTACAAGGCGAACGGCGAATGCGGGCGTTCGTACGCTTCGTACGGCGTATCGATTTGCACGATTGCCATGGCACCGATCAGCAGCCTGCGCCGATTCAGATTCCCCGTCAGCGCAGCCAGCACCGGAGAGCTCAGTGCATAGGCCAGTGCAAATACAGTGACTAACTGGCCTGCCACGCCGACGCTGACGTCAAGATCCTTTGCCATACCGGGAAGCAGGCCTGCAATCATGAAGCTTTCGGTTCCGACGGCAAACGTGCCTAAGGCCAGCCAATACAGCGGCCGTTTGCCTTTGATGAATTGAGTCGAGTTCATGGTATTCCAGCTGGGCAAATGTGATGGAGCCCAGTGTAGGGATAGCGATGGTTGGGAAAAATGCGTTAGAGGTCCGAACATTTCGGACGTAGATGTCCGTAATCGGGTATCTCGGGGGCAGGCTTGAGGCGAGAGTTTTTCGTTGGCGCTCTCGTTCAACCGGGTGTAGTCCGTCGATTGCGTGTACAAACCAAGAAGCCCCCATGAGGGGGCTTCGTTTGGTCTCTCCGTTACAGCATTTCGCGCTCGGCGACAGACGTTACGCAGTCGCTTCTTCTTTATAGAACTCGTAGTCGGTGTAACCCACTTCGGTACCGCCAAAGAAGGTTGGACGGTCATAAGCGTTCAGCGGCAGATTGTGGCGCAGGCGTTCCGGCAAGTCCGGGTTGGCGATGAAGTGGCGACCGAAGGCCACCAGATCGGCGTCACCCGCTTGAAGAATGGCTTCTGCGTTTTCACCGTTGAAGCCACCGGCAGCGATGATCACGCCTTTGTAGTGTTTGCGCATCAACTGGGCAGCTACGGGGGCAGGGTTGGCATTTTCGTCCTCGATGTTGCCCAGGATGCGCGGCTCGATCAGGTGCAGGTAAGCAAGGTTCAGCGGCGCCAGTTGTTGCGCTACGTAGGTAAACAGGCCTTCTGGATCGCTGTCGCCCATGTCACCCCAGGTGCCACTCGGGCCGACACGTACCGCCACGCGATCACTGCCCCACACTGAAATCAGCGCGTTGGTCACTTCCAGCAGGAAGCGTGCGCGGTTTTCGAACGAGCCGCCGTAAATGTCGGTGCGCTTGTTGCTGTTGTCCTGCAGGAACTGGTCGACCAGATAACCGTTGGCGCCATGCAGTTCCACGCCGTCAAAACCGGCTTTCACGCCGCGTTCGGCAGCGGTGCGGAAGTTTTCTACCTGCTCTGCGATCTCTTCGATGGTCAGGGCGCGGTTCGGGGTATTGGGGACCCAACCTTCGGTGGTGTAAGCAACGCCGCCGTGCAGGACTTCCGATGGGCCGACTGGGATGCTGTCTTCAGGCTGCACGTCGACATTGGATTGGCGACCCGCATGATAAAGCTGCAGGAAAATCTTGCCGCCTTTGGCGTGCACGGTGTCAGTGACGTGTTTCCAACCAGCGATCTGGCTGTCGTCGAACAGGCCAGGTGCGCCGAGATAGCCGTTCCCGTTTGGCGCGGCGATGGTGGCCTCACCGATCAGGAAACCGCCTTCGGAAGTGCGCTGGGCGTAGTACTCGGCCATCAAAGTGCCAGGGCGAGCGCCATCTTCGGCACGCATGCGGGTCAGCGGTGCCAATACGACACGGTGGGCGAAGGTGAATGGGCCGACTTTAACTGGGGAGTGAAGTTTGGACATGATTGCCTCGATTTGAAGTGTAAAGGGAAGAACCATTGGATATCTGCCCGGGTCGATAGCCGTGTGGGCTTTCGGGGTTGGGGCGCTTGGCATTAGTAAATGCGATTTCCCCGGGTGGATAAATGGGCCGTGTTTCCCAACACTTCGGACTTTTCGGCTGTAATGCTGGCGATCATGAAGATCGAATTGGGGGATTGAGCTTGCTCGTGAAGGCGGTGACTCGGCCCTACTGACAAGCCAGGCCCGTTGATCCCCCCTTTGCAAATCCACCCCCCGTCTCTACTCTGCGTTAATCCTCCTTCAGCATCGAGCGCACCTCCCATGATGGACAACCTCAGCGGTATCACGGCCTTTATCCAGGTGGCCGAAACCCGCAGCTTCACCGAAGCAGGTCGCCTGCTGGAAATCTCTTCCTCGGCCGTTGGCAAAAGCGTGGCGCGCATGGAAGAGCGTCTCGGAGTGCGCTTGTTCCATCGCAGCACCCGCAGCGTCACGCTGACCACCGAAGGCGAGCTGTTTCTGGACCGTTGCAAACGCATCGTCAGTGAAGTGGAAGCGGCGGAAATGGAGCTGCTGGAGTTGTCCGCCACACCGCGTGGCAAGGTGCGGATCAGCGTGCCGATTCAGAACGTGCTGATCATGCCGGTGCTGGCCGGGTTCATGCGTGCCTATCCGGATATCGAGCTGGACGTGGACATGTCCGACCGCATGGTGGACGTGATCGAGGAGGGGTTCGATGCGGTGGTCCGCACGGGTGCGCCGCAGGATTCGCGGCTGATGGCGCGCAAGCTCGGTGGCTATCAGTTGCAGTTGGTGGCGTCGCCGGCGTACCTGGAACGCAATGGCGACCCTGCACATCCGGACGATTTGATCCGTCACACTTGCCTGCTGCACAAGTTTCCGGCCACTGGGATGATCGAGCGCTGGCCGTTGCGCGTTGGCGACACGCACATCGAGCCGAACCTGGCGCGTGCATTGACCTGCACCACGATGGATCCGCTGACGTACCTGGCGATCGATGGGGTGGGGATTGCCTGCCTGCCGGATTTTTCAATCCGTCAGCCATTGGCGGACGGCAGGCTGAAGGTGGTGCTGGAGGACTACACCGACCACACCGGCAACCTGTGGATGCTCTGGCCTGCGTCGAAGCAGGCGGCACCGAGGCTGCGAGTGTTGATCGATTTTTTCAAAGACAACATCTTGAAGGTTTGAATCAGCGTTGCAGGGCCTCGGCAATCGGGGCTTTGCTGACGCCGAAGCTGAGCATCACCGCCAGCCCGAGCAGACCGATGCCGGCCCCCAGCCACAGTGCCGAACCCACACCCGCGTGATCGACCATCAAACCGCCAAACAGCGAACCCGACGCAATCGCGACCTGAAAGGTGGTGACCAACATCGCAGAACTCGCCTCAGGTAATTGCGGTGAAGTCAGTTGCATCCAACTGCTGACACCGAGCGGAATGGCGCCGTAAGCAATGCCCCACACCAATACCGCCAAGGTCACTCCCCACCCCTGCAACTGCGGCAAGGCCAATTGCGCGATCACCATCAGCAACACCACCGCGCCCAGCGAGGCACGCAGATGTGTGGTGATGGTCCCGGCCATCGCGAAATTCGCCAGCATACCGACCAGGCCAAACCCGAGCAGAATCGCGGTGATTGCGCTCGGTGAGAAACCGGAGTCATGTCCCAGGAACGGCGCAATGTAGGTGTACGCCGTGAAGTGCGCCGCCACCACCGTGCCCAACAACAGCATGCTGCGTCGGGCGTTGCTGCGTGAGAGAAATGCCAACAACGCGCGCGTCTTCAAACCCTCTCTGGAGGGCAACGATGGCAAGGTCAATGCCTGCGCGGCCAACGCCACCAAAGCTAATCCTGCGGTCACCGCGAACGACATGCGCCATGAAAAAAGCGTGCTGACAAATGTCCCGAACGGCACACCGAACACCGTCGCCAAGGTGATCCCGGCGAAGATCAATGCCGTAGCTTTCGCTGCTTTCGATTCACTGACCAGGCGCCCGGCCGCGGCAATCGCCACTGCCCAGAAACCACCCAGCGCCACACCCAGCAACCCTCGGCCCAGCAGCATGATCGCCAGGGTGGGCGCCACGGCCGACACCAGATTGGAAACCACTAATAGCAGCGTCAACAACAGCAGCAGATGCCGCCGATTCATTCGTCCGGCGCCGAGCATGATCGCCGGCGCCGACACCGCCGCGACAACGCCCGGCACGGTCACCATCAATCCCGCTACGCCATCGGTAATGCTTAAGCTGCTGGCGATCTGCGGCAGGACGCCGACCGGCAAATATTCAGTGGTGACAAACGCAAAGGCGCCAAGCGCCACCGAGTACACCGACAGCCAGTCGCGCCAGGAAGAAGACGCCTCCCGCGCGAGCGCAGCAGTCGCCGGTAAAACATGTAAATCGTTCATGGGAAAGCTCCACAGTAAAGAGTGGAGCCATGCTAGGGATCTTCTCCCTCGGGAAAAACGGGGCGCGGGTCCGATCACTGCGGATCAATCACTCCACAATCAAACCGCTCAGGCTAGAGGATTAGCGCCGTCCGTGTCCGCAGTGTTCGGCCCTTTGGCCGGTTTTTCCTTAAGGTCGCGCTCCCTAGACTTGACCTCGTCGCCCATCATTTACGAGGACTCTCCCATGACAACCCCACACTCCCCGATTCGCGTCGGCATCATCGGCGTCGGCAACTGGGCCCGCCACGGTCACCTGCGCGTGCTTGATCTGCTGCCGCAATATCACTTGCAGGCGGTGTACAGCGACAGTCGCGATCGCGCCGAAGCGGCAGCCGGTGAATATGACATCACGCAAGTGGCGGACTCCGTCGACGCGCTGGTCTACAACCCCGAAGTTGACCTCGTCCTGGTCCTCAACACCGCGCCCCAACACGAAAAAACTGTGCGCGCCGCCATCGCCGCCGGCAAAGACGTCTATTGCGAATGGCCGCTGACCACCACCACCGCTGACTCCGAGAACTTGCTGCAACTGGCGAACGATGCCGGCGTGCGTCATATCGTCGGCTTGCAACGCCGCCATGCGCCGCACAACCGCTATCTGCAAGACCTGTTGCAACAAGGCTACGTCGGCAGAGTGCGCTCGGTGCGGATGCACGTCAGCATGAACTACTTTCAGGCCCTGCGCCCCAACGCCCTACGCTGGACCGCCCCCGAGGAAAACTTCTCCAGCGTGATCGCGATCTACGCCGGGCACTTCCTCGACATGCTCTTCACCGCCACCGATTGGCCGACCAGTGTCTCAGGGTTGATGGTCAATCAGTTCCCCAAGATCACCATCAAGGAGACCGGCGAAGTGCTGGAGAGCAGCGCTCCAGACCAACTGGTGCTCAGTGGCCTGCTGGAAGACGGCGCGGTCATTTCGATTCATATCGAAGGCGGGAAGCGCAACGGTTCGGGCGTGCAGATCGACATTACCGGCGATCAGGGTGACCTGAAAATCACCAACCGCTCAGCCTTTGGTGATGTCGGCGATGATTACGTGATTGAGGGTGCGCACGGCGACAATCTCGCGCTGCAATTGCTCCCGCTGCCTGAGTGTTACCAACGCCTGCCGGCCTCTTCATTGCCGTCAGCCGTACTGGAACTGGCGGAGCTGTATCACGTGTATGCGCAAGATGTGGCCGAAGGCACCCATGCGGCGGCGACATTCAAGGATGCGCTGCGCTTGCATCGGTTGCTGGATGCGGCAAAAAGTGGGGTTCAGTCGCCACTTGGCTGAGATCGTCGATGTGGCACTGGATCTATTGAAGAGGACTTGATAGATCGCAAGTTGTTGGAGGTTAAGGTGCGCCCATCCGCAATGGGTGGGTGCACATCGTCTATTAGATCTCGTCAATTGTTGCGCACTGGTCGTTTGCCAAAACAGGACTGCACGTTGAGCGAGGAAGAGTCTCCACGGTCTTACTCAAAGAAATCAGCATGGGTTGAACACACGCCAATAGCATTGTCCCTGCCTCGGTGAGCTTCAAGTCTGCGGAGCGCCGATCAAAGAGTTCAAGCTCCAGATTATTCTCAAGGTTCCTCACTTGCTTGCTGACAGCGCTTTGAGTGACGGATAACACTTGACTCGCCTTGGTGAAGCTTTTTAGGCGAGCCACTGCCTCGAAAAACCAAAGTGTATGGAGTGGCACAAGTGGTTTAGTGGTCAATGACATGTCCTTCTTTTTACTGTGATCTTCCACGCCCTCTACATTGAGCAGGGGAGTAGAGGGTCATATTTCAGTTCTTTATGGATACCCGGGATCAGGGAAAGAGAACGCCGATTCGATTGTCGACGTTGCCCTCCGATGGTCAGTTATTGATCGCGGCTCACGTCGACGACTTACTAACCTTGATCCCTTTGAATAACAGCAGCAGTAACAAGCCCGCCAGAATTTCAAAGCTTGCGACCATATACAGTCCAGTGGACAGGCTGCCGGTCTGGGTTTTCAGCCATCCGATCATGTAGGGCGCGACGAAGCCGGCGAGATTTCCGATGCAGTTGATCAAGGCGATGCCCCCAGCGGCGGCGGTGCCTGCCAGGAATGCGCCTGGAATCGACCAGAACACCGGAAAAGCGGCAAGAATGCCCATGGCGGCAATGGTCAGGGAGATCAATGCCAGAGTAGCGTTGCCGATAAACAGGCCGGTGCAGATTAATCCGAGGCCTGCGAGTAGGGCGGCCATAGCGCAGTGAACACGGCGTTCAGCGGTTTTGTCAGAGTGAAAGCCGTTCCACAGCATCGCCACGGTGCCCAATATAAAGGGGATTGAGGAGAGCAGCCCGATGCTCATGTTGTCATCAACGCCCAACGACTTGATGACTGAGGGGGTCCAGAACGCAATGGTCGCGTTGCCACTGACCAGGCAGAAATACACGAGCGCGCATAACCACAGCTTGGGATAACGAAGCAGGGAACGAAGGTCGCTGTGTTTTTCCGGCGCACTGTCTTCGCGGGCAATGGTATCGCTGACCATCTTGCGTTGTGCCGGGCTCAGCCAGTTGGCATTCACCGGTTTCTCCGGGAGGTAGCGCAGGACCAGGAAGCCGGCGAGTATCGAGGGAATACCTTCAATGATGAAAAGCCATTGCCAGTTCGCCAGGCTGCCGACCCCCACCATGTGACTCATTATGAAGCCGGCAATTGGACCACCGACTACGCCGGCAATGGCAAAGGACGTCATGAACATGCCGTTGATCTTTGCGCGCTGGGCAGCAGGGAACCAGTAGGTGAGGTACAACACGACTCCGGGGAAGAAGCCAGCTTCAAAGACCCCGAGCAGAAAACGCAGGGCATAGAACGACCAGGCGCTTTCGACGTACGCCATGCCGATGGAGGTCAGGCCCCAGAGAATGGTGATGCGCGCCAAGGTGCGGCGGGCGCCGATTTTTTCCAGCAGCAGATTACTGGGCACTTCGAAGATGAAGTAACCAATGAAAAATATCCCGGCGCCCAGACCATAAACGGCTTCGCTGAAGCCCAGGTCCTGCAGCATGGCAAGTTTGGCGAAGCCGACATTAACTCGGTCGATCCAGGCCAGTACGAACAGAAACACCAGAAACGGGAGGAGGCGCCAGGCGATCTTGCGATAGACGACAGCCACTTCATCCGCCAGCGGTTCGCGATCTATCTCCACGGTTGAACTTGCGTTACTTCTGTTCATAAGTTATCTCGTCAATTCGTTGCGCAGTGAGGCCCGCAACTCGATTAGCAGGCGAGTGATGGCGCACGGGGGGCCGCCGTGGAATGTTTGGTTGAAAATCAGTAAGTGAAAACAGGGCGGGTCGGGCCCGCCCTTAGTTCAACGACAGTGCATCAGACGTTCCCTTGCAACAGTGCCTCGATGGCGCGAGACACTTGTAGGACACGAGCGTCCTGCCCATGAAGACCAGCAATCGACAGCCCGACAGGCAGTTCGTCTGCGCGCTGACAAGGCAAGCTCATGGCACAACCGTCCAGGAAATTGATCACGCTGGTATTGCGCAATACGAGACCATTTGTGGCGAAAAAAGCATCGTCATCAGTAAGGTCTGCCAACTTCGGGGGGACCACGGCGACACTGGGCATTAACCAGGCGTCGGCGTCGCCCAGGCGCTCACCGGCTATGGTGATCAGGCGTCGGCGTTCGATTTGAATGTCCAGGTAATCTGCCGCGCTGATAGCCGCGCCGCGACGGATTCGTTGAGCTACGCGCGTGTCATAGCAGTGGGCGTTGTCGCCCTCGAGCCACTGGCGATGGCCGTGCCATGCTTCGGCGGCAGTCAGCCCGCCAGCCGCGTTGATACGGGGCAGCTCATGCAGTTCTGGAAAATCGAACCAACGTATGCAAACGCCTGCCTCGGCGAGTAGACCCAGGGCGCGCTCGAAGGCCGCTGCCACGCCGGCGTCGAGCTGGTCGAGTACGAAATCGCGGGTTACCGCCAGGCGAAGTCCCGCCAAGGGCGCGGCGCGGGTATCAAGGTGATCGCCCGTCAGAATCTGGTCGAGCAGGATGCAGTCGGCGACGCTACGTGACAATGCGCCGATAGAGTCCAGGCTGACGGCCAAGGGGAAGGTGCCGGTTAAAGGTACGCGGCTGGCGCTGGGTTTAAATCCGGTCAGGCCACAGAAGGCTGCTGGAATTCTGATTGAGCCGCCGGTGTCGGTGCCCAATCCGGCGACAGCCATGTCGAGTGCCACGCTAACCGCAGCACCGGAACTGGAGCCGCCAGCGATGCGCTGTACTGCACAGGGCGTGAGCGGAGTGCCGTAGTGTGGGTTCAGCCCCAGTCCGGAAAAGGCGAACTCACTCATGTTGGTTCGGCCCAGTAAAATCGCGCCAGCCGATCTCAGTCGTTCGACCACGAGCGCATCACGGCTTGCGGCCGGCGCATCGGCCAGTAGCCTGGATCCGGCCGCAGTGACTTGTCCGGCCACATCGAACAAGTCTTTGATAGAAACCGGGAGGCCGGCCAACGGCGACGGCACATAACCTGAGGCCCGTGCCAGATCGCTGGCCCGTGCAGACTGCAAGGCGCCTTCAGCATCGACGCTGATATAGGCAACCCCGCCCGCCGCGCGATGCGCCTCAATACGGACCAACGCTTCTTTGACCAAGGCTTCGCTGGTGGTACGGCCGTCAGCCAGCGCTTGGGCGAACTCTGCAATATCTTTCATCTTCAGTTCACTCGGCGACAGGCAGCGGCTCGACACCGTACTGGTGGCGCAGACTGCGGTTGAGTACGGGGTCGAACAGTTCCATTTCAAAGGCTTCGCCATAGCCGAGTTCGCCGATCACCGATTGCGTACCGCAGAACATTGCGGTGTCCGCTGGCAACAACGCTTCGCTGTTGAGTTTTGCCAGCAGAGTTTCCGGCGCTAACAGGTTGGTCACCGACCCCTGTTGGTACAGCGCACGCACGCCGTCGCGCACACGCCAGGTGCGCATTACCAATTGATCCCAATGTCCCTGAACCTCGGTGTAGCGCCAAACCTGCTGGGCAATGGGTTTGTCGCACATCTGCTTGGAAACCGTGACGTCATAGCTTTCAACCTTGCGATCTGTGTGATCCGAACCCAGACCGATCAATAACCCTTGCTCGCTGGGTATCAGAACGAACTCAGTCTCGCCGGATGAATCCTTGCCAGGGACCTGTATGCGCTCGGCGTTGTTCAGAAGGCTGGCGGATACCCGGTAGAAGCAGGGAATCTGAGTCGGCCGACGCACGCCCAGCGCTTCCAGTTCTGCAATGTGGTGCTCCACGGCTTCGCTGTTACGTCCCGCCCAGCCAGCGATAATCAGGTGCTGGATGCTGGCACGGTGTTCGCCTTGGCCTACGACGTGGAATGTCAATTGAGTCATAAAGGGCTCTCGTGATGAGTGATTAAAGTGTGCGCATGATGGCGCGACGGAAATCGTCGATGTGGTGATGGACAGCCGCGACGGCGGCGTCTCCGTCACGCTGTTCCAACGCCTCGAGGATTTGCAGATGCTCGTGGTAGATGCGTTCGCTATGGTGGTTTTCCGACAAGGTCAGGTACCAGAAGCGCGCCTGTTTTTCGTGAAGGTTGCGCAACAGCTCGGCCAGCACGCGATTGTGTGCGGCGGCAGAAATCGACATGTGGAACTGCAGGTCCAGCGCCATGAGCCCCGCTACGTCGTGTTTCGCCAGCAATGCGGGAGTGCGCTCGAGAATGTCGCGCATAGCCTGGATGTCAGAGTCGTGAGCCCGCTCCACCGCCAGCTTGATGCACAGCTGTTCGTTGCTCACGCGCACTTCGATCATGTCCAGCACATCGTTAAGTGACAGCGCGGTAACCATCACGCCCTTACGCGGCATGATCGTGACCATGCCTTCGACTTCCAGGCGGTGCAGCGCTTGATGGATCGGCGTTCGACCAAGCCCCAGTGCCGCAGTCAGTTGCGCCTCATTGATCGCATCACCAGGTCGAAACTCGCAGCTGATAATCCGCTGCTTGATTTGTGCATAGGCGAGCTCGCGCAGTTGTGCTGCGCTTTTCGTGGGGACAATCGCGGGCTGGCGATGGTTGGAAAAATCGGTAGGTTCGGGCATTTTCACTCCTGATATTCATCTGATATATCAGATGAATATCAGACAAAGCAAAGGCTATGCCAGTATTTATGGATTGGCTGAGAGCAGCTGCTCATAAGGGATGTACGAAATTAGCGATGCGCTGGGAGTACTTGGGAGGAGTGTTACTTGTTACCTTTGTGCCCGCTTTTGTACCCGCGTGTCCCGTTTTTGTGCGGGTAACGTGGCCACGATCGACGGCGCAGATAATGCCATCGCCTCGAAGACTTGCTTGGCCATATCTATCGCTGCAACACGGTGGGATTGGATGATCCAAGGGGCGTTCAGTTATTGAAACGCTTGCTGTCGCAAGTCCTACCAGGTTGTTTGGGCAGAGCCTGCCAAAAAGCCAACGGGCATTGTCCGTTAAATACGCTTTTTGAATCGTGCGTTTAGCGAGAGGCGCAGAATCCGGAAGCCGGCGCTTATTCGGATAGGGTCGTGAGTCTATCGGCGGCTTTCCCGATCACCCAAGGCATCATTTCCATGGCCCATCACCTCAGCCTGACGGTGGTCGCCGAAGGCGTGGAAACTGCGTCTCAGGTGGATTTCCTGAAGGGCAGTCGCTGCGATGTTTTTCAGGGGTATTACTTTGCCAAACCGATGCCCTATGCAGAAATCGAAGTTTTCCTGAGCCATCCCGCATCCCATCCCTGACCGGCAATTCTGTCTGGTCTCAGTCCTGAAAATCAGACGCTAAGGCAAATTTTCAGACCCCAGCGCAGAACTCCCTCTCCCCAGGCAAGGCGCTCCCTGCGCCTTTCTCACACACTCGGCTCTAACGCAATCGCGCTGCATAACAACAAGAGCCGCGAAAAAAATGACTAGTTTCCAACCTGCTACCGAAAGCCAGACCGGCCACATCGGCGCCCGTCAGACCCGTGTCGAGGATGCCGCATTGTTGCGCGGCCTCGGCTGCTATGCCGATGACGCTGCGATCCCTCCGGGTACGCTACATGCGGCGATCATCCGTTCACCCCACGCTCATGCGCGAATCACCTCGGTGGATTTTTCCAGAGCGCTGCTGATGAAAGGCGTGCACGGCGTGCTCGTCGGCGAAGACATCAAGCGTTGGGCGCTGCCGTTCCCGGTGGGTGTGCGTCAGCCGATGGAGCACTGGTGCGTCGCGGTGGACAAGGTGCGTTACGTCGGAGAGCCAGTGGCCGTGGTGATCGCTGAGAGCCGCTATCTGGCTGAGGACGCCATCGAAGGTGTGCGCGTTGAATACGAGCCGCTGCCACCGATCATCGATCCCGAACTGGCCACCGCCGAACAGGCACCGATCCTGCACGAAGCAGTCGGCAGCAACGTGGTCAACGAACGGCGCTTTCGTTATGGCGAGCCGGAGCAGGCGTTCGAGCAGGCGCCGCACAAGGTCTCGCTCAAAGTGAAGTTTCCGCGCAGTTCCTGCACACCCATTGAATGCTATGTGGTGCTGGCTCAGTACGAGCGCGCCACCGGCATTTATGACGTGCTGGCCAATTTCCAGGGCCCCTATGCGTTGCACACGGTCATGGCCCGTGCACTGAATGTGCCCGGCAACCGCTTGCGTTTGCGCACACCGAAAGATTCCGGCGGCAGCTTTGGCATCAAGCAAGGGGTTTTCCCTTACGTGGTGATGATGGGCTTGGCGTCACGCAAGGTCGGCGCACCAGTGAAGTGGGTCGAGGACCGTCTGGAGCATTTGCAGGGGGCTTCTTCGGCGACCAATCGGGTGACCGAAATCGAAGCGGCGGTAGAAGCAGACGGCCGCATCACCGCTTTGCGTTATGACCAGATCGACGATTGTGGTGCCTACCTGAGAGCGCCCGAACCGGCGACTTTCTACCGCATGCACGGTAACCTGACGGGTGCCTACGCAATCCGCAATTTGCAAGTGCGCAACCGAGTGGTGCTGACCAACAAAACCCCTTCCGGCCTGAACCGTGGTTTTGGTGGCCCGCAGGTGTATTTCGCCCTTGAGCGGCTGCTGCAACACATCGCCGTGCAACTGAAGCTTGATCCGTTGGACGTGATCCGCCGTAACCTGGTGCCGGCCGATGCCTTCCCTTATCGCGCGGCCGCCGGTGCGTTGCTCGATTCCGGCAATTACCAGGCCGGCATTGCCTTGGCGGCGGCTGATGGTGGTCTCGACGAGTTGCTCAAACGTCGTGATCAGGCGCGTGCCGAAGGCCGAATCTATGGCATCGGTTATGCCGCAGTCATCGAACCATCGATTTCCAACATGGGTTACATCACCACCGCAATGACGCCCGAAGAGCGGCGCAAGGCCGGTCCGAAAAACGGTGCTGTCGCAACCGCGACCATCAACGTCGGCCCGCTGGGTGACGTCAGTGTGCACGTGTCCTCGGCACCGCAAGGGCAGGGCCATCAAACCACCGTGGCGCAGGTCGTGGCCGAAGTGCTCGGGGTCGCGCTGGAATCCATCGTGGTCAACGTCGAACTGGATACCCAGAAGGACGCTTGGTCGATTGCCTCGGGCAACTATTCCAGCCGCTTCGCCGGTGCCGTGGCAGGCGCCGTCTACAAGGCAGCGCTGAAGATTCGCGATCGCCTCGCCGCGATTGCCGCCGAGCAATTGCAGGCCAGTCCCGAAGATATTCGTTTCGCGGGCGGCAAGATTTTTGTGGTCAATGGTGGGGCGGTGGCGCCATTCCATCGGATTGCCGGTGCGACCCACTGGTCGCCGGGCCTGCTGCCGGAAGGTGAAAGCGGCGGTCTGCGCGAAACCGCCTTCTGGAGCCCGCCGCAATTGGTGGCACCGGACGACCAGGATCAGGTCAATAGCTCGCTGTGCTATGGCTTTGTCTTCGACATCTGTGGTCTGGAAATCGACCGCATGACCGGCGAGATCCACATCGATCGCTACGTCACCTGCCATGACGCCGGTCGCCTGCTCAACCCAGCGCTGGTCGATGGCCAGATTCGTGGTGGCTTCACCCAAGGCCTCGGCGCGGCACTGATGGAAGAGTTCGCCTATGGCGAGGACGGTAGCTTTCTCTCCGGGACCTTCGCCGATTATCTGGTGCCGACCGCGCCGGAAGTGATCGAGCCGGTGATCCTGCACATGGAAACGCCATCGCCATTCACCCCACTGGGCGCCAAGGGTGTGGGCGAGGGCAACAATATGAGCACGCCGGTGTGCATCGCCAACGCGGTGGCCGACGCCCTCGGTCGCTCTGACATCCGTCTGCCACTGACGCCATCGAAAGTACGCACGCTAATCGGGATCGACGAGCCACCACGGCCCGCCGGTATGGAGCCCGATGAAAACCTGGAGGCAGCACCTGCCGGTGGACCGGCACTGCGGGCCAACGACTCGGTGGTGATTCCTGCCTCGCCGCAACAGGTCTTCGATACCTTGCTCGACCCGCAGACGCTGGCGGCGATCATTCCCGGTTGTCACGACCTCGTGCTTGAAGGCGAAAACCGTTACCGCGCAGACGTCACCGTGGGCGTCGGCATGATCCGTGCGCGCTTCGAGGCCAAGGTTGCCCTGAGTGATCTGGACCCTCCGCATTCATTGCGTCTGTCCGGTTCCGGCAGCAGCTCGATGGGCTCGGCCCAGGGTCAGGCCAAGGTGCGTTTCGTCGAACTGGAAAATGGCCACACACGCCTGGAATACCAATACCAAGTGGCGGTCAGCGGCAAAGTCGCCGCGGTCGGCGGCCGTATGTTGCAAGGGGCCTCGAAAGTGATCATCGGACAAATCTTTACTCGCCTGTCGCAACGGGTCAGCGGCCAAGCCATCTCCACCGGCTGGTGGGCGCGACTGCGTGCCTCGCTTGGCGCGCTGTTTGGCAAGGGAGGTGCGCAATGAAACCGGCTGCTTTCGATTACGTTCGGGCTGACACCCGTCGTCAGGTGGTTGAGTTGCTCGCCGAGTACGGCCAGGAAGCTCGCATCATCGCCGGTGGCCAATCGCTGATGGCGGTGCTGAACATGCGCCTGGCTCAACCCAAGTTGCTGATCGATATCAATCATGTGGCTGAGCTGGCCTATATCGAACTGCGCAAGGATTGCCTGGCGGTAGGTGCCGGGGTACGACAGGCGCAGTTGCTGGCGCGTTCGACCCTGATGGACGAGGTGCCTTTATTGGCACTGGCGATGCCCTGGATCGGTCACTTCCAGACGCGTAATCGCGGCACAGTCTGTGGTTCGGTGGCTCATGCCGACCCGAGCGCCGAGTTGCCGCTGTGCCTGGTGACGCTGGGCGGCGAGATCGTTCTCGAGTCGAAAAAGGCAAGCGCATCGTCGAGGCTGCCGACTTCTTCCAGGGCATTCTCACCACCGACAAGCGCGCGGATGAACTGGTCGTCGAGGTGCGTTTTCCGCTCAAGCGCGAAGGCATCACCTATCGCTTTCGCGAAATCGCCATGCGCCATGGCGACTTTGCAATTGTTTCCCTGGCCGCGGCCATCGGCCTGGACCAGGTCGAACTCGGCATCGGCGGGGTCGCCGACCGTCCGCAACGTCGCAGCCTTCCACGTGGTGCGGCGCTGCCAGATGCGCTCAATCAAACCGCCTGGTCGCTCGATGCACAAGACGACGTGCAGGCCAGCGCTGCCTATCGCCGCCAACTGATTCGCGAGCTGGGTCATCAGCTGATCGAAGGAGTCTGAACATGCGTGTAACTGCCGACCAAACCTTTCCGATTCGCCTGGAGCTCAATGGCCGCACCCGCGAAGCGCTGGCCGAACCGCGGACCCAACTCTGCGATTTCCTGCGCCACGACCTCGGTGCCACCGGTGTCCATGTCGGATGCGAACACGGAGTCTGCGGTGCCTGCACGGTGCTGGTGGACGGGGTCGCCATGCGTTCCTGCCTGATGCTCGCGGTACAGGGGCACGAGCGGCGTATCGAGACCGTCGAGTCCCTGGCCGACGACGACACACTGAGCGACCTGCAACAAGCCTTTCGCCGTCATCACGCCTTGCAGTGCGGCTTCTGCACTGCGGGCATTCTCATGTCCTGCGTGGATTTCCTCGAACGGGTACCCAACCCGGACGAGACCCAGGTACGCGACATGCTTTCGGGGCATTTATGTCGCTGCACGGGCTACACCGGCATCGTCCAGGCCGTGCTCGAAGTGGCTGCCCAGCGCCAAACGAACAAAGGGGTATAACAAAAATGTTCGATCTCGGACGCAGCTTTCTCGCTGCCGTTGAACGCCGACCGCACGCCGTGGCGGTCAGTGACGGTGCGTTGAAGAAAACCTATGAAGAATGGTTCGTTGATATCCAGAGCGCCGCTTGGGGTTTGCAATGCCTCGGGCTGCAACGCGGTGACCGACTGCTGGTAGCCATGCAAAACCGCTGGCAGATGGCGACCCTGCATTGGGCCTGTCAATTTGCGGGCATCGTCATGACCCCGTTGAACTGGCGTTCGACTGCCGATGAACTGGGCTACTGCATCGAAGATGCGCAAATCCGTGCACTGGCTTACGACGACGCTACCGTGACCGCAGTGGCCGGTTGCAGCGCCGCCGCAAGGCTGCCACGGATCGCCGCCGGTCTGCGTGCCGCCAACACCGACCTGAGTTTCGAGGAACTGTGTTCGCAGACCCCCTCCGGCATCATTTTGCAGGCCGACGCCGAAGACTTTTCACTGCTGCTGTACACCTCCGGAACCACCAGCAAGCCCAAGGGCGTGCCTCGTCGGCACCGTTCCGAACGCGCCGCGGCGGTTGCCCACGTAGCGCAAAACCTCTACCGCCAGAGTGAATGCACGCTGGGTGTCATGCCGCTTTACCACACCATGGGCGTGCGCTCGTTGCTGTCCATGGCGCTGATCGACGGGCATTTTGTCTGTGTGCCGAAGTTCGACGTGGAAGCCACGCTGCAGGCCATCGAACGGGAAAAGGTCACCAACCTATACCTGGTGCCGACGCTCTACCACATGCTCATCGAACACCCGGCCTTTGCCCGCGAGCGAGTCGCCAGTGTGGAGAAAATCGGCTTTGCCGGTGCACCGATGAGCGACGGCTTGATGCGTCGCGTCGAGCAAGCGTTCCAGCCGCAATTGTTCGTCAATCATTACGGCAGCTCGGAGATTTACACCTTCACCATCGACCAGCAAGCCAGCCGCAAACCCGGTTCGTCAGGGCGCAGCGCAATGAACCAGCGAGTGCGGGTGGTGCCGATCGATGCTGAAACGGTGGACGTGCAGGTCAACCCATTGGAGGAGGGCCAGATCATCGCCGACCTGGCGAGTGACGAGGCGTTCGAAGGCTACCTGAACCGCCCCGAAGCGACCGCCAAGGCGTTGCGTGACGGATGGTATTTCACCGGTGACATCGGCTACTTCGATCTGGAGGGCGATCTGTTCGTCACGGGACGCGTCGATGACTTGATCATCACCGGTGGCGAAAACGTCAGCCCGGCGGAAATCGAAAACATGCTCTCTCTGCACCCGGCAGTGGAAGAAGTGGTGGTGGTCGGTCTGCCGGACGAGCAGTGGGGCAAGATCATTGCTGCGTTTATCAAGCTGCGCGCCGAGGTCTCGGAATGCGACCTCGATGCCCATTGCATCGCTTCGGGCCTGGCCAAATTCAAGCGACCAAGGCGTTACCAGTTCGTCGATCAGATTCCCAAATCTCCAGTGGGCAAGGTGCTGCGGCGCGTGCTGCTGGCCCAATTTCAGGAACAGGCCTTGAAGGCCATCAGCTAATCATCCAGAGGACACTCACATGCAACAACAAGCGATCCAGCAATTTCTCGACACTCAGTTCGATGGCTTCCAGGTTGAAGTCGATGTGTCCCGCGAGCGCGCCGACATCATCCTCAACCGGGCACCGTTGAACGTCATTTCCATGGGGCAGCGCGATCAACTGCGCCTGGTCTTCGAAGCCCTCGATGCACACCAAGGCGTGCGCGTCATCGTGCTGCGCTCGGTGGGTGAACACTTCTCCAGCGGCGGCGACATCAAGGGCTTTCTCGAAGCATCGCCGGAGCACGTTTCGAAGCTGGCCTGGAATGTCGCGGCACCGGCACGTTGCGAAAAACCGGTGATCGTTGCCAACCGTGGTTACACCTTCGGCGTCGGTTTCGAACTGTCCCTGGCCTGCGATTTCCGCATTGCTTCACAAACCACTCGCTACGCCTTGCCTGAGCAGAACCTGGGTCAGATCCCGGGCTCGGGTGGCTCCGCACGCCTGCAGAAAATCATCGGCATCACCCGCACCAAACACATGGTGATGCGCGCCAAACGCATCACGGGCGACCAGGCCTATGCCTGGGGTATCGCAACCGAGGTCGTGCCGGATACCGAACTGGAAAGCACCGTCGATGCGTTGGTCGATGAACTGCGCCGCTTCTCGCCGCTGGCTCAGCGCACGGCGAAAAAACTGATCAACGACAACGAAGATGCGCCGCTGACCGTCGCGATCGAAATGGAAGGTCACTGCTACAGCCGTCTGCGTAGTTCCAAGGACTTCAAGGAAGGCGTCGAAGCGTTTCACAGCAAGCGTGCGGCAGTGTTCACCGGCGAGTAAATGCGTACCGGCGAGCAGGCCCGGGAGCATGTCGGCAACGGTGTGCGCCCCTACGGAGCAGGGCCTGCCGCCCCTTCACTGAAACTGAAAGGGCACATCAAGGTATCACCGCTGACCTGCTGATTACCCGCAACCCGCGCACCGGGATGCAGAACGTTTCGATTCACCGTTTGTGTGAGGCAACCATGACCACGACAACAACAATAACTGCATCACCCACCAGCGCCGCTATCGATACACCGCAGATTCCACCGGGCAAGGCCTTGCTTGCGGCATTTGCCTCGACATTCGGCTGGGCGCTGGATTTGTTTGACCTGTTCATTCTGCTCTACGTGGCGCCGATCATCGGCCGCATGTTCTTCCCCTCGGACACCCCGACACTGTCGCTGGCCGCGGTGTATGCCTCGTTCGCCGTGGCTTTGCTGGTGCGTCCGCTGGGCTCGGCGATCTTCGGCGCGTATGCCGACAAACACGGCCGCAAGCGGGCGTTGATGGTGTCGATGGTCGGCGTCGGTATTTCCACGGCACTGTTTGGCGCGTTGCCGACCATTCACCAGGTCGGGGTGTTGGCCCCGATATTGTTTTTGGTATTGCGGGTGATTCAGGGCGTTTTCGTTGGCGGCATCGTCGCCTCCACTCACACCATCGGCACCGAATCCATCTCGCCGCGCTATCGCGGCTTGATGTCCGGGTTGATCGGTGGCGCCGGTGCCGGCATGGGCGCGCTGTTGGCGTCAGTCACTTATCTGGTGTTGTCGGAGATCTTTCCCGGGGAGGAATTTGACGTCTGGGGCTGGCGCTTCATGTTCTTCTGCGGCCTGCTCAGCACGTTTTTCGGTCTGGTGATGTTCCGTTACCTGGAAGAAACCCCGGTCTGGCAGCAACTGCAACAAGCCCGCAAAACCAAGGGTCCGGCGGTAGTGGTCGTGTCGCCACTCACGCGTCTGTTCGGTCGCGAGTACCGCGGCGTGATGCTGGTCAATCTACTGATTACGTTCGGCGGCGGTGCCACGTATTACCTGGCCTGCGGTTATCTGCCGACATTGCTCAACGTGGTCGCCAACGTGCCCCATACGCAGACTTCGCAGATGCTCATGTACGGGTCGGTGGCGACAATTGTCGGAGCACTGGCCTTCGGCTACCTGAGTGACCTGATCGGTCGCAAGAAGACCTTTATGCTGCTGGGTGTGATCAACCTGGTGAGCCTGCCCATGATGTTCCTTGGCGTCGCCGAACCGGGTTCGCTGATTCGCACCGCGCTGTACTGCGTGGGCATCGGCTTTATGGGCGGGGCGATCATCGCGCCGATTCTGATCTTCCTCAACGAACGCTTTACCACCGAAGCTGCGAGCCAGCGGCACCGGGTTGTCCTGGAACATCGGTTTCGCCCTCGGCGGAACCATGCCGACCTTTGTGTCCCTGGTCAGCAGCAGCCCGGCGCAGATCCCCATGGTGCTGGCGATTTTCGCTGCCGGGCTGTCGGTGATCTACCTGATTGGCAGCGTGGTGATTCCAGAAACCCAAGGCAATTTCAAATAAAGGCGGGGAGGAGCTCCAGGAATTCGCAGATCAGTTGCAAGGTTCGCTCGGTCGCTTCGGTCTGGGGAAAGTGCCGGCAGTTATCCAGCAACACACAGCGGCACGGCCCAGGCACCTCTCGCTGGATGACCACCAGTTGCTCGGACGTGGCGTAATGGTCTTCGCGACCCTGAATCACCAGCAGCGGTTTTTCGATATAAGCCAGCTGCGCTTCGAGATCGTCCAAGGAAAAGTCCGGGTGCAACCAGCTGTCGCTCCAACCGTGAAAAGCGCCGTCGACATTGGTCCCATGGTGGCGTGCCAGGCGTTCGCGCAATCCGCCCTGATGCCAAACTTCAGTGGTATGGCGAATGCCATCGAGGCTCTCGGTCTCGACAATCACGTGAGGCGCCAGTGCAATGCTGCCCAACACGCGTGGATCGTTGGCGGCGGCATAGGCGAGGACGATGGATGCACCGTCACTGTGACCGAGCAAGACCACTTGCGGCAGTTGCAAGGCATCGAGCAATTGCCGCAGTTCACGAGGGCCGTCGCTGCTCAGGTAGTTCAGCGGACGCGGCAGGCTTACCGGGCTCGATTGCCCATAACCCTGACGGCTGTAAATGACCACACCGCAACCGCTGGCCTGGGCCAGGCGCAGGGGGAAGTCTTTCCATTGGTCGGCGCTGCCGAGGCCTTCGTGCAACAGCACCAGCGTCGGTCGCGACGGGTCAGCCGGAGGCCGTTGGCGATATTCCAGGCGCAGCGGCCCAAGTTGCAAAAACTGTTGTGGCGACATGTTAAATCAACGATTGAACAAGATTGCTCGAAGGTTACCGTAAACGTAACCCCGCATGCAGCACCACGCTTTGCTTGAGGTACAGAAAACATGCGTCATCTTGATGTTCAGGTGATCGACCAGGCCCTGCAATGGGCTCGCGCCGGGCAGGCCCAGTGGCTGTGCACGGTGCTCTTCACCTATGGCTCGGCGCCGCGTGCGCCGGGTGCGATGCTGGTGACCAATGGCACGGGCGAACACGTCGGCTCGCTGTCGGGTGGCTGCGTCGAAGAGGAGTTTCTCGACAGCCTGGCGCGCGGTGAATTACGCGAACCGGCGCAGATCGTCAGTTATGGCGACAGCGTCGAGCAACGCCACCGTCTACGATTGCCCTGTGGCGGAGTGCTGATCGTGCTGGTCGAGCACCGCGCTGCCAGTCTCGAATGGACTGCGCACCTGGAGAGTCTGCAAGCGGCGTTACTCGGCCAGCGCCGTCTGCTGCGTCACGTCGACCTGAGTAGCGGTGCCTTGCGCCTGGACGCAGACACCGGACACGGCAGCGAGCGGGTGCAAGTCGTCGACGAGACGGTGCGCATCAGTGTTGGCCCGGCGTTACGACTGATTCTGGCCGGGCTGTCGCCGGTCGCGGAAGTCTGCGCCAGTTTCGCCCGCGCCATCGGCTGCGAAGTCATCGCCTGCGACCCCCGGGAAGAGATGCTGCATATCCAGCTCGAAGGCGTGGAGATGCAACGCGTGCTGCCCTCGATGTTCATCGCCGCCGGTGGTTGCCATGCGGCGACCGCGGTGGTGGCACTGACTCACGATCCGCGAATCGATGATCTGGCGCTGATGGAAGCGGTGCACACTCCAGCGTTTTACATCGGCGCCATGGGGTCTCAGGCAACCTCGGCTAAACGCGCCGAGCGGCTCAAACGCATCGGTGGTCTGACGGATGAACAGATTGCCCGTTTGCACATGCCCATCGGCCTCGATCTGGGCAGCAAGGCCCCGGCGGAAATCGCTCTGGCGGTGGTGGCCGATATCCTGCGCGTTTATCACGGGAAAGAACGCGATGCCTTGTAAGGCGGTTTATCCGATGAGCGTGGGGGCTGCGAAAGTCGAGGTAGACCCTCAATCCTTCGCGCGCGATAGTAGCCAGCCACGTGTTGCTGAACCATTGAGTGACCGTCGGGGTCCAGAAACACATAGACGCCGCGATAATCCTGCATTGTGGCCGAAAACAATATCGCTTCTAGCGAGCGGAGGAATCTGATGTCGATTGCCCAACGGGTTTTCCACGGCAGGTTTGGCCGGGTCGCCTTGCTGAATATGGATCGTTCGCTGGTCACCCACACCCATTCCGAATGCCATGTGCTGGTCAAAGTGTCTGGCGAAGACACTTACTTCAACGTCAACGGTCGGCGGGTTCCGCTCAGTGATCGCACGGCGGTGCTGGTCAACGCCTGGGAGCCGCATTTCTACGATCCGCAGCCGGGTGCCGGTGCCACCGTCATCCTGGCGCTCTACATCGAGCCCGCCTGGCTGGCTACTGCCCAGCAGTCGCTGGCGCTCAGCGGTCGGCCGGACTTTTTTGCCCAGTCGTGCATCGAGTTGTCGAGTCGTAATCGCACCTTGGCCGACATCCTGGTCGCCGAAGCGCATGGCTGCGGGATCGTGCCGAAAGAACGCATGGAATTCATGCTGTTCGACTTCCTGATCGAACTGATCGAGGACTTTTCCAGCTGGCGGCATTTGTCGCTACTGGGTGCGCCGAACTCAGCTGAGTTCCGTGACGCACGCGTGCGCCGTGGCACCGCCTGGTTGCTTGAGCACCTCGATGATCCGAACCCGATCGACAATGCCGCGCGGGCTTGTGGTCTGTCTCGGGCGCACTTCTTTGCGCTATTCAAGAAAGATACCGGCATGACGCCGACCCTGTTGCTTAACGACGCGCGCATGCGCCGGGCTTTTGCCTGGCTGGAGCGAGAGCGCAGTGGGACGTTGGGCCTGTTGTCGGAGAACCTCGGGTTCTCCGAGCAAGGTCATTTCACACGGTTTTTCCGTCAACATATCGGAGCTTCTCCCAGCCAATATCGGCGTGTAGTGGATTGTTATGCGACGGTTTGAGCCGAGAGGAGGGCGGGGGGATTGGGCAACCCTCCCGCCTATGAAGTTAGTCTTTCATCTTGAAACTGGCGGCTTGTATAGGCTGCGAAAGTTGTAGGGTCTACTAATCGTCCAGAAAGTCATAAATCTCTTTCATGCGTTCTTCACGCATCAACTCCAGCTCTTCCTTAGTGTCGGCCACCCACTGCAGAATGAAGTCCCAGCAATCGCAGTCGTGAGCGTCTGCTTCTGCTTCAAATGCTTCTTGCAGAAATTTCAGGCGATATTCTTCTGGCGAAAGCCCGCAGTTTTCAGCGAGGCTGTAGTTCAGCTCGCTGAGTTCAAGTTGGATCCATAAGTTGGCGGCCAGGAATTTCTTCAGGGCGAGTTCGGCCCTAAGTTCTTTTGCGATCATGAATGCGCTCTTGTGTCATAAATAAGTAGCCGTTTGTTCGAGGTCGGCCCAGTGCAAAATCGGGCTATGTCAATTTCCCGCCATCATCCATCCTCTAACGCCATGACTTTCACTCAACTCTTTCACGACTCGAGCCGCGTCCTGCTTCTGTTTATACGGGCCGATGACGACAAAGTTGTTTTCTTTACGTGCTACCGGCAACTCCAGCTGCTTGATGGCTTTTGTGGCGCGATGACGGTTGGGTGTGTTCAACGCTATTTCGATCACCCACAAGCCGGATGACGGCGTGGCTGAAGCGGGTTTTGCAGTGTGGGAAATGAAGCCGCCGCACGTCAAACACTGGCGTTCCAGCGTGATTAGCGAGCCTGGCACGGTGCGAAAGACGTGCCATTGCGGATCAATGGTTTTTTTGCGGGCGAATACGGCCAAGAGCAGGCCGGTAAAAGTGATCAGACCGCTGAGAATAATCGTCCATTTGTGTGCCTGTACGGGCAATGAAGGCAGCGTAAGTACTGGAGTTTCGTCTGGCTTTTCGAGCAAAAACTGTACGGCGTCAGCCTCCGTTGAATCGGGTATGTGGGATCCGTTTTTCGCAAGGGGCGTGAGCCCGTCGGAATGTGTTGTACTGAGCTCTGTCACAACTTTATTAGCGGTGTCATCGATGAGTTGTTCGAACTTTGTCACTTTTTGCTGGATGTATGAATTGTCGACGTTATTTTGACAAATGGGTCCTGTGGACATGTAGGTCCATAGTAGTGCTGATAGTTGCCCCAAAATGCCAGTTACCAGGAAGCCCAAGCCAAGCTTTCGCACAGCGGCCATCTCCATATCATTTGAATAGTTATTTGTCCCATTTTTTCTGATAAGCAGGGTTCTATTGTTGATCCTGGGATGGTCTAAATTCTTGAGCGCGTCAGTGTGCCAAAGAGCCAAAGCTAGTTGGCTGCTTTTTGTTGTTTGAAAGAACATCGGGCATGCACTTTATAGACTGTTGGTTGACGAAAAAGACTCAGGTGATCGAAAAAAAACCGTATCAGATGGATTTGAGGGTGATCCATTAAAACGCTTGTATTCAAGGTGAACATCGAGGCCAAAGCACCTTACTGTCGGAAAGCCTCGATGATTCACCGATATCAATCTGGTGCGCGCAGTCAACGTCTTTGTCGACGGCAAATTTAATGAATTGCCGAGCGGCGTTCCTGCCGGATGTTCTTGATGCCTAAAAGCGAAACGTGGAGCGCAGCACCAGTATTTGCGAGTTGTTGCCGCCGGCGCTTTTGATCGCCGAACCGATGTCGTAGAACAAATAGTCGAGGTCAACGGAAACGTTAGCGGTCGGCGTCCAATTGGCGTTGGCCTGATACAGGGTGCCCAAGCGTTTTCCGCTGCTGGTGGTTGTTCCGG